>JAZTWO010000083.1:0-2369 GCA_045635885.1 Eubacteriales bacterium | reverse complement strand
ACGCGCATTGCGCAAAATTTGTTTACAATAATACGATTAAAAGCTTTTTGCGTGCGGGGTTCCCCGAAGCGATCTTTATGAGCTTTGGGGGTTCGCGCTTCCTTTTCTCGAAAAAGAAGATATTCTTTACTTTGTAACTCCCCAATAAATCAAAATTTGAAATTCACTCACACTACATCACACAAACCAACCGATAAAAAATCTTTTTGCTTCTTTTTCTCGAAAAAGAAGGTCTTAACCAACTAACTTTTATAGGAGAAATTATGACATCTCTCAAAACACAAATCGCCGTTATCGGCGCAGGACATGCAGGAATTGAAGCGGCTATCGCCTCTGCACGTTTAGGTCTTGATACAGTACTATTTACAATGTCCTTGGACTCAATTGGCAACATGCCTTGCAACCCCTCAATAGGTGGCACAGCAAAGGGGCATCTCGTTTTTGAAATCGACGCCCTTGGCGGTGTTATGGGTGAAATGGCGGACAAGGTTACCTTGCAAAGCAGAACGCTCAATCTTGGAAAGGGCGCTGCTGTTCACTCAAAAAGAATCCAAGCGGACAGAAAAAAATATCAGGAGCTTATGAAAGCTCTTATTGAAAAAACGGAAAATCTCCGTCTTGTTCAAGCGGAAATTTGCGATATTGAAACAACAATAATTGATGGCAAAAAGCACATTTCTGCAGTTATCACTGCTCTTGGCGAGCGTTGGGAATGCGAAAGAGCCATTATTTGCTCAGGTACATACCTCGACTCCAGAGTTTTTGTTGGCGACCGAAATTTCTCATCCGGTCCCGACGGGCTTTTGGCGGCAAGTGGCGGTTTATCGCAGGCGCTTGAACGTGAGGGACTTCGCCTTATGCGATTTAAAACCGGAACTCCTGCCCGTGTTAAAAGAAGCAGTATTGATTTTACAAATCTCGAAATTCAAGATGGCGAGGAGATTATCACTCCGTATTCCGCCCTCACCGACGAGCATTATTTTGATAATCTTGAGCAAATTCCCTGTCATATCGTTTATACAAGTGAGAAAACTCACAATTTAATTAAAGAAAATATTCACCGTTCCGCTATGTATTCGGGGCAAATTCACGGAACGGGGCCAAGATATTGTCCATCAATTGAGGACAAAATCGTGCGATTTGCCGACAAGGACAGACATCAACTTTTCGTTGAGCCGATGGGTGAAAATACTGAAGAAATGTACATTCAGGGCTTTTCAACCTCGCTCCCTGCCGACGTTCAACATTTGATGCTCCACTCTCTTGAGGGATTTGAAAATGCTGAAATTATGCGATATGCCTATGCAATTGAATACGATTGCTCGGACCCCACTCAACTTTTTGCAACCCTTGAATACAAGGAAATTGTAGGTCTTTACGGTGCGGGTCAGTTCAACGGAACTTCCGGCTATGAAGAAGCTGCTGCGCAGGGTCTTATTGCAGGTATGAACGCTTCCCTTTCACTCCTTGGCAAGGAGCAGGTTGTTCTTAAACGAAGTGACGGATATATCGGCACACTCATTGATGATCTTGTTACAAAGGGCACGAATGAGCCATACCGCATGATGACGTCCCGAAGCGAATACCGTTTGCTTCTCCGCCAAGACAATGCCGACCGTCGACTCACCGAAATCGGCTATAAGGCAGGGCTTATTAGCGAGGAAAGATACAACAAGTTTTTAGACAAAAAGGCGCAGACGGACGAGGAAATTGCTCGACTTGAAAGCACTTATATCTCTCCCCTTGTGGCAAACCCCTTCCTTGAAGCAAAGGGACTTACAACCGTGGCAACGGGTATTTCCCTTGCCGAGCTCTTGCGTCGTCCCGCACTTGATTACGATTCCCTTGCAGAAATTGACGTAAATCGCCCCACACTTTCCCGTGGTGCAAAAATGACTGCTGAAATTTCAATTAAATATGAGGGCTACATCAAGCGTCAAATTGCCGAGGTTAATAGAAAAGCTCGACTTGACGAAAAGAAAATTCCCGAAGATATCGACTACAGTTCAGTAAAGGGACTCCGCCTTGAAGCAATTCAAAAGCTCTCTAAGGTGCGCCCGCTCACCATAGGGCAAGCGTCCCGTATCAGTGGCGTCTCCCCTGCCGATATCTCCGTTTTGATGATTTATATTGGGATTGTTTGAACGATAAAATGGGATTTATCGAGTAGTTACAAAGATAAAAAAGGTCGCTTTTGAAAAAGCTCCGCAAAACTTTTAATCGTGGGCGTTAAATTAATCTGCGCAAATCGTTCCAATAAATTGGAACATAACGATTTTCTCATACATTCGAAAATCTGTGATTTGCTACTGGGTATGTAGCCATATCACTATCAAACGGCTATAGTTTAGCAAAGTAAATTTTAGAAA
>JAZTWO010000082.1:0-10155 GCA_045635885.1 Eubacteriales bacterium | reverse complement strand
TATTCTTCATACCCACCCAACAAACACACTTGCTATGACACATATTCACGAGCTTGACGATAAAAAGTTTACCCACACCATTTGGGAAATGTGTACTGAATGTATTGTAGTTTTTCCTGATGGTATCGGCGTTCTTCCTTGGATGGTTTGCGGTAATAACGATATTGGTGTTGCAACTGCCAAAAAGATGGAAGATTATAGACTTGTTGTTTGGGGACTTCATGGTATTTACGGTGCCGGCAGAGATATGGACGAAACTTTTGGACTTATCGAAACCGTTGAAAAAGCGGCGCAAATCTATATGCTTACAGCACACCTTCCTCGCGTAAACACAATCAAGGACGAGGAAATGGTTACTCTTGCCGAGTTCTTTAAGGTTAAATATAGAAAAGATTTTTTGAATCTATAATTCAATATCATCAAAACGCAGGTCTTAATAAGCCCTGCGTTTTTTGATTTCTAAAGAGGTAAACACCTTGTTAAACGAAAATTATTCAAAGAATTTTTAAAAGCAAAAGTAAGAAATTAGCCAATGCCACTTGCAAAAAATCAACTTATGTGATATAATACTAAAGTTAATATGGATAAATATGGTCTGTTAAAGGAGATTAATATATGAAACTTGGTATAGTAGGACTTCCTAACGTAGGAAAAAGTACATTGTTTAATGCGTTGACAAACGCAGGGGCAGAATCGGCAAACTATCCCTTCTGCACAATCGAGCCAAACGTTGGTATCGTTGCGGTGCCCGATCACCGTCTTGACGTGTTGGCAGAGATGTACAATCCTGAAAAGTTTACACCTGCGGTTATCGAATTTGTTGATATTGCAGGTCTTGTTAAGGGTGCATCAAAGGGCGAAGGACTTGGAAACAAGTTCCTTGACAACATTCGTCAGGTTGATGCCATTGTTCACGTTGTTCGTTGCTTTGAAGATGACAACATTATTCACGTTGATGGTAATATCAATCCCATTCGTGACCTTGAAACAATAAATCTTGAGCTTATTTTCTCTGACATGGAGATTCTTGAACGTCGTATTGATCGTGTTAAAAAGGCAATGAAGGGCGACAAGACTCTTGCTTCTACCGTTGAGCTTCTTGAAAGAATTCACGCAACCTTAGAAGAGGGCAAGTGCGCACGCACAATGGAGCTTGATGCGGACGAGCTTGAGCTTCTTGGCGACACACAGCTTCTTACAATGAAGCCCGTTATCTACGTTGCAAATGTTAGCGAGGATGAGGCAGACCACGAGCCGCTTGACAATCCTCTTTATTGCGAGCTTAAGGAATTTGCCGCTGCAGAGCATTCTGAAATCATTGCAATCTGCGCTCAGATTGAAGCGGAGATTAGTGAACTTGATGCAGAGGAAAAGAAGATGTTCCTTGAGGACATGGGCATTGCAGAAAGTGGTCTTGACCGTCTTATCAAGGCAAGCTATTCACTTCTTGGACTTATTTCCTACCTTACAGCAGGACCTAAAGAGGTTCGTGCTTGGACAATTACAAAGGGAATGAGAGCGCCCCAGGCAGCAGGCAAAATCCACAGCGACTTTGAACGTGGCTTTATTCGTGCCGAGGTTGTTGACTTTGACGTTCTTACAAAGCTTGGCTCAATGGCGGCAGTTAAGGATGCAGGTCTTCTTCGAAGTGAGGGCAAGGAATACGTCGTTAAGGATGGCGACATTGTTCTCTTTAGATTCAACGTATAAACAAAAATGCCTGTTGGCACAAGCCAACAGGCAAAATTTAAACTAAATTAGTTTGCATTATTTTTTGCGTCTTCATAGAAAACTGCAGTTGAAACGGATGCATATGGGAATACCCACAAAAGACCGATTCCTGCAAAAGCAAGACCAAGCAAGAACCAACCAAGGAAGTTGCAATGGAGTCTAAAGAGCTTCCATCTGTTACCTTCCATAATTCTCTCACTCTCGTCAAAGCATTCTCTCCAAGTGTATTCGGGGTTATCTCTTCTTACATAGTAAGCCATAGCATAACCATAAGCCACATAGATACCTGGAATGATGAACAAGCAGAGCCAAACAACAACGTTCAACACATAGAAGAAACCAAGCTGGAAGTTATCAATAACGCCATCAAAGCCGTCAAAGAATCTTCTAATGCGAATAGTTTCGCCTTTTCTAACAAGGTCGATATGTGCAGATGCAAGACCAACGAAAATGGGACCTGCGGGAATTGCGATAAGCAATGCTTCAAAAATATCCAAAACTATTTGAAGAACCGTGGGGAATGCAGAATTATTAAGTGACTCGTTATGAGCAACAAGGCCCATCAAGGCGGGAGTTATATAAAGGTTAAAAATTGCAAACAACAAACCACCTGTGCCAAGCACGATAATAAGCATAATTGTAGAAAGAAAAGCGGATTTAAGCCAATCTTTTCCAAAAATATTATCGTCAAGCAATTGGCGGGCTCTTGCACGAATTTGAGAATTTGTAAGATTCATTTAAGTGCCTCCAAAAGTAATTATAATTATATACCATAATTGTAATACTTTTTTATCAAATTGTCAAGGTCTTTTTAAATAAATGGCTAAAAATTTTAAATAATAATTCAAAAAACACCGAAAGGAAGAAAATATATGAGAATGAGAAAGAAAAAACACGGTGCAGAGCGCATTGAAGCATGCTCACACTTACTTATAACTCCCAACGAGAAATTTAAGGCAGACGTTCAATCTGCATTCAACGAAAAAAAGCCCATTCATCTTGAAATTGGATGTGGAAAGGGCAATTTTGCCGTTGGAATGAGTGCACAGCATCACGATGTGAACTTTATCGCCATGGAAAAGATTGCAGACGTAGCTTGCTTGGCACTTGAAAAGGCAGAAAGAGCCAAGGATGAGCGAGTTGACAATCTTCGCTTCATCATTGGGGATGCAAAAAATCTTGTTGAATATTTCCCCGAGCATAGTGTTGATTGCATCTATCTCAATTTTAGTGACCCTTGGCCCAAGGCAGGACACGCAAAGCGTCGTCTTACATACCACACGTTCCTTGAAATTTATAAGACATTGCTTAAAGAGGGCGGAATGCTCAAGCTCAAAACTGATAACGAGGGGCTTTTTGACTTTTCTCTTGAAGAATTTGAAGCATTTGGACTCAAATTTGAGTTTGTAACACGTGATTTGCACAATTCCGAGAAAAACGAGGGCAACGTGATGACCGAATATGAGAAGAATTTCTCTGACAAGGGTCAGCCCATTTATTCTGCGCACGTTAGATTTTGAGGATAAAATATGAGTGAAAGCAAATTTGAGCCGAACGGCGTTTTGATTGTTAATAAGCCGCAGGGCATTACCTCTCACGACGTTGTTGGCAAGATTAGAAAATTATACGGCACTCGCAAGGTGGGGCACACGGGAACGCTCGACCCACTTGCCACGGGTGTGCTTGTCATTCTTCTTGGCAGGGCGGCAAAGGCGGCGGAATATCTCGTTGCCGACAGAAAAACGTATATGGCGAGATTGACACTTGGTATTACAACTGATACCGAGGATATTACGGGCAGGGTGCTTACTGAGTGCGATAATATTCCCGATAATGAAACCGTTATGGCGGCTTGTTCCGGGTTTTTGGGCAAAATCAAGCAAATTCCCCCTATGTACAGTGCGCTCAAGGTTGACGGAAAGAAGCTTTATGACCTTGCAAGAGAGGGAATTGATGTTGAAAGAAAGGCAAGGGATATTGAAATTTTCCGCCTTGACTGTACCGCAACCGATAAGATAAATGAGTATGAGCTTGTTGTTGAATGCTCGTCGGGAACGTATATCAGAACTCTTTGTGCCGATATTGGCGCAAAGCTTTCGTGCGGTGGCGTGATGAGTGCCTTGCACAGAGTTGTCGCAGGTGGATTTGCGATTGAAAATTCGCACACCCTTGAAGAGCTTGAAGCGATGGAAATCGAGGAAAGATATAACCTCCTCGCTCCCACCGAGTCGCTTTTTGAAGATTTGGATGCGGTGAATTTGCCTGCTTTTTATGAAAAAATTTGCCGAAGCGGATGCGAAATTTATCAAAGCAAGATAAAAACCAACTACTCCTTCGGCACTCGTGTTCGCCTTTGTAACTCAAAGGGCGAATTCTTCGCACTTGGCGAAGTCCGTGACTACGAAAACGGCACGGCAATTAAGGCGATTAAAACTTTTAGTCTATAAAAATATCCCACGCTAATTTTAGCGTGGGTTTTTTTGAAAAAACTTACAAAGAAAAGATGTGGGAACATTTTTAAAAATTGTTCCCACACCCTCAAAAAACTTTCAAAAGAGTGGCTAAATATAGCCGTTTATAAATAAAAAGCGATTTAAAAAGCTTTTTGTTCTTTTTCTCAAAAATGAACATTTTTTTCACTTCCTCACCCTAAAAATCATTCGCTTCAGGGCTTTTGCGTTAAAGGGAATGAGGGGATAGAGATAGGAATGTGAGTTATTAAGGGTTTTATTTGAAATCAGCAGGAAGAAGATTAGGAATAGTCCTGTGATAAAGCCCCAGAGTCGAAAATACCAAGTTAAGACGAGCAAAATCAGGCGCAGAAATTTAAAGGCATATCCAAGCTCATAGTTGCGTTGCGAGAAATTGGCAATGGCAACAAACGCACCATAGACCACTACTTCGGGAATGAGCCATCCGATTTGAATTGAAAAATCGCCCAAAATCAAGCCACCGATAACAGAGAGGGAATTTGAAAGCATTCCGGGAGTGTTCATTGAGGCAAGTCGAAGCCCGTCGATAATGAATTCTGCAAGGAAGAGCTGGACCAAAATCGGCAATTTTCCATGCTCTTGGGGAATGATAAATTCAAGCCAAGGCGGAACGGATTCGGGATTGTGAAGCGCAATCAACCAAAGGGGCATAAAAAGTAGTGTCATAAAGAAAATCAGGTATCGAATCACCCTCAAATAGCTACCCGTCAGTGGTGGAAAATAAAAATCGTTGGTATCCTGCATAAAGTCGAAAAGGGAAGCGGGCAAAATAATAACTTCGGGCGAGTTGTCGCAAATAATTAGCACATTACCTTCCATCAATTGTGCGGCGGCTGCATCCGGTCGCTCGGTGGTGCGCACCTTGGGAAATGGATTGTACCACCTGCTTGGAATAAGGCATTCCACAAGCGATTGTGTTCCCACGGTTAGTGCTTCGACGTTGATTTTGGCAATTTTCTTCTTAAGGGTATCCACATAACCAAGGTCGGCTTTGTCCTCAATATAGCACACCACGACGTCGGTTTTTGAGCGAGTTCCAACGCTCATATATGACATTTTCAACTTTGGATCACGAATTCTGCGACGAATCAAAGCGGTGTTAAAAATCAGAGTTTCAACAAATCCGTCACGAGCGCCCTTGATAACTCGGTCATTTTCGGGCTCTGCGGTTTCCCTTGCGGGATAAGTTCTTGCATCAATAATTATCCCACGATTTAAAAATGCCGAGCCGAGCATTATCGTCGCTCCTGAAAGCAGCATTTGAACCATGGTGTCAAGGTCCTCGGTAATATCCGCCTCAACGTAAGGAATGTTGTGAAACAAAAAGTCCTGCGCACTCCTGTCCGTGCGCTCGCCAAGGGACTTGAGCGATAGAAAATGCACCATCATTTTTTGCATAACGGCATCCTTAACAAAACCGTCGATAAAATAAAGTGTCAACTCGTCCTCGCCAATGACAAGTGTCTTTTTCAATATGTCAAAATTCTCCTTAACGGACAAAATCACGTCAAGCGACTCAATGTTTTTTCTATAATCGGTTGATAATTTAATCATGGCAATACCTTTCACTTTTTGAATATAGTATTGACACAATTTTTGCTTGAAATTCATATTTGAGTTCGTCAAATGCGATTATTAAGCATTAAAAACCACCGATTGCAAAGCAAATCGGTGGTTTTATATTATTTTTTAAGTCTATTTTCAAGTACTTCAAGCTCGTCATAAAGCTCGGTTGGAACTCTGTCGCCCACCTGCTTATAGAATACCTTAATATTTTCAACGTCCTCAAGCCAAGATGCGTTATCGACCTTAAGAAGCTCTTTAATTGTGTCAATCGTCACGTCCTCAAGCCCTTCAATGCAAATGTCTTCGGGGTGGGGGAGGTAACCAATCGCACTATTTTGCGCCTCCACCTTGCCCTCGCAACGAGCGAGAATCCACAAAAGCACACGCATATTATCGCCAAATCCGGGCCAAATGAAGTTGCCATTATCGTCGGTTCTGAACCAGTTAACGTGGAAAATCTTTGGTGGATTGGGAATAATATTGCCCATATTTAACCAGTGCTTGAAATAGTCACCCATATCGTAACCAACAAATGGACGCATAGCCATGGGATCACGACGAACAACGCCAACCGCACCCGTAGCAGCGGCTGTGGTTTCACTTGCCATTATCGAGCCGACGAAAGCACCGTTTTGCCAAGATGTTGACTGATAAACAAGAGGCGCAGTTTTTGCACGTCTGCCACCGAAAATGATTGCCGAAATCGGCACGCCAATAGGGTTGTTGAATTCACTTGAAATGCAGGGGCAGTTTGTCGCCTTTGCGGTGAAACGTGAGTTGGGATGCGCACCGCAGGTGGATTTATCGTTTTTATCGTATTTTCTGAAGTCCCAAGAATTGCCCATCCAGTCGATAGCTTCCGTGGGGGGATTTTTGTCAAGACCTTCCCACCAAACCGTGTTGTCCTTTAAATTGTGAACAACGTTTGTGAAAATTGTGTCCTTAAGTGTTGTGTGGAGTGCGTTGGGATTTGTCTTTGCATTTGTTCCGGGGGCAACACCAAAGAAACCGTTTTCGGGATTTACCGCCCAAAGACGACCGTCCTTACCAACACGGAGCCACGCAATATCGTCGCCCACGCAATGAACCTTGTATCCCTGTTTAGCAAAAATTGAGGGTGGAATAAGCATTGCAAGATTTGTTTTTCCACACGCAGAGGGGAAGGCGGCGCAAACGTATTTCGTTTCACCGTCGGGGTACTCAACACCAAGGATGAGCATATGCTCTGCCATCCAATTTTCGTGTCTGCCAAGATATGAAGCAATTCTAAGCGCAAAGCATTTTTTGCCAAGAAGAACGTTGCCGCCGTATCCCGAATTGACCGACCAAATGGTGTTTTCTTCGGGGAAGTGAACAATGTATCTGTTCTCTTCGTCAAGGTCTGCTCTTGCGTGCAAGCCCTTTATGTAGTCGGGGCTATCGCCAATTGCATGAAGCACGTCAAAGCCGACACGAGTCATAATAAGCATATTCAAAACAACGTAAATGGAGTCTGTAAGCTCAATTCCGTATTTTGCAAAGGGTGAGCCGACAATACCCATAGAGTAGGGAATAACGTACATTGTTTTACCCTTCATAGAGCCACGATAAAGCTTTGTCAACTTTGCTTTACACTCGTCGGGCGACATCCAGTTGTTGATGTTGCCTGCGTCCTCTTTTTTTGTGGTGCAGATGAACGTTCTGCCCTCAACTCTGGCAACGTCGTTAATTGCCGTGCGGTGAAGGTAGCAACCGGGGAGCTTTTCTTGGTTGAGCTTAATCATTTCACCAAGTGCGCACGCCTCTTCACGAAGTGCGTTTTCCTGCTCCGCAGTTCCGTCAATCCAAACTATATTGTCAGGGCAAACCATCTCTGCCATTTCGTCAATCCATGATAGAATATATTTGTTATTTGTGGGTGTGTTTTTCATAGTTACCTCCTCTTATTATATTATGAGGTTCATCATAATATGTTAATTTTTATTCGTACTGTCTAAAGCTTGCCACAACAACGCCAAGCAAAGCGACGTCGTCAACGATTATGGGGCTCATTGTTGCATTTTCGGGCTGAAGACGGAAGTGTGCATTCTCTTTGTAGAACGTTTTAACAGTTGCCTCGTCCTCGATAAGAGCGACCACGATTTGACCGTTGTCGGCATAGGCGGATTTGCGAACAATAACCACGTCACCGTCGAAGATACCTGCGCCAATCATGCTTTCTCCCTTAACCTTGAGGGCGAAAAGCTCGTCTGATGAGTATTTTGCGCTGTTCCAAGGAAGGTCAATATAGCCATCAAAATTTTCAACTGCAAGAATTGGTGTGCCTGCGGTTATTGCACCAAGAAGCGGCACTTTGCCCGCAGGACGAGCGTATGCGGCGCTGATTCTGAGCGTTCTTTTCTTGTTTGCATCCTGCTCAATAAAGCCCTTTGCCTCAAGATTGTGCAAATATAGATGCACACTTGATGTGCTTTTGATTCCAAGGTCTGCGCCAATGTCACGCACCGAGGGAACGTAACCGTTTTCATTTATTGATTTTACAAGGTAATCAAATACCAATTGTTCTTTTTTTGTGAGGTCATTATTTTTCATAATTTTCTCCAATCATAATTAATTTACACCATTATATCACACTTTTTTCAAAAATGCAAACATTTGTTCAATATTTTATAAAAAATTTACATTTTTTGCTTTATGCCTTGAAAAAAACATTTTTTGTGATATAATTTTAAATAAGCAAAATATTTTGCTAAAAATGTTAAGGAGAAAATGAAATGAAAAGAATTTTATCACTTGTGCTTGTTTGTGTTATGATGCTTTCAACATTTGCACTCACATCCTGCCAAATTTATGATTTTGCATTGGAGGTTGTGGAAGGAGTATTTGAAGGACTGGGATATACTCCATCAAGAACAACCATTACAAAAGAAGAATGGGATGCTAATATGGAGTTGAAAAACTTCACACTCACTATGACAAATGGTAATGAGAAGGCTGAAATTTTTAGAATTAATGACGCCATTAAGATGATTGATACATATCATGTTACTATAGATGGCGCAAATTACATAATTGATAAAGATGGTTTTTATTATCCTACTGATAATGGATGGCAGGAACAAGCTTTACTTGGTTATTTGTTGATTGGTTCTGATGAATCTCAAACAAAAGTTTATGAATGTCTTAAGTATAATGAGGAAAGAGGATGCTATGAAGGCATCTGTAAGGAATCTTATTCTGACATATCTATTCTTTTTGAATTTAAAAACGGAAAAATGGTATATGGAGAATTGTCATCAGAAAATGTGAAGCTTGTTGTAACACATATTGGCACAACAAATTTTGACCTTCCCACTTTTAAACTTGCAACTGAAAACTGATGATAAACAATTAGATAAAAAACACCCGACATTTGTTGGGTGTTTTCGTTGATTAACGGAAGAAAATCGACTTGCGAAATTTTTTTCAATTTTTTTATAAAAATTTCAAAAAAGGTATTGACATTTTTAAAAAAAGGTGTATAATATCAGTGTTGTGTTAATAAACACGGCATGCGAGAGTGGCGGAACAGGCAGACGCGCACGTTTGAGGGGCGTGTGGGAGACCGTACGGGTTCGATTCCCGTCTCTCGCACCAAACAAAAAAGGGAGTGCATTTGCACTCCCTTTTTTGTTCAGTAGGGGTGAGGAATTTAATCCGTCCCTCGAACGCCTGCGTTCGAGGATCGGGTGCGTCGCCGCGCGTAAAATTTGAGAAAATGTTAAAATAATAGTGGCGCGCCCGGCAAATCGACTTGCGCTCTTACGAGCGCATTTTGCAAGCAAAAACGTCGAATTGCAATCAGAATTTTCCATGCTCGCACAGGAACTCCTCGACGAATTTAGTTCGCAAAAGCGAAACTTCCCGTTGCTTTTGTTAATAAGTTACATAATCGAAATATTAAGTATTTGCGTTTCAAATTTTGATTTGTCGGGATGTTAGTTGACGTTAAGATCGCCTACGCGGCGGGCGCCCGCTTTTGAAAAAAGCGGTGCAAAACAATCGCTTGGTTTGTACTGACTTTGCGTAAATTTTCGATAAAACACGAGTGTTTTATCGGTTCACTTGCTAAAATCCTTTTACGAAAATAAATTTTCGACAAGGATTTCATCAACTGAACTACGAAAACCAAATCAAAGATTTGTTTTTCTAAAATTTACTTTGACTATTCGTAGCCGTTTTGATAGCAATATCCTTACGCTTTTAATAGCAAATTACAGTTTTTCGAGGTGACGAGAAAAACGTTATGTATTGTTTGATTTCAATCAAACAATACAATTTGCGCGAAATCTTTGGCGAAAGCGTCATAAAAGTTTTTTGCAAGCTTTTTTTCAAAAAAAGCGAAAAT
>JAZTWO010000081.1:0-4609 GCA_045635885.1 Eubacteriales bacterium | reverse complement strand
CTGATAGTTGATGGCGTAGTCGAGAGACTTCGATACAACATTATCGCCATTCATTGTGATTGTACACTGGGATGCGCGAGAGATTCGGCCTTCCTCGTATATATAATTATACTCTTTATTAGCAAGAATGTCAATACTGCGCAAAAAATATCAGCCGCACATTATAGTGCGGCTGATAGATGGCTTTCAAGCGGCGAAAACTATAGATATGATGGTATGTATAAATACTCTAATTTCCGCAAATGTCGAAGAAAAGCCTATTTTTTGTATATCAAAAATAGAGAATTGGTATATCACCGGGTACATTAATAATGCTTTTTTTTACGACAAATGCCTTCATATCACTGTTTGATAATACATGATTATTCAAGAAATTAATAAAATCCTGCGTTTCAAAAGAAATCGCCATTTTTTCTCCATTTTGTATTATCCAACAACCATGGTCATTGTTTTTATCATATAGCCATTCGTCAAAAAGAGCTTGAATTTTTTTTAATTCATTAGCAATGCATTCTGGTACCGATATTATGTCGGTGTTATATGTATATTCCAATGCAACCATTTTCATAATATTACTCCAATCAAAAGTTACCAGAACAAGAAGAATACATGTCCACGATTTTTTCTTCCGTATGATATTTCCTATGTATTTTTAACTTCCCTCATGTAGTGACTTTAATAATAATTCTATTATTATCAATCTACACTGGGTTGTCTTAAATATAATCCCTCCACATTCACAAGATGCTCGAACTGATGAATATGAGCAGTGTCTTTCAAAAATACAAAATAGCAACTCCACATTGGTATAATAATGATGCCATTGTTTTTACATAAGAGAGCTAAATCAATATAGTTACGCCGACTTAACTCCATCAAAAATTTGAGTTGGGATAATTCACTAATACTGTCTTTTGAAGAGAGAACACCGTTCAACAAACACTTCCTTAAAGGAAATTTTCTAAATATTGTCTTTATAGTTTGCTTATCGGTGGCTAACTCAGAATACCATACAATATCATCATACAGCCACAACTTTGTTATTAGCTCAAACAGTCGTTTGTATTTAACTTTTTGAAAAAACTCATTACACTCATCAAACTTTCGGGCATTAGTCATATTAACGTCATATGGCAGTATGTCTATATAAAAACAATGTGATTTGTGAAGCGCTAATAAGTGTTCTGGAATGTAATCGTCATGTGAAATATTTATTCCCCACTCGTTTAATGTTTGAATTAAATTCATAGTTATGCCTCTATTATTTTCCAACAATTGTTCCGCCTTTAGCTATTGAAGCAATTCGTTGACCTGCGTAGTTAAACAATTTCCAAAATGAGCCTTTGTGGTGATCTAAATCTTTTAATAGATACCAACCAAGGGGACCAAGTATTCCTCTGCCGCCCTTGGGACCTTTGGGCCCGTTGGGGTTGTCAAATTTATTTAAATCAATTCTTCCGTCTTTAGTTTTCAATTTATTGGGTATTTTGTTTTTAACTTCTTTGATTTCTGCATATTTTTGAGCGATTACCATAAAGGCAACAACTGCTGATGTTACAGATATAATAGTTTCATATGACCACTCATATGCACCATATCCACCATTGGTTATGGTATTTGATATCCCAAATAAACCATTACCAACCGACACACAAAATTCAGTCCATGCTTTATTAAACTCATCTTGCGACATCCACCACAAAAGCGCAACAAGAATCAAACATAGTCCAACTACCACACCAGCGGCAATCGAAATTTCCATAGCAACCATTCCAGAGTGGTCGGATAGATTGGGAACTGAATTATTGCAATAGCAATACATGTTAGACATTATCGCATTTGCGGAAATAATTACATATTCTGCTGTATCCGCGTTGATAAAGCGCCCAACAACCGGATCATAGTATCTACTCTGGAGGTAGTAGAGCTGGATTTCGCTGTCGTAGTAATAGCCACGGTAACGGAAGTGTTAACGGTTAATATCCTAATAGTAGAGGGATTACAAACCAGTGGTAGGTCCCTTTAAGTATCGTCGAAGTAATATACGCACATATATATGCACTTATATTACAGCGCCTCACAACTGCATCTTTATGATATTAAATACAGCCTGGATAGTTCTTATTTTTATCGGTCTCCGCGGAACATTTTTTTCATAGCCATTGTTGCCATTTCAGGTGTTGCTAATTCTGGGTTAACAACGTTTGGAGTAATCAAATTGTCGATTTGTATTCCAAGTCTTTCAAGCCTCAGCTTCTCTTCCCAAGAAGATATAAATGCGCCCTTAAGTTCAAGATGCCATTCACTTTTGTTCGAATAGTTTTTAACACCAATAAGCTTATAAAACCTATCTGATTCTTCCAAACAATTATGCTTTGATATATCGGTTAAATGCGAATGCTTTGATACCCGAATAGGCGTATGAAAATGGGATGTGTACGTCCACCCTAAAGATATTATGGGAAGATTATTCATTTCCAACACAGACATACCTGGCTCAATTTTCTTCCACTTCTCAGTTATTTGGGGTAAAAAGCCTCTTTTTTTCAATACTTCCAGCGTTGGCGGTTCACATGATAAATAATCATAATAAGCATAGACACTGTGTTCGTTATACAAATCAGGCAAATATTGTGAATACAGTTCTTTGGTCGTTCCCACACATAACACCGCCATATATCTGCTATGTGCTAGGAATGGGCTTTCTAACACATCCGAACTTTGGGTTATTGTAGGATCGGTATAAAAATACGGAAGTTGCATACGCTCAACCCGCCAAAGGTTTTGGTATTCATCATCTTCAATGCCGGAAGTTTTGAATACAATTATATCACCGACCCGATGCTGCGGCTTCATCAATCTCTTGGCAGGAATCTTTCTTGGCGGCATTTTGCTTTCAAGTTGAGCTTTCAAAGCATCCATTACATCTATACGTTT
This sequence comes from Eubacteriales bacterium, assembly GCA_045635885.1. Classification (GTDB taxonomy): domain Bacteria; phylum Bacillota; class Clostridia; order Oscillospirales; family CAG-272; genus RGIG4608. The sequence continues at coordinate 1,672 of JAZTWO010000081.1, read as the reverse complement.
CTTAACATCTTTCGCCGAACCCGATTCCTGCCATTCATCAATTCCTGTATGAGCTTCAAGCAAGGCGATAGCTTTACAGCGAATCTCCTCGGTCAAAATACCGTGATTCCACTGCCAATCGGCAAGCGCGTACCAAAATGATGCATAATCATTGTCGATAATATTTGAATTGATTATTTCTTCATATTCGTCAAAAATAATTTTGTTTCCTTCTTCAACACTTACAAAAGGAAATATTTCTTGGCATATGCACTTAACGTCTTCTGCTGTGTCATTTGAATAAATACCTGTTCCCCATGCTCCCATCGCAATGCCTCCTTGAGCCGATTTGTTATACAGGCTATTTGCTTGCGTTGTCGGTGTTGACTATTGTGTTTCCCGATATTTTCCCACTCTGCTTATACGGTCAAGCTCGTCCGGCAAGCGAAGCTCCGGATTCTTTGCATCCGCATCGAGCAAATCGTCAACCGACACACCAACATCCGCAAGCCGCAGTTTTTCTTGGTGTGCATCGAAAAATGCATCAATTAAATCTGTACTGCAGTAATAGTATTCGGAATACTGTTTACGGGACAATAAATTTTCGAACCGATTTGCTTCATCGCCGGAATGTAAAGTACAGCATTCACCCAAATGCGCGAAATTCTTCTTGAACCTTTCACAGATAAGGATAAATTTGTACCCCCACTCAATAGAAACCGTAGTCCCGTGGTTGGGTCCCACCCGACCGTTACCAAGCCAGTATATATGTGGTAGAAACCCACATTCCGACAGAACATCCATAGTTGGTTTGGTAGGACTGCAATAGTTATAGAACGCATATACGCTTGTTTCGTTATATACTCCGCTTATGTGACGGGAATACGGTTCTTTAACCGTACCAACACATATTACAGCCGAATAATTTCCGGCGAAGTTCCTCGGCGGGTCAAAGCGATCAGTAATGCGTTCCCTGATCGCGTCCGATGCATAAACATACGTGGGACGTATATATTGGATTTGCCATGCCTGTTCATATCCTTGTCCGGACGCATCCATTTGGAAAATAATAATATCTCCCCGACTGTGCTTTGGCTTTTCCGGTTGCGCTTTTGGAAGCTTCACCGCCGGTTGGTGAGATTCCAGCTTGTCACGAAGCTTATCCATTACAGCTTTACGTTTTTTCACATCAGCCGCGCTTCCGCTGTCTTCCCAATCGGATATGCCCGCATAGCTGTGCAACAATTCCAAAGTACGTAACCTGATATCATCTGTCAGAATACCGTGATTCCACTGCCAATCAGCAAGGGCGTACCAAAATGACGCATAATCATTGTCGATAATATTTGAATTGATTATTTCTTCATATTCGTCAAAAATAATTTTGTTTCCCTCTTCAACACTTACAAAAGGAAATATTTCTTGGCATATGCACTTAACGTCTTCTGCTGTGTCGTTTGAATAAATACCTGTTCCCCATGCTCCCACTTTGAATTGTTCCTTTCTAAATTTGATAGATACCAAGCGTCACTCCTGACGCTTGGTATCTATTTGTTATATATTACTTTCCGAGAAGAAATAACAAATCACTTTCTTCTGTACAGCCAAGCAACGACATCAAATCATTAAAATCATAAATATTTGTTGCCAGCATATTAGCGAGGCGTTCAACTTGGTATAATGCCACCCCTCG
>JAZTWO010000080.1:0-1519 GCA_045635885.1 Eubacteriales bacterium | reverse complement strand
TCCATAACCTTCAGCCATATTGCCAAGATATGTAGATAGCGGCGTGAATAAAAGATAAAAGCCAAACACTTTCGCCATTGCAATCGGTACATTTGCCGCAGACTTAAAGGTGTATCTGCGATTTAATGTAAAATTCCAAAGAATTGAAAGCACAAGAGATATTAGATACGGCATCCAATAATCCTTAATAAATATTTCAAGTAGCGCAAATGAGACGATTTGAATTATTCCGGCAGAAACAGAAAAAAGCGTAAACTTTATTGCCTGCCACATTTGCTTCTTGTTTTCTTTCTTCAAAAACTTTTTCATTGGATTTACTCCTATTATTTGTATTTGAGCATACAAGCAAACATTATGTCGCCGTCATTATTTGTGCCTTTGGCAAGTATTTCGTTTTCTTCTCTTGTATGGTAAAGGTGTAGGTGAGTTCCCTCCAATACTTCCTTACGGTAATCAATCTGAAAGACATCTATTTCAAATGCTTCTTCAGGATTTATTGCATCGAACACAAAATTGGCATATTTCGTGTTATTAACATGGTTGTTGACATCTAACTCTGAAAATCCAGGGATTATGGAATAAGAAGAAGTGTTAACTTCAAAATCTTCTACTTTGTTAAGTTTTTCTTCAAAATTCATTACCGGGTAGAAACCATTGGAGAACGGATATAAATCCGGAGCAGATACAAGTCGTCTTCTTTCACTATGCATAACAACCCATTCCGAGCTTCCTACAATGAGCTTATCACCATTTTCGTTCTCAATGCTGTACTCTCTACGATAAATAAATTTATTGGGAGCGAGAGGCCAGGTTTTAACAATTACCTTTTGCTGAAAAGAGGGTTGAGAAATGACTTGAAATCTAATCTTTATCAAAACCCAAAAATATGAATGCTCTTTCATAGCTTCAAATCCCACACCGATTTCCTCGGCGTGTCTGCCCGCTGCATCCTGAAACAAATCAAGCACAGAAGCAGGTTTAATATGATTAAATTTATCAAAATCACTTGTTCTTAAATCATATTCCATTTCAAATAACTTATCCATAATATAATTACCTCAAAAACATATGTAAAAGTTTTTCATATAATTTGTTGTACGGCTGATAGCGCATCGGCAAATCAAGCCAAGTCTTTTTATCCATAACTGATTTATAGTGAGAAAAGGCATCAAATCCATCTTTGCCGTGATATGAACCCATACCACTTTCACCAACACCGCCAAATCCCATTTCGCTTGTCGCAAGGTGAACAACTACATCATTTATACAACCGCCACCATAAGAAAGTTCTTTTGTAACACGGTTAATATGGTTTTTATTACTTGAAAACAGATACAAAGCAAGTGGCTTATCCTTATCCTTCAATTCATCAACTAAGTTATCAAAGTTATCAAATGTAAGTATCGGCATAATAGGTCCAAATATTTCTTCACCCATAACTGCATCGGTTTCTGTTACATTATCCATAACAGTAGGAGCAATTTGATTGGTCTTGCTGTTTGTTTCACCACCAATGACT
>JAZTWO010000079.1:0-5386 GCA_045635885.1 Eubacteriales bacterium | reverse complement strand
ATGGTACATATTAAAAACAAATCAAGAAAACAAAATTGCCGACAAAATAGCAATGTGTGAAATTGACAATGCTTATTATTTTCTTTCTATAGTTGATAATCAGGTTATTAGAATTCACAAATTTGATATTGTATGATAAGTACAAAAAATAAAGTTATAATATGGGGTATAAAAATGGTACAGAATTTGCATGTTTACATATTTCAAGCGTAGATGAAGCGAGTGAAGAAAAGCTTGCGGAGCTTGTTCAAATGATGCAGGATAGTTATCAAAATCGGGATTTAGGTGATATAAATTATTCCCAATGGTTGACTTATGGTTTGTATGCTGACGGTAAAATAATAATGGAAATAGTTCTTTCTGTCCCTTTACTTCAAGACGGAAACTATGAGGAATATTACTCCGATGTTTGCGATATGCTACTCGAAAATTTGGTTGTAATTAAATAGGAGAGATAAAATATGAAGAAATATATCAATATTATTAATGATATTGATGGTTTTGTTTACGAAGATTATACTTGTTGTGAATAAAAATATCCCCCGACGGTGTCGGGGGATTGGTTTTTATTATGGGTAAATTTTATCAAGCGAATGCGTTTTCGTCGATATAGACCTTTGAAATGTCTGCGCCGAGGTCACGGAGCTTGCCAACAATGTCAAGATAACCTCTTTCAATGGTGAAAATGTCCGTTATTTCGGTTGTGCCCTCTGCCACAAGGCCTGCGATAACGATGGCGGCTCCTGCTCTTAGGTCGACGGAGCGCACGCACGCACCGTGGAGCTTTTCAACGCCCTTGAATGCTGCAAATGGCTCATTTACCATTACGCTTGCGCCCATTTTTTCAAGTTCGTGAACGTATTTAAAGCGGTTTTTCCAAATTGTTTCATAAACCGTGCTTTCACCGTCTGCAATTGCAAGAAGAGTTGAAAACTGTGGGTGCATATCCGTTGGGAAACCCGGATAGGGAAGAGTTTGGATATTTGTGGGCTTGAGCTTTCCGTTTGAGCGGACGGTTAAATAATCGTCGTATGTTTCGATTTCAACGCCCATTTCAACAAGCTTTGTTGAAATAATTTCAAGGTGCTTGGGGATTACGTTTTTAATATTAACCTCGCCACCCGTTGCGGCAACTGCGCACATATATGAGCCGGCTTCAATCATATCGGGAATGATGTCATAAACGCAACCGTGGAGCTTTTCAACACCGTTGATTTTAATAACACTTGTACCTGCGCCCTTAATATCTGCGCCACAGGTGTTAAGGAAGTTTGCAAGGTCAACGATATGTGGCTCACGAGCCGCATTTTCGATTATAGTTTGCCCCTGTGAAAGCGTTGCGGCAAGAATGAGGTTAACCGTTGCGCCAACAGAAACAATGTCAAAATAGATTGAGTTGCCAACAAGACCGTTGTTAGCTTCCGCATAGACGTAATTTTCGTCCTGTGTAACGGTTGCGCCAAGCGCCTCAAAGCCCTTTATGTGCATGTCGATTGGACGTGTGCCGAAGTTGCATCCGCCGGGGAACGCCACCTTTGAGCTGTGAAATCTTGCAAGCTCTGCGCCAAGCAGATAGGTTGACCCTCTCATTTTTGAAACAAGCTCAAATGGAGTGTCGCCACCAACAAGATTTGTTGTGTCAATTTTAACGGTTGTTTCGTTAAGATATTTAATTTTTGCCCCCATTGCGCTAAGAATGTCAAATGACATAGTTATGTCGCTAACCTTGGGAACGTTTTCAATTATGCATTTGTCGGAAGTGAGGATGGTTGCAAATATTATGGGGAGTGCCGCATTTTTCATGCCGTTTATGTACACGTCACCGTGAAGCTCTCGCCCACCGTTAATTATAATTTTTTCCATATGTAATCCTCCAAAAAAGATTGGCAGTTATATTCAAATTATCTTCAAAGACATTATAACATATAACTGCCAAAAATGGAATAGTTTTTTTGCGATTTGACAAAATTTTATTTTGGAATAAAATTAGCCCCTTAATATAGTATTCAATTTTCTATTTCTTTGTGAAAATATGCAACGGCAAGGTCAACGACAAGACCGTAACTGCGAGTGCCCTGTGTTCCGTTTGCCTGCAAATATGCGTCATTAATTGCGCCACTAATTTCGCCAACAACGTTATCTCGATATTTTTCATAGAAGTCGTTATAGGCAATCATCTCATAAATTGCACGGTTATCAAGCTTTTTATAGGTTTCTTCCCAAAGCTTTGAGTCTGCGCCATAAAGGGCATTAAGAACGTATTCGCAAAGATTCAAATATCCGCAATAGCGAATGTAGGCGTCGTCACTGTTGACGCACACCAAAAAGGCAATGAAATTCGCCTCGTCCTCTCTTGCAATTCCTCTTTGATGGGCAAGCTCATGCGCAGCAGTATAGGGCATGCAATAATCAGGCGAATTAACGTTGAGATTTGCTTCTCCCGTAAAGAAGGTGTAAACTCCCGAAATATGCGTGTAGGTCATTGGGCCGCTTAACATAATCGGCTTAATATAGGACTTCAAACGTGGCAAAAAGTCATATTTTTCGCTAAGGGAATAGTAGGATTCAACCAAAAGATTGTTCATTTCCCTTGAATAGTAGGGCATAATTGAAGAGCCCTTATCCACGAAATCGACGTTGTCGATTTCGGCATTTACCTGTTCAATAAGCCATTCGGCAGTTTTGGCAAGCTCGGTGGCACTAACCTCTTTTTTTTCGAGGTCGAGCTTTTTGTCAAGCTCGCTTGTGTGGTAGCCAATTCCGAAAAGGCAGATGTAAAATCCGAATAAAAACAAGGCGATTGAGCCAACAATTATCATAAATTTGCCAACGTCACGCCAAGAAGAGCCGAATTTTTTAAGGCAGAAGCGAATTAAGAAAAAGGCGGATATGGGCGAGGTGATAATCAAAATTTCTGTGCAAGAAAGGGGAATTACATTGGTTATGGTCGCCATTGTTCCACGCAAAATTGACGAAACGTAGCGATTGAAAAAGTCCGCAAAGTTTGTGTTGAGCATTGCGATTGCGTAAAAGACGATTGACAACAAGCCAAAGCCGAAAAAGAAATAGGTGAAGCGGGGGAGCGAAAATTTATTTTTTGTTTCCATAATTTATATAATCCTTTCCAAAGTGATTTTCAATTATATTAGCCATGTCGCTCGGCAAGGGAGCGAAAAGAGTGGTTTTTTCATTGGTTTTGGGGTGGGAAAAATCCAATTTGTAGGCGTGGAGTGCGTGGCGATTGATTAATTCTGACGAAACACCGTAAAGGTCGTCGCCAAGAATTTGCGCTCCAAAGTAGGCAAAATGGACTCTTAATTGGTGCGTTCTGCCGGTGATTGGGGATGCTATAACAAGCGAAAGACCGTCTTTTGCGGCAAGAACCTCATATTCTGTAATGGCGATTTTTGAGTCGGGGGACTTGTCGCAGACCTCTCTTAAAATAATGCTTTTTTCACGTCTTCTAATGTATGTACGAATTTCGCCCTTGCCAAGAGGGAGCTCCCCTTGAAGAATGGCAATATAGCTTTTTGAAATTCCGTTTGCCTTCATTTGATTTGAAAGCTTTGATGAGGTCAATCTATCCTTTGCCACAAGCACAATTCCGCTTGTATTTCTATCAAGACGGTTTACCGAACGGAAAACAAACGGTCTTGACTTGAGCGAAAAATAATAGGCGAGGGAGTTGGCAAGCGTATCATAAAAATGCCCCTGCGACTGATGGGTTGGCATAAAAGGGGGTTTATTCAGGGCGATTATGCTCTCGTCCTCATAGATTATGTCGGGCAGGGTTGCTGATGGAACGAGCTTTTCTTCGTTGCTTTCAAGATCGTCGCAATTGATAATCAAAACGTCGTTTTCTTGAATTTTCGCCCTGACGGTTGCGTGTTGTCCGTTGAGCAAAATTCCGTCGGGACGTGCCTTTAGCGAAGTGATAGCACGTTTTGAAAAGCCAAGCTCGTTGATTAATATTTCTTTTATTGTAAGACCTGTGAATTGGTTTTCAAATCTCATGCTTTCCTCCTTTTTGTTGGTTTTTGTGGTTGGGATATAAGTTGGTTTGTGTTAAGTTCGGGAGGGAGAACCCCTCCCCTACGGAAGTTAGTTTGAGTTTGGAAGCGGACTCACGGAGTGAGCCCCTACGGTGAGTGACATCATATCCGAAAGCAACGTAGGGGTCGACGCCACGAAGTGTCGTGAGCGCAATGAATGACAACACAGTGTGTTGTCAGAACGCGAGCGTGACCGAGCCCGCAGGCGAGACCCTCGACGTCCCGAACTCAACACAAACTAACTTTTCCTTTAGAACAAATAGTCTATAGTTCACTATCCGCACAAGATCCTTCGGTCGCTTTACTCCCTCGAGGATGACGTGCGGAGGCGGTATTGGTTGGTTGACATTTAATCGGGTCGTCGAGGGTCTCGCCTGCGGGCTCGGTCACGCTCGCGTTCTGACAACACACTGTGTTGTCATTCATTGCGCTCACGACACTTCGTGGCGTCGACCCCTACGTTGCTTTCGGGAATGATGTCACTCACCGTAGGGGCTCACTCCGTGAGTCCGCTTTCAAACCCAAACTAACTTTTTGCCTTCCCATTGAGGGGCATAGGGTGAGAAAATGCCTTCGGCAATTTCAGATGAGGGATTCGCCATTTAGTTTATGCAATAGATTTCACCACAAACTCCGTAGGGGACGGCGTCCTCGACGTCCCGCTATTCTTAACGCAAACCAATTTGCCCCTGCGTCCCGTAACTCGCCCATGCGTCCCCCAACTCACCTCTGCGCCCTCAACTCGCCCCTGCGCCCTCAACTTGCCCCTGCGCCCCGCAACTCGCCCTCGGATACAAATGATTTGCAAATAATATAATTTTTTCTTTATTTTAAAAAAAGTTGAAGAATTTCTTGCAGAAAACAAGTGGTATTTACCTTTCACCGCTATAGGCGATGATTTTTAAAAAAAAACTTGACAAGATACATTTTATGTGCTACTATTAATTATGGAAAACAGGAAGGAGATTTTAACTATGAAAAACAAAACTTTGAAGCTCATCTCAAAAGCCCTGCTCGTTATAATTTTAGCGACGAGTTTTTTGGTGGGCTGTAATGTTCAAGGTGAAAATGCTGACCCCCATATTGTAGATGAAATGTTTGCAAAACTTAACAATGCAAGTAATACAAAAAACAAATTTGTTTCCGATTTGTATGTGCAAGCTGCAATCTCTTGGAAGTTTGACTTGGAGGTTATAATTGAAAATGGAAAAGTGTTTTTTAATGGCGTTGAATATGATGACATATCATGTGTGAACACCTGTAATTTTACTTTCACGAATTTGGTAATAGCTACCGAAGAGGAAATAGAAACTGTAAACAAATTGCAAAAAAGT
>JAZTWO010000078.1:0-17045 GCA_045635885.1 Eubacteriales bacterium | reverse complement strand
TCGTTATTATATCACAAATACATGTCGTTTGTCAAGTACTTTTTTAAACTTTTTTTGAACTTTTTTCGGCCTTTTTTCTGCCCCCGTATTCGCGACCTTGTTATATTACCACATTACTTATCAATTGTCAATACCTTTTTTAAAAAAAGTTTAAATTTTTTTCAAAAAGTTTTATATTGCGAATCCGCCGTCAAAACCAATGATTTGACCGGTTAAAAATCCACTTTTTTCGGTTACAATAAGGTAAATAAACTCCGCAAGCTCGCTCGCATCACCAATTTTGCCCACAGGTGTTTCATCACAAAGTTCCAAAAGAGTGTTTTTGTCAAGTTCAGCATTCATCTCGGTATTAATAACACCGGGTTCAATGCAGTTCACTGTTATTCCCGAAAGCCCAAGCTCTTTTGCAAGAGATTTTGTAAATCCCTCGATTGCCGCCTTTGAAGCAGAATAAGCCACCTCACAGGACGCCCCCGTTTTTCCCCACATAGAGCCGATATTCACAATTCTTCCGAAATGATTTGAAATCATATTCTTGGAAACCTCTCTGGTAACAAAAAACGTTCCACCGAGATTTGTATTCATTATATTATAATATTCCTCGTCAGATGTTTCAGTAAAAAGTTTAATGAGAGATATTCCCGCGTTATTAATGAGAATATCAACCCCTCCCATTTGAGAAATTGCAGATGCAACCGCCTCGCTCGCCTGCTTTGGATTTGAAATATCCGCCTTAATCGCAAATGCGCCACTCAAGGCAGAAAGTTCAGTCGCCGCAGAGTCGCTATTATTATATATGAAGGAAACTGTGTAACCCTCACGAACAAATTTCTCAACACAGGCACGCCCAATGCCACGGGATCCCCCTGTTATAAGAACGTTTTTCATCTAAATACCACCTTTTTTGTGTATTGGATATAGTTTAGCACTTTTAACACAGTTTGTCAAGACAGGAAAATCAAAACGGCGAGGAAAATTCCTCGCCGCATTAAATTTTATAGCCAATTAATCAAAATACTCTTCAAAAAATGAATCTTCAAATGTCACGTTATAATCAAGATTTTCAAACCAAGTATTGAAATCCTCATTTGTAGCAGCATCATGAGCCAAATATCTCCACGCTATCTCGTCAGATTCGCCTTCATAGTACATAATGTGCCAACCGTAAGTTGTAAGAATAAGTCCAACTTCACCCTCAACATTCGCCTCAAAGAGCCACTGTTCAAAAGGTTCTATCATAACTCCAATGGCAACATTTTCATAGAATATATTTGTATCGTGTGTCATAGCACCAAATTCTTCAAATACTTCTTTAGAGATCTTTCCGTCAATTGCCTGTTCCATAATTTCGGCCAAAAGAATTTGTGCAGCCGCCTTAGCTTCTTCTTCCGTCTTATAAGAAACCGCAGGATCGGTTGCTATAGCTTTGTCAACCTTAAATAAAATGTGCCCAACGTTTCGAAGCTTATAATCATCTCTGTAAGCGGGTTTTGTTACGAAGCAGAGAGAAAATGCATACTTACCTGCAGCTCGTTCCGCCTCTCTCATTTCCTTGTCTTCAAAGAACATTTCAAACTTTTCGGCACTTCTACCGTTATTATCTTCGTCTTCACCATACTCAATTCCGTATTCTGCCTTAACACCACCAAAGAAGAATCTTCCAAGATCAGTTTCAAGTGTGTAAGAAACTTTCTTTGTGCTATCCTTAATAACTCTTTTAAGATTTGAAATCAATTGTTCAGGAAATTGCATTTTTGCAAATCCCCATTTAGTTCCATCATTTTCAAACTCTATTTCAATATTTAAATGTCCAAGCAAAACCGCATTTATGCAATCTTCCTTTATTAAGTTTTTAAATTCATCAAGCTCTTCTTGTCTGGGCTTATCTACGGATGAAAAGCTCTTAACTAATGAAGCATATGTATTTGAAAATACTTCGTCATACTTGTATTCAAGAAGCATTCTAACAAATTCTTCATAATTCTTAGCAGTTGCAAGTTTATCTATGATTTCCTTGTCACGAATTTTATTAAATTCGTTTTCCACCTTGGCTTTTGCCGCCGCTTCAGCCACCGCCGCCTTATAGGCAGGATCGTCTTCACCAAGCTCATATTTTTTAGGATCTACTCTGTCAGGTTCAACAGTAGATGAGATATTAAACATAATATATTCTGCAAAAACGAACGAGGAAAGATTATCTTTAAAATATTCATCCTCACGTTTTTCGGTAATAGAATCTTTTATATTTTCTCTCATTATTTCATAGCATGCACCGGCTATATATTCAATAGTAAGCGCCTCACGAAGATTTTCTTCATCCACATGCTCGCCAAACGTGCTGCGAATATACCATTCAGGTTCCATACCGCTTTCTTCGGCAGACGAATAAATCATTTGAATGCTTGAATCCACATGTTCTTTTGCCTCTTTTTCAAGAGATTCATAATCAATACCTATATTTTTTGATGCCTCACAATATTTGAGATAACCCTCAACCATATCCTTTGTACCGTTTATAAAATAGTCATAATATGTGGTTTGACCGTCCATTGTATATTGTTCACTCCAAGGTATATTGTGGTCAAATTGGATATATCCTAAAAGAATATAGTAGTAATACTGATTGAACCAATTTTGATAAAATGAATTTACATAGTATTCCATCATTGAAGCGGTAACCTCAAAGTTTTCAGAGGATGCGACCACATAATTCAATGTTTCAATGGTAATAGCAGGTATAGAAGCTACCCTAAGAAATCCACATTCAGAACAACGATAAATTACCAATCCTTCTTCTTGATAAGTGGGACTTTTCAAATATTCCCAAACTTGCCAAGTATGTGAAACAACTTCAACTCTACCGTCAGTATATGTAATAACTGTGTTACCGTCTGCGTCGATTACGATTGAGGCAATGCCAACACCTGTGTCACCCTTGTCGCCCTTGTCGCCTTTGTCGCCGGCAGCGCCTGTGTCACCTTTGTCGCCCTTATCGCCTTTATCGCCCTTGTCACCCTTGTCACCTTTATCGCCTGCAGCGCCTGTTTCGCCCTTTGCGCCAACAAGTGAAGTAAGCCACTGCTCAAGTGTGCCTTGGTATCCTTTTTCAACTGCAAGGTCATATGCGGACTTGCCATCTGCACCGGTTTCACCCTTATCACCATTTGCACCGTTAGCACCAACAAGGGATGCGAGCCACTCGCCAAGAGTTCCTGTATAACCATTTTCAACTGCGAGTTCATAAGCGGATTTACCATTTGTACCATCTATGCCATCTATACCATCATTGGGTATGAGTGATTGCAACCACTCAGCTTCAGTACCTTTAAATCCGTTTTGCACTGCTAATTCATAAGCGGACTTTCCGTTTATACCATCAATTCCATCCTTGCCATCAATACCGTTTTCGCCGGGCTTTGCTTCAATGCACAAGCCAATAACTACTGTTATAATGCAAACAATAGAAAGTACCAATGGCAACCATTTAATAATCTTTTCTTTCATATATTTTTCCTTTCTCCGTTTTTTCCTCGGCAGGATTATGAGTTCATTATACACCTATAAACAAGATTTTTCAACCCTTTTGGTAAAAAAACAAGCCCACACATGTGGGCTTGTTGATATTTTATACATTATTTATTATCGTACCATGTTTCTCCAATGGTCAATTCAACCGAAAGCGGAACAGGGAGCGAAATTGCGTTTTCCATTTCCTCGCGCAAGATTTTTGAAGCGAGGTCGGAGCAATCCTTATGCGACTCGACAAGCAGTTCATCATGGACTTGGAGAATGAGCTTTGCATCAATTCCCTCTTCTTTGAGTCGGCGATTAACGTTAATCATCGCAACCTTGATTATATCTGCGGCAGTTCCCTGAATGGGGCTATTCATAGCCACTCTTTCACCGAATTTCTTAAGCATTTTATTTTGCCCTGACAATTCGGGAATATATCTTCTTCTACCATAAAGAGTTGACACAAATCCGTGCTCATAGCCCTCGTCAACAATATCCTTAAGATATTTATCAACAAGAGGATAGCTTGCTTTATAGCTTTCGATATATTCTTTTGCTTCTTTCATTGTAATGTGAAGATCATCTGAAAGAGAAAATTCGCCAATTCCATAAACAATACCAAAGTTTACCGCCTTTGCACGTTTACGAAGTTCACCAGTTACCATATTTTCAGGAACATGGAACACATTTGCGGCGGTTGAAGTGTGAATATCCACACCCGACAAAAATGCCGAAATCATATTTTCGTCGCCCGAAATGGCAGCAAGAAGGCGCAATTCAATTTGTGAATAGTCCGCATCAACAAGCACATAATTTTCATTTTGGGGAATGAAATAGTGACGAAGTTCTCTGCCAAGCGTTGTTCTGATTGGAATATTCTGCAAATTAGGTTCTGCAGAAGAAAGACGTCCCGTTGCAGTTCCCGTTTGCTTAAACGTTGTGTGAATTTTATTTTCGTCGGTAAGAAGCTTAATAAAACCATCAACATAAGTTCCCTTCAATTTCACAACCTGACGATAATCAAGAATATCCTGAATTATCGGGTGGTAGGCACGAAGTTTATCAAGAACCTCTGCATTGGTGGAATATCCTGTTTTGGTCTTTTTTCCATGGGGAAGCATCAAGGTTTCAAACAAAATTTCACCAAGCTGCTTTGGGGAATTTATATTAAATTCCTTACCCGCATATCCGTAAATGCGGCTTACAAGTTCATTTATAGTTTCATCAAGGCGAAGTCCGTAATTTAAAAGTCCTTCACGGTCAATTTTAAAGCCCTGATGCTCCATTTCAAACAAAACACAAGCAAGCGGCATTTCAATTTCGTAAAAGAGCTTTTCAAAACTCAATTCTTCAATTTTTCGTTTAAGAATTTTATATATTTCGTAAATTACAGGTGTTTTTTTTGTATTTTCGTCAATCATAAGCGACAAATTCGCCATTGCAAGTCTTTCAAGATCAAATGATCCCTCTCCAGCATTGAGAACGTATGCCGCAAGCATAATGTCAAAATAGCAGTTGGTAAATCCAACATCCGCAAGCATGTGATATGCACTCTTGCAATCGTGCATAATGAAATTACGCTCAGTATCGCACAAAAATTCTCTTGCAGAATTTGGTGTCCCCTCAAACACAAAAAGTTCGGTTTCATTTGCACAATATAATCTTTCATTTTCAAAAGAAAGAGCCAATGGAATTGATTTATCAAGTGCCAAAAGCTTATCAAGAGTTACAATAGTTTCGCTTTTTGGGGCATTCGTTACAATATTGTCAACGAAAAATCCAAGCTGCTCACCCTCAATAATTTCCTGTTGCACACTTGGCGCATTTGCAGACTTTGTCAAACCAAATTTTTTGATAAAGCCCATAAATTCAAGCTCCAAAAAAAGATCATATGCACCCTCTCTAAAGCCCCAAAATTCAATATCCTCAATGGTTTCTTCAAGAGGCACATCGGTGCAAATCTGCGCCAATGTTCTTGAAAGATATGCGTTGTCCTTGTTTTCCGCAAGCTTGAGATTTACACTTTTGCCAATCTTATCACTTGGAATATTTTCATAAATATTATCAAGTGAGCCAAAATCAGAGATGAGCTTAAGTGCGGTCTTTTCGCCAACACCGGCAACACCGGGAATATTATCCGAGGAATCTCCCATAAGTGCCTTAACGTCAACGAATTGACTTGCATCCACACCGTATTTTTCAAAAAATGCGGCTCTATCCATAACAAGCGTATCTTTATTTGTGGCAAGAAGCACGGTAGTTTTGTCTGTGATGAGCTGAAGTGAGTCACGGTCGCCCGTTAAAACGTAAGCTTCCATCCCCCTTTCCTCTGCCCTTTTTGCAAGTGTGCCAAGAATATCGTCCGCCTCAAATCCCTCTTTTTCAAGAACGGCAAATCCCATTTCGTGCAAAACTCGTTTTGCATATGGAAATTGTTCACGAAGCTCGTCAGGCATTGCGTGTCTGCCTGCCTTGTATGCATCATACATTTTGTGACGGAAAGTCGGTGCTTTAAGGTCAAACGCCACCGCTGCATAGTCGGGCTTTACTGCCTCAACCTGCTTGTTTATTATGTTTATCATACCGAAAATTGCATTTGTATAAAGTCCGTTCTTGTTAGAAAGGAGCTTCACTCCGTAAAACGCACGATTCAGTATCGAGTTACCGTCAATTACAAGTAATTTTTTCATTTCTTTATCCTTTTAAGAAAGGGCAAATTTTCATTTGCCCTTTGATTTTATCTGTTTTTTAAATTCCAAACCTTCAAAATAGCAGTTTGAGTTTTTGCATCCTCAATTTCACCACGCATTATCATTTCTACAAGCTCAAAAAGAGGAATTTTCACAATTTCAATAAACTCACCATCATCAAACTCGGTTTCAGTAAAGGTAAGTCCCTCGGCAAGATACATTGAAATTCTCTCAGTCAAAATTGCAGGAGAAGGAATTATATCACCGATATGAGTCAACGTTTCACAAAGCGCACCCGTTTCCTCACGAAGCTCACGAAGAGCCGCTTCTCTTCTGTCCTCACCTGCATAGTCAAGCTTGCCCGCAGGAATTTCAAGAAACATTCTATGGTGTGCATATCTAAATTGCTTTACGCATATAACCTCATTTTCTGCAGTTAATGGGACAACGCAAACCGCACCAAGATGCTTTGCGTATTCTCTTTTTGCCCCCTTGCCATCGGGACGAATTATATCGTCGCAATAAACGTGAAGTACCTTGCCATCAAATATAAGGTTTTCTTGTTTTGTTTTTTCTTCAAAATTCATATTAGCCAATTGTATCAACCTTAATAAGATTTGTATTACCACTCTTACCGTTTATCTGACCACCCGTGATAACGATTTGGTCACCCGATTTAAGATGGAACAAATCCTTTGCTGTCTTATAAGCAGAATAGAAAAGAACGTCCGTTGTGGGAACAGATTCACCAAGCACAGGAGTAACACCCCAAGAAAGTGAAAGCTTACGAACTGACTTTTGGTCAACGCAAATACCAATAATGTCCACAGGGGGACGGAAACGGCTTACCATTCGAGCAGTTCTACCTGACAAAGAGCAAACAACAATAGCTTTTGCATTAAGGTCGATTGCCATTGAGCAGGTTGCGTGGGAAACTGCGTCAACACTATTTTCAATTTCAAAATCAGTGTTAAAGAATCTCTTTCTGTAGTTGATGTTATTTTCGGTTGTTTCTGCAATCTTAGCCATTGTTTGAACAGCAAGAATGGGATATTTACCCATCGCAGTTTCACCTGAAAGCATAATAGCACTTGTTCCGTCATAAACAGCATTTGCAACGTCGCTAATTTCTGCTCTTGTGGGACGGGGATTGTAAATCATAGATTCAAGCATTTCGGTTGCAGTGATTACACGCTTACCAAGAAGACGACACTTTGTGATAAGGTGCTTTTGGATTTTAGGAAGTTCCTCAAAAGGAATTTCAACACCCATATCGCCACGACCAATCATAATACCGTCGCAAGATTGACAAATTTCGTCAATATTGTCAACACCGTGCTGATTTTCAATCTTTGCAACAAGTGAAATATTATCGTTGTGAGTGTGTGAATCAAGGAATGCTCTAACGTCGTCGATATCCTGCTTGCAAGAAACGAATGAACAAGCAATAAAGTCAACGTCCTGCTCGATGCCGAAAAGAATATCTGACTTATCAACCTCAGAAAGATAAATCTGCTTAAGCACTTTACCGGGGAAACTCATGCTCTTTCTATTTGAAAGTTCGCCACCTGCAGTTACCTTGCAGATGATGTCAGTTCCCTTAATTTCTTCAACAACAAAGTGAACAAGACCATTGTTAACGTAAATCTTGTTTCCAACCTCAAGATCGTTGTGAAGATTTGTATAGCTAACCGCTACTCTTTCTTGATTACCAACAATCTGCTCTGTTGTAAATGTGAATGTATCACCGTCTTTAAGATAAATTTTTTCATTTTCAAAGGTTCTGATTCTGTATTCAGGACCCTTTGTGTCAAGAAGAATGGCAACAGGAAGACCAAGCTCCTCTCTAACCTTTTTAATTCTATCAATTCTTACTTTGTGTTCTTCATGAGTACCGTGTGAAAAGTTAAGACGAGCCACGTTCATGCCCGCAAGCATCAATTCACGAAGCTTTTCTTCGCTTTCCGTAGCAGGTCCAATTGTACATACAATTTTAGTCTTTCTCATATTATTTCTCCTTTATAATATAAAAGTTCAAACTATTCCGTTTAAATTATATCACATAAAAGTCAATATTACAAGGATTTTTTTAATTATTTAGTGAATATTATTCATGTTTATATTATTCCATATAAATAAAACGGTGAGTTTTATCTCACCGTTTCGTTTCATTAAATTATTTATCATGCAAATAGCCCCAGATAACAGGCACATTAGAGGAATTCCACTGTTTATCCCAACCATATGTATTCGCTACTGAATTTGAAAATCTACAATAAATCGTAAGGCTATCACATCCAGTAAAAACACCCATTCCCATTGTAATTACCGATTTAGGAATGACTATTTTTCTAAGGAGTTTACAATAGCTAAATGCCATATTACCAATACTTGTTACAGAATCAGGGATATTTATATTCGAAAGTAATGTACACGATGAAAACGCAAAAGTTTCAATGCTTGTTACGGAATTCGGAATTTCTATGCTTGAAAGAAGTGTACATTCACCAAAAGCACCTTCAGAAATAACGGTTATGGTATCGGGAATATATACTTTTTTAAGTTTAACACAACCCGAAAACGCATATCTTCCAAAACATTCTAAAGATTCAGGCAAATCCAGTCTTTTAAGAGATGTGCAATTCATAAAAGCAGATAATCCAATTTCTTCTAAATAATCAGGAAAATACACACTTACAAGTGAAGAGCATTCCATAAATGCGGCTGTCCCTATTTTCTTCACTGTTTTTGGCATAGCAACACTTGTTATGGTTTTTATTTTATAAAATGCCATAGCATCTATACTTGTAACCGGCAATCCTTGATACATGCTTGGTATAACAATATCCAAATCACTACATTCACCAATACCCGAAACCGAATATTCTTCACCATTTTCCGAAAGCGTAAATTTAAGACCTTTTGAAACAGGCAAGTTTTTCGGTGTAACTCTGCTTATTGTTTTTCCACATTCGCAATAGCGCTCTTCCAAACCTTCTTCCGTTTCAGTAGAGGATGTTACTGTTTTCCAGTTCCCATAAGAATGAGTATGTTTTACAACAGGTGTTTGAGACACGGTATATTCTCTTCCACCCGCATCATTATTACCAGTAGCCATAAAAAGCGCAACTATGGATGACAACAATACAACTACAACTAAAAACACAACTATATATTTTTTCATATTTACCTCCCAAAAACCATATTAGTTTATTTTAATCATATCACAAAATTTGCATTTTTACAATACTTATTTAATTTTTTTGATTCAGTGTATGCTAATATCGGATAGAATAATAGAAAAAACCTCATTCATAAGAATGAGGTTTTTTCTGGTGCTCCATCGGAGAGTCGAACTCCGGACACCATGATTAAAAGTCATGTGCTCTACCTTCTGAGCTAATGGGGCATATTCAGTTTGCTACCCATATATAATAACACAAATTCTTCAATTTGTCAACAATTAGTTTTTGCAAAAATATCACAAAATAAAAGGGGTAATTTTTGTGCAAAATGTATAAAATTACCCCTTTATCTTAATTAATTAGTTAAGCCCCTTCATTGTAAGGGCGATTCTCTTTTTCTTAAGATCCACAGAAAGAACTTTAACCTTAACCACATCTCCAAGTGAAACTACTTGAGAGGGGTGCTTTACATATTTGTCAGAAAGCTCGGAAATATGAACAAGTCCGTCCTGATGAACTCCAATGTCAACAAAAACACCAAAGTCAATAACGTTTCTAACCGTACCGGTAAGAATCATTTCGGGCTTAAGGTCTTCCATACCAAGAATGTCGTCACGAAGAACAGGGGCAGGAAAACTGTCACGAATATCACGTCCGGGCTTTTCAAGCTCGGTGATAATGTCAACAAGCGTTGGCTCACCAACAGAAAATTCCTCGGCAAGTTTTTTAAGACCGTACTTCTCTGCTTTCACACGGAGCATTGAAAGCTTATTCGCCTTAACGTCATCTTGAGTGTATTCAAATTTATTAAGAAGCTTGAGCGCCGCCTCATAGGATTCAGGGTGAACACCTGTGTTGTCAAGAATGAACTTTGAATCAGGCACACGCAAGAAACCTGCGCACTGCTCATATGCCTTTGCACCGATTCTTGGAACTTTAAGAATCTCAGCTCTGCTCTTAAACGCACCGTTTTCCTCACGGTACTTAACTATATTCTTCGCACTTGTTGCGTTAATTCCCGCAATATAAGAAAGAAGCGAATGTGAAGCGGTGTTCACGTCAACACCAACGCTGTTTACACAATCCTCAACAACACCTGTAAGCGCCTCATCAAGACGTGCGGGCTTCATATCGTGCTGATACTGACCAACGCCAATGGACTTGGGGTCAATTTTAACAAGCTCTGCAAGGGGGTCTTGCAATCTTCTTGCAATTGAAACCGCACTTCTCTGCATAACGTCAAAGTCGGGGAATTCGTCGGCAGCAAGCTTGGATGCGGAATAAATTGAAGCCCCTGCTTCGCTGATAACGATATATTTTGTATCACTTTCAACCTCTTTAAGAAGGTCAGCAATAAAAATTTCACTTTCTTTAGATGCAGTACCGTTACCGATTGCAATAACGTCAACCTTGTGTGCACGAATCATGCTCTTAACGATTCTCTTCGCTTCGTCAATTTTCTGACGGGGCTTTGTGGGATAGATAACTCCCGTGTCAACAACCTTACCAACAGGGTCAACAACCGCAAGCTTGCAACCGTTAACGTAACCGGGGTCAAATCCAAGAACAACCTTGCCCTTGATGGGAGACTGCATCAAAAGATGCTTAAGGTTGTCAGAGAAAAGTGCAATTGCGCCCTCACACGCATTGTCAAAAAGGTCATTATAAATTTCTCTTTCAACACTTGGCGCAATAAGACGGTCATATCCGTCAATAATGGCATTTTCAACATACTGCTTCGCCTCGCTGTTGCCCGAAACGATAACTTCATTGTAAAGGTAATTAAGAATAAGATCCTTGTCAACAACAATTGACACCTTAAGAAAATCTTCCTTTTCGCCACGGTGAATAGCAAGAATACGGTGTGAAGGGATTTTCTTAACTCCCTCACTATAATCGTAATACTGTGCGTAAACGGAATCCTCTTCGGTGTTCGCCTTACTTGTTACAAGACCGAAATTGAATGTAAGACGTCGAATTTCTTTTCTATATTCTGCATTGTCAGAAATGCTTTCCGCAATAATATCGCACGCACCTGCAAATGCCTGCTCCCTGCTTTCAACACCCTTTTCGGCATCAATATAAGTATCTGCAATCTCATTAAGAGATGGCTCATAGCTTGCATTTTGTTCAAGAATAAGAAGAGCCAAGGGCTCAAGTCCCTTTTCCTTTGCTACAGAAGCTCTTGTTTTTCTATGGGGACGGAAGGGACGGTAAATATCGTCAATTTCAGTAATAGTAATCGCATTTTTAATTGCTTCTTCAATTTCGGGAGTGAGTTTATCCTGCGCACGAATAAGCTCGGTTACTTCTTCTCTTCTCTTTTCGATATTGCGAAGATAGTTGAGACGCTCCTCAAACTTACGAAGGATTTCATCGTCAAGTGAGCCGGTTACTTCCTTTCTGTAACGAGCGATAAAGGGGATTGTGTTGCCCTCATCAATAAGCGCAACTGTTTTCTCAACCTGTGTGAGAGTGATGTTCAATTCTTTTGCGAGTGTTTCAAAAATGTTCATTTGTGTTCCTCTAATTCTTTTATTTCGTTTTCAGTCAAAAATCTCCATTCGCCCCTCGCCAAACTTTCATCAAGAACGAGCGACCCAAATGTAATTCTTTCAAGATAAGTGATTTTGTTATTTACCGATTCAAGCATGCGCTTGATTTGGTGATATTTTCCCTCTACAAGAGTGATATGTCCGCTTTTTTTGTCCTCAAAAAGTTCAATTTCAGAGGGCTTTGTAACATAACCGTCTTCAAGAGTTGCCCCCTTTTGAAGATATGATATTTCCTCATCAGTTAAAGGGAATTTGCTTTCAAAATAATATTTTTTCTTAACGTGATGCTTGGGTGAAAGCAATCGGTGAGCCAAATCTCCGTCATCTGTGAGCATCACAAGTCCCAATGTGTGCTTATCAAGTCGACCACACGGAAAAAGATTCAACCTCTGCAATTCTTCCGGCAAAAGATCAATAACCGTTTTGTCCCTGCCGTCTTCGGTTGCGCTAACCACGCCGTCGGGCTTGTTCATCAAAATATAGGTGTACTTTCGATATTCAATTTTTCGCCCGCAATAAACAATCACGTCTTTTTCGGGGTCAATATGAACGTCCGCCTTTTTTATTGCCACACCGTTAAGCAAAATCAACCCTCCACGAGCCGCTTTTGAACTTTCAGTACGGGTGGCAACACCCATATTGCTTAAAAATTTATCTATTCGCATTATGTTAATTCTCCTGCGATATTTTTCTCCATCAGTCGCTTGATTTCTTCCTTGGGAATATCCAAACTAAATAGGTGATAAAGCTTTGCCACCGCCGCTTCAGTTGTCATATCCTTACCACTAACAGCACCTGCGCTCTTAAGCGACGAGCTTGTTTCGTATGCACCAAGGGTTACCGTTCCGATTGGACATTGCGAGCAAACCGCCACTACAGAGCCCGTCGCAAATGCCTTTTTGATGATGGGTAAAAGCTCGTCCCCACCACTTGGAATATTGCCCGAGCCAAAGGTTTCAAGCACAATGCCCGAAAGCTTTTCTGTCATAATATCCTCAAAAAGTCCGAACTGAATTCCCGGGAAAACTTTAAGAACACCAATCGGCACGTTGTTAAAGGGCAAATATTCAAGAACAGTTTCCTCTTTGTGACGAAGAAGTGCGCTATGGTTGTATTTCACCGTTATTCCAACCTCGGCAAGAAGCGGATAGTTGGGGGACTTGAATGCAACAAGTCCGTCCGCGCTCATCTTTATTGCACGGTTTCCACGAAGAAGCTTTCCACTAAAATAGAGGCAAACCTCGTTGGCAATCCCCTCACTTGCAATAAGAACGGAAGTGATAAGATTATCTCGTCCGTCGCTTCGAATTTCAGAGAGAGGTATCTGCGAGCCCGTAAGCACGACGGGTTTGTTAAGTCCACGCAAAATAAAGGACAAAGCAGACGCCGTGTATGCCATCGTGTCCGTACCGTGAAGAACGACAAATCCACAGTATTTTTCATAATTTTCATAAATCACACGACCAATCTCGTTCCACTCTTTAAGTGTCATATTCGACGAGTCGAGAAGCGGATTCATTTCGTGAAGCTCCCACTCGGGAAAATCCGCACGTGAAAGGTCGGGTATGCTGTGCAATTCCTCGTCCAAAAAGCGAGGTGCCGGGCGGTAGCCCTGCTCGGTCTTTTTCATTCCGATGGTTCCACCGGTGTATATAATTAAAACTTTTTTGTTTTCCATAAATTTTCCTTTGGAATTTAATTAAATTTGTTCTTCAATTCTCCATCATACCATTTTGGAATAATTGAATTAAAATTATCGTAATTTTCAAAAGCTCTTTTGCATCTTTCAACCATTCCGTCTATGTCATTTTGACCGAACTGCTCTGCCCATTTGATTGAAAACAGTGCCGACCACGCACAATAGACTGCAAGCGCACCCCAAAAATCCCTCGGGATTTCACCGTCAAAATATGCATCAATTTGCCCTATTGAATAAGGAACACTCACTTCAATTCCAAAGCTCTCAAGCTTATAGAATTCTTCGTAAGGGTCGCCGACTTCCCAACGGTTAAAATCAATCACACCTATTTGTCCGTCAGACATATAAATGAGATTTCCGGGGTGAAAATCACCGTGCTGATATACGGGATTTTCTTTCCAAATGAGGTCTATATTGTTTTTGACATAATCAATGGCAATTTCGTCATCAGTAACTCGCAGATACAGTGAATCTTCATAGCGAGATAATTGATAGAGTTTTCTTTCTCTTTTGGTTTGAGTAGGAATATCACATTCGTCCACAGGAATTGAGTGTATCTTTTTCAAAATTTTGCCTGATTCTCTTCCAAGCAAATACTGCTCCTTTTCGGATAATTGTGGCAATGCTTCTTCAAGATCCCTGCCCTCAACATAGGTCAAAAGCATATAACAGTTTTTTCCTTCGTTACAAATGCCAAAGTCAATAGGACTTGACATCGCAAAACCGAGCTTTGAGTATTTTTCAACGATTTCATACTCTTTTTTCTTGTAATCGTATGCAGAAATATCGGAAATTCGAAGAAGGAGGACTTGTCCGTCGGAGGTTTCTATTTTGTATTTTTCATCACTCGACCAGCCCTTTGTAATTTTCTCGACAGAGAGCCAAGATGAGCTGTTTTTTATGTTGAACATAGGACCTCCTTTAGTGTTTGTATGTGTTTCAAATTTTGATTTATCGATCAGTTTGAATATGCCAACTCTTGCCTCCATCTGATGAGGGAGGTGGCGCAGAACTCACGAGCTTGCTCGTTAGTTCAGGCGACGGAGGGAGAGAACCTTATTTTAAGTAACTTTTCGTTAATTTCTCTCCCTCCGTCAACTTACGGTGCCACGCTAACGCGCCAGCCCCTTTTGTCTGCGTTGCAGACATTTCCCCACACTGTGGGGAATCACCCTCGTCAGAGGGAGCCGAGAGTTTGTGCTCAATCTTAACTCACCGCTAAATCCCAATTTATCATTTATTTTTCAAGTTCATATAAAAGCTTATTTTTCATTTCATCAAGCTGTTCTTTTGTGGGACAATTATCCGCAGAATACATTTTCTCCATAGGATACCACCAAACAGGACCCTTGCCACCGTTCCCGTGATTTTCCATGTCACCTTCACGACGAGGAAACAGGTGCCAATGCAAATGCGTATCTCCATTGCCAAGAAGCTCGTAATTCATCTTCTCTGCTCCAAAAGCCCTTGAAACCGCCTCTGCAACAAGCGACATTTCTTCAAGATATTTTAATTTGAAATCTTTTTCCAAATCAAACAGTTCCGTCTTATGTTCCTTGCACAAAAAGAGCGTGTATCCCTTGAAATGCTGATGATCACCGATAACTACGTAGCCCGTTTCAAGCTCCTTAACGAAATAAGGATTTTCACCATTTTTTATCATTTCAATTCTTTTGCAGATAAAGCACATAAAGTTCACCCCATTATTCTTATGTTTTTTCATAATATCTCGGACGCACGCGGTGCTCCCCTACAAATTTGATTGTTAATTTTCGCAAAAAATGTAGCCGTTTGGGTGGCTATACGTCTATTATTCGGGGTAGCAAATCTCAGATTTTCGACAAGGGAGAAAATCGTTATGTGTTGTGCCACGAAGCGTGGTACAACACGATTTGCGCGAAATTTTTCCGCGAAGCTGATTAAAGCTTTTTTGGTTACTTTTTTCTCGAAAAAAGTAACATTTCTTACTCAACTAACTTTTTACAAAATTATCATCGCATCACCAAATGAGAAAAATCTATATTTTTCCTCAACTGCAGTGTGGTATGCGCTCATCATTTTTTCCTTATCGTAGAAGGCAGAAACAAGCATCAAAAGAGTACTTTCGGGCAAGTGGAAGTTTGTTATAAGGGCATCTACTGCCTTGAATTTATAACCGGGATAGATGAAAATTCCCGTGTCGCCCTCACCTGCAGGAATAATTCCGTCATCGTGCGCAACACTCTCAATTGTTCGGCAAGAGGTTGTTCCAACGCAAATAAGACGTCCGCCCTTTGCCTTGCGCTCGTTGATAATTTCCGCACTCTTTTGTGTCACCGCAAAATGTTCGGTGTGCATAACGTGTTCGTCAATTCTGTCCGCCTTAACGGGACGGAATGTGCCAAGTCCAACGTGTAGCATTACAGGAACGATTTCCACGCCCATATCTCTAATTTTCTGCATAAGCTCGGGAGTGAAATGAAGTCCCGCAGTAGGTGCTGCCGCAGAGCCCTCTTCCCTTGCATAAACCGTCTGATAACGGCTCTTGTCTTCAAGCTTTTCAGTGATGTATGGGGGCAAGGGCATAAGTCCGATTATATGCAAAATTTCATAAATATTTGAATATTTTTCTCTGTCGTAATCAAATTTTATATAGCGGTTACCTTCCTCGGTAATCTCAACGATTTCACCGTGAAGCGCGCCATCACCAAAAACGAGCTTTGAACCGATTTTTGCTCTTTTGCCGGGCTTCACAAGAGTTTCCCACACGTCAAGTCCGTGGTTTTTTAGAAGCAAAATCTCAATTTTTGCCTCTTCTCTGCCCAGGACGTGACCGTAAAGTCGAGCAGGAATTACCTTCGAATCGTTGATAACGAGCGTGTCACCCTCTTTAAGATAATCGCAAATATCAAAGAAATGCTTGTGGTCAATTTCACCACTCGCACGGTCAATTACCATAAGTCGAGATGAATCTCTTGGCTCAAGTGGAGTTTGTGCGATAAGCTCCTCTGGTAAATCGTAATAAAAATCAGATGTCAAAAGGTCGGTGTGCGCCTTTTCGTTTACAATAATTTTGTCCATTTTTAACCCTATCTATATCAATTTTCATTTTTCAACATATTATGTCATTGTATATTATACTATATTTTTTATTATTTTTCAATATGATTTTGAATTTTTGTTGAACGATAAATTGTGATTCATCGAATAGTTACAAAGATAAAAAAGGTCGCTTTTGAAAAAGCTCCGCAAAACTTTTAAACGTGGGAGTTAAATTAATCCGCGCAAATTGTGTCAATAAATTGACACATAACGTTTTTCTCGCCATTTTAACAGGCGGCTCGAAAAACTGTAATTTGCTAATACAAACTATAGCCATTTTGCTATCAAAAACTCTATGTGCAGAGTAGCAAGACGCAGTTTT
>JAZTWO010000077.1:0-111641 GCA_045635885.1 Eubacteriales bacterium | reverse complement strand
CTCTTTTACTTTTTTTGTTTGAGTAGTATTCTCTTAAGAATTTCTAACGAGATCTCTTTCGCACTATACTCTCACTCGTATTTTCTACAAGTTCGCTTTGTACTTCTTCTATCTCTTGTTGTTCAATTTTCAATGACCAATCGTTGCTTTTGAATTACAACGTCGACATTATACCACATTTATATTCCATTTGTCAATAGGTTTTTTTAATTTTTTTCAACTTTTTTCTAAATTGTGAATATTTGTTAAAAACCACCAAAATACTAATAAAAAAGTTGCTTTTGGAGGCATAAAATGATTATAATACTGTTCAGAACGATAATTATCTATATATTTCTTATAATTACGATGCGAATTTTGGGCAAAAGGCAGCTTGGAGAACTTGAAATTTCAGAATTAATTGTTACAATTCTACTTTCTGAAATCGCATCAATGCCAATTTCAAACCAAGACATTCCCCTATCCTATGCAATCATTCCATTAATAACAATAACCTTTATTGAGGTACTGTTCTCTTTCCTACTAAGCAGATTTTCAATATTAAAAAATATTCTCTCCTCGCCACCAAGCACATTAATATATAATGGAAGAATTAATCAAAATGAGTTACAAAAAAATCGAATTTCCCCCGAAGAGCTTTTAAGCGAATTGCGATTAAAAAACATCCCCGACCCCACTCACGTTGAATATGCGATATTGGAACAAAACGGAATGTTAAGCGTACTACCCAAAATCGAGCATCAACAAGCGACGTTGGAACAACTAAAAATCACCGATGCAGAAACAGGACTGACTCACATAATCATATCACAAGGACAATGGAATAAATACAATCTTTCACTTTTAAATAAGAGAAAAGAAGATTTTGAAAAATTTCTGCGCAAAAAGAAAGCGGTGCAACAAGACGTATTCCTATTAACAATCGACGACGACGATAATATGAATTTGATAATCAAGGAGAAATTAAAATGAGGGGGCTAATCATATCCATTTGCCTTTTGTTAGTGGTTGGAGTTTGCATGACCGTCAATCGATATTATATGGCAAACGTTCAAAGCGAATTAGACAAATTCAGCCATTCTTTAAGCGACATTCCTGACAAGGAAAACGAAAAACTGATTCAAGACACGCAAAGGTATTGGGACAGTGTAAAAACCGTCCTGTCGCTTTCGGTTAACTTTAAGCTATTGGACGATTTTTCAAATGCTTTGGATTCCCTACTTGTAGCAAACAATATCGGCTCGGCAGAAGAATTTGCAATATACAAAAAAATTTGCGAAAACTCAATCGAAACAATATTTCGTCTTGAAAAATTCACATTAGAAAACATTTTATAGGGGCTGAAAAATCAGCCCCTCTCTTTTTCTCCCTTTGAAAATAACACAAGCACCAAAATCGGCAAGAAAATCATTCCTAAAAGTCCAAAAAGTTCAAATCCAACGTAAAGTGTGATTAACGTAACCAAAGGATGTACACCAAGATTTTTGCCAAGAATCTTCGGCTCAATCACCTGCCTCACCACCATGATAATTGCCATTAAAACGAGTATGCCAATACCCATAAAATATTTCTTCATCAAAATCAGCACAATCCCCCACGGAATAAGCACCGCAGGTGTGCCAAGCACGGGCAAAAAGTCAACAAAGGAAATTAATATTGCCAAAACGAATGCATAGTCAACTCCCAAAATCAAAAAGCCGACAAACAATTCGCAAAAAGTAATAATAAAAATAATTAGATATGCCTTAAAATATCTTTTCAACCCAAAGGATATTTTGCTTTTTAAAATTTTCACGCTCTCCATAAAAGAATCGGGCAAAAAATTACTGATTTTATTATTTAAATATTCAATGTCAACGGCAAAATAAAAACATGCGACAAGCGTTACAATAGAAACCAAAACTATGCTCGGCAATGCGGTGACAACTCCCGTTGCAAAGTCGGGCACGGCAGAGCTTAATCCATTAATCAAATTTTGCCAAACTCCAGAAATGAACATATTAATATTCTCTGTCACCGCTTCAACAAGCTCTGCGTCGCCAAGTCTATTTATTATAGGAAGTCTTTCGCCCAATGTAAACACAAAAT
This sequence comes from Eubacteriales bacterium, assembly GCA_045635885.1. GTDB lineage: Bacteria > Bacillota > Clostridia > Oscillospirales > CAG-272 > RGIG4608. The sequence goes on along the minus strand of JAZTWO010000077.1, from coordinate 109,553 downwards.
CAAATGCCTTTTGAAAATATTCCGCTATGACGTTACTATTATCATTCAAATACTCAAGCAAATTCTGCAACTCATAAAACAGTCGATTCACAAGCAAGAATATCAAGCTCAATATAACAATCAATAATACCAAAAGCAAAACAAATGAACAAAACTTGCGTGAGATTTTGGTCCTGCCGCTAATTTTACACGCCAAAGGATAAATTAAATAGGCAATCCCCCACGCAATAAGAAATGGCACCGCATATTTAAATAAATATCTGAAGAACAAAATCCCCACAACTGCGGCAACTCCCCAACAAAAAAGCTTTGATGCAAGTTCCCTGTAATTTATTTTTATCATATCTGCCCCCAAAATGTTTTTAATATATTATATATTCAATCCAGCATTTCTACGCATATTTTTGCTCTTTTGTAGCAAAATAATACCAACAAATAAAAATTGGAGTTTTTATGAGCAATAAAATTTTAAAAACCAACGCAAAAATACTTGGTGGATTTTCGGTTGTTGGTCACAAAGAGCATGAAGGTCCAATCGGTAACCTTTTTGACCTTTATGACCCAAGCGACAAATTCAAGCAAAAAACTTGGGAAAAAGCCGAGATTGAGATGCAACGCCAATCGCTTGAAGGTGTGCTAAAAAAATTGAATTTTAACGAAAACGACATTGATGGAATGTTTTCGGGCGACCTGCTTAATCAATGTATCGGCTCGGCATACGGATTACTTGAATTCGACATTCCCTATTTCGGACTTTACGGTGCCTGCTCAACCTGTGTTGAGGGGCTTATGCTATCTTCCCTATTAATTTCAGGCGGTCAATTTCAAAGGTGCGCAAGCATTTCGTCCTCGCATTTTTGCTCGGCAGAGCAACAATATCGAACTCCGCTTGAATATGGCGGTCAACGTGCACCAACGGCTCAGTGGACCGTGACGGGCGCAGGCGCTTTTGTCACTCAAAAGGATGATGGCACAGGCGGTGTTTTCATCACCGAAGCCCTACCCGGAATTGTGATTGATAAAGGAATAAATGATGCGGCAAATATGGGTGCGGCAATGGCTCCTGCGGCAATTGATACCCTGCTTAGATATTTCAAAGAAAATGACACATCCCCATCAAGCTATGATGCAATTTTCACAGGGGACTTGGGACTTGAGGGAAGCAAAATTCTGACAGAATTTATGTCAATTGAGGGTTACGATATGTCGCAAAATTACCACGATTGCGGCAATTTAATTTTCGACAGAATAACGCAAGACGTCCATTCGGGCGGTTCGGGATGTGGATGCTCGGCAGTGGTTTTGGCTTCGTATATTTTGCCACAGCTTGCCTCGGGCGAAATAAAGAATGCCCTGATTGTCGGTACGGGAGCCATGATGAGTCCATCAAGCTTGAAGCAGGGGCTTTCCATTCCTGCAATTGCCCATTTGATTAAATTGGAACACAGGTGAGGTTTTATGGAAATTACAAAATATATTTGGTCATTTTTGGCGGGCGGATTTTTGTGCCTAATTGCGCAAATTTTGATTGACAAAACCCGACTTACACCTGCTCGAATTTTGGTTTCTTATGTGGTGGTGGGAGTAATTTTGGGCGCAATTGGAGTTTACAAGCCCTTTGCCGAATTCGTTGGCGCAGGCGCAACCACACCACTAACGGGATTTGGATATACCATTTCAAAGGGCGTTAAAGAAGCAGTTGAGGAAAAAGGATTGCTTGGTGCACTCACGGGCGGACTAAAAGCCGCCGCAGGCGGCACAACCGCAGCCCTGTGCTTTGGCTATATCGCCGCCATTTTTGCAAAAGGTCGGGGGCAGAAATAAAAAACAACCACGGCTCACACGAGTCGTGGTTATTGTATTATTTATTTGTTATTTTATCCAAATCCCATAATGTCTATCCACAATATTGTCATTTATAGCAAGTACGCATTATACACCCATAGCACACCTCCATAATTTACTTTACATTTATATTATACGATAACGTAATTGTATTGTAAAGTGCAAAATCTGCAAAATAGACGCCTTCATTTTGCATTTTGTAATAATAAAACAAGACGGCTCAAACAAGCCGTCTTATTATTCATTTCAACCTATTAACTATCATTTTCTTCTCTTTTTTATATCCGATAAAGAACATTACAAAAAGAATTGATGCGGTTACAAGCCAAGAAATCGGGAACACCACATAGAGCGCCCTAACGTCGTTGAATTTCGGGAACACCGTGTAAATCCAAGTTATACGCAATACGCAAGAGCCAAGGAAGGTCACAATCAATGCCTGCAAAGAGTAACCAATTGAACGCAAAAAGCCCGAGCCGACGTCCATAAGTCCGCAAAGGAAATATGGGAGCGCCACAAGCGCAAGACGTTGCTTTGCATAAACCAAAATTTCGGGATCGGAATTGAATATTCCAACCAATGGTGCGGCAAATACGTACACAAAAATGCCAAGCGCAAGACCGAGAATTGTAACGGATGCCGTTCCTGTAAAGAACACCTTTTTCACCCTGTCAAATCGCTTTGCGCCAAAGTTCTGCGAGCAGAATGTGAGGCATGTGTGATAGAATGAGTTAAGAATATTATAAATATAACCGTCAACGTTCATTGCGGCAACATTTGCATTCACCACAACCGAACCAAGCGAGTTATATCCCGTTTGCAAAAGCATATTTGAAATTGAGAAAAGTGAACCTTGAATGCCCGCAGGTAAACCAACCTTTACAAGCTGCTTCAAAATTGAAAAATCAATTGAAAGTTTGCTAAATTCAAGGCGGCATTCGTCATTCAATCTGGAAACGTGGACAATTACAAGAGTTGCGGAAATAAATTGTGCGGTGATGGTCGCAATCGCAACGCCCTCAACTCCCATTTTGAAAACAAGAACAAAAATAAGATTGAGAATGATGTTAACAATTCCACCCGCCATTGAGAAAAGAAGCGGACGAACCGTGTCGCCGCGAGAACGCAAAATTCCCGCAAAAAAGTTGTAAAGTATATTCGCTATAGAGCCCAAAAAGAATATTTTAACGTAAGTTGTTGCCCCGTTAATAAATTCACTTGGGGTATTCATTGCCCTAAGAATAGGTGCGGCAACAATGTTGCCAAGAATAGTTACAATAACGCCGAGAATAATGGCAAGACAGAAAGAGGTGTGAACAATTTTTCTCGCCTTTTCCTTATCCCCCGCCCCAAGACTTTGCGCCAAGGTTACCGCAACACCGGCACCAAGTCCAATAAATACACCAAGTATCATATTAACAAGCGAGCCAGTGCATCCAACTGAGCCAAGTGCGTTTTTGTCCGAGCAGAAATTACCAATAACAAACATATCAGCCGAATTATAAAAAAGCTGAAGAATATTTGTCAGCATAATCGGAATGGCATATTTTATCATATTTGGCAACACAGGGCCGTCAATAATATTCACGTCTTTTTTTGAAAATAATGACATCATATCTCCCCCTTTTTTTAAGTCGATAAATTATAACACAATCAAAGCAAGATTTCAACTGTTTTTTGATATTTTTTCAAAAATAAAAGTAAGGGGAAAAATCCCCTTACTTTGTTAGAAAACTTTTAGCAATTTATATATATTAATTAAAATCTATATTAATCTCTACCCTGTCTTCTCTTTGCGAAGCAAGCACTGCAATAAACAGGTCTGTCTTCAGAGGGTTGGAAGGTTACTTTAGCTTCACCGCCACATTCAGAGCAAACTACTGTGAAATATTCACGGGGTTCTCTCTGCGCATTTTTCTTTGCGTCACGGCATGCCTTGCAAGCCTTTGGCTTGTTCATAAAACCTTTTTCTTTGTAGAATGCCTGTTCGCCTGCTGTGAATACAAATTCGTTTCCACAATCCTTGCAAACAAGTGTTTCGTCCTGGAACTCAACCGCTTCTACAACTTTTTCTTCGTTTTCGTACATTGATTTTTTCCTCACTTTGATTGGATTTTTATTGCCCACGGCGGATTTTGACCACCATCTCTCTTTCGAGCGCTTTGATTAAGCTAAATGGGTATATCAATCTGCTATTAGCAGAGTTTTTAACTTTCGTCTGATTCTGAAAATAGCATTATCGATTGATTTTTCACTTGAGTTTAGCTTAACGGCAATTTCCCTTGAAGAATAACCATTGACGTAGTATGACCAAACCTCGTTTTCATATTGAGAAAGAGTTTTTTCAATTTGTTGACCGAGCTTAATCTCGCTCTCCCTCTCTTCAAAAAACTTAGAAACCTCGCCATCGGGGTCGAAAATGCTATTCATCTCCTCATCACCAATAAGCGATTCATTCGACTTCTTTGCCGCGGCACGCTTCAAAGAAATCATGCTATTCGTAACGCAAATTTTTGCGTAAAGACCAAATTCAACATTTTTTTGGTTCTTGTCAAAACTGATTATCGCCCTGTAAAAAGCGATAAGCTCCTCTTGACCAAGATCCTCAACATCCTCGTTAGACATTTCTTCTGTTGTATAAGAATACAGTATTTTTTTAAGCATTGGATTGTAAAGATCCACAAGTGCAGAAAACGCATTTGAATCCCCCGCAACAACAAGGTCAATCAATTTGTTTATTTCGGCATTGTTTTTAATTGATTTTTCTCTCATTATTGCTCCCATCCGTCAAAACACCATTCCTATAATACAATTATACTATATTTTTTTAAAATGTCAACAAAAATTTGTCGATTTTTCTGAATTTTTTATATTTTTTCAACAAAATTCATAAAAAATGCCCAATTAGTCAAGCAAAAAGTTAACGTTACCCGCCAAAAGCGCAAGCGTTGCCTTATATATTCCCTCAGGTCTGCCATAAAAATTCTCTTTCATGCGCTCTGCACGAGCAAGAGTATCAACTATAACCTTGGTTGAATAGATAAGCTCTCCCTTTTCAATCATTTTACATTCAATGTCATATCTACCGTCATCACGCTTTTCAATAACGCACTTCGCCTCAACTCCACGCTTTTTAAAATCAAGATAGCGAAGAGCAGCAGACAAGCTCTTATCAAGAATTGATGTGATAATATCGGAATTAAGCTCCCTTGCAACAATCTTTCCCTTTTCAGAAACAATGTACATGGGTTGATTTTCTTCCTCGCCCTCAATTTCAAGAATAAGCCCTGCATCAATCATCTCATGAAAACTCTCGGCAAAGTCGAGATACATAACGTAATCCGTTTGCATTATAATGTCATTAAGGGTTGCATAGTCAAGGGGATAGTTTATATTCTCCATAAGATAAAGAACAAATATCTTTACATTCTTTTTACTTCCAATAGCACTTGATGCCATATTAATCCTCCGTAATTAATTTCTTTTATCTATAAATATATTTTACCATATTTTAAAATTTTTTCAATAGTTTTATTTGCATTTTATCAATTTTTGTGGTATTATATAAGTATACAAGAATTTAACGCAAAATTTGATACAGAATGGAGTTTTTATGAAGAAAATTGCAATTTTGGGCTTCGGTGTTGTTGGCAGCGGAGTTGCTGAAGTTTTAACTCAAAACAAAAAAATAATTGAAAACAAATTAAATGAAGAGATTGAAATCAAATATATTCTCGATTTAAGAGATTTTCCTGATTCGCCCTTTGCAAACAAGGTAATTCACGATTTCAACATAATTTTAAACGATAGTGAGGTTTCAATCGTTGTTGAAATGATGGGCGGCTCACACCCTGCCTATGATTTTTCAAAGGCATCCTTGCTCGCAGGCAAAAACGTGGTAACATCCAATAAAGAGGTGGTTGCTAAATTTGGCACAGAGCTTTTGCAAATTGCCAAAGAAAATAACGTTAGATATTTGTTTGAGGCAAGTGTTGGCGGTGGTATTCCAATTATTCGCCCCATCAATAATGACCTCGTTTCAAACAAAATCACAGGAATCGACGGCATTTTGAACGGTACAACCAACTACATTCTCACACAGATGAATGAAAATGGCACCTCCTTTGCCGATGCACTTAAAGATGCACAAGCAAAGGGATATGCAGAGGCAGACCCCACCGCAGATGTTGAGGGCATTGATGCCGCACGCAAAATTGTCATCCTCTCTTCCCTTGCTTACGGCAAATGCATCTCTCCCGACAAGGTTTCACGTCAAGGAATTACAAACGTTAGCACCAAGGATTTTGAACTTGCTAAATCACTTGGCTACACAATCAAGCTTATCGGTCACTCTGAATTAATAAACGGAAAAATTTTGGCAACGGTTTCGCCAAGATTTATTCCCCTTTCAAATCCTTTGGCTCACATTTCTGACGTTTACAACGGAATTTTGGTTGAAGCCAATATGCTTGATAAAGTGCTTTTCTATGGCAAGGGCGCAGGCAAACTCCCCACGGCAAGTGCAGTTGTTGCCGACATTATGGATATTGTTGAAAAGATGAGCAACGAACATGCTCCAATTATCGAATGGACCGACGCAACTGATGATGATATTGCCAATATTAACGATTATCTTTGTGCAAGATGCATTATCGCAAACGGACAAGCAATCATCACAGAAAAAATCAACCTTGCAGATGCAGAAAAACTTGCAAATTCTTATTCCGAAAATCACAAAATTTACTCAATTCTTTAATATTCAGAGCTTCCTTCGGGAAGCTCTTTTTTTAAGAAAATACATTTCGGTTTCAAGCTTAACCTCGCCACTCATAAGCGTAATTATCATCAAATTCATCAATGTCATACCACCAACTGCAAGGTCGGCAATTTGCCACACAAAGTCAAGCGAAATAAATGCGCCCACAAAAATAAAAATGACGTAAAGCCCATAATATATCTGCTCTGCACTTCTCTTTTTAGTGATAAAATAAATACACTCCTTTCCGTAATATCCCCAACAAACAATGGTGGCAAAGGCAAACAAAAAAACAGAAACGCTCAATAAAACGGTTGATATTTCCCCAAGAGTTGCCGAAAACGACGAGAACACCATTATAATCGGTGCAGATAGATGCAATGAAGCAACATCCCAATTCAGCAAAATAACAAAAGCCGTCATTGTGCAAACAAGGATTGTGTCTATAAACACCTCAATCACTCCAAGAAATCCCTGCTCGCAGGCGGAATTTGTGTTGGAGGTTGCATGCGCTATCGGAGAAGTTCCACACCCCGCTTCATTAGAAAAAAGTCCCCTTATAGTGCCATATCGCAATGCTTTGGAAACAAAAAAGCCAAGCGCTCCTGCCCCCGCTGAGCGAAAAGAAAACGCCCCCTTAAATATCTGCATAAATATCTGTGGCAAGCGGCTGTATTGTGGCAAAATCACCGCAAGCGACATCAAAATGTAAATTAAACTTACCAATGGCACAAGCTTTTCGCACAAAGAAAATATCTTTTTACCGTTGAAAAAGAACACCAATATTCCAAGCATCGCAACAAACAATCCCATCTCCATTTTGTCAACACCAAAGGTCACAAAAAATGATTGTGAAATTGCGTTGGATTGAATTATGCATCCAAGTGAAAAACCATTTATAAGGCAAAAAATAGTGAAAATAAACGAAAAACTAACTCCCAATATCTTGCAAGATTTAAAATAATCCCTCATATAATACATTGCACCGCCGCAGTTTTCCATCCCCCTTGTTCTACGGTGCAAAATGGCAAGCACAACTTCACTATATTTCAAAATCATAGCTAAAAATGCACTAACCCACATCCAAAACACCGACCCGGCACCACCAAGAGAAATTGCAGAGGCAACTCCAACAATATTGCCAACTCCAAGCGTCCCCGCAAGTGCGAAAATTACCGCGCGAATTGGAGACGTGCCATTAGCATTCCCCTTTTTAAAAACCGATTTGATAATCACCATCGGATTTCTTATCGGTCTGCCCCTTAAATACACAAAAAACCATATCGAACATAAACATAACGCAATTGGCACAAGTTTTCCCGAAATATATTGATTTATCTGCTCCATTTTTTATCCTCTCAAGCATCTTTTTTCTATATCTTATTGAATTTTTGAAAAATTTATGATATAATAATAAAGTTATATAAAAGTATTTATTAATTTCTTAAATTGGAGGATTAAATAATGACTATTAAACCCCTTGCAGACAGAGTTGTAATAAAGCTTGTTGCTGCAGAAGAAAAAACAAAATCAGGTCTTATTCTCACCGCCTCTGCACAAGAAAAGCCCCAAATTGCCGAAGTTGTGGCAGTTGGACCCGGCGGACTTGTAGACGGTAACGAAGTTAAAATGGTAGTTAAGGTTGGTGACAAGGTCATCACCAGCAAATATTCAGGCACAGAGGTCAAGGCAGACGGTGTTGAATACATCATTGTTAAGCAGAGTGACATTCTTGCTATTGTTGAATAATTTTGGAGGTAGTATTTAATGGCTAAAGAAATAATTTACGGTCTTGAAGCAAGAAACGCACTTACCCGTGGCGTTGATAAACTTGCCGATACAGTTAAAATCACACTTGGTCCCAAGGGCAGAAACGTTGTTCTTGATAAGAAATTCGGTTCTCCCCTTATCACAAATGACGGTGTGACAATTGCAAAGGAAATCGAGCTTGATGATGCAGCAGAAAATATGGGCGCACAGCTTGTTAAAGAGGTTGCAACAAAGACAAATGATGCCGCAGGTGACGGTACAACAACCGCAACTGTTCTTGCTCAGGCACTTATTCGCGAAGGTATGAAGAACGTTACCGCAGGAGCTAACCCTATGGTTCTTCGCAAGGGTATCAAAAAGGCGGTTGACAGAGCTGTTGAATGCCTTGTAGCTAATTCAAAAAAGGTTAACGGTTCTGACGATATTGCAAGAGTTGGCACAATTTCTGCAGGCGATGAGCTTATTGGTGCTCTTATTGCCGACGCTATGGAAAAGGTTACATCCGACGGTGTTATCACAGTTGAAGAATCTCGCTCTGCCGACACATATTCAGAGGTTGTTGAGGGCATGCAGTTCGACCGTGGTTACCTCTCTCCTTACATGGCAACAGATATGGACAAAATGGAAGCAGTTCTTGACGATGCTCTCATTCTTATCACCGACAAAAAGATTACAAATCTTCAGGATATTCTCCCCGTTCTTGAACAGGTTATTCAGGCAGGAAGAAAGCTCCTTATTATTGCAGAGGACGTTGAAGGCGAAGCGCTCACAACTCTCGTTCTCAATAAACTTCGTGGCACATTCACTTGCGTTGCAGTAAAAGCCCCCGGCTTTGGCGATAGACGTAAAGAAATGCTTAAGGATATTGCAATTCTTACAGGCGCTGAAGTGATTTCAAGCGAAATCGGTCTTGAGCTTAAGGACGCATCTATTGAATATCTCGGCCATGCTCGTCAGGTTAAGATTAATAAGGATACAACTATTATTGTTGACGGCGCAGGACATCCCGCAGACATTTCTGCAAGAGTTCACCAAATCAAATCAGCCCTTGAGGTTACAACAAGCGAATTTGATAAAGAAAAGCTTCAAGAACGTCTTGCAAAACTTTCTGGTGGTGTTGCGGTAATTAAGGTTGGCGCTGCTACTGAAGTTGAAATGAAGGAAAAGAAACTCCGCATAGAAGACGCTCTCAACGCAACTCGTGCCGCAGTTGAAGAAGGTATCGTTGCAGGTGGCGGAACTGCATATCTCAATGTTATTGCAGACGTTGCAAAGGTTGCCGAAATGGTTGAAGGCGACGAAAAGACTGGCGTTATGATTGTTCTCAAGGCACTCGAAGCACCCGTAAGACAAATCGCAGAAAACGCAGGACTTGACGGCGGTGTTATCGTTCATACAATCAAAAATTCTGGCCAAATCGGTTGGGGCTTTGATGCTTATAAAGAAGAATATTGCGATATGGTTGCTTGTGGTATAGTTGACCCCACAAAAGTAACTCGTTCTGCCCTTCAAAACGCAGCATCCATCGCAAGCACAATTCTCACAACTGAGAGTGTTGTCTATGACAAAAAAGAAGAAAATCCCGCACCTGCTCCTCAAGGAATGGGCGGAATGTATTAATAAACTCAATAAAAAACAAGGAGTGTTCAAAAGAACACTCCTTTTAATTGTAATTTATTAGCCTTTATATCCCCAAACTACAGGTCGGTTTGAAGAGTTCCAGTTAGAATCCCATCCATTTGGTTTCGATTGCGCTGCACAATAAATCGTGAGTTTATCGCAAGAGCTGAATGCGTTATGACCAATACTCTTCACAGATGATGGAATTATTATACTTGTAAGGTCTCTACAAAAATAGAACGAATTTGAGCCAATACTCGTTATACAATCTGGCATTTTTATGGTAGTTATCTTCTTCATTGAAAATGCATAATCCCATATTCCATATTCTTTACCACCTTCATAATCAGGAAGAATAATTTCTATATCATTACCAAAATATTTTACAAGATAAATATCCGTACCATCATCATAGAAAATATAATCACCCATTTTTACAATCGCAGAATACAACTCATCAGTTATAATATGCTTTGCGTAGTTACCAATATCTCCAATATCTCCATTTGTTTGCTCTCCTGCGGTAATATCCAATGATGACTTATTTATTACCTCAATAAGTGAGTAACAATACATAAATGCATTACTTCCAATGCTTGAAACAGAACTTCCTATTGTTACACTTATAAGAGATGCACAATGACGGAATGCATCACCACCAATAGTTGTTACTGAGTCGGGTATTGTTACAGTTTTTAGTGAAGAACATCCTGAAAATGCAGATATACCTATAGTTTTTACAGATTCGCTTATATTAATGCTATTAAGATAAGAATAATTTACAAAAGCATAATTTAAAATATGATTTACAGTATTAGGAACAACTACATCAGTAACAAGTGCATCATTTATATATAATTTAGAACCATTATTCAAAGGATTTGATTTGCTATTACCAAATTCAATTTTTAACCAATCCTCTATCTCACCAAGATAATATACATTTTCCAACGAAACACCACTTGCAACAATATCAAATGCATCTCCACCAATCTTTGTTACTGAACTGGGAATAGTTATATTTTTAAAGTGAACATCCTTAAATGCTTTATTTCCTATTGTGGTTACAGTTTCTGGAATGACAATACTAACCATTTGAAAAGAACTAGCACCTTTATATTCAAAAGCCCCATCACCAATAGCTGTAACGGGTAAATCTTTATATGTTTCTGGTATCTCAACATCATAGTCAAGATATCCAAATAATTGCCCTACACTAAAGTAAGCTATTTTGAAAATATTCATATTAGTAAATCCCGTCACTGTATATCCGTTACCATCACTATTTAATTCATAATCAAACAAAATCCTATCATTAAAGAGTTTATTTCCAAAAATCAAGATCACTATTACTAACACAATAACAATACTCATGCAAATAATAAATTTTCGATTAGTAAATATGTCTTTAAAATTAATTTTTTTCATAATTTTTCACCTTTCATATAAATTATTTTAAATAAATTAAAACAAAACGGTATTATGTACCTCGCCTATAATATACTCCCCATACATTTTTCTCCTTTCAAAATAAAAAGTGCGCCAACGAGAGTCAGCGCACTGAAAAACGCAAACTCCAATTGTCGCCAAACAAATTAAATCGTATCTTGTGCCATATTGCAAAGTGTACGAGAACAGAGCGTACGTTTTTACCCAAAAGTAAAAAGGTACACTTCACCTATAACACAAGATATTTAATTTGTTTGGTGTTTATTATTTTACCACACTTTCCCACCAATTTCAACTAATTTTCACAAATTTATCTCAAATATCAAAAAACTCCCACCGAAATCGGTGGGAGTTTAATATTTTTATTAATAGAGAAGGTTCTTCTCTGTTGCAGGATCGAAGAAATGCATTACCTTTCCTTCGAAAGTAATGTACATCTTGTTACCGTAGCTAAGTTTTTCACGCTGCTCTGTAGTAAGAGAAACAGTGGGAATACGAACGATAAGCTTGTCGCCACCGTCAACAAGAACGTGAAGGTGAAGCTCACTACCCATCATTTCGTTAACCTGAATTTCACAAGGAATTGCAGAAGGATCATTAGCATCTGCAAGAGTGATATGTTCAGGACGTACACCAAGAACGATTTCCTTATTTGTAATGTTCTTCTTTGCAAGCAATTCTGCCTTTTCGCCTGTTATTTCAAGCTTTGCTCCGTAAGGAGTTACATAGTACTTGCCACCCTCATACACAAGCTTTGTTTTGAATGTGTTCATCTTGGGCGCGCCGATAAATTCAGCAACGAACAAGTTAAGGGGCATATCAAATACCTGTGTAGGTGTACCAACCTGCTGAATAAAACCATCTTTCATGATAACGATACGGTCACCAAGAGTCATAGCTTCAGTCTGGTCATGAGTAACGTAAATGAATGTTGTGTCAATCTTCTTTCTAAGAAGAATGATTTCAGCTCTCATCTGGTTTCTAAGCTTTGCGTCAAGGTTTGAAAGGGGCTCGTCCATAAGGAATACCTTGGAGTCACGAACCATAGCACGACCAATAGCAACTCTCTGACGCTGACCGCCGGAAAGCGCTCTGGGCTTTCTTGTAAGGTATTCAGTAATACCAAGAATTTCAGCTGCCTTTGTTACTCTTTCAAAAACCTCTTCCTGAGGAACTTTCTTAAGTCTTAATGAGAACGCCATGTTCTCAAATACAGAAAGGTGGGGATAAAGCGCATAGTTCTGGAAAACCATCGCAATATCACGGTCACGGGGCTGAAGGTCATTAACTACTACGCCGTCGATTTCAACAGTACCGTCAGAAATATCTTCAAGACCTGCAATCATACGCAAAGTTGTTGACTTTCCGCATCCGGAAGGACCTACGAAAACTATAAATTCTTTATCGGCAATATCAAGGTTGAAGTCTTGAACCGCAACTGTGTCTTTGCCGTATATCTTTTTTACATTTGTTAATTTAACACTTGCCATATTATTCTCCTTTTAACCCTTTACTGCTCCGCCTGTTACACCCTCAACATAGTATTTCTGCAAGCAGAGGAATACAGCAGTTACGGGGATTGATACACAAACACCGGCAGCACAGAACATAGTATAGTTTGTAGACATAGAGTTTGCACTGTTAAGCCATTTGTACATACCAACGGCAACGTTCATACCCTTGCTATTATTATTTATAAGGAATCTTGCCAACATATAGTCGCCCCAAGGTGCCATAAAGCCCATAAGTATTGTATAAATTACAATTGGCTTTGAAAGAGGCATAATTACCTTATAGAATACCTGCCAACGAGTAGCACCGTCTACACGAGCCGCCTCGTCCAAGCTCTTGGGAATGGTATCAAAGAAGCCCTTTGATACATAATAACCCATACCCGAGCTTGCGCAATATACTATGATAAGTCCAATGGGTGCTCTTTCCATGGTAAGACCCAAGTCAGCAAATACCTTATAGATAAGAATCATTGTAAGGAAGCCGGGGAACATACCAAGAATAAGCATAAAGTTCATGAGTGCCTTTCTACCCTTAAATCTAAGACGAGAAAGTGTATAGCTCATTGAAAGGATGAAGCCGGTTTGCAAAATAGAAACTGCAACACCCATAAGAACAGTACTTAAAAACCACTTAGGAAAGTCGGTTTCTTTAAACATTCTAATATAGTTGTCAAATCCAAACTGTTTGGGAATCAAGTATGATACCTGACCTGCACTTTCACAACGCAATGATTCAAGAAGAATTCCCGCAAAAGGAAGAAGCCAAATAATCGACATCAAAATAAGGAACATATAAATGAATGTATTTGTAATTCTTCTTGATGCCTTAATGCTAAGACCGTGCTTTTCTATTGAATTATTTTTATTATCCATTAGCTATAGTCCTCCTCATTCTTTGTTGAAGGCATTACGTTATAAACAACAAGTGAAAGCAATGCAACTACGATAAATACGAAAATACCAAGAACTGACGCAAGGTAATATTTTGTATCGTTACCTGTGGTTACCTTGAACAAGAAGGTGATAAGAAGGTCGGTGTGACCAACTTGAGTACCGCCAATTGTTCCAACCTCCCAGTGTGTAGGACCACCGCCACTCAAAAGGTAGATTACGTTAAAGTTGTTAAGGTTACCAACAAAGCTTGTAAGCAAAGAAGGACCTGTTACGAACAACATATAAGGAAGTGTAATCTTTGTGAACTGCTGAACTGATGTTGCACCGTCAACACGGCTTGATTCGTAAAGGTCGGCAGGAATATTCATAAGAATACCTGTTGCCATAAGCATTACGTAAGGAACACCAATCCACAAGTTGATAACGATAAGAAGAATCTTTGCAGACAATGGGTTGGACCAAAGTGACATTTGGTTTTGCTGAACCATTATCTGAGGAATCAAGTTTGCTCTTTCAAGGAAGCTACCAACAACACCCTGCTGACCAAACAATTTACCAACGTACATAAGTGATACGAACTGAGGAACAGCAACTGTCATAACAAGAACTGTTCTCCACAATTTCTTAAATCTAATTCCCTTTTTGTTGATGATAATCGCAACAAACAAACCTGCAAAATAGTTTGTGAATGTTGCAAAAATCGCCCACATGATTGTCCAACCAACCATTTCACCAAGAACAAGACCAAGACCGCCTTCTCCAAAATCAGTGAAAGAGTTGAAGTTTTCAAGACCAACCCAAGAGAAAAGGTTGGAGTAACCATCGTGCTTTGCATCATAGTTTGTGAAAGCGATGATTACCATGTAAATAATGGGAAGAACAGTAAACACAAGAATACCAACCAATGAAGGTGTAAGAAGTGTTTTGTGGAACTGTTCGTCAACAAGTGACTTAAGGTCATCTTTTGTGCCCTTAATATGTCTTCCCTTTTTCTCAATGTCCATATTGATACGGCACTGCTTAATCTGCATTCTCCATGTTACAACAAATGCAACAGCAAAAATAACAGAGAGCAAACCGTAAAGCAATACTCTAACAGAGTCGTCGCCGGCAGACCAGATATAAGTATCATAGAATGCATTGTACTGCATTTCACCCTGAACTGTACCTACAGTTGCGCCTTTAACGAACCACTGAACCTTTCTCATCCAATACAAACCACCTGTTGGAAGAATGAATGTATAAGCAATAAATACCAACTGGAATGTAAGGAACAAAAGGCCTCTCATTATCTGACCGTAGTAAAGGTTACCACAACCAAATGAAATGAATGAAAGCTTAACAGCCAAGTTGCCCTCTTTAAATGTTCTAGCAATATCAACAACTTCGTCTCTAACTGCAAAAACACACTTTTTGATAAACAACCAAAGCTTTACAAAAAGTCCGAGAAACCAACGAGGAATTTTGGCAAGAAACTTAATAAAGTCATACCAAAACTTTTCTGATTTGCTTAATCTCAAATATTCTAAAGTTGTTAAATTTTCCATACTTAAATATAAACAGAAATTTATATCTCCTTAAATTATTAACAAGGCATTGTTGACCGATACACAAGACAAAGTCCCTTGTATCCCGGCCAACAATGCCTTTCAATTAAACAGGGGTGAATCCACAAGGGATTCACCCCATCCCAATTAAATTATTAACTATTTAAATTAATTATTTAACGATCATGCCAGCGATCTTTTCAGCATATGTCGCAAGAGCTGCCTGAAGGTCAGCTACTGTCATATCTGCCTGAGCTGCAACTGTACCAAGCTGAGCTGCTTCTGTCCACCAGTCAGAGGGGATAACACCCTGAGGCTGAGCGTAGATGTTCTGTGCAAGAAGAGCTGCAAGGAGTACGTTTTCTCTAACGTCCTGGTTAGCCTGAGCTTCAAGGTTAGAGGGACCCCACTGGAATTCATAGTATCTTTCAAGCTGAGCTTCGCCGCTTGTAAGGTAAAGAGCGAGTTCAGAGCAGATCTTACCCTTCATAGCGTCTGTCTGGGGCTTGCAACCGAGAAGTTTGTAACCGGAGAATGAACCCATCTGGAATGTCTGACCATCAACTGTGTATGTGGGAAGCTTTGTTGCCTTTACGTAGTCGCCGTATTCAGCAGCAGCTGCGTTTGCGTTCCAGATACCTGTAACGATAGCGCCTGTGCCTGCGAAGTTATCAGCAGAGTCAACCCATACGCCAGAGTTAGCAAGGCTGTTCATTGCCTTCATAGCAAGAAGACCGTTAGCAGAGTTGAAGTTATCGTTTACTGCGATAGCATTCTTACCGTCTGCAGAGTATTCCCATGTAGAGTTACAAATGGGTGTGCCACCGCCTACGGGCTGTGCGAAGAAGAAACCAGCCATAATCCAAGCGTTTGTCAAGTTGTAACCAAACTTCTTGTTAGCTGCTCTACAAGCTTCGATGATGCCTTCAAGTGTCTGTGCCTGTTCGTCAGATACAACACGAGAATCGTAGTAGAGGTAGTAACCATTGTCAGATGTCAAAGGATAAGCATAGATGCCTTCGCCTACTGTAGCAGCGCCAACAGAACCGGAGTCGTTGTTAGCCTTTACTGTTGCAGAAGCCTGAACACCAAGCTGTGCAAGAGCGCCACCCTGTACAAGACGAGAAATCTGGTCCTGTGCGAAGCAGTACATATCGGGAGCTGTAGCAACGTCCTTAAGAACTTCAGTAGCAGCATCGCCTTCACCTACTGTTTCAACTGTGATGTTGAACTTGTATTCAGGATGAGCAGCCTTAAAAGCTTCAACCTGTTCGAGTGTGAACTCTTTTACGCCTGCAGTTGTAGATACCCACAATGTGATATCGTAAACTGTGTCAGATGAACCGCCACCAGCTGTTGTTTCAGCGGGTGTGTCATTAGGACCGCATGCTACGAAGCAAGCAGAAAGCATAAGAAGAGCGATAACGAGTGATAAGATTTTAGTCATTCTCATAACTAATTCTCCTCCTAAAAAAATAATATTAATTTACGCCTTAGCGCATATTGTATTATATCATTATCGAACAATTTTGTCAATATTAATATATATTTTTTCAACATTTTTGTCACTTTATCCAAATAAATTTATACATTTTTGAACAAAATGCTAACTGTATAGAAACAAAGTGTGAAATTTGTAAAAATTGCCCGAAAAACCATATATTTTTACTTAAGAATAACTGTTGTTTGAGGGCCAAGTGTAAGTGTTGTACCATTTACACTTGCAGAATTTACGCCAACAAAAGCAAGAACTTCATATGATGAATATCCCTTGTCCTTAAGACCTGTAAGTGTGTTAAGATTTACAGTAACAGTTTCTGTTGTAGAAGTGTTGTGAAGGATGATTACGTCCTCGTTGCCATAGTCAACAAAGAAGCCACCAAACGTTGCCTTTCCACCGTAAATGGGTGAATATGTACCACGGGCAATTGCAGGAATTGTGTGACGAATCTGCAAAACCTTTGAATAGTGAATCATCAAGCTATCGTCATCTCTCTGCTGATCCCAAAGTGTGTTATCCCAAAGATTGATAGAGTAAGTTGCATGTCTTGGAACTTCGCAAGTGTACTCGTCGCCCCACTTCATAGGAAGACGGCGGTTAGCGTCCTCAGGTGAATCACCGGAACCCTTAAGACCAATTTCCTCACCGTAATAAATTACAGGTGTACCGGGTGTAAGAAGATACAAGCTTGCAGCCATTTTTCTTTGGTTATCGTTAACAATAAATCCACCGCTTCTGTCTTGGTCGTGGTTAGAAAGGAATGAAGAAACCATTCCATTGGGATTAATTGCAACAATCTTCTTCTGCAAATTAACAATGTTGTCAACGAATGTGCTGATTGCACCACTTCCCTTTGCGGCAGAAGCGATTGTTCCGTTGCCCGCCATTGAGAAGTTAAAGCAACTCATTGAGTTGTAATACTTAAGCATATTAGTTTCGCTATCCCAACACTCACCGATAAGGTAAATTTCGGAATTAATCTTGCGAAGCTCGTCTGTGTACCACTTATAGAAGCTTGCGCTTCTTGTGTGATCCTCATAATATACGTACTTAACTGCGTCAAAACGGAAGCCGTCAACACCAAGGTTCATCCAATATTTAGCAACCTCAAGCATTTCATTTCTAACGTTTTGGTTGTCATAGTTAAGCTCGGGCATGCTACCGCCCTGTGTATCGAACCATGATTCATACCACAAGTTGTAGCCGTTAACCTTAACGTAACCGGACTTTGCGCTTGTGCTCCAGTTGTAGTAGTTGTAATACTTATTGGAAGTATCACCGTTCTGACGTGCCTTTTTGGACTCTTTAAACCACTGGTTTGAAGTTGATGTGTGGTTAAGAGCAAGGTCAAGAACAAGCTTAACGTTTCTCTTTTCGCAAAGCTCAGCAAGTTCACGAAGGTCTTCTTCAGTGCCGAACTCAGGGTCTATTGCATAGAAATTAATTGCATCATACTTGTGAGCAGAGTTTCCTTCAAAAACGGGAGTGAGCCAAATTGCCTGAACGCCAAGGTCGTTACCGGAGTTCAAGTTACCGTCATTGAGGTAGTCGAATTTTTCGATAATACCACGAATGTCGCCAACGCCGTCACCGTCAGAATCCGCAAAGGATCTAACGTAAATTTGATACAATGTTCTGTTGTTATCGTTGATTGGGTCAACCAAAACACTATCATTGTTAGGACCGTTGCCACCCTTGTTGGTAGTTGAAGTAGTTTTTCTAACAACTACAACCTTTTTTTCGGGTTCAAAGCAACTGCTTAAAGCCAAAACCATAGTGAGCAACAAGAGAATTGCCACTAAACTGCGAATGTTCAATTTTTTAGTCATTTTGTAGTCTCCTTCTGCCGTAAATAACAAAAAAACGGCTTAATAATTTTCAAAAATACACATTGTGTGCATACTTTATCATTATATATTATAACATTAATTTAGCCAAATTTCAACAATACATATTTAACAAAAAGGTGACTAAAATTTTGGTTATAATAACCATATCCCTTCCCCATTTAAAAAAGCAAAAAAAGCACGCGCCCGAAGGCGCGTGCCAAAATTAATCAGTTATTGATTCGTTTTTAATTATGCTGCAGGATTGTTTGTCCATTCAATGTTCCAAATAGCAACACGGTCCTTGTTGGATGTGCTAGCAGAAGGAGAGTTGTTAGAAATTTCAATAGTGAAATCACCTGTTACTGCAACGCCTTCCGCTTCAAGATCCCATTCAAATGTGTACGCTGTGTACTGAGTAACGCTATTGTTATCAAGCTGCTTAGTAGCTACAACAGCACCATTCTGTTTTATTGTGATTGTGATATCAACGCCCTTGGATTCAGAGAATACGTTTGTATAGTTGAATACAAGTTTAGAAAGACCACCTGTAAGAGTAGGAGAAACCAACTTACCCTTTGCACTTGTCTTACCATTCAATACCAATCCCTTAGTAGCAGATGTACCAAGAGGTTTAAATGTAGGATTGCTGTTGCTAGCACCACCCTGAATTACAGCAGCATTAGTATACTGCCAACCATCAGCAGTTTTGTTAGATGTATAGCTTGTGTTTGTTGAAAGCTTACTCCAGTCAGTTGTGAATGTTTCTTTATTTACAACATCTCCACCAATTGTCAATTCGCATCTTTCACATACACCGTTTTCAGTTGTATGACCAAGAGCTTCTACTTCAGTATCAACAACGTAACCGTTGCAAATTGAACAAGTGTGAGTTGTGAAACCAGCTTTTGTACATGTGGGTTCTGTTACAACAGATGTGTAAGCATGCTCGTGAGCAACAACGTCATCAAGCCAAGCATTCTTACCCTGTGCTGTAGAGTTGTACATACCAAGAACTGTGTAAACAGTTACTTCGTCACCGTTAACGGGCTTGTAGCTCATTGCATCATATCTTGTCTTACCGTCTGCAGAATAGAGACCGTAAATGCAAATTTCCTTGCCTGTTTCAGTGTCCTTAATGTAGAAGTTACCATATGTTGTATTGTAAAGACCGCTTACGATACCTGTGATATAGTACTTCTGTGTTGTATAAGCTGAACCACCAAGCTGTGCAATTGCAAGAGCCTGTTCTACTGTAAGAGTTGTTCCGTCAGCAGGAAGCATCTTTGTAGAACATCTGTCGCACTTGAAGTTACCATCTTCGTCAGCGTGGCCAAGAGCTTCTGTTTCACCGTCTGTGTATGTATCGTCACAAAGAGCACAAATGTGTTCTACGTAACCTGCTGCTGTACATGTAGCATTGTGTGTGATGTGGTCATAATCGTGACCAAGAGCAGCTTCGCCTGCTTCTTCGTATGTGTCGCCACATTCACATGTGTAAACAACCTTACCTGCTTCTGTGCAAGTGGGGTTAAATACTTCAGATTTGTGAGCGTGTGTATGGTAATCAGCAACAAGAGCAAGAGTACCATCTTCGTTTACTGTAAGTGTGAATACTACTTCAACGTTAGCGGGGATAAACATCTTTTCAGACTTGTTTTCGTAAAGTGTGCCTTCCTTACCTGTTACGTAAGATTCGAACAAATACCACTTAACGTTCTGACCCTTAAGGTTACCTGACTTAACAAATACGTAAGAATCCTGTGCAAATGTTACTGTGAGCTTACCGTCAACGAACTTGTATTCGCCAAGGTTAGTAAAGTCTTCTTCGCAACCGTAGTTGGCACCGTTAATATAACCAACAAGATAGTAATCTACGTAGTTAGCATCAAGTGCGCCACAAACTGAGCAAACACCATATACATATGTGTGATCAATAAGATCGATTTCAGAGTGAAGTGCAAGGTCACCACAAACCTGGCATTCTACTGCCATAATACCTGTTTCTGTGCAAGTGGGTTCTGCATAAACAAAGGGCTCGCCCCATCTGCACTGTGCAGGAACTACTTCAATTGTACCGTCCTGGATACCGCACATTTCACAGTGGTTACCACCTACAAGACCGTCCATTGTACATGTGAAATCTCTATCTTCGTTTGCTACCCAAACGTGTTCGAGCTTTTCAATTGATTCCTGTGCAACAAGAACTTCGTTACATACCTTACAGTATGAACCTTCTGTGCGTCCTTCTTTTGAACATGTTGCGTCAATTGCATAAAGTACTGCTGCCTTGTGTCCAAGAGCTGCGCCATAGCTTTCGCCGCAAAGTTCACAAACTGCCTGCTCTGTGCAAGTAGCTGTACCGCCTTGGTGCTGGCAAGGTGCTGTTGTTGTTGTTGCAGGATCGTTTCCACAAGCTGTGAATGCTGCAAGTGCAAGCACTACTACCATCACCACGAGGAGTGTTTTGATAATTTTCTTCATAAAAATTATCTCCTTTCATATATTTCCCGTACGGGTTTGTATTATATTAAAGAGATAATACGCGTAGTTACCCCTTTAATACATATTAATTATATATCTTATTGTGTACATTGTCAATATTTACATTTTTCTTTATAAAACTTCGACCATTTGCACAATTTAAAACCTTTTTTTAATATTCATAATGTACATTTTTTATCAATAATGCACGATTTTTTGCTGTTTTGTCGAATTTTATCCCGTTTTATAGCCCAAAATCAAAAATCCGCATCAAAAGATGCGGATTTTATCATTATTAATTATTCTGCAGGAACCTCTGCGGGAGCGCCTACAACAACCTCAACCTTGAAGTGATAGTTAGTGTTGTCAACGTTACCAATAACGTATGTGCCTGCTTCAACTGTAAATGTTGAAATGTAAGCGGAGTTCTTTACAGAAGCTTCTTCGCTCTTAGCGATCAAATTAGCATCCATACCATACAAGCCAACCTGTCTACCGTCGCCGCCTGCTACCCACCAAATAGTGATTGTTGTTACATCAGTTGTTGTAATAACGATACCGTTCTTAATCATATCGGGGTTATCTTCAGAATTGATTTCCGTCTTGCCGCCATAGTTCATTCTGGAAGCACCAAAGTAATCGTCTGCGAATGTCTTCTTCTGACCGTCGTCAGTTCTATACTTATTGCTAAGGTGACATTCAAATACACCGCCTACAACCTTAACTTCGCCATCAGCAAGTGTATACTGAGCGATACCTGAAAGTGCGCTACCTTCAAGAACGTATGTACCTGCGTTCATAACGCCAACTTCACCGTATGTAAATGTACCATTACAAAGTGAGCAAGTACCAACTGTAGAACCGTTAGCTTCTGCTGTGGGGAGTGTTGTTACATAAGAGATCTTATGTACAAGCTGTGCAACTTCTTCCTGAGCAAGAAGAACTGTGCCACAAGTTTCGCAATGCTTACCTTCTGTAAGACCGGGAGCTGCGCATGTTGCATCAGCTGCCGCATCAATAATTTCAGTGTGACCAAGAGCTGCAACTTCTTCCTGAGCTACAACGTAATCACATTTTGTGCAATGTTCGCCTGCAGTAAGACCTGCTGTTTCGCAAGTAGCATCAACTGCTGGATCAACAACGATTTCGTGACCACGAGCTTCGCCTTCGATTTCGTTACAAAGAACGCAAGTCTTAGGTGTTTCGCAAGTAGCTGCTGTCCACATATGCTCGCAAGCGGGCTCTGTGGTTGTGGTAGTAGTAGCTTCGGTCTGTGAGCCGGGAAGCTGACAAGAAACTGCTGCAGCGATAACGAGTGTCAAAACTGCAACAAGGGCTAATGTTTTGATAATTTTCATAAAAATTATCTCCTTTCATAGTATAACTTTTGCATCGCAAGAGACAATAGGCCTATTTACCTCTTGACCGCTTGTAATTATAATATCATCAATATACAAATTTGTCAAGTTTTTTTATGAACGATTGTGTTTTTTCGTCACTTTGCACTATAATTCCCTTTTTCATTATACAAAATAAATAAATCCCTCGCACCAAAGTGCGAGGGATAAATTTTAAATTACTGAGTTACCTCGAAAGTAACAGTTGTACCATCGAATGTAATTGTAAGTGTAGAACCATCAGTAGCTACGTTAGCAACAAAGTTAGTACCACCGTGACCACCCTGACCCCAGTTTACACCCCAAGAGTGATCCTGAACCACCTTGAATTCGTATGAGCCGGCTGCCAAGTTAGTATAAACCTTTGTATAAACACCTGCTGCTTCGTCCCAAACCATGTCGTTTTCTGTGTTGGTTGTATCCCAATCAGTACCGCAAAGAGCCGCTGCACCTGCTACAGTGTAAGCAATTCTTGCACCACACTGGCTGCAAACGCCACCAACGTATGTGTGAACACATGCAGAAGGATCGTATGTGAAGCCTTCAACTGCATTAGCACCGTTCCAAATCATCTTGAAGCCCTGAGCGTTAACAAGACCATCAACTACGATGTCAGGAGACTGGTCAATAGCGCCTGAACCATCGTTCTTAATACCAGTGAAGAGGAATCCTGTTACACCTGCGGGAAGTTCGATAGCATATACGTCATAACCTTCAGAACCGCCAACCTTGTTCATTGCTACACCGGGGAATTCTGTGCCAGTAACACCTTCACCCCAGTAGTGGCAAGAAACGTTTGTCCACAACCAGTCGTTACGGAAGTAAATTGTAAGAGTTTCTGTTGTAGCTGAACCAGAACCTGTGTTACCGCCTGTAGAGCCGGAACCTGCGGATTCAGAGCTGTTAGACCATGTTCCGTTAGAAACGTGGTAGTAAATCTTATCATCGGACTTATCGGGAACTGCAAGGTCAGCAGTCTGTTCTCTCTTAGCATCCCAGTTATAGTCAGAACCTGTAAAGTCAACGAAGATAATCATGTTAGCGCCTGCGGGGATAGAAACTTCGTAAACGTTAGGATCTGCAGTTGCAACGAACTCTGCCCACTGATCGCCGGGCCATGTCCAAGCACCCATCAAAGAACCATCGTTCCAAGTGGAATTAAGAACCACATAAACCTTGTCAACAGGGTTAGCGTTAGGAGTAACTGTTGAGCCGCCGCCTACGTCACCGCCACCGTTGTTTGTAAATCCTACGTCAACTGAATTGCCGTTAGAATCCTTAACAACGATATCTCTTGTCTTGCTGTTGAAGTGAACTGTGTAAGTACCAGCTTCATCAATGTGGAGGTCATTACCAACACCACCGGGATAGTAAACACCGGAGAGGTTGTTATAAACCTTAAATGTCATGGGAGATGTTACTTCCCAAGTGTATACCCAGTTTTCGCCATCTGTTGAAGTAAACTTAAAGTCTTCTTCGCCATAAGATGTGCCCCAACCGTTAGCATCACCGATCAAACGAATGTCGTCGGGCAATGTTTCAAGTGCTTCAATAAACTTGAAGTACATAACGTCTGCATTAGCATCGTAAGAAATTTCGTACTTACCGTCCATACCTTCTGCAAGAACGAAGTTGTTGTTTTCACCTGCGATGAATACAACGTTACCGTTTTCATCCTTAACAGAGCCGTTAGCATAACCAGCCATCTTATCGATTGCCTTTTCGTTATCCCAACCCATGTTCTGAGTCATCTTAAACTGGTCACCTGCGTACAAGCTCAATGTAACTCTGTAGATACCGTCTTCGCCGGCCTTCAAGCCGAGGTGCTTAGCAGCTGCTTCATGCTGCCAGTTGTTGCACTTACCAAGGTCACCCTTACCTGCACCGATAAGGTACCAGTCGGGCATTTCTTCTTCAATATCAATACCAGTGTCACCAGTGCTCTTGAATGATGCATAAACTCTCAAGCTCTTTGTAATGGGCTTTTCGAAGTCGAATTTTTTAATGTAAGGTCTTTCATACCAACCCTGGAATTCCATACCTTCAATTTCAGGAGTCCATTCAGTAAGCTTGGATCCCTTTTCAACCAATTCTTCTTTTAATACTTTCTGTCCCTGTACCCATTGAACTGTAACGAGTGTTTTTCCTTCAATTTCCTCATACACTTCAATGATTGTTTCTTCTCCGCCACAAGCTGTGAAGAGAGAAACTGCAAAAACAAGCGTCAAAAGAAGGGATAATATTTTAATTGTTTTCTTCATATTATTCTCCTTATTAACATTAATAAAATGAGTCAATAGGCCAATTATTTAACGTAAACGAGGATACCGCCTGCAGGAACAGATACGTTTCCACCGTTGTGTGTTGCAAGTGTAGCAGATCCTGCTCTGTCAATGTCAGCAACGAGCTTCCAAGAGCCACTCAAGTTGTAGCTTACGGAGCTTGAAGAAGCATTGATGAGAACAACTGCCTGCTGGTTGCCAAGCTTATATGTGATAGCAAGTCCTGCGTTACCAAGATTTGCAGACTGGATGTTTGTAGCAACATCAGAGAAGATGGGATTTGCCTTTCTCATTGCTACAAGACCCGCATAGTACTGATACATCTTGTATTCTTCAGAGCCGGGCTTAAGTGTTTCCCACTTAAGGTTGTTTGTTTCATCACATGAGCTATAGCTGTTTTCGTCGTATTCACCGGGAACAAGGTTGCCGTTCTTGTCATACAAGGGCTTTGTACGAAGGATTTCTTCGCCTGCCTGTACAAAAGGAGTACCCTTAGAAATGAAGAGGATTGCTGCACCAAGACGGTTAGCTTTTGCCTTAGCAGCTGTTGTTCCACCCATTGTCAATGTGAGCTGGTCCCAAAGAGCGAGGTTATCGTGAGCACTCATATAGTTAATAACCATGTTATTAGTTACTCTCCAACCTGCACCGTTTGCGTTACCACCCATAATACCGAACAATACCTTGTTCAAGTTATCTGCGCTTGCGCCACCGTTAAGGATACCGGATGTGATTGTACCAAATCCGCTATTACCCTTAAGACCGTTTCTGATTGCGTCGTTAAATACTGCAACAGAACCGATAGCATTGTTTGTGGGACGAATCTGACCGATATTAGACTGGTTAGCCTGTGCGCTACCGTCGATTGTGCTACCCATTGTCCAACCTTCACCATAAATGATTGCGTTGGGGTTAACTGCGTGAACAGCTTCTTCAACGAGTCTCATTGTTTCAAGGTCGTGAAGACCCATAAGGTCAAAACGGAAACCGTCGAGGTTGTATTCTGTAATCCAGTAAGTTACGCTGTCAACGATGTACTTTCTGAACATGTAACGTTCAGAAGCTGTATCGTTACCACAACCGGATGCGTTAGAGTTAGCACCGTTTGCGTTGTATCTGTAATAGTAATAAGGAACGATTCTGTGGAAGCAGCTGTCTGTACCACTGAATGTATGGTTGTAAACAACGTCCATGATAACGCCAATGCCCTGTTCGTGAAGAGCCTGAACCATCTGCTTGTATTCATTGATTCTTACTTCACCGTTATAGGGGTCTGTAGAGTAGCTACCTTCGGGAACGTTGTAGTTCTTGGGGTCATAACCCCAGTTAAAGCCACTGTCGGGATTTTCTTCTTTAACTGTTGCATAGTCGTAAGAAGGAAGAAGGTGAACGTGAGTTACACCAAGGTTTACAAGGTAATCTACACCAACAGAAACACCACTTGAGTTCTTAAGACCTGTTTCTGTGAATGCAAGATACTTGCCCTTGTACTGAGAATCAGTAATAAGGTTAGAGAAGTCACGGATGTGTACTTCCCAGATAAATGCGTCTGAGTAGTTGTCAAAGTTAACTGTGCCGCCGAATGTGGGGTCAAAGTTTGCATCTGTCCAGTTCAAAGGATTTGTCTTATCAAGGTCAACTACCATTGATCTGTTACCGTTAAGACCTGCTGCCTTACCATAGGGGTCAGTAGCAGTTTCAGTGCCGGCAGCTGTTGTTACTGTGTATGTGTAGTATGTGCCGTGACCAACACCATCAACAGTTGCGGACCAAACACCCTTTTCACCAAGTGTCATTTCAATGCGTTCATAAGCATCTGCAGCAGTACCAACGATGGGGTTCTTGTCTGCATCATATTCGTTACCTGCTTTGTAAAGGTCAAGAACTACCTTTGCAGCAGTGGGAGCCCAAACCTTAAATGTTGTGCTATCACCATTGATATAAGCACCAAGGTCATTGCCGTCATAGTTATACATTGTCTTGAATGCATCAGTATCAAAGATTTCCATAGGAACTGCATTGATAGGATCAAAGCCTTCTATCTTAACTGTATAAATCTTATTAAGCTCAAGTGTTTCAGCCACAGTAATCATACCTGCGCCTGTGGATTTACCCATTGTGTTAACTCTTGTTACAGTGAGCTTCTTGTCACCGTCCCAAACACTTACCTGCTGATAATTTTCAAGCTTCTTAGCAGGAGTAATATTGTATTTGATTGTGTGGAAGTCTTTAATACCAGCCACGTTAAATTTCTTAATTTGCACTAAATTCACTCCATCATCACTTGCGTATTGATTTGCATCACCGTTTTTAAGGAAAATGTATGTTTCTTTTCCTGTAATAATTGCGAAACGGTCGTCGCCACCGTCTTTAGACGCTGTTCCCCAGCTTGTTCCACCGGGCTCAGAACAGTCCTTACGAACGATAAAGCCAACTTCCAAAACGGTTTCAGGAACGTTGATAACAACCTTAGCACCGTATTCGCACTGTTCCATCAAATAACCCTTACCGTCTACATCGTCGTACCAGATCCAAATATCACATGCTTCGTAATCTGCCCAAGATGAGAACATGGGGTTTACCCAATAGAAGGTAACTTTGTTGTAACCTTCGGGAGTTTCGATATCATATTCGCCTTCAGGGGGCT
The DNA here is from genome assembly GCA_045635885.1 of Eubacteriales bacterium. GTDB lineage: Bacteria > Bacillota > Clostridia > Oscillospirales > CAG-272 > RGIG4608. The sequence continues at coordinate 82,021 of JAZTWO010000077.1, read as the reverse complement.
GATATGTACCTTCGATACCTCCGTTATCTACTTCGCCGGAAGTATCCTTGTCGTCAAGGCCCTCGATTACGTCTTCACCTTCAACGGTGATAACGTTTTCAATAACTTTAGAGCCCATTGAACAAGATGTTCCAAGTATACCGAACAACATACAAATCAGTAATACGAGGGACAAATGTTTGATTGATGATTTCTTCATAACAAATTCCTTTCGTTATTTTATTTTAATTTTGTTATTGACAATTATTTTGCACGGCCTGTTCTTACCGTAACGTCAAGAATCTTCTTCTTAAGCGCATCACTTGCGTAATCGGGATTAGCACGGTAAGTCCAGTTGCCTTCAGCAACTGCAGGGGTATTAATTCTACCAACACTGTTGGGAAGCTCAAGATAATCCTGAAGGGGTACCATTGCAAGATTAGCAGGGCTGGTCATTGCGAATTCGATAAGTGCTTCAATGGGATTTTGATCCAATCTTCTTGGGCATTCCAATCTAAATCTGTCAAGCGCTTCACCAACAAGGTTATCATACCAAGTAGCTGTGCAGTCGCTATCGTGAGATGCAGAATATACAATGCAGTTTGCGTTAGGATAGTTTCTGGGAAGGAATTCACTCTCTTCGTCATAGAATGCGAAGTGGAGCATCTTCATTCCGGGGAAGCCAGTCTGTTCAAGAAGCTCGATAACGTCATCTGTGATAAGACCCAAATCCTCTGCAATAATTTTAGAATCGGGCAACGCCTTATCAATTGCCTCAAACAAAGCAATTCTGGGGCCGATTTCCCATGTTCCGTAGCGTGCAGTGTCGTGGTGTGCAGGAATTGCATAATAGCTTGCAAATCCACGGAAGTGGTCGATTCTGATAATATCATAAAGGTCAAAGTTTGCTCTTGCACGGTTTACCCACCAAGCGTAATCCTGTTCCTTCATAAGATCGTAATTATAAATGGGGTTACCCCAAAGCTGACCGTCAACAGAGAATCCGTCGGGAGGACAACCTGCAACGATAGTGGGATTAAAGTTCTGGTCAAGCAAGAACTGTTCGGGAGCAGACCAAACGTCAACACTGTCGTGCGCAACGTAAATGGGCATATCACCTATAATTGTGATACCTTTTGAGTGTGCGTATTCAACAACTGCATTCCATTCTCTCATAAATTCAAACTGAATCCATTTCCAGAAATTCATTTCACCCTCAAATTCACCTCTATGCTGACGTGCAGAAGCTATGTTCTTGTGTTCGTCATTCCAAAGTGTCCACTGGCAGTAATTGTAGTGAACCTTAAGTGCCATAAAGAGCGCATAATCTTCAAGCCAAGCAGATGTCTTTTCGCAGAACGCATCGTATTCAGCGTTGGGAGTAAATCTTGCAAAGGCCTTACGGAGCATTTCATAACGAGTGTTGAAGAGGAAACCATAATCAACCTTTCCCTGTGCGTGTTCATAGGAATCAAGCTCATCCTTTGTAAGTAATCCCTGCTCAAAAAGAAGCTCGGGAGCAATAAAATAAGGATTGCCTGCACAAGCAGCGGGAGACTGATAAGGGCTATCTCCATAAGAAGTTGGATTAAGCGGCAAAACCTGCCAACAAGTTTGAGCAGTTTCGCTTAAAAAATCAACGAAGTCAAAAGCGCATTTACCAAAGTCACCAATGCCATATTTAGCAGGCAAAGAACTTACAGGCATAAGAATTCCGCTTTTGTGTGTGAAACCAAAGTTATTCTTTGTGTTGTTCAAAATATTTCTCCTTTCTAAAGGTAAAAGAAATAGTTTATATATTTCCTCTCAACATTATAACATTTATACAAAAAAAAGTCAATAATTTAGTAACGAATTGGTAACAAAATTATATACAAAAAGCACCGAGCATTTTCGGTGCTTTTGAACAAAATTCATTTAAATCATTAGTAGATTTTTACTTAATTCTCTTAATTCCACTATCAATTATTGACGCAATTGGGTAAAAGACAGGAATGGTCAAAAACACAAGCCAAGAGGGGTGCCAATTGTTGCAATAAAGCCCAAAATATAAGTACAAAAAGCTTATAAATACGGGATACGCAAAATAATTCACCTTTCTATTATATATTGCCTCAATAAACGAATAATATACAGGAATTGTAACAAAAATTATCCATGCATGTCCCCATCCGCCGCAAATGTTTTCAAAGCCGAACCAAAGGTATAAAATCGTGCAAATAATGGGGTACGGAATTTGAAGCCAGAATTTCGGTTTTTTCAATTTTGGCAATTGATTTTCCAACACAATTTTAACCTTACCGTCACCCGTCACATAAACTCTTTTGTCATCGTCATTAACTTCGTCGTCATCATCGTGCTCATCATCGTCATCCGTACAAGTAGATTCAATTTTGATTCCACTCCAACCAATCTTAACCTTTTCGCCATCCTCACTCTCAACAAAAATACCGGTTGGGCCAATCTTCACCTTATCCTTACCGTTGTCAACATCAACAAAAGAATAGCCCTGTTCAGATGAGCTTTCACCATTCGCCCGCTCGGATTTATTTTCATTTTTTTCTTCCTTTTCGCCATAAATAAGCTCATCAAGAGTAAGATTGTAAATCTTTGCAAGAGCAATAAGATTATCAGTATCGGGCGAGGCCTCACATCTTTCCCATTTGGAAACCGCCTGACGTGACACGCCAAGCTTTTCTGCAAGCTCCTCTTGTGAGAGGTTGTGCTTTTTTCTTAATTCATATAATCTATTAGCAATTTCAAACGTCATTATATCGCAATCCTTTCTTCAATTTACCACCCAAATTATAGCAAAAACAAGACTTTTTTGCTATACATTTTGGCTTTCAATTGTGCAACTTTTGGTTGCATTTTCTATTATATCGCATTTTTAATAATTTTTCAAGGTTTTTTGCCTAAAAATACAACTCCAACAAAAATGTTCCCTTGTGTACGGGAATTTCAAAGCAAATACAACCTGCCAACCAAGAAATTGCATATAAAAAATAGAGTGCCGAAGCACTCTATCTTTTTTTGTTAAGTTGTAATTAGATTCTTTCCTTAACCTTGGACGCCTTACCAACTCTATCACGAAGATAGTAGAGTTTCGCACGTCTTACCTTACCGTGTCTGATGATATCAACCTTTTCAACGTTAGGAGAGTGGATGGGGAATGTCTTTTCAACACCAACACCATATGCTACTCTTCTTACTGTGAATGTTTCAGAGATACCGCCGCCGTGTTTAGCGATAACTGTACCTTCGAAAAGCTGAATTCTTTCACGTGTTCCCTCTTTGATCTTGTTGTGAACACGAATTGTGTCACCAAGGTTAACCTCGAGGAGTTCCTTCTTAGGCTGCTCGTTTGTAAAAGCCTTGATCAAATCCATTTGTTTGGCCCTCCTTAAAAATCGGAATATTCATGCAGAGCGTCGCAGCGGACTATTCCATATAATCTATGTGACATACACATACATCGTGTATTATAGCACATCTTTTTCCAAATTGCAATAGTTTTTGTTATTTTTTTATTATTTTTTTCAATATTTTTGCAAATGCAGAAACAAGAGATTTACCGTTTAGTGCCGCAATGCCACCAACCATCGCAATTTGCACCCAAACATTGCCCGGGAGCGACAAAACCATAAATACAATCTGCACCAAAACGAAAATAGTGTTAAGCGTGAGCTTCCACACCTTAAGATTAAAGGGCATAAATTTCTTCGAGTGAATCGCCCTTAAAGTGAATACCGCAAAATAGCTTATTGCAGTTGCAATACCTGCTCCCTGCGCGCCCATTGAGGGAATCATCAAAATGTTAAGCGCAATGTTAAGACCTGCACCCGCCGCCGCAGTGAAAAGTGACATCATTGTTTTCTTTTTCACCGTGTAAATCGTTCCTATAAAGGTAACAAGCGACGAAAAAACAGTAGCAAGCAAAAGCACGGGCATAAATTTCCAAGCGCTAAAATACGACTCGTTTAATAAGATTTTGGTCGCAAGTGGAGTGAACGGAATCAGAAGCGAGCATCCAAGGAATAAAATCGCCTGATATTTTTCAAATACTGCCGAGAAAAAGTTACCAACTTCCCTTTTGTCCTTTGATTCCGAAATTGCAGAAAGCTGCCATGCCTCGTTGAAAACGCCCGCGACAAGCGCAATAACTGTTGGAATTTTGTATGCAGCCGAGTAAAGACCGTTTGCGGCACTTCCGCAAATATAAGTTACAACAAATCTGTCAGAAACGTTTGTAATCCACCAAATAACCGTGGTCGGCATCATTGGTAAACTGTATCTAAGCATTTCTTTTATTTTTGATTTAGAAGTAAGCTTAAACGAAAAATCCTTATAAAGTTTGGCATAAACAACCAAGAATACCGTTCCAACGGCATCCGCAACCGCAACCGAAAGAACGTATCCCGTAACACCGAGATTCATTGGAATAAGGAACAAAAGATTGAACGCAATAACCAACGCAGTACCAAAAATACTCTGCACGGCATAGAGCTTCATTCTTCCCTTTGCCCTGATATATTCCTTTGCAAGCGTGTGGAAATTTGAGCTTACAACGTAAAGTGCAATAAGCCACGCATAGCTTTGAAAATTAGGAATAAACGAAATCAGTGGCGACAATAAGACGAATATAGTGCTTGAAACCAAAAGCACGCTAACGCCCGACGAGAAAACGACCTTATTGTTTTCGTCATCATCAGCGGCAAAGCGGAAAACTCCGTGAGTAATTCCAATGCAACAAAACGGAATAAGCAAATTCGCCGCATTCGTAATCAAATCCGCCGTTCCGTACTGCTCCGTCGATAGAATCGCCGTGTAAAGAGGCATCAAAAAATAGACCAATAACTTCGACGCAAACGTTCCGATAGTCAATATCAACGTGTTCGATAGTAACTTTCTGTACTTGTCCATCTCAAATCCCCCTTTCATAAGCTAACTTTATTATTATATCATAACCATAAATCATAGTCAATGGATTTAAAAGTTTTTTTGAATAAATTTTCATCCACAAATTCAAATTTTGATTCATCTTAGTTACGCATCTCTACAAAAAATCCCACCGCTTATGCGGTGGGAAAATTCGTTTTATTTAATTGATATTAACCTTTTACTTATAAATTATGGGGTTAATAAGTCCATAGCTTCCGTCTTTTCTTGTGTAAACAACGGAAACATTGTCGATCTCGTCATTGAAGAAAACGAAGAACTGATGTCCAAGCAAATTCATTTGCATAATTGCTTCTTCAACGCTCATTGGGAAAAGCTCAAACTCCTTTGTTCTTACGATAAATTCGGGATCTTCGTCAAGACCCTCGTCAAAATCAGGAAAGGTGAATTCGCCCTCTTTAAGTCGTTTTTCAAGACGAGTTTTGTTCTTTCTGATCTGTCGGTCGATGATCTCCACACAGCGATCCATAGCGTTTTGGAAGCTTGTATCCTCAACCTCAGCACGAAAGATTGTGTTTGCACCGTGAATCGTAATTTCAACGCTATCACGTTCACGCTTACAACTGAACGTTACTGTTGCGGAGGCCTCTGAACCAAAATATTTGTCCAGTCTTGCGAGTTTCTTTTCAGCCATTTCTTTGGTTGAATCCCAAACGTTCATCTGTCTGCCAACAATAGTAATCTTCATCAAATCATTCCTTTCGAGTTGTATTTAAATGAAAGAGATTCCTCTTTCTGATTTAATTATATCACATTTATTTTTATTTGTAAATAGTTTATATAAAAAATATCGACTTTTCCATTATTTTGTGAAACTTGCACAAAGAAAAATCGACATTTTTTGATATTTATCTAAATTTAATCTGCCTTTTTGACGCCAACGTGAGTGATTATTCCTTCCAAATGTGCGTCGTGACCATATTCAATCACGTTATATTTGCCATCTTCATATTCAATGTGACAAACCGCCGCATTTGTAACCCAATCGTAGTTTTGAAGTGTGTCAAGAGTACCACCGTGCCACAAGCAATTCATCACACGAATAACTGTTGCGTGAGTGCCAATAAGAACGGTTTTTCCGTCATTTTCGGCAAGAATCTCTTCAATAGTATATTTAATACGATCAAAAACTTCAGAAATCTTCTCTCCACCGTCGGGATGAGCATTTCCAATATCGTTTTGGAATGTCCAATAGGTATCAGGAAATTGCTCGGCAAGTTCAAGAAAAGTTTTCTGCTCCCACTCACCTGCATAAATTTCACGAAGCCCCTTGTTTTTGTGAATTTCAAGTCCCAATCGCTCCGCAGTGGGAAGTACCGTGTTATATGCTCTGCAAAGGTCGCTTGAATAAATTTCATCTATGTGGAACTGCTTCAAATATTCGGTGAGACGCTTAACCTGTTCCTCGCCCACCTCAGAAAGTCCCCAATCGGTTTGCCCGATAAAAATTCTTTTAAAATTGCCAATACTATTTCCGTGTCTTACAATAATTAATTTAACCATGCTGATTCCCTTTCAACTTTTTACATATTTATTATACTACATTTTACAAATTAATTCAATAAGAAACAAAAAAGAATTTTTCGTTTTTTTGTAAAAAAAGAACCGAGAAAATTCTCGGTTCTTTAAATATTTTATTTTTTAGATTGAACCTCAGGTGTTGCCTCAGGAGTTTCTTCCACCTTGTTCTCTGCTTCATAGTAGAATAAGCGGTCTACATTAAACAGCTCAAGAAAGTCAGTTTTAATCTGATCTTCATTTTTCAAATATTCTCTAACAGTAAGGTATCCTGCGCCAAACAAAATCAATGCAGAAAGCACTAAAGCAATGAGATAAATAAATAATTTGCGTATCATTCTTCTCCTCCTATAGAACCAAGCATTTCAACCAAATCACCGATAGTAGTAACAAGATCTTCCATAAAGGCATGATATGTGAAATCTTCCGCTTCGATTTGAGTCATATATTCGTTAAGCATACCGGGTGTCATTGCCTGAGAAAGCATGGGGTTCTTCAAAATAACCATAAGCATTACATAAGGAAGATCTCCAAGGCACTCAGTTTCTGACATAAGGTCCATGGTTTCACCGAACTTAGAAAGCAACATAAGAATTGCATTCATCTGTTCTTTTGTTTCATCAGTTACTTCCTCACCTTCGGCAGTTTCTTCTGCAAGACTGGGAATCAAGTCTGCAAGTGAGAAAATAATATCAACAAGCTTTTGAGTATCTGTATACTTAGCATCAGAACCCTCTGCTTCCCACGCTTCAAAGTGAAGTGCATTTCTAAGGTCCTCAGCCATTATACCCTTATAGTCATATGTGTTCTTACTTTCTTCGCTATATCGGTCGATTGCAAGGAAGTTCAAAACAAACTGTCCGGACTGATCCTGATATTTCAAATCAGATTCAATAAGAGTAATTGGGAATGACTCAAGGGTTGTATAAAGCCAATCTTCATCCATGTCAGCAGTTTCGCCGCTGGACTTATATTCACTTGCAAAACCAATCAAGAAGTTAACAAGTGTAGTAACAGGAGAAATTCTATCTTCGAATTCGTCCTCGTTTTCAACAGTAACAATTGAAATACTGATTTGGTCAATCAATTTTCTAACTGCTTCAGGAATTGCTTCAACGTATGTGTCAATGTCAATGTTGATGAAGTCTTCTTCTTCGGGAAGCTCTACTCCGCCTTCTTCACCGCCTTCTTCACCGGGCAACTCCTCTTCAACAGTTGAGGGGTCATCAGGCAACGGCTCTTCATCATCACCGGGAGTTGTTTCATCCTTGCTGCCGGGAAGCTCAATGGAATCCTTGTAGTTAAGAATGAAGTCAAGAATGGATTCAAATGTGATAACGTCAGTATTGCAAACGTAAAACACTCCACCAATATTGATACTCAAGCATGCGCTTGTTGTATCTTCACCGGCAACCATAAATGGCTTTTGAACGTACATCCAGTTCATAAAATATGTGATGAACGTTGTGAACATATTAAGACGATCTTCAATTTGTTTAAGATAGCGTTCACCGTTTTCAGCAAGAAGGTCAGCACGAACTTCAAGAGTATAAGCGTTAGCTCTCATGCTCTGCTCTTCCTTGCCCAAAACACCGTTGTAGCTTGTTTTGCTTTCTACAGTAGCAACAACATATTCAGCAAGTGCAGTATATTCATCCAAGGTCAATGTTTCATGACCGTTTACAATCAAAGAGTCAAGGAATTCTCTATCCTGCAAGAGTTTTTCTCTCTCGCTTTCAGTCAATGTAGTTTCTTCAACCAACTGCTGGTCAATAGCTTCTATTTCTTTTTCAATAATGAGCTTTTCATTATCAGTCAATTCCATATCAGAAAGAAGTGAATTAAGCTCCTCAATTTCTGCCTTAATTGATTCGATACTCTCCTTCAATTTTTCGGCACTGTCTAACAATTCCTGTGACTGCTTTGTAAGCTCTCTTGCATCCGCCTGAATAAGCTCTGCAACGTAAAGAGGATCCAAGATGTAATCAAGAATACTCATTTTCTCAGTATTCTCTTCTCTTTCTTGATAAAAAGCATCCAATTCGCTATTCAACTGAGCCAATTCTTCATTGAACAACTCAATTTCAATGTCAAGAGTATTCTTTTCTCCATTCAAATCACTCTTCTCTGCATTAAGCTCTTTCTTGTATTCGGAAGTAATATCGGGATTGCTCAATTCAGCATTAATATCTGCCAATCTGACAATAATTGCTTCGATTCGCGCATTAGCGCTATCAATCTGAGCATTCATACTGTCTATATTGCCTTGAATGTAGTTAATCTTACCAGCATTGTACTGATGAACGCCTGCGCCCTCAAACAATGTCTGAAGATTGATCATGTCACCATCCTTAAATGCAGTTACAGAGTTAACGCCTGCCAACATCTGCTCAACAATCAAGTCGTAACCTGCCGCCTTGTTTGCGGGGATACCGGGCAATATTTCACTAACAAGATTAACACCGGTTGTAAAGGTACTCTTCATAATAGGTGTGTATGCAGTCATACTAACCATCGCATTAAGAAGTCCTTCTACAAGGGGCTTATCTTCAATCAAGTTAGCAGCACTAACGTCCTCAGAGATGATTTTTGCAAGCAATTTGTTTTCCATTACAACAACCACAACCTCAGACATAGCGTTCATATCATTCTTAACGCTTTCAGCGCTCCAGTTGCCCTCTCCATCCTTGTAAGCACGAATCACCTCACCGATAATTGTGTAAACAAAGAATTCTGCTGATTCGGAATCGGGATTATTCAATTTTTCAAAAAGCTCAGGGTTCTTTTCTTCAAGATCAGAAGCCAAGCTTACAATAATTTCTGCGATTGTATCTATACTGTTAACATACAAAGGACTTTCAAGCAAGTCCTGCATATCTTTTCTGATGTCTGTTTCATAACGAGAGTCGAGAGTTGCACAAGCCAACTTCAATGAAGATGACAAATAAAGCTCAGCAAGTTTATTTGCATAAACGGGATCGCCATCCTTGTCCTTAGCGATTTCAGCACCTGACTCAATAGTTCTGTTCAAGAGCTTAACAATACCAAGATCCTCATAAAGATTTATAACAAAGCTATCTTCATATTCGTCAACAAAGTATTTGTCAACAAATTCAACCGCAAGATAAACGGTTGTTTTTTCGCTGTTATCCTCGTATTTACCGCCTTCAAGAACTGTATTTGTAACGTTGGATAAAACTTCCATTTCATAGAAAACGGGAACAAGAGTAACTGCGAAAAGAAGGAAACCTGTCAAAGCACCAACGAGAATGGACACAACCTTGCGGTCCGTTGTTTCTCTAAAGTAGCCCTGCTTCTTTCTTCTCTTCTTTTCCGCCTTAACTCTATCTTCAACCATGTCGTCGATATCGTCATCATCAAGGGGAACGAATTCAGGAATAACCACTTCCTGTTGTTCTTCAGAAAGAGCATCAATAATTTCACGGGTTCTTTCTTCGTTTTCAATAATTGTTTCTCTAAGTCTTTCCTTTTCAGCTTTAATAGCCTTTCTCAATTCCTTCTTTTCTCTTCTAACGTTCTTGTTGCGAATGTATCTGCAAATAAATGTAACGTGAATAAATTTCAAAATAAGAAATGTGATGTGGAAAGTGGCAACAAAGAGTAAAGGAGCAGCCAATGCGCCCATAATGGGAACAAGTGTCTCAATAAGATCCACTAAGCTTCCTCCAAAATCCTCACCCAAGGCATTTGACAACAACTCTGTCAACTTCAACTCCTCAAGTATAATTGTCATAATTCCTCTGAAAAGTCCGCCCTTATGCAACATAGCCGAAATGCCAAATGCAATGGGGATACAAACCAAGTTCATAACGTTTCTGATCATGGGTTTTGTAATCGCCTTTGCTACTTGCCAAATTATAGCTACCGTAAAGAACGCTAAAATAATCCATTCTAACATATTTGTGCCTCCAAATGTAGTGCTTTTATACTCTTAATAGATTTTACCACAATAATTTGGAAAAATCAAGTGGATTTTTATATTTATTATAATAAATAACAAAATTTTTAGCAAAAAAACAATTATAAATCAATTTTAGCAATATTTTTCTTTATGATTGAGATTTGCTTCATCATTCTAAAGGCATCTTTTACAACATTTACCTTTGATTCACGGTGATTAATAATCTTTGCAGGAAGCTCATAAATTTTAAGCTTCATTTTTTGAGCAATAAGAATCACCTCAAGGTCAAAGGCAAAATTGTTTGTTTGACAATGTGAGAAAATTTTTCTTCCCTTTTCGCCAACAAATGCTTTAAAACCACATTGTGCGTCAGAAATTTTAATACCGCCAAACAGATTAAGTACCTTGATGTAAGTTTTTGAAGCGAGCTTGCGAATAAAAGTATATCCCTCATAACCCTCTTTGTGCTTTGCGCGGGAGGCAACCACAACAGTATGCTCACCCTTTTCGATAATTTCAACCGCCTCTTTAATAACGTCAACGCCATATGCAAGGTCTGCATCAGTAAAAATTACAATATCACCGCATGAAGCCAAAACTCCGTGACGTACAGCACATCCCTTGCCCTGATTTTTGCCGTATCCAACAACTTTAACATTGGGCAAATTGAGATTATTTACAATGTCTGCCGAGCCATCCTTGCTTCCGTCGTCAGCAAAAATCAACTCAAAATCATTGTCAAAATTCTTTGTCATATATGCATAAAGCTCACGGGCAGTTTGCTCGATTATTGAGCTTTCATTGTACATTGGAACACAAACAGAAATTCTCAAAGTGTATTCTCCTTTCGATAAATGAAAATATTGATATCAACCTCAGTTTCAAGCGAAGTCAAGGCATAAAGCTTTTGCATATCCTTTTCGCTTGTTCTGTAGCTGTAAGGTGTCATTGAAAACAAATTTCTAATCGCCTCACTGTTATTAAGTGTAATCTTGTAATTGAGCGAATGTTCCCCCACCAATTTCATACAACGGGGCATATCTGCACGCTCCTCGTTTGTATAAACCTCGTCATAAATCGCACGTTTCAAACCGTAAAGATGATTTTTACCTGCGCCAACGACAATAAGTATGCCTTTTTCTTTAAGAATTCTTGAAAATTCCGCCTCGGCACAGGGGGCAAATATGTTGGTCACAGCATCTGCACCACCGTCACAAATCGGCAGGTTGTATATTCCGCCAACGCAGAATGTCGCATTGGAAAGTCCCTGACGTTTTGCTGACTTTGATGCAGAAATTATCGCCTCTTTAGAGAGGTCAAAGCCATAGGTCTGCGCACCTGTTTTGTCAGCAATATTGTTGGTGTAATACCCCTCGCCACAACCCGCATCAACAACGAAGCAATCCTTTGTCAAATCGCCCAAAATTTCACAAATTTTATCCGAGATGGGTTGATAGTATCCAAGATTTAAAAATTCGGTTCTTGAACGCACCGCACGTTTGTCATCTCCACCCGTGGATTTACCCGGACAAAGATTTGTGTGACCATGTGAAGAGATGTCAAAGCAATGACGTTTTTCACCACGGCAAAAATAACTTTTTTCGTCCCTGTATAGCGCACTTTTGCAAACAGGACAAATCAAAATTTCATTCACTGTTATATACTCCATTGTTTTTTTACATTGAAATTTCATTTTATACCAAATTTGTGAACTTTTTTTGAACAAAATTCACTCCCTTTTCTTTATATATAAATTTTAATATTTTTTATAAATAAAAAATATTAAAAAATTTTCTCAAAATCCCTTGAAAATTAGCAAATTTTGAGCTATAATTTTATATATAAAACGTTTGGAGGTAACTATGTTTGCATTTATAAAATCAGAGCTTGAAAAAAATAATATCGAGCTTGTTTCTTGTCTTTCGCTTAACGAGTGCAAAATTTTGCGCCCCTATCTGCTTGAAAAACACGAAATAAATAGCGGCTCAGTCATAATTTTTTTAGCCCCATATCTCACAAAAACAAGCGCTGGCAAACGAAATATTTCATCATATGCCGTTAGCCGTGACTACCATTTGTTTTTTTCAAATCTCTTCAAAGACCTTATTTTCAAGCTCCAAACTGAATACCCAAACAACAAATTTGCCACCTTTACCGACCACTCACCCATCGACGAAATCCATTCTGCAGCAAAAGCAGGACTTGGTGTAATTGGCAAAAATCACCTGCTTATTACCAAGAAATATTCGTCATATATTTTCCTTGGCGAAATCATTACAGATGCCATTCTCCCTTCGCTCGCAACCGAAGTTGGCACTTGCATAAACTGTGGAAAATGCATGGATTTCTGCCCTGCAAATATTTATGACGTTGAATGTATTTCCGCCATCACTCAAAAAAAGGGCGAGCTTTCAGAAAAAGAAGTTGAAATAATAAAATCCACAAATTGCGCTTGGGGATGTGACAAATGCCAAGAGGTCTGCCCCCACACCCAAAATGCAATAAATAATGGCACAATTTACACCAAAATTGAATTTTTCAATCAAAATTTAACCCCCACCATCACAAGTGAGGATATTGATATTATGTCAAAAGAAGATTTCTCTGCCCGTGCTTATTCGTGGCGAGGAAAAAATACAATACAACGCAATCTTAAAATTCTTGAAGGAAAGGAGATTTGATATGGTACATTTTATTTATGGTCCTGCCGGCTCCGGCAAAACAAGTACGTTACTTAAATATCTTGAATCTGACGTTAAGCAAAACAAAAAAGTTTTCTTTATCGTGCCCGAGCAAGAAACCGTCGCAACCGAAAGAACAATCGCTTCTCTTTTCCCTGCTTCTGCACAATTAAACATCGAGGTTTTAAACTTTTCTCGTTTGTGCAATATGATTTTCAGAAAATACGGTGGCATTTCATATAATTTTGCCACCAAACCGATAAAATCCCTTATTATGTGGAACACAATTCGTGAACTCGCCCCCATACTTGAGGAATATCAAACAAGTGATGCCGCAGATTTTTCTCTCACCGAAAAAATGCTTTCCGCATCCCGTGAATTAAAATCATATTCCATCTCAACCAAAGATTTAGAAGAAATTTGCAATAAATTAGACCAAAGCTCTGCAATTTACAAAAAGCTTCGTGATATTTCACTCATCTACACAGCTTATACAAATCAACTTGCAGAAAAATATTCCGATAGCTTTGACGATATTTCAAAAGCACTTGAAATTTTGAAATCAGAGAATTTCTTTCAAGAATCAAACATCTATCTCGATTCCTTTGCCGGCTTTACAAAGCAAGAATATGAGTTTATTGCCAAAATGGGCGAGCTTTGTGACCATCTTTACATCACCCTGCCCATTCCCACGCCAAACGACAAGTCAATCCACCTTGAATCGTTAAGACAAACTCATAAAAGATTAACAGATTCCCTTGAAAAGTTAAAATATGACGAAACGTTTTTAACAGAAATTAAAAGAACAAATTCAAAGGAACTTGCTTATTTGCAAAGCAATCTTTGGAATTTCGAGGCAGGAGCATTCAGTGGCGAAAGCACCGGTGCAATCAGCAATTACATTTGCGAAAATCCCTATTCCGAATCTGAAAGAGTTGCAAGCGAGATTTGTAAAGAAATCCAAAGCGGCACACGTTATTCTGAAATAGCAATTATTCTCAGGGATGCCGAAAAATACCGTGGAATTCTTGATATTACACTTGATAAATATAAAATTCCATATTACATGAGCGAAAAAACCAATCTCATGACAAAACCACTTGCAAAATTCCTCTTTAGTGCACTTAAAATTAAAGAAAGCAATTGGCGTGCAACAAACGTTATTGCACATCTTAAATCGGGATATTGCGACGTTGACTCATTCGACGTTGATATTTTTGAAGATTATGTTTTCACTTGGAACATAAACGGAAATAAATTTCTTGGCGAAAAATGGACAATGAATCCCGACGGATATTCGCAAAAGCTTACAAAACGAGGGGAAAATATTCTCATCACCTCAAACCGTGTAAAAGAAACCGTAATTCCCCCTCTTTCGCTCTATTTTGCACGTCTTGACGCATCACAAAACGTTAAGGAAATGTGTCAGGCAACAATTCAATTTCTTAAAGATTCAAACATCACCCAAAAGGTTAGACAGGAATGTCAAGCCCACCTTAAAGCAAACAACAAAAAGGCGGCGGATGAGGATATGAAGCTCTATTCGCTCACGCTTAATATTCTTTATGACCTTGCTAACGTTTTGGAAGATACAAAGGTCGAATTTGAAGAATTTGTGGCATCGCTTTCCCTTATGTTTGCGCAAAGTGACATAGGCACAATTCCAACGTCCCCTGACGAAGTTCTTATCGGCTCTGCTCAAATGCTTAGAGCAGGCAATATAAAAACCGCAATAGTTATGGGCTTAAATGAGGGCGTATTCCCTGCCACCATCAAGGATAACGGTGTTTTCACCGACGCAGACAAAGAAATTCTTGCACAATTTAAAATAAACCTTTCTGCCAACACAAGTGTGCAAACAAGTGAGGAGCTTTTCTTCCTCTACCGTGCCTTTGCAACACCCAAGGACAAGCTTATTTTAACCTCCTCAATGTTGACGTCCGACGGTTCAAATCAAAAGCATTCCTTGGCACTTGAAAGAGTTCAAAAGCTCTTTCCCACAGTTGTGGACTTAAAAAAACACGATACATCAAAAATTGACAGAATTTGGAGCATTAATACCGCAAAAGAAATTTATCCTCAAATCAAGGATATGAACGGTGCAAATTCGCTTAAACACTTGATAAATGACGAGGAGTTTGAACAAAGACTCGAAACCCATCTTTCTAAAAAAGAATGCACCGTTTCGCCAGAGGTTGTTAAAACACTTTTCGGCAACCGACTTTCATTAACGCAATCACGCCTTGAAAAATACGTTATGTGCGGCTTTGACTACTACTGCTCGTATGTACTTGGACTTCGTGAAAGTAAGCGTGCCGTGTTCCAATTGAACGACATTGGAACGTTTATTCACTACCTTCTTGAAAAGTTTATGAAGGAAATTTGCGTTAACAATCAAATCAATCTCACTATCACAGATGAAGAAATTGATGCGATTTTGCAAAAAATAGTTCGTCAGTATCTTTTAGAGCTCCTTGGCGAAAATTATGCAATATCCAATCGCACAAAGCACTTGTTCTTGCGGCTCAATAAGCTCTCGTTTATGATTGCCAAAAACTTGATAAGTGAGTTTAAGCAAAGTGACTTCATTCCAACGTATTTTGAATTAAATATCGGAACACAAGACTCCGATATACAAGCCATTGAATTTGAGCTTAAGGACGGAAGTAAGGTTTCGTTGCGTGGTGTTGCCGACAGAATTGATACTTATAAAAAGGACGGCAACGTCTATATCAGAGTTGTCGACTATAAAACAGGCAGCAAGGAATTTTCATTTGATGACCTTAAAGAAGGGCTTAACACCCAACTTCTTATCTATCTTTTCTCAATTTGCTATGCTCAATCAGAAAAGAAAAAGCTTGAGCTTGGTTGTGCAGAGGGTGGCGATCTCATTCCTGCAGGCATTCAATATCTCTCATCAAATGCGCCTATAATTTCCGTTGAAAAATTCTGCGACAGTGAAGACATAGAAAAAATGATACAAAATGAATTTTCACGAAGCGGCTTGCTTACAAGCGACCCCGAAATTCTTTATGCCATAAATCACAATCTTGACCCCAAATTTGTTTCAAAGGTTAAGGCGGACGAAAATGGCGTGATGGTTGGAAAAAGTATTACCGACGACAACGGATTTAATGAAATATATGATATGCTTTCTGAAACGATAATCAGAGTTGCAGAAAGCATGAAGGCAGGAAAGGCAGATGCCATTCCTCTTCGCAAGGGCGAGGAAGCCCCTTGCCGCTATTGCAAAATGAAGGCAATTTGCAGATCTTCTGCTTGCAAAAGTAAGATATAAGGAGGTGCAGCATGGAACCCAATTGGACAGACAAACAAAAACAAGCCATTAAAGAACGAAACAAAACCATCCTTGTTTCTGCGGCGGCGGGATCGGGAAAAACTGCTACCATGACCGAAAGAATTGTGCGCAGATTAACCGATAAAGAGCGCCCGTTAAACATTTCAAAAATGCTTATTGTTACCTTTACACGTCTTTCTGCGGCAGACCTTAAAAGAAAGATTTCCGAAGCTATTTCAAAGGAAATCGCCAAAACCCCCACAAATCAAGCCCTATCAAAGCAACTTGTTTTGCTTGAAAGTGCGCACATCTGCACAATCGATTCATTCTATCTCGACATTGTAAGCTCCAACTTTCAAAGACTTGGTCTCCCATCAAATTTCAGATTGGCAGACGAGGGTGAAATGGCTCTTTTGCGACGTGAAATTATGGAATCAATTATCGAAAAGCATTATGACATCAATGCCGAAACAGACGATAATTTCCTTAATTTCGTTGAAAACTTCACATCAACCAAGCAAAGCGATACACTTGCAGACATATTCTTGGCGCTTGAAAACAAGCTCTGCTCAAGAATTGAGGGTGCAAATGCAATTTTAACTCTTGCAAACGAATATATTTCCGATTCAGAAAAAGACTTTTTTGCAAGCCGACAGGGTAAAATCATCAAAAACTATATTGTAAGCGGCGCAAAAAGTTACCACGATTCCCTTGCCCGTTGTTGCAACGTAATCGCAAGTGAGGAAAAAGCGTCCGCAGCTTATCTTGCGGTGTTCAGCTATGAAAGAGATTTCTTTGCAAAACTCCTTGATGCGCTTTCAAAGGACGATTACAATTCCGCACGCCAAATTTCGCTTTCATTCAATAAGCAAAGACTTGGCACACTGAAAAAGGAATTTCAAACCGAGGATATTTTGCTTTGCAAGGCATTGCGTGACGAAGAAACAGCATTTGTCAAAAATATAAACGAGAAAATCTTCTCGTTTGATAGCGAAGATATTAAAAAAACAATGATAAACACAAGCGAGCTGCTTCGTTCACTCCACCAAATATTAACCGAATTCCAAGAAGCCGCTTTAAACGAAAAAATCAAACGTAAGGTCTTTGATTTTGATGACATCAGACGCTTTGCATATAAACTTCTCACTAATAAAGACGGTTCCCCAAGCGATATAGCCCTTGCCTATAAAGAACAGTTTGAAGAAATATATATCGACGAATATCAAGACGTTGATGCAATGCAGGATAAGATTTTCCGTTTAATTGCAAGGGAAAATAATCGCTTTATGGTTGGCGATATTAAGCAGAGTATTTATAGCTTTAGAGGTGCAGATACCGACGTTTTTGCAGGATATAAAAAGGAATTTCCATCCCTTGAAGAAGCGCCCGACTCCAACGCCGCCCTCATCTTTATGTCAAACAACTTCCGTTGTGACGAAAACGTTATCAAATTCACAAACAAGGTCTTCTCATTTATGTTTGGACATTGTGGCGAAAGTATTGAGTATTCAAGTGATGACGACCTCATCTTTTCAAAGGTCGAAGAAGGCAGAACAATGCCCTCTCCCATAGTGAAAATTGCGGTTGTCACCGCAGACGAATTTGCAAAAGAGGACGACGAAACCGAAGAGAGCGAAGAAAAAACCGACATAAATCCCGAGGCATTGTGGATTGCAGGCGAAATCCAACGCCTAATCTCAAGCGAATACAAAGCTAACGGTGAGAAAATTCAACCCAAGGACATTGCAATTTTGATGCGAGCAACCACTCCCGCCGCCGACATTTCTCGTGCGCTCGAGCTTTACGGTATCCCCTGCTCCGACAACTCAAAATATGACCTTTTTGAAACTCCGGATGTGCTTTTGGTGTTGTCAATCTTGTCCGCAATTGATAATCCTCACAAGGATATTCCCTTGGCGGCAACTCTCTATTCACCCATTTTCGCATACACAATGGATGAATTAATCAAATTGCGCACAAATTCCGATAAAAAAGCATCACTTTTTGAAGCAATTAGGGATTATACTGAAGATGATGATAAGGCGCTGTTAAATAAAAATGCCTACTTTATGCAAAAGCTCACCGAATATCGTGCGCTTGCAAGATCATTGCCAATAGATAAACTCATCAACCACATCTATAATGACCTTTCAATGCTCTCCTTGAATGGCGCAAACGCTCAAAATCTCACTCGCCTTTATGAAATGGCAAGACGATTTGAGTCCGGCTCTTTTAAAGGACTTAACAACTTTATTTCCTACATCAACGAGCTTATTGAAAATAAAAAAGTCCCCTCCCTCACCTATGAGGATGCGGATACAAATGCGGTTCAAATGATAACTGCCCATAAATCAAAGGGACTTGAATACCCCGTTTGCTTTATCTGTAACACACAAAGCAGATTTAATCTTGAGGACACAAAGCCAAACCTTCTCTATCACGCAAATGCAGGAATTGCCCTAAAACTTGCAATCGAGGGTGGAATGGCTCGTCTCAACACTCCACTTCGTGAAGCGGTGGCACTCCAAATTGCAGATTCTCAGTTTGAAGAGGAAATGAGAATTTTGTACGTTGCCATGACTCGTGCAAAAGAGCGCCTGTACATAACTGCGCACACTCGCTCCCGCCTTGAAAAGCTTGAAGAAAGCGCTTGCCTTACAAACAAATTTGCGGGCGATTTTAAGCTTAGAAGATGCAAAAACTGGCTTTCTATGGTCTTGGCATCCATCTACCCCTTGAAAAATGGAGATGGCTATGAATTCTTGGCTTTAGAGGGTTACTCTTGCAACGCCCCAAATGCAGCAAGCATTGAAATTGGCACTTCAAATGTCGAAAAATCAATCTTAACCGAAGAGGAAATCAAAAAGATTGAGAATAGATTGAATTATCAATATCCCCACTCTCATCTGAGTAAGCTCCCGGCCAAGCTTTCAGTTTCAAAGCTTACGCCAACCGTTCTTGACGATATGGATAATGACACTGACGTGCTTGAAAGCTTTGACGAGGCCAAAATCCTTGAAATTGAGGAGTTTTTTGAAAGCAAATCAAAGGTGACAAGTGCCGACAAGGGTACTGCAACCCACCTCTTCTTGCAATTCTGCGACTTCAATAACGCAGAAAATGCAGGCGTGGAAAACGAGCTTGCCCGACTTGTTGATAAGAAATTCATTGCCCCACAGGTTGCCGATTTAATCAACCTTAAACAAATCAAAAAATTCTTTAATAGTAAATTCTATTCGTGCCTTAAAAATGCGAAAAAGACGTATCGAGAGCAAAGATTTAACATCTTGCTCCCTGCCTCTCATTTCACAAAAGACGAGGAATTCAAATCAAGCATAGACGAAGAAGAAATTCTTGTTCAAGGTGTTATCGACATCTTCTTTGAGGATGCAAACGGCAATATAATCCTCTGCGATTACAAAACCGATTACCTCACACAAGAAGAATTGAGCGATGAATCGCTTGTAATATCAAAAATGAAAGAACGTCACGGACGTCAGCTTGAATACTATGCCATGGCAATCAAAAAATTCCTTGGCAAAGCCCCACAAAAAATTCTTATCTACTCACTCCCCCTTGGCGAAGCGGTAGAGATAAATATCTAACACAAAAGCACGGCAAAGCCGTGCTTTTGTGTTAATTCATTCCGTGTTTTTTTAGTTCGTCATCTCTTATCCATCTTACTATTCTCACAATACCACCACAGTTCTTAATATTTTTGAACTTATATTTTTGGGTTCTTGTAACAATAATAATTTCTCCCGTATTTTTTGCGGTTCTAACAACACCGTTTATACTAATAATATCCAAAACATTCAAATATTTATTTTCCTCATGCAAATAAATTGTGTTTGCGTATGTATCAATGGTAAACACTTCCTTGGGCTTATTAAATCCCGTAACAAAGGTGTATATTGCAAGTGAAATTACACACGTTGAACAGAAGAAGATAAAATATCCAACACCATCAGGCATCTTAAAAACTTCGCCCGAAAAAACTTTCAAAATATATGCAGGTAAATTCATAACCAAATATATTGCAGATACCCAAACCCATATTTTATTTCTTTTTGCAACTACTTTTTGCGGAAACATTGCTGTCATAATCTTCTCCTCTTTTCTTTAATATTTCCTTTTTATCTACATTTTATTATCTTGAACGTATAAAAAATTTCTTATTTCATCAGCCGCCTTATCAACATTAACGATTTCAGTATAAGTGTATTTTTTGTCCTTTGTCATTATTTCCAATTCACCGGTTTTAATAAGCTTAATGCCCAAAAAACCAGATTTGCTTATTGAACAAACGCTTACTATTTCATTTGCTTTATACGTTTTTCTTTCATGAGAAAAATAAAGCTCTCCTGTTGCATCCTTAGCTAAAATAACGTTTTTTGAATTAAACATTTCCTTGCCAAATCCGGTGAGCGCAAGCCACATAAAACCAAATCCCATTAAAACGCCCAATAAACTTAAAAATCTAATGCTTTTCCAAATAACAAGGCATGCAAAGGGCAATAGTAATAAATAAAACACACAAAATACGTTTTTTCTTCTTTTAGCTAATACTCTCATAAAAATTACCTTTCCTTATCCTTATTTGCTAATAATTCTATGTATGAAGCAATTGTCTTGCAATTTTTAATACCACCAAAACTGTATTCCTTATACCTTGTGCAAATAATAATTCTACCGTCGCTCATATCTTTTGGAATTCTATAAAAATAATTAACACGGGGTACTGCTTTCACATATGTCACATCAGAAAATTTAATATACTGATTTTCTTTGGGAAAATAAATTGTGCCATTCGATTCGTCAATAATAAAAGCATATTTAGGTGTTGCTTTACATTTGCACAATAAAAGGTATCCAATATATATATCAAGCATGGATATAAATAAAATTATTAATATAACCAACCACGCCTCTCTACCGGATGTAAATATTTTATCAATAGCAGCTACAAAATAACCTGCACCTACAAACAATAAATAATATGCTAACAACCTCAATAACAATGTACTTCTTTTTGCACCAAATTTCATAATGTCCTCCGTCTCATTTACTGTACTTTTATTATACAATATTTAAATACATTTGTAAATGACAATAGATACAAAATAAATGGTCTTATTTTGCATTTTTTGACAAAAAAGCACGGCAAAGCCGTGCTTTTTCTATGTTATTTAATATCAATAATTCCTCGTCTTGCTCTCATCTGCGCCTTCATACGAAGTTCAGTATTAAGAATCTTTTTACGAAGTCTGATGGACTTGGGTGTAACCTC
Source organism: Eubacteriales bacterium (assembly GCA_045635885.1). Lineage (GTDB taxonomy): Bacteria > Bacillota > Clostridia > Oscillospirales > CAG-272 > RGIG4608. The sequence continues at coordinate 60,374 of JAZTWO010000077.1, read as the reverse complement.
AATAAGCTCATCATCATTGATGTACTCAATCGCTTCCTCAAGTGAGAAAATTTGAGGAGGAGTAAGAAGGAGCTTTTCATCAGCACCGGTGGAACGAATTGCAGTGAGGTGCTTTTCTTTGCAGGGGTTAACCGCAATATCGTCATTCTTGGGGTTTTCACCAATAATCATACCCTCATAAACCTTGGTTTGAGGACCAACGAAAAGGCGTCCTCTTTCCTGAGTATTGTAAAGACCGTATCTTGTTGTTTCTCCGTTTTCACTTGCGATAAGACAACCGGTAAATCTCATTGTTACCTCACCCTTATAGGGTTGATAGCCATCAAAAAGTGTGTTGATAAGACCCTCACCTCTTGTGTCAGTCAAAAATTCAGAACGATAACCGAAAAGGCAACGAGAAGGAATTGAATATTCCACTCTCATTCTATTTCCAAGGGGAGTCATCTCAATAAGGTCGCCCTTACGTCTGCCGAGCTTTTCAATAACGGAACCAACGTAGTCGGTGGGAACGTCAAGTGTAACTCTTTCCATAGGCTCGCACTTAACTCCGTCAATTTCTTTATAAAGAACTCTGGGGTTGGAGCACATAAGCTCAAAGCCCTCACGTCTCATATTTTCAATAAGTATAGAAAGGTGCATTTCACCTCTGCCCGCAACCTTAAACGAGTCGGTTGTGTCACCGTCGCTTACACGAAGGGATACGTCCTTCAAAAGCTCACGATAAAGTCTGTCACGAATTTGACGTGATGTAACAAACTTCCCCTCCTGACCTGCAAGCGGGCTATCGTTAACAGCAAAGGTCATTTCCATTGTGGGCTCACTAACCTTAACAAACTCAAGGGGTTCAATGCATGTTGTGGATGTAATTGTGTCACCGATTGTGATGTTTTCTGCACCGCTAAAGCAAACAATGTCACCAATTTTTGCATTTTCAACCTGAACTCTGCCAAGACCGTTAATCTGATAAAGAGAAACGATTTTTGCACGCTTGGGGGCAGCTTTTGAGTGGAAGTTTGAAATCATAACCTCCTGACCCTGTTTAATCATACCTCTTTCAACTCTACCAATACCAATTCGACCAACGAAATCGTTATAGTCGATTGATGAAATAAGCAACTGGAGGTCGCCTTCTTCATCACCCTCGGGCGCAGGAATATAGTCAAGAATCTTGTTGAACAAGGGCTTAAGGTCAACACCCTGCACGTCCATATCCTCACTTGCAGTACCTGCTCTACCAGAGCAGAAGAGCATGGGGCTATCAAGCTGCTCGTCGTTTGCACCAAGGTCGATAAGAAGTTCAAGAACCTCATCAATAACCTCAGAAATACGAGCATCGGGCTTGTCAATCTTGTTAATAACAACAATAACTCTGTGGTTAAGTTCAAGTGCTCTTTGCAAAACGAAACGAGTTTGAGGCATAGGACCTTCTGCAGCGTCAACAAGCAAAATTACGCCGTTAACCATTTTAAGAATACGCTCAACCTCACCACCAAAGTCTGCGTGACCGGGAGTGTCAATAATATTTATCTTTACACCGTTGTAATTAACTGCGGTGTTCTTTGCAAGAATTGTAATACCTCTCTCACGTTCAAGATCGTTAGAGTCCATTACTCTCTCTTCAGTTGCTTGATTTTCACGATAAATACCGCCCTGCTTTAAAAGCTGGTCAACAAGAGTTGTTTTACCGTGGTCAACGTGAGCGATAATCGCTATATTTCTTAAATCTTCTCTTACCACTTTGTGCCTCCGTGTAATAATAAAAAATTAACCAATATATTATAACACTTTTTTTCATAATATTATATAGCTAACATCACGGAATTTTAAACTTTTTTTCGATATTTTTTGTTGTTTTTTTACAAATTAAGTATTTGACATATTGAAAAAAATATGTTATAATAGTTGCATATAAATACTTTTTGAAAGGATTTTTATGAGATCTTATATAAAAGCATTATTTTTTGATTTAGATGGCACTCTTGCCGACACAGTGCCTGCAATTGCAGATGCAGTTAATTTAACTATGATTGAGCTTGGGTTTCCAACTCATTCCGTTGACGAAATTAGATGTTATATTGGCAAAGGCCCAAGACATTTGATTTCCGAGTCCATTCCTAAGGATGTTCTTAACTCCAACCCCGAAATAGTGGATAAAGCCCTCGCTATTTACAACGATGCTTATAAAATCACACATTTGAACACGGTTAAGCTCTATGACGGTATGGAACAAGCTATTGTCACACTTTCAAAATACTATAAAATTGCAGTTCTTTCCAATAAGCAGGATGAATACGTTAAGGCGCTTGTTAATCAACTTTTGCCCGAGGGGATTTGCGAGCTTGCTTGTGGAACAGTAAACGGTGTCCCTGCAAAGCCCAACCCCGATATAGCACTTGAAATGGCGAAAACACTTGGTGTTGAACATTACGAATGCATGCTTATCGGAGACAGCGACGTTGATATTTTGACTGCAGAAAATGCGGGCTTTGACGTCCTCTCTGTTTCTTGGGGCTACGTTTCAAAAACTAAACTTTTAATCAAGGGCGCACAGGATATCGTGGATTCACCCTTTGACCTTGTTGAATATTTTAAATAAAGGAGATTTTTTATGTTAGAAAACAACTCAAAACGCAACAGTTACATAAAAATGGCGTTAATTGCAGTGGCAGTCATTCTATTTGGCTTGCTTTTAAAACAATTCGACTTTAATATTCTCTTCTTCATTCAAAAGCACATCAGAAATGATGTTTTGAATAAGATTGTTCCCTTTTATACAACTCTTGGTGATGACGGAATTATCTGGATAGCGCTCGGCATTGTTCTCCTCATTCCCAAAAAGACAAGAAAATGCGGCATTATGGTGCTTGCAGCATTGATAGTGATGGTTGTTACAAACAATATCATTCTCAAAAACGTTATCGCAAGACACCGTCCCTATGCTACTCACCCCGAATTGATTGCCGATATTAAGCATTTAATTCACGTTCCCTCTTCCTATTCCTTCCCATCAGGACACACCGTTTCTTCAATGGCAGTTGCATTTACAGTGCTTACACAGCACAAAAAATTTGGCATTGTAACACTTGTTTTTGCAACTTTAATGGGACTTTCTCGCCTCTATGTTGGCGTGCACTTCCCAACCGACGTTTACGGTGGCATCATTGTTGGTGCGGCAATCGCATTGTTTGTTTGGTACGCAGAAAAGAAAATTTCTCCCATCATCATTCAAAAATTCAAAAAATAATAAACAAAAAAATCCTGACTTATCGTCAGGATTTTTCTTTTAGAATAAAAGTTCAATTATTTTATCTGCAACAGAATCCACGTCACCCATATTTTCAACCACATAGTCGCAAATTTCTTCGTTTCGTCTTTCGTGGTCAATTGAAATAATGCGGTTAACCTTGTCTTCATTGGTACTGTTTTTAGAAAGAATCGAGGTCAAAAGATCACGCTTGTCACGTTTAATATAAACCGTTACAACGTCTTTGTAGTGCGTTTTAAGTGACATTGCACCACAAATATCCATAATTGTAAGAACGGTTTTTCCCTCTCCAATAAGCTCGTCAACGTCCTTTCGCTTCGAACCAAATCCGTGACCGGCATACATTGTAGATTGAAAAAGCTCGTTGTTTTCAATCATATTAAAGAACTCGCCCTTGTCAACGTAGCTATACCAATCATCCTTTGTGTTTGAAGTGGGGTCAATTGTTGTGTAACTCAAAAGCTTTTCAAATCTCGGCTCTTTTTCAAGCAGCTTTTTGGCAATTTCACTCTTTCCCGAGCCGGAAGGTCCAACCAAAGCCACAATTGATGGGTCTTTTTGCTCATCCTTCATTGTAGAATAACTTGTGCTTATAACCTCAACAAGCTTCAAAAACTCATCGTAGTTGTTAACCGAAAGCATTCCCGTTGCATTTTGATTCCAAGGGCGACGCAAAAGAATGGGATATGCCGCATTCGACTTTAAAACGTTGTGCATACCGTCATCAAAAAGGATGTCAACGTTAAGCTTGTCCTTGCGTGAAGCCATGTATATATTTTCGGGTGGAATTTCGGGAAATTCACGCATAATGACCTCTGCACGAATGCTCATAAACTGTGGATAAACAGATGTACAAACAAAAACCTCGGTCATTTTTGAAAGTTTTCTGACGAACTCCTTTGCCCCCTCGATAACGGGCTGAGTTCTGAAAAACTCCTCGGTAAAGAATTCAAAAATCACGTCTGCTCGTGTACCAAGCTTGCCCCAACGGTCAACCTCGTATATAGTAAGCGGCGGATCAAATTTATATTTTTCATTTGCAAGTTTTATTGCATAGGGTATGCATTCAAGCAAAACGTCATCAACGTCAAGTGCCGTTGTCAATCTAAATCTTCTGCTCATTTTAGCACTCCTTTCATTTTCTAACATTATCATACCACAAAAAACGGGAAAATACAAGCGCATTTTCCCGTTAATTATTATTTTTTATTCTGTAATATTCAAGCTTTCAAACTTACCTGCGCCTGCGTGCTTCGCAACAAAATCGGGCACCTCGTTTGCGCTAATCATAACGCTAACGTCCGTCTTCTTATTCACACTATCATAATAGAAAAGCTCGCTGTTTGTGTCAAAGTTCATAAGATTGTTCGTCTTATCGGGCTTGCAAGAACCACTCAAAGTCTTTGTTCTGTCAGTAACGATTGTTGCACCGCTATTGCTTGAAGAAACAAACTTGTCGCCAAATGATTTAACGTAGCTTGACGAAAGAATAAATGGCTTTGAAGTGGAATTAAAATAGTTGTTTTCGCTAAACAAATATGAATTTTTTCTCAAGTCAGAAACGTTCTTGCACTGATCAAAATAGTTGTTGTATGAGTGAATATTTGCGTTTCTGCCAAGGGGAATTCTTGATTCCACCTTATAGAAATAGTTGTGGTGCATTGTCATATTCATGCAACCCTGAGAGTCGGAGCTACCGAAAAGCATTGTCTTTTTGGGGTTGTTGAAATAGTTGTATGCCAGTGTGAGGTTAGAAACGTTGTTAAAGTCAATCGAACCGTCGCCGGCATATTTATCTCTCTCACCTGAAACGTCCCAAGCATTGTATCCACGGTTGAAAGTACAATTGTGTACCCAATATCTTCCGTGATTGGCAAGGTCTTCTCTGTCACCACCAAGGAAGTTGAGCGCATCCTCGGGATAATCGGTAAATGTAAGATTTTTAATTTCAATATTGCTGCTTTCTTCAAAGCCAATACCAAATTGGAAAATCTCTGCATCAGGACCAACACCCTCAATCGTAATGTTCTTTGAGCCCTTAACCTCAAGCATGTTGTAGTAAGAATCGTCATCGTAAACGGATTTGCCACTCAAAGAGGGGAAATCAGTTCCTTTATAGCTTGTTGTTGATGAGCTTGTACCCGTTACTCTAACGTCGGTAAGTCCTTCTGGAGTGGTTTTGTAGTTGTATGTAGCTGGCTCACTACCCTTGTTGTTGATCTTAACAATAAGATTTGCAAGATTTTCACCGTATTCATTTGAGAATGTATTTTCAAAGAAATCACTTGTCGCATTCGAACCGTCTGTAAGACGTGGCTCTACGTTCTTGTAATTCCATTGGTTTGTTGTAATCTTACCGATAATACGAATAAGCATGGGCGTGCTTGACTTGTACTGCGCTTGAAGAATGTTAACAAGGCCTACATATTCAGTTCCGTTAATTGTACAAGTAACTGTGTTCTTGTTTTCGTTGGTGACGTAGATAATCTTTGTTCCCTCTTTAACAGTACCGTCGTTATTGTATGCGCCTACACCCTCGGTTGCGCCAAAATGAGCATAACCGCTTCTGTCCTGCGCAGAAACAGAGATGTTTTGGGCAACGTTATAACCAAGTCCAATTGCCTTTACCTCAACTTCGTATTCGCCTGCGCTAATACCAAGAATATAGGCATTGATAATGCCATCGCCTTCAAGCATCAAATTGCTGTCAAGCTTTGTGTACTCATCATCAGTTACCTTTTTGTAATAAACCTCATATTTCTCGGCATATTTTGTGTCTATGGTAACAACAATCTGCTCATTAGATGCCTTAACTTCCTGAATAAACTGTGCTATATCGGGGTCGGGATTGCCACCGCCATTGCCGGTTGTAATTGAAACAGTAGTAGTCGACGTAGTTGTTGTGGGTTTAGGAACAACTGTGGTCATAATGGGATTTGAAGTTGTGTTTGTCGTAACCGTGGTGTCAAAGCAAGCCACCAATGATAAAAGCATTGACAAAATGAGAATGAATAAAACTATTTTTTTCATATCAGTTCACCTTTCCAACAATTTGATTTTCTTTATAATTGTAAACAAATGTGGGACATTCGCCACCCATTTGAATTGTATATAACACTTCTCCGTCCACAAGCTTGGCTTCGTGAGTAAAGCCAAAATGAAGCTCACCACGGTGGCGGAATCTAACAAAATCACGGTATTTGTATTTCGCCTCTTCCGGCCAATCTGGCTTTCGGGGCTTCTTTTTGAATATACTAAATATCATTAAATTTTCCTTTCATTATACAAATTATTCTTAAATATATATTGTTTATCAATTATTGGTATACCCAATGATCTCAGACCCTTTTCCCAGCTATTCAACGGATTATTTAAGTAAGAAGCGTTGTTAATCAAGTCCTCATATCGACATATTTTTTTATTATTTGAGTCAACAAAAGTTAAGTATATACCACCGCCTCGAGCAAAATTTTTAGTTAATATCAAAGAACACTTACTATAGTCAACATCATAAACAACCGTCTTTTTAAATCTATTTGTAATTTCTATAGAATTTTCTTTTATTATCAAATGATAATTTTTAGTTTTCAACCATTCCAAATAAACGCAAAATTCAGCCAAAACAAAAAAGAATAATCCTACAAACGCATACCAGTTAAAGCATCCAGCAATCAAAAGCACTATATCAAAAACCAAGAACATATAGGATACAAATTTGAAATCCTTTATTCTTGATTCATATTGCTGTAAGTCTCTGACATTCCAATCATCAAAAACAATCATTTCACTTCTTTTATTCATGAAAACACCTCTTTATGTTCATAATAACATATTTTTATTAAAATAGCAATATAAAATTTGTTTTTGACAAAAATCTATTGATTATTTTACAAAAATGGTGTATAATAAGGCATCATACATGGGCTCGTAATGGTTTCGACGGGGATTTTGAGGTATGATAAGCGTGGCGGGCTGAGTAATCCCGATAACTGCTCAAATTTAAAATTAAACGACAACAATACTGTTGCTATGGCTGCCTAATTGACGCGCCTTAGGGCGCTTCAATTGGCAGTGCTGTGACCTGCGGGTCACCCGTTCCTCCGCAGAGGACCACGACTGCGGACTGAGCGTGATGTTAGTGGTGAACTTGCATCGGTGGTCGCACCTGAACCGATCAAGCAGAAAGGTGCTACGGACTAAACGTTGCCTGTCAGTTGGCGACGGATAGTGGGAAGAAATAAAAACTGACTGCCCACGGAGAAGGTCATATCAAGAGGTTTTCGGACAGGGGTTCGATTCCCCTCGGGTCCACCAAAAATAAAAGAGGCACACGCAAGTGTGCTTCTTTTGTTTTTGCACGGAAATAATATGAGGGGAATCGAACGCAGTGAAAAAACAGCACAGTGCGCTGTTTTTGAACGGTGTCCGAAGGATTTTGCGAGGCATAAACTACACCCCTTTTGCTCCCTGCCTCGCAAAATCCAAGAGCGACTTCCCCTCGGGTCCACCAAAATTGAAAGAGAGGGGTTTTATCCCTCTCTTTTAATTTTGCCCGATAATAAGATGAGGGGAATCGAACGCAGTGAAAAAACAGTCCGGTTGACTGTTTTTGAACGGTGACCGAAGGATTTTGCGAAGCATAACTTCCCCATTTTTGCTCCTTGCTTTGCAAAATCCAAGAGCGACTTCCCTTTGAGTCCACCAAATCGAAAAGAGCCTTGGCACATAAATGCCAAGGCTCTTAAATTATTTATGAGAAACTTTATTTTACACTTTTATACCAAAAAGTTGTTTAAAGAAATTAATAATAGCTCTCAAAAGTCTTGCAAAGAAACCAAGTTTCTCGGGTTCCTCATCCTGCTTGGTAGGATCTTCGGGATCATTAGGTTCACTCGGATCATTGGGTTCGTTAGGATCTCCTGTATCTGTAGTATTATCTTTCTTCTCTTCCGCAAATATTGCATAATAGGTTACGTCCTGAGTTACCGCCGGCAAATCACTCTCTGCAACGGGATCTCCATCAATTGAGGTAGCCCAACCTGCAAAAGTATATGTATATTCATCTGTTGCTTCTTTAGCGGGAATTTCTCCAAAGATGGGGTTAGATCCGTATTCCACCTGCGCAGAAGAAGAAACGCCATCCACAATCCAAGTAATAGTACGCTTGATATTGCTCTTACCGATTAAATTACCCACAAACAAAGTATCTGTACCAACGTTTTTAGTTGCTACAGTTGAACCTGCAGTGATTTTTCCGCTATTTGTGCAATCGTTTACTTCACCATTCATCCACAATTCGCTAATAATTCCACCAACATTAGAAATGCCTGTAACATTACCAGCGTTTGTTGTGCCTGAAATCTTAACGTTTGCCCATCCGCCACCAACAATACCTCCAACAAATGAACCATTTGCAGTAATATTGCCTTCGTTTTTACAATTTATTATTGTTACGTTTGCTTCGTTAGCAACGTTACCAATCAATCCACCAACTTGATTTCCTTTACCGTTAATATCAACTTTATTGGTTACATTGGTAATAACTGCGCCGTTGTGCGCTTGACCAACCAAAGCTCCCACATAACCTGTAGCTTTGATTGTTCCGTCAATAACGAGATTACTTACACTTCCCTTAAGTGCACCAAACAAACCAAAACTAAATTTCATAGAAGCTTCCTTGAGTGTAATTGTATGACCGTCGCCGTCATAATTTGCGTCAAAAGTATACCATTGTGTCCACTTGTTGTCGGGAAATTCTATGTCTGTACAAATCGGCTGCCAGTTTCCTGCAGTCAAATCAATATCAATGGTTTGCTTAAAGTACATTGAGCTATTTCCAAAATTCTTGCCCTTTGTCAATGCCGAAAGTTTTGCAAGGTCGTTTGCAGATTGAATAAGATATGGATTTTCCTTTGTTCCTTCACCTTCAAAAAGGGTGTCTGCTGTATCAGTATCGGAAATCTCGGGAATGAAACCGTCCCAAACACTCACGTCGGAAAATACTGCATAATAGGTTGCATCTGCAGTTGCTCCAGTAAGAGTTGTTACTCCTCCATCTTCTTCAGTTGACCAACCGATGAATGTCTTGCCAATTTTATATGTAGAGCCATCAAATTTAGGAATTTCGCCATAGGAAACGGAAGATGTAGATGTTGTTCCAGCCACGTTCCAAGTAATTGTATACTTATCAGTGGGTGTTATTCCCTCAATTTTTTCATACGCCTGAATCAATTTTGCGGAGTCAATAACCTTTGCTTTGTTTGTGTCGGACATAGCGCTGTAGATATCCCAAAGCTCATGTATCTTTGCATAATTATCAAGAGTTATGTTAGCTACTTCGGGCAATTCTGCTATTCCTCTATTTACAACTGTATAATCAGCATCAATTACGTTGATGTTAAATCTAAACTGATTGTTTGTTTTGATATAAGCATTGTTTGCAGTTGACCAATATCTAACGTCAACGGTTTTTCCACCATTTGAAAAATAGAACATCGCAACAGCGCCCGAGCAACCGTTTTGGTAATAGTATTTATCCATCCCCTGTGGGTCGATAAGAATATTTGTAACTGTGTTTCCGTTAACACCCTGCCACTGTGACATTACAATTTCATCTGTCGGGTCATGTCCACTCATTGCGAGAACGATATTAGCATGCTTTGAAATTAATTTATTCCACATATCATCGCCGTTGTTGATATTGGATTTATCGTACACTATATTATCGGAATCACTTGACGGAGCAGGAGCATCATTCGTATCAATGGTAGTTCCGTCGCGATACATATAAGCATGTGTAGTTATAATTACGTTTTTATAAGGATTTGCCTCAATTCTTTCACTAGCCCACTTTAAAACACTATCACTTGCCCCGTAGTCAAGTGTAATTACCATATAATCAAGGTTGCCTGCGGAAAAATAGTGAATTGTGTTGGTATAGTCAACGGTTCCGTTGGGATGAACGTAAACATCATCAACCATATCGGCATAATTCAAATCAGCGCTTGCTTCTCCTGTACCAAGATACTTATTGTAAGTATCCCAAGACTCGTGATTACCACGAACAAGTGAAAAGTCAAGTCCTGCTGCCTGCATACGCTTAAACTGTTCTATAGCAATAGAAAATTCTTCATCGGGAGCATAGGGACAACCTTTTTGTACCCAATCCCAAACAGAAGCTCGCTCTGTAATGTCGCCAAGACCGAATACGTGAGCGATTTTCTTATCTTGTGCGTTATTAATTATGTAATCATAAACCTTGACAAACGTATCGTTTGCAGGGTATTCGTGAACGTCATAATTGTATTTGTATTTTATTTCGTCGGGATCGTTACGGTCCAAAACGAGCTTATTTGCATAATGAGGAACTAACTTTTGAGTATCACCCACGATTGCAAAGGAATAGTCATAATCTGTAGGATCGGAAATGCCGCTTGTTATCCAAATAGAATTGTTTGCACTTATTATAATAGTGCAGGTTAAAACAACAAAAGTAAGTGCCAAAATCCCGGATAATAGATGTAAGAGATGTTTTTTCATACTTTACCTCTCATATTAGTATTTTTAAAAATAAATGCGCCATTCAAACTCATCAAAGCATACAACTTTTAGCAAAAGTTTGAAAGTTACATTTAGCCCCAAGAGCCTTGGCACTAATGTGCCAAGGCTCTTAATTTATTTATTTGAATCAATTTAATTTGATTAATTACTGTGCGTTCAACTCAGTATAGCTTACGGAATTTGTAATTGTTCCGCTTGCATTCTTACCAACGATAACACCACCTGTAGCTGCATCAGAGCATTTTACGTTACCGTAGTTTACACAGTTCTTAACTGTTCCCTTTTCAAGGTTACCAACGATACCGCCTGTTTCCTTTGCGCCTTCAATATTAACATAGCTTGTGCAGTTTTCAACCGTACCGGATACTACGTAACCGACTACACCACCATTAAGAACTCCACCGCCATATACTGAACCGTACGTGCTAAGATTCTTGATTGTTCCTGCATATACAATACCGAACAATGCATCGTTTCTATTAGTTTCTGCAGCAGTGATATTTATTCCTCTTACTGAGCAATTATTTCCGTCAAATGTACCGCCGAATCTTGAATAGTTATTCCAACCGTGAGAATAACCGATTCTAAGATAGTTACCGTTCAAATCAATGCTCTTTGTAAGTTTAAAGAATACACCGCTAAATACTGTATAGCGGTTAGTTGCATCAGTCTTTGTTCCCTCAGCAGAATGCTCGTTAATCACCTTTGCAAAGTATGCAAGGTCTGCTGCGCTCTGAATGAGGTAAGGATCTGCTTCTGTTCCTGTTCCTGCCAAAGATGTACTAATGCTTGTTCCGTCCCAAACGGAAATCTCGGAGTAATAAATAGTTACAGTCTGGTTTTCACCAAGCATGTCTCCCATAACGTAATCGTGAGATGCAACATAACCCTCAAGAGTCTTGGCATTAACTGTATATCTTGTGTTATTAGCAACTTCAATAACTTCTGTTTCAAATGCTTTGCTACCATCAATATAGAGATGGTTTACGGTTACAGTGTAAATTACTTCTTCTCTAATTGTACCACAAGTACCACAAGTATAGGTTTTCTTTCCTTCGGAAAGTACACCGTCATCCCAAGCGTGACCTTTTGCATCTACGATTACATTAGAAATCACGTTTCCTTCTGCATCGAAATTCTTGTTACATACCGAGCAAGCATAGTATTCAACGTTACCCGCTGTTTCGCAAGTTGCTTCAATTGCTTCGTGATGACCGAGAGTGTGCTTTGTTTCAGCAGTACCGTAGTCCTTGTTGTTTGTAAGAGCGGGAGTTCCACTGTTGTGCTTAGAACCGTAAATAGTAGCTACATTATAGCAACCCACAGCAGTACCGTAGTTGATACAATTTTCAATTCTTCCACTTGCCTTACCTGCGATACAACCAACACTATCATTACCCAAAACTGAACCATAGTTTACACAATTAAGGATCGTACCATTTTCACTTGTACCTACAAGTGCACCTACCTCAGGAGCAGTAGAGGTTACTGTAACGTATCCTGTGCAATTATCAAGAGTTCCGTTATAAAGCCAACCTACGATACCGCCGACCATATTGTTGTCGCCCTTTACTGTACCATAAACAGAGAGATTCTTAACTGTACCGGATACAACTGCAAACAAGCCGCCGCCCATTCCGGATTCGGTCATATTAAGATTAATAACCGCACAATTATTACCGTCAAAGATACCAAAGAAGATTTTTCTTCCGCTCCAACCGGGATATTCACCAATCTTCATAGAGTGACCGTTGAGGTCGATGCTCTTGGTCATCTTGAAGTATACACCCTTGAAGTTTTCAATATTAGTTGCATTCTTATCAAGATATGCAAGATCAGCCGCACTCTGAATGAGATAGGGATCTTCTGCAGTACCGCTTCCGCTAAGGCTTTCGCTTACAGTTATGCCATCCCAAACGGAAAGTTCGGAGTAGTAAATGTTAACTGTTATGTTTTCAAGCACTTCTACTTTTACGTAATTCTTATTAGGTACATAGCCATCAATTGTCTTAGCATTGACAGTTGCAAACTCTTCATAATTAAATTCAATGATATCTGCTTCTGCAGCTACTGTTCCATCAAGGAACAGGTAATTTACTGTTACTGTATACTTAGCATCTTCAACTCTTGTTGTGCCACAGTTTCCACAAGTAAATGTGATTTTACTGCCTGCAGCTACTCCATTATCCCACGCGTGACCCTTTGCGCCTATTACTACATCGGAAACAATGTTGCCTTCCGCATTGTAGTTCTTATTACATACTGAGCAAGCATAGTATTCAACATTACCTGCTGTCTCACAAGTTGCTTCTACAGCCTCATAATGAGTGAATACGTGCTTAATTTCAGCAGTGCCGTTATCTACATTATTTGTTAAAGTGGGAGCACCGGTATGGTGTTGAGAACCGTAAATTCCGCCAACGTTGGAGCAACCGTAAGCTGCGCCATTATTTACACAGTTTTCAATAGTGCCGCTTGCTTTACCTGCGATACTACCAACACTATCAGTACCAATTACCGAACCGTAGTTTACACAGTTCTTAATAATGCCCCATTCACTTGTTCCAACCAATGCACCTGCTTCGGGAGCTGTGGAAGTAACGTTAACGTAGTTTGTACAATTTTCAAGTGTTCCCCTGTACAACCAACCAACGATACCACCAACCATATTGTTGTCGCCCTTTACTGTACCGTAAACGGTAAGGTTCTTAACTGTACCTGTAAGAACTGAGAATAAGCCACCACCCATTCCGGATTCGGTCATATTAAGATTGATAACTGTGCAGTTATTACCGTCAAAAATACCTGCGAAAAATCTTCTATCAGCATTCCAACCGGGATATTGACCAATCTTCATAGAGTGGTTACCAAGGTCAATACTTCTTGTCATCTTGAAGTAAACACCTGCAAAGTTGTCGCCCTCAGCAGTCATATGCTGTTTAATATATGCAAAATCTGCTCCACTTTGAATAAGGTAAGGATCATCTTCTGTACCGCTTCCGATAAGACTTTCACTTACAGTTGTGCCGTCCCAAGCATTTTCCATAGTACGTCCGCAAACGCAAGTATAAATCACCTTGCCCTCAGCTACTGTTCCACTATCAAATGAGTGGTCTTCAAGACTACCCTTTTCACCACAAACACCGCACACGTGCCAGTGCTGATTATCATCTATAATCCATTCTTCTGCATAGGAGTGACCATTTTTAGCAATTTCTTCTGTCTTGGTCGCGCCACAGGTTGTACAAGTAAATGTCATAATGCCTGCTTCATCGCAAGAAGGAGCTTTAGTTTGTACTCCATTATCCCATTCGTGTTCTGCCTTGCCTTCAACATCTTCGTGACCGCAAGTTGTCGCGTGCCAGTGATGAGTTTCATCAGAGGTCCAACCTTCAGCGAATTTATGAGTGTGCTCTAACTTAGGAATAACCTCTTCTTTTGTTGCTTCACAAACGGCACAAGTGAGTTTCATAAGTCCCTCTGCCTCTTCAGTTGCAGGTGTGATCACTTCACCCTCGCCCCATTCGTGTGCTGCCTTATCAGCAGGAACGTTACAACCTGAGCAAGCGTGCCAGTGATATTCACCGTCTTTTAACCATTTGTCTGAATAGTTGTGCTCGTGAGTTTCAATAGGAGCAGTTTCTCTATAGCCACAAACCTCACATTCGCGAGCTTTTTCGGTTTCGCCCTCAACCCATTCTCCGAATGCGTGAGCACCTGATTTGTCTTGTTTACCACACTCACATTCGAGCCAGTGATTTTCTTCATCGTACTTCCATTCTTCACCAAAATTGCATTGATGAATAAGATTACATGAAGCAAGAACAAGCACTAAAATCAATGAGAGAGTAATCAACAAAAATTTTGTGTGTTTCATTTTTCATACCTCCAAATATATTTTTACAAATTAATTTTGTCTTGGGATTGTATTGATTGTAAACGAATATGCATTATCCGCTTTGATGTAAGCATTTTGAACAGTTGACCAATATCTAACCTCAACAGTTTTACCGCCGTTTGAGAAATAGAACATTGCAACGGCACCAACACCGCCCGAACTCTTGTATCTTGTGTCCATATCCTGAGGGTTAATAAGAATATTAGTAACAATATTTCCGTTTTCTCCCTTGAGCTGTCTGCAAAGAATATCATCCGTGCCAACGTGTCCACTCAATACAAGAACGATATTTGCATGCTTCTTAATAAGCTTGTTCCACATATCGTCACCGTTGTTTGCAGTATCGCCCATTTGGGTATTGTAAAGAGGATCATTAGTTCCGTCGGGCTTTCTTGCACACAAATTATCGTTTGCAAGCAATTCACCTGTTCTATGCATATATGCGTGAGTAGTAATAATTACGTTATGATTTGGATGAGCTGCAATTATTTCGTTTGCCCATTCGATTACAGAATCGCCCGCACCGAAGTCAAGCGTAATTACCATATAATCAAGCTCTCCTGCAGAGAAATAATGCACAGAGTTTGTACTGTTGATATAGTAGTCATCAATATGTGAAGCATAACCTGTATAGGTACTGTTGAGACCGAAGTACTCTTCATAAAATACAGGACCATCGTGATTGCCACGAATCAAAGAATAATCTAACACTCCGTCAAGACGGGCAATTTGCTTATATGCAAGCTCTGCTTCTTTATCCATTTTTGCCTTATCAGCAGCACTGCTGGTTGGCTCATATTCGTATGTGGTCTGAACTATATCACCGAGATTGAATACGTGCGCAATATTCTTGGAATCTGCATTGTTGATTATGTAATCGTAGATCAACTTAAAATACTTATCCGAGTTCATTTCTCTCGCATACTGAACCATACATTGCTGGTCACCAATAATTGCAAACGAGTAATCAAAATCAGTTGGGTCTTGAACTATGCTTTCATCAACAAAGAATTCGTATTCAGCGCCACAATCCGTAACTATTGGAGCTCCCGAGCTGTGAGGAGCACCAAATATTTGATTAACATTAGATGTACCGCTTATAGCACCGTAGTTTCTGCAGCTGGTCAACGTACCGCCTGCAAAACCTGCGATACCACCAACTCCGTCTTTACCAACTACCGAACCGTAATTTATACATTTAACTACACTTCCCTGTGATGTTCCGCACAAACCGCCTGTTTCAGCAGCACCTGTAGAAGTTACGTTAACGTAGTTAGAACAATTTTCAAGTGTTCCTTGATACAACCATCCAACTATACCGCCCGTCATTTTATCATTACCCTTAACAGCACCGTAAACGGTGAGGTTCTTTACCGTCCCCGAAACAACGCTGAAAAGACCTGCACCCATACCGGATTCGGTCATATTCAAATTTCTGATTGAACAGTTATTACCATCAAAAACACCTGCAAAAATGATTCTTCCACTCCAGCCGGGATATTGACCTATCTTCATTGATTTGCCATTCAAATCAATGCTCTTGGTCATTTTGAAGTATACACCCTTAAAGTTTTCAGTAGCGGTCATATGTTGGTCGATATAAGCCAAGTCCGCACCGCTTTCAATCAAATAAGGATCATTCAGAGTGCCCGAACCCTTCAAGCTACTGCTTACGTCAGTTCCGTTCCAAACATCTACTGCAGAATAATAAATATTTACAACTTTTGTCTCTTCTTTAATAATCACGTAATCGTGAGAAGGAACAAGACCAGAGTAATTTTTAGCTTTTACTGTATAAGGTAAACTATATTTTGTGACTGTTTCGCTCTCAATCAAAGAGCCGTCAAGATTATAGTGATTTATCGTTAAGCCTTCATTATCGCCTACATCGCCGTTACCACCATTTTCCGCACGGCTGCTAATAGCAACTGCCGCTAAGGATACGTTTCCTGGGCTATTTTGCTCGATAGTTACTTTGACCGTAATAACTGAATTCTCTGCGGTATTGATTGCAAAGGTTACAACCTTATTTAGTGAGGTGCTTCCTGCGGTAAATTCCACAGAGCTTGCAAGCAGTATACCACTTGCGGAATATACTTCAATCTTGTTGGTTGCTTTCCAAGCACCTGTGTACAAGATTATTTTCTTAACGTTTGGAGTAACATTCAAAGTAAGAGTAATTCCCTCCGTACTGCAAGTTCCATTTGTTGATCCGGAAATGCTTTGCTGTTCCAAACCGTCATTGTAGGAAATTCTTGCTTTATAATCGGAGAATTTGAATGAAGTTCCAAATATTGCATTACCTAAAACGTTACCGTCCTTCTTTTGAACAATATCAACGTTACTTCCAAAATGCATCCAGTCAAGATCGCCAAGCTCTGTCAGATCCACGTCGCCTATTGCATCAACACTACCTGTAAATTCGACCTCAAGATCGCTATTAAGATCAACTCGCTCGGGCAACTCTTGGCTTGCGCTTGCTCCATACATTGACAAATAGCAAACAAGATCATATCTTGCATTATCGTAAATCTTCTTTGTATATTCACTTGCTACCATTGAATAGGTTACGTAGAGCTTACCCGTACTGTTATCCGCTTTTTCAATAATTACGCGTTTTGTGTAACTACCATCTATGTTACCAAAGTTCACTGTTTGAACATTTCCTGCTCCATCACGAACAGTTACCTTTGCTGTGGATTGATATCCACCAAGATACAAAACGTAATATTTAGCTTCAGGATCAGTATCTATTTCAAATGAGAAGTCCTTTTGAGAATTAATTGATGCTGATGAGAAATCACCGTTATCAAATAACTTAACAAATTCTCCATTTGTTACCCAAGGAGTATCGTATGACGTTGTAGATGAGAAAATATCGCTTTCATTTTCATCATTTTCACCGAAGGAAATCCAATCAAGTGTTGAATTACCAAGTGCTACACCATCACCTGCTTCGTCGAATGACAAATCAAATGGAATTTCTACTTTTTCGTATGAATAGTTTGTTTCGGATTCTTTTGTACTTGAATAGAATACCTTTATTTCGTATGATTCATAAACTGAACCTTCAACTACAAATTCATATATATCACCATCTGGGGAAGCGCCATCAAATGCGAAAGGCACGCCATTCTTTGATTTGGAAATAAAATCAAAATCAACTACCTTACCATTTACAACAATGGAAGTTACGGAACCCCATCCGGGATTTGTATGCAATCTTACAGTCCATTTGCGTTCTGTGAATGCTCTGTCTCCTTCAAACTCGCCCTTCGCAGCACCAATATTAATAAGTAATGCTTCGCGTCCTGCATCAAAATCCATGGTGATGTCAGTTGTTCTATAGAAACCAGACTTGTATGCAGTTGTTATTGTATCATCCTCGTACAAGCTGATTTCTGCTTCATAATTAGTTGATGGATAAACATCCAAAACCATTTCGCTCCAGTCCTTTTCGCTGACGTTTATCATATTGGGAGCAAGAGCGATGAGTGAACCCTCTCTAACAAAGATGGGAGATGTTTCAAGAGGATGAGTAACTGTGTAAGTAGCAGGTCCTACAAATCTTTCTCCACTCCACACGTCAATCCAAGTACCATCAGGAATAAATACTGTTCTTATGTTGTAGCACGCTGAATCTCCCTGTTGCAAATAGCGCATATAAACGTGAGCATTGCCACCGTATTCGGCATATCTTACTTCAATAGTATGAGTTGAATTCGCTTTATAAACGGGTGTTGTCAAATTGGTATCGTAAACGTTCAATCCGTCAACCACTTTAACTCCGTCTATGTATACAACAATAGCATCATCAGCAAAAAATGTCAAAGCTGCATCTCTATCGCCTATTGTAATATTACCCGTCCATTTGATTGAGAAATTATCAACAAGATCAAGTCCGCTTGGTCCTTTGTTTGCCCAATCATAATATATATTGGAATCCGTTCTTGTAAGTACAGGAGAACCGCTCCAATTATTGTTGTTATAATATTCTGCTTTGAGTCCCAGAAGCCCATTATTAGTAAGCAATTCATCGGGAACCTTTGTATCGGTTTCATTAATAGGTGCTACCAGAATGTAATCGCCAAGCAAATATTCATCATTTCTGCTCGACTCAGCATATTCGGGATACTGAATGTCAAGTCTTTGCATTATCGGTAAGCCTGTATCGTAGTTCTGTCTTGCCAAAGCATAATACAAAGGAAGTAAACGGTATCTCATATCGAGGTATGTATGCGCAACCTCTTCTGCGGTTTCACCAAAGAGCCAAGGCATTCTGCCGTCCTGATGAATGTATCTGTCGGATGTACAGTGTACACGGCAAATTGTGGACAATGCACCGTATTGAATCCATCTTGCATACATTTCGTCGGTAACAGGTTGATTGTGTCCACCAATATCACTGGACATATAGGGCAAGCCAACCTCAGCACCACCAAATACTGATGTATAGATTTCCTGAGCCAAGGCATCGGAATTTGCTCCTATATCACCGGTCCATTGAATTGAATATCTATGAGCCGAAATATCCGAAGCATAATACCATTTACCGTGTAAAACACCGTCAACGTTTGCCATAATCAAGGATCTCTTTGCAAATTCATCCCAGTCTGTAACACTTTCACGATATTCCTCGGTAATAAACTGATATGCATACATACCAAATGCATACGCACTTATATCGGGGTCGCAGGAGTTAAGAGAAACGCTCCAGTTTCTATCATACCACCAATAATCTATGCCTAAAGACAAAATCAAGGTGAGCTTATCTCCACGGTATGCTACCTCGGATTTATCCAATCCGTTAGTTGTACCGATTACAGGCTCGGGATGGTCATTGAAGCAAATGTCAATGCCCATTTCTTCACACTCGGCAAGGAATGCCGCCATATCGGGAAACAATGAAGTGTTTATATCATAACCGATACCGCCTGAGCCCTGTCCGTTACTTCCTGAAGCTCTCCAGTCGGTGTCAATTACCAAAACGTCAATACTGTATCCTCTCTTTTGATAATCCATTATCTGCTTCATTGCTGACTGTGCAGAATAAGGATACCAACGAGAATCCCAATATCCAAATGTTTGTAAGCTAACCATCTCGCTCTCACCCGTAACCTTTATATAGTCAGAGCAAAATTGTGAATAATCACCGTTGGGTAAGAATACGAAAACGTCTAAAGCATCATTTGAGAAATCCCAATCCTGCAGATAAGTAGTATTACTATTACTCGAATATCCATATTCTGAAGGGATTATTCTTGGACTATCTGTAAAATACCAGCTCTTAAGCTCATCCGAAGGGCTTGGCAAATAAACGTTTGTATCAGTTCTACCTGCATCGGAGTATGCCCAGAGATTTTCACCTTGTGAATCGGTGATATAAGCATCCTCTGCCTTTCCTCCATTAGGAATATGAACTATATACTTAGATGTTTTTATCAAAGTAACATCATTTTGTTTTTCAATCGTGTAAATTACTTCATCATAATCATCACGATTTGGCACTATGTAGCTTGGACGATCTTCAAATCCCTTCGGTCCTTTGTTTTCGATACGCACAATAGACTCCGAAAGCAATTGAACACGAACGTCACCAAGTTCAACAACTGAAATCTCCTTATTTTCTTTTTCCACCGGTTTTGTAGTTTCCGGATTCTTCGGTTTACATCCACTCAACATAAATGTCACACCTAAAACCAAACCTAATAATGCTAATGTCAGTAGGCTGCCTTTCTTCATAAATTTCTTTCTCCTTTTTGTTGTTAATTTTAATATGGATAAATTAACATAATAAAGATTAATTATTTGTGAAATATGCACAAAAAAATGTGATATTGACGAATAATTTTATCTACAATTATATTATAGTAAAAAAAGTATAATCAATAAATGCTCAAAATCGGCAAAAAGATGTATATTAGTAGCATAATAAGAGCAAAAATGCCTATCAAACCTTTGACAAATCCGCAAATTTGTGTTATAATAACAAAAACAAGCAAAAATACTATAAAATTAATCAAAAAGATGTGAATTAGTAGTATTAAAAGCAAGGTAGGTGAAAATATGTTACAAATTGCAAAAACAAACTATGACCCAAAGAAAAATATTACTTACGGTGACACGAGCTTTGAAGAATTAAACTATTTTACATATGACGATTCCAAGGAATACCCCGTTAGAATTGAAGCAATTGGAATTACCCACCCCAACAAAAAGTATTTCATTGAAAGACAACACTCAGACTATTTCGTTCTTGAATACATCAGCAAGGGCAAAGGATTTATCATATGCGACGACAAAAAATATACAGTTGAAGAAAACGACGTTTATTTAATTCATCTTGGTTCAAAACATCGTTACGGAGCAGACCCTAATGATCCTTATGAAAAAATTTGGGTAAACTTTTTTGGCGGTGTTTTCACGGATATTATCAGCGCTTACGGTCTATCGGGGCGAGTAGTATTTAAGAATACTAACTGCAAGGAATTCTTTAATGAATTATTGGATTTGGCTATAAAATATAACGACAATGAAGAAGTATATTTAAAAGCATCTGAAATCATTTTCAAAATTATTCTACGATTGGTAGAAAACGATGAAAAGCAAAAGGTTTCTCCTACCGCCATTAAAACAAAGGAATTGCTCGACCAAGCAATTTACAGAAAAGTGTCTATGCAGGATTTATATGACGAGATCCATTTGTCAAAGTCACAGATAAGCCGTGAATTCAAAAAGTATTTCGATACTACACCCTATCAGTATTTGCTTAACCATAGAATTGCAATATCCAAAAACTTACTGACTAAAACGAGATTAAGTATAAAAGAAATCAGTGATTCTCTGTGCTTTGTAGATGAATATCACTTCTCTGCTATTTTCAAAAAGAAAAATGGAATTTCACCAACTGCATACAGAAAAACACATCAACAATAAAACATCTCCCTCTTTCTGAAAAAGCAAAAAGAGGGGGATAATCTATATATCATTTTCCGAGAAAATGAATGGTTACGCGTCGGGTCTACCATTCAATCTCTCGTAGCGAGGGAAATTACAAAGAACACCGACTTAGCTAAGCACAACTTAGCTATGTCGGTGTTCTGTTTGTTCTGGCTAAAAAAACTAAACCAATTAATTATTTATACGAAATAACGCCACCCTGTTCAGCAACGTATGTCTCCCATTCTTCGTCCGTGTAGTTATATGTCATGTACTGGATACCACCACGATCAATACCATAAACGTATTCCTGCTTGGCATATTCCACCTGATTACCAAGAAGAGAAGCAGAAGACTGGTTATGTGTGGGAATCACGTTACACTGTTCAAGAACTCTCTGTTCAACTGCAGCAAGAAGGCGAACTCTTTCTTCTGGCTTTCCGTCTTCAGAACCACAAGAGAAGTATTCAACGTCACCGGTTACCTTACCGTTAGCACCAACCACCTGAACTTCGATCACTTCACCTTTGAGTGAGTAAGACCATTTAAGAACGGATGCTCTGTAAGTTGTACCATTGTCTGCTACAAAATCCATCATTTCAGCAGATGTATCCCATGCAGTGTCATAATGGTAGCCATCTTCTGTGTATGCATTAATAAGACTGTAAGGGTTAAACTGAGAACCACTCCAACCTATTCCGAAGAGCATATCAACTGCGTTAGTCCTAAGAGCATCGGAGAATCCATCGCCAAGAGTAGAGTCGTTTGTGAATTCAAGCTTGCCTTCAAGCTTTGTTCCCCTAACCGCTTCTGTCCAACAGTTTACAAGGAATGTGTAACCACGTGTGTAGAACTTAGATGTGTTGTTAGGTGTACCAATGTTGATGAGGATCTTTTCCTGACCGTCATAGAGGCCGGCTTCTATAACCTTATCATATGCCTGATTGAATAATACCTTAGCACCTGCAAGGTTGTAACCTGTGATAGAAGCAATAGCTTCGTCCTTTGTTGCATACTGTTTTCCGGGACCAATTTGGTCTTGAGAAATGCCCCAGTAAGCAAGGAGTGTATCCTTGGCAGCTTCTTCTTCACGGTACATAGTACCAAGCTCATAACCAGAGCAGATTCCATTATTGAACAAACCCAAAGCGACAGAACCTGCAGGGTCAACTGTATTTATAAAGCCCTGTCTGTCAAGTGAGAATGAAAGAGCCATACGAAATTCCTTAATTGTCATGATGGACTTATCATAACCGGGATTGTTAGCTTCCCATTTAGCAAAAGCGAGTTCGTTGGGATTAAGAACGATGAACCATGTGGAAGCACCGTCTGTGTAGTATATACGGTCAGAACCTATGTACTGAGGAATATCACTATCGCCAAGATCCATATAGTCAAGCTTACCCTGAAGGAATGCGTCCATAGCTGCTTCGGAGTCAGCATACCAGTCATAAACAATTTTTGTTGTCTGATACTGACCTGCACGATCCGAATCATAGTAACCGTACCAATAGGGGTTAGTTTCAAGAACGATCAGTTTATTGTACTCATAGTATGTAAGCTTGTAAGGACCGAAGCTCATGTGTGTCACCACGGATGTTCCATATGTATTTATGTAATCTCCGTTTGAGTCAACAGACGCACAAGCATCATAAGTAGGAATGTAAACAAGACCGAAGTTTCCTGTAAGTGAATAGTTAAGATCATAACCGGAAAGAGCTTCTTCAAGAATAATAACGATTTCCGTATTAGAGAGAGCAAGAAGACCAACAGAATCCCATTCAACTGATTTATATACACTATTTGTCAATAAGAAGTAAAGCTCTTCATTGGGATCTATAGGCCACAAACTGATAAGATCTGTCCATGCCGCCGCCAATTTGTCATTTGCCTTGATATCAGCAAGAGTCATGCCTTCCATCTGAGCTGCTGCTTCTGCTGTGAATGCTGTTCCAGCAAGGTAGTTACTAATAAGGTAGTTTGCACAAGCTGCTGCGTTGTAAGAATTAGGGAAGCCCATCATTGTTCTCATTGCACATTCAGCATAGTCATTATCTTCATTGGGAGCTTCAAGCGAGAAAATGAGATAATCATCAAGATCTGTAGAGTATGTCTTGTATAAATCATTAGCAGGAGCGATAATAGAAGCGCTAAAATAGTGGTAATACTTTGCACCAACAACTTTCATATCGCCCAAGTAAAAAGAATCAACGTTTGATCCGTAAGAAAGTAATCTCTTAGCGGATTCGATGAAATCATAAGCTGTGATGGGTGTGCCGTCTTCCCAGTTAAGGTCGTCACGAAGAACTATCTTCCAAGCTCTCGCAGTTTCGGTTTCACCAATTCCCCATCTATCACCAACGTAATCAGCAGTTACGTCGATAGGCATCTGAGCTGCCATTTCGGGAACGATAACGAACCCCGTTTTATCTTCGTTGTAATCGAATGTGTAGAAACCAACTGTTGTATAATTAAGGATTTCTTTTGCAGATTCCATTTCATAGTTGTGAGGATTCCATGTTAACGGAAATTCAAGCATATAAGCGTTGTAAGTGTAATTTCCGTATGTAATAGTACGGACTTCTGTTGCTCCGCATGCACAATATCTTTCTTGCAAACCTTCTTGAGTTGTTGTAGGTTCTTTAACAGTTTGCCATTCACCAAAATCATGAGAAAGCTTTTCTACGGTATCTGGTTTAACAATAATAAGATTACAAATTAAACACTTCTTGCCTTCTGTATGTCCTGTGCTTGAGCAAGTCGGCTCAACCGCAGGAATAATTTCAGGGGTATGGTCGTTAGTTTTAGGAAGTGTAATAGTGCTTGCAACCTCTCCGCACTCTGTACATACCATATAAGACGTTCCCTCTGTTGCGCAAGTTGGCTCCAAAGCAACCATACTTGTAAGGTTATGAATATGAACGGAATCGCAGGATGTAAAAGCAAATAAAGTTACAATGAATAACAATAACAATAAAATCTTTTTCATATAAATTTTCCTTTCACGTCAGCCCGTCAGCATTTATACCTTAATTTTACCACCACGCTATCAAATTGTCAAGCCCTTTAAACACCCCTCATTCCCCCCTTGCAATTTCCCATCAATTATGGTATAATCTTCACGTCAATTAAATTACAGGAGTTTTTATGAAAACATTCAGAAAAATATATCACAGAACGTTCAATAAAGTTATGCGCTTGGCAATTCCGTTCATGCCCTATCGTGAACCAAAATTGATACCCAATCTTGAAGGCGTCCTCGAGGTGTTAAAGACAAATTCCATAGAAAAAGTAATGCTTGTAACAGGAAGAACCATTCATTCGCTTGGAATGACCTCCCCCTTGGAAAACATGATTGAAAGTCAAGGCATCAAATGTGTTGTATATAACAAAACCCTCCCCAACCCCACATCCGACAATGTGGAAGAAGCGAAGGATTTGTACGTTGAAAACGATTGTCAGGCAATAATTGCCTTTGGCGGCGGCTCTCCAATGGACTGCGCAAAGGCGGTTGGCGCAAGAATCGTCCGCCCGAAAAAGCCCCTTAAAAAGATGCAGGGCTTGATTAAGGTAAGACGTCGCCTTCCCTTACTCATAGCCATTCCAACCACCGCAGGCACGGGTAGTGAAACAACGGTCGCATCCGTCATAGTTGATGCAAAAACGCACCATAAATACGTTATCAACGATTTTTGCCTCATTCCCAAATACGTTTTTCTTGACCCCGAGGTTACAGTTGGATTGTCCCCCCACTTAAGCGCAACCACAGGTATGGACGCACTCACCCACGCAGTTGAAGCTTACATTGGAAAATCTCGCACCAAGGACACTAAATTAGCATCCGAAAAAGCGGTCAAGTTGATTTTTGAAAATCTTCCAAAAGTCTATGAAAACGGTGCAGATATCGAAGCACGCAAAAATATGCTCCACGCATCATATCTTGCAGGAACTGCCTTCACAAAAAGCTACGTAGGTTACGTTCACGCAGTTGCCCATACGCTTGGCGGCAAATACGGGGTTGCACACGGACTTGCAAATGCAATTTTGTTGCCAAAAGTTCTTCGTGCCTACGGTGATGGTGCAATTACACCTCTTGCAGAGCTTTCAAGAGCGATTGGACTTGTCGAAAACACCGTTTCTGACAAAGATGCGGCAGAAATTTTCATTTCACACGTTGAAAAAATGAACCACGATATGCAAATCCCCGAAAAATTCGATTGCATTTGCGTTTCAGACATACCGTCAATGGCTTCCCTTGCCGATAAAGAGGCAAATCCACTTTATCCCGTTCCTGTTTTGTGGGACGCAAACGAGTTACAACAAATCTATTACCTTGTTTCATAACAAAAAGCGAGTTGAACAACTCGCTTTTTTATTATCCAATAAATAATTCTTTAATCTGATACTGTGGCTCACAAGTAACGTTAAGTCCAAGCTTTTTAAGAACTTCAACGTCCGCGCTTGAGAGCATTACCGTGGAATGAATGTCGCATCCCGCAAGCTTTGGAAGATGCTTAAGAACATGCGCCGCTGTTGCGGATGTGTGCGCAGAAATCGAAAGCGCAATCAAAATCTCGTTAACGTTCAACTTTTTATATGTTCTTGAAAGATACTTGCATTTGAGCTTTTGAACAGGTTCAATAACCTCTGGTGCTAACAAATGAATTTCATCAGGAATGCCCGTAATTGATTTGAGTGCATTAAGAAGCATTGCAGAAACGCTTTCAAGCAAATCGGTTGACTTACCTGTAATAATTCGACCATCATTAAGCTCAATTGCTGCCGCAGGAACACCTGTTTCCTCGCTCTTTTGCTTTGCAGCTTCAACAACTTTTCTATAATTCTTTGAAATACCCGCCTGTTGCATCAAAAGTTCAGTTTTTTGAACGGCAGTTCTGTTTCTTTCAGTATCATCATCACGACAAGCACAAAGTGCGTCATAATAACGACGAACAATTTCACGTTTTGACGCCTCGCACACTTCCTCGTCATTAACAATACAGTTACCAACCATATTCACACCCATATCCGTGGGAGAATAATAGGGCGAATTTCCGTCGTAAATCCCCTTAAAAATCGCATCAAGCACGGGAAAAATTTCAACGTCACGGTTATAGTTCACCGCCATCTCACCATATTTTTCAAGGTGATATGGGTCAATCATATTCACATCATTAAGATCGGCAGTTGCCGCCTCATAAGCAAGATTAACTGGATGGCGAAGGGGCTTGTTCCAAATCGGGAAGGTCTCAAACTTCGCATATCCCGCCTTAATTCCCTTTTTGTTATCATTGTAAAGTTGAGAAAGACAAACCGCCATCTTTCCACTTCCGGGACCGGGACCTGTAACAATAATAAGTTCCTTTTCTGTTTCGATATACTCATTTTTGCCAAATCCCTCATCACTAACAATTTTTTCAATGTTAGATGGATATCCCACAATGGTATAGTGATGATAAATCTTTATGCCCTGCTCACGCAATTTGCGTTCAAACTTGGCAACCGCCGGGTGAGCGGACTCAAATCTAGTAAGCACCACGCTTCCCACAAAAAGTCCAACGCCTCTGAATGCATCAATAAGGCGAAGCACGTCAAGGTCATATGTGATACCAAGGTCACCACGAATTTTATTTTTTTCAATATCGTCAGTGTTTACAACAATAACAATTTCGGCTCTATCCTTAAGTTGAAGAAGCATTTGAAGCTTAGAATCGGGCATAAAACCGGGAAGCACACGGGATGCGTGATAATCATCAAAAAGCTTGCCACCAAATTCAAGATAAAGCTTGCCACCAAACTGTTCAATTCTGTCTTTAATATGTTTTGACTGAAGGTCAATATATTTTTCATTATCAAAACTGATATTCATATTTTTCCTACCTTAATCGTTATGTGATTTAAACGCACGCTCCATATCACGTTTTGCGTCATTTCTAGCCATATCATCTCTCTTGTCATAGAGCTTTTTACCTCGACAAAGTCCAATTTCTATCTTAACTCTTGAGTTTTTAAGATAAACCTGCAAAGGCACAAGCGTGTATCCCTTTTGAGAAACAAGACCAAAAAGCTTTAAAATTTCCCTTTTGTGCAAAAGGAGTTTTTTGGGACGTAAGGGGTCCTTGTTAAACACGTTTCCCTGCTCATAGGGGCTTATGTGCATGCCAACAACAAAAACCTCACCGTCTTTGATGTCGCAATATGACTCTTTAACGTTCACCTTGCCTGCACGAATGCTCTTAACCTCCGTGCCAAAAAGCTCAACGCCCGCCTCATACTTTTCCTCCACAAAATAATCGTGATATGCCTTTTTATTTTGCGCTATTATTTTAATCGAATTTTTATCTGCCATAATTTACCTTATATCAATTTTTCATAAGCCACTCGGGGTTGACCGTCAAGCAAATGGATTGCTCCACAATATTCAAAACCGTTCTTTTCAAGCATCTTTCTCATGGGGATATTACCCTCATGCGTGTCAACTCTAACACTTGAATATCCGTTTTCTACGCCAAATTCAGAAAGGAACGCAATTATCTTCTCTGCAATTCCTCTTCTACGATGGTTGCTATCAATTGCAATTCTATGTAACGCAAGGTATTCACCATCCGAAATCCACGCACCGCAATAAATTTTTTTATATGTTGGCTCTCCGTGAAGCATAAGCGCAAAAGTTGCGCAAATTTCATCATTTTCAACAACAACAAAGCTTCTTTCAAGCAAAATATCCTCTTTAACAATATCCCTTGTGGGATAGCCATATTGCCACTGGTCAATACCAAGTCGCCCAATGCTTTCTCTTGCGTCTGCAATTATCTGCATTATTCTGTCAATATCCTTTTTTTCAGCAAGTCTAATAGTCATATTACCCCTCCAACCGATATTTATTTATCACAGTTTTCGCAAGAATGTACTTTGCCAAGAGATTTTGCAATCTCAAGTGAAGCATAGTATATTTTTTGCGATCCTAAGATTTTCTCACAATTCAAATCCTTGTGCCAAGTGTCGCCATCCTTGGTAAAAAACACGTCGCCACTTTTAATTTCATTTTGCGCAAGCTTTTCATAAATTGCGTTGTTGTCTTCACCCGCACATCTTTCGCAAAACCTTTCTTTTCCCTCAAGCTTTGCTTCTTCAACAGTTCCGTGATATATTATTTTTGAATTTGCAAGATAAGAGCATTCATAACTCGCATGCCAAATCGTTCCCGAAGGAGACCAAAAAACGTCATCCTTGTTTGCAAGCAGCAAATTTTCTCTATCCGCAATCTCCTGTTTGATGGACGAAACAACTTCATTATTAGCTAAAATCCCAGTATTTCTTGACTCTTTTGTTGGACTATTACAAGATACCAACACAAAGATCCAAGCAAAATACAAAGCCATTATTTTTATGTATTTCATAATCACCTGAATATTTAAACATAATTATCTACATTAATATTAACACAATTCTTCAAATATATCAATAACTTTTTTCAGTTTTTTAAAAATTTTTAGATTACCGCTTTCGTGACGATCTCAAACTGTCAAAAAAGCAAGCAAGCACAAGGCATGCTCACCGATTGCCTTGTGCTTGTTTTTTATGTTGCTTATTTTGCATTCAGCTTTTTTACTCTTGCAATAGAGCAACTTTTTTTGATAGTCTAATTTATATTTGTTTTAATATTCTTGCGCTGTGAGGGGGGATGGAAATATAATTTTCAAAGCTCTCATAAGAAAGCATATCAATCCACTTTCCTTCAAGACGGGTGCGATAAATATTTTCGCCACCGTTGGCAATAACCACAACTCGAGAGTCGTCCTTGCATCTTTCATATGCGATAGTTTCCATGCCATGCTCAATAACACGGAAAGAACCCCTGTCAAATGCCTTTTCAATATTTCTAAGCTCGCCAAGCTTGCGATAATGCTCTAAAAGTTCAGTATTTTCTCTGCCCCAAGGATATGTTCTTCTGCAAAATGGATCGTGATAGCCCTCAACGCCTGCCTCGTCACCGTAGAAAACAGAAGGAATACCATAAACGGTATATTGAAGTATCGCTGCCATTTTAAGTCTGTCAACAGCAACGTCCTTTTCCTGTGCACTCATTCTCATAACTGCAAGATGATCATTGGGTGCGTCCGGGCGATAGTTGTCGCCAAGCACAGTCAAAATTCTTTCAGTATCGTGTGTGCTAAGAATATTCATAAGCGAATCGCTAACGCATCTTGGATACGAAGCATAAAGCTCAACAAGTACGTTGTAAAGCATTTCTGCGCTTCCGTAAGTAACAAAATCAATAATTCCGTTACGCAAGGGATAGTTCATAACACTGTCAAGCTGACGGCCGTGGAAATAGTTTCTTCTGTGACCGTAAGCGGTCTTAACTGCGGCATTTTCCCAAACCTCGCCAATAACAATACCCTGTCCGTAAGAGTTTTCATGCACTCTTTCACGAAGCTCATACAAAAACTGATCGGGCAACTCGTCAGCAACGTCAAGACGCCAACCGCCAATACCCATTTTTGTGTATTTTTCAATAACACCGTTTTCACCGGTGAAATAATTGCGGCAATCACTGTTGTTCTGATTTAATTTTGGCAAAATATCAATGCCCCACCAAGACTCATAGTCACAGGGGTAGCATCTGAAATTAAACCAATTGCGATAGGGTGAATTTTCAGAATTACAAGCACCGTTTGACTGATATTTACCATATTTATTAAAATATAAGCTATCATCACCCGTGTGGTTGAAAACGCCGTCAAGAATAATGCTAATTCCCTTTTCCTTTGCCTTTTCAATCAACGAAACAAACGCCTTTTCGCCACCGAACATCTCGTCAATGGTCATATAGTCGCCCGTATCGTATTTGTGGTTGGAATATGCCTTAAAAATTGGGCTCAAATAAATAACCTTTGTTCCAAGACCTTCAAGGTAATCAAGTTTGTCCTCAATACCCTTAAGATTTCCACCAAAGAACATATTGTTTTTAAGCTTATCGCCTTGATTTTTCGCATATTGGGGAATACCGTTGTACCAATCGTCATTCATAATCACATCGTCACGATAATAGGGTTCAATTTCACCCTTTGCAAATCGGTCAACAAAAATGTGATACATAATTCCCTTTCCAAACCATTCCTTTGCCTTAAAATAATCCTCATAAACAAGCAAAGAAAACTTTGACTCTGAATGATAAGAAAGTTCAAAATCAAAATTGTTCATACTGCACGTAAAAAGAGTTCTTGTTCCGCGAAGGAACAAAAATTCATAGAAAAACAAGGCAGGAACAGGCCCACAAAGTGTTCTTAAATTAAGTTCAACAATATATTCCTCTCGTCCCGTTTCAAAACTTGCAAGAGTGAGTGGAATATCCCAATAATCCTCGCCGTCACGATTAATTCTCATAACCACACCTTGAGTACCCATATTGGTGGGAACGACGATTCTATATCTGATATCATCATTTACGGAAAATGCCCCGCTATACGAGGCATTTTTCCATGATGAACCAACTTTTATTTCTCTAATTATCTCAACTCCATTAGTTGAGGCATTATTTTGAAGTTGATTATACATTGATTAGTTATTTCCTGTAATTTTTTTAAGATTCCAGAATTTCTGTGCGTATTCTTCGATACTTCTGTCAGCTGCAAAGTAACCTGCGGAAGCAATGTTCATAAGGGACATTCTGTTCCACTTTTCTTTGTCTGCATAGTCCGCAATCATTCTTTCGTGTGTTGTTCTGTAAGACTCGAAGTCTGCAAGGCACATGAATGGGTCAGCAACGCCCATACCTGTAAGAAGGTATCTTGAAATGTGTGAGAAGGACTGACCAGCAAAGCCACGGTTGAGGCAATCAATAATCTTCGCAAGGCGGTTATTGTTTGCATAGAACTCGTTAGAGTGGTATCCTCTTGCCCAAATATCTTCAACTTCTTTAGCAGTAAGACCGAAGATATACATATTTTCCTTACCTGCAGCAGCAAGCATTTCAACGTTAGCACCGTCAAGTGTACCAATGGTAAGAGCACCGTTAATCATAAGCTTCATACAACCTGTACCACTTGCTTCCTTACCTGCAAGAGAAATCTGTTCACTGATTTCTGCAGAAGGAATAAGTGCTTCAGCCATACTTACGTTGTAATCTTCAAGGAATACAACCTTAATCTTCTTGCTAACAACGGGGTCATTTTCAATCTCACGGCTGATAAAGCAGATGAGCTTAATAATTTCCTTAGCCATCTGATATCCGGGCGCCGCCTTAGCACCGAAAATGAATGTCTGGGGCTGAACATCAAGATTGGGATTTTCTTTAATATCAATATAGAGGTTGATGATGTTAAGAGCGTTAAGAAGCTGGCGCTTGTATTCATGCAATCTCTTAATTTGAACGTCAAACACAGAGTGTGTATCAAGCACTCTGCCTGTCTTCTTATAAAGAAGATCTGCAAATGCCTTCTTGTTATCGTGCTTGATTGAACGAATCTGCTCAAGAACTGCCTTATCGTCTGCAAATTTTGCAAAGTTAGCAAGTTCTTCAGGATTGTGTCTGTAACCTGTACCAATGCAATCGTCAAGCAAAGAAGCAAGCGCGGGGTTAGAATAGCAGAGCCATCTTCTGTGAGCGATACCGTTTGTTACGTTGTCAAATCTGTCGGGATACATCTTATAGAAATCCTTGAATGTGGAATCCTTAAGAATATCAGAGTGAAGCTTTGAAACACCGTTGATGGAGTGTGAACCGATAACAGAGAGGTTAGCCATTCTAACCTGACCGTAACCGATTACAGAGAGCTTAGAGATCTTTTCCCAGTTTCCGGGGAATACATTCCAAGCATCCTTGCAGAATCTTTCGTTAATTTCCTTAACGATCTGGTGGATTCTGGGAAGCTTGAGTTGGAAGATATCCTCGTTCCATGTTTCAAGTGCTTCGGGCAAAACTGTGTGGTTTGTATAGGACACAATCTTCTGTACCATATCCCAAGATTTTTCCCATGAGAAGTGATAATCATCAAGGAAAATTCTCATAAGCTCGGGGATACAAAGTGCAGGGTGTGTATCGTTGATGTGAATTGCAACCTTGTCTGCAAGGTTGTCAAGATTACCGTAAACAGCCATGTGGTCACGGATGATGCTCTGCATTGAAGCAGAAACCAAGAAATACTGCTGTGTAAGACGAAGAATCTTACCCTGAGTGTGGTTGTCAGAAGGATAAAGAACCTTTGTAAGAATGTCAGCATTTGTACTTTCTTCAAGGGATCTTGCATATTCACCCTGTGAGAAAAGGTTCATATTAAAGTTGTGAATATTTCTTGCCTTCCAAAGACGAAGCTGAGAAACTGCCTTTGAGTCAGCACCGGAAATCATCATATCATAAGGAATTGCTTCATATTCTTCGCAGTTCTCATAGATAACTTCCATGTGGTCTTCGCGCCATTCTTCACGAACACGGCCGCCAAGGCGAACCTTGAAAACACGGTCAGTTCTGGGTGTGAGCCATACTTCACCGCCGGGAAGCCATACATCGGGAAGTTCAATCTGAACGCCGTCAATAATCATCTGCTTGAACAAGCCGTACTCATAGCAAAGCGAAAATCCTGTTGCGGGATAGTCAAGTGATGAAAGAGAGTCCATAAAGCAAGCTGCAAGACGTCCAAGACCGCCGTTGCCAAGACCTGCATCGGGCTCGCATTCGTAGAGATCGTCAAGGTCAAATCCAAGACCCTTAAGAGATTCTCTATAGTTTTCTGCAAGTCCAAGATTGCAAAGATTGGTTTTAAGTGATCTACCAAGCAAGAATTCCATGCACATATAGTACACTCTCTTGCCGCCTTCTTCATTTACTTGCTTTTTATATTCTCCTCTTTTCGCTGTGAGAATATCCTTAATTGTCATGGCAGCTGCCTTATACATTTGTTCTCTTGTTGCTTCTTTGCTTGTGCAACCAAAGTATCTGGCAAGCTTGCCCTCTAAATTTTCTGTGATTTCGTTCACTGTGGGTTGGTAATTCATGTGTCCTCCAAAATTAAATAGGTATTGCGATTTGATTTTGCCTTACATTCTTTCGTAAAGCATATGATATTTTCTTGCGGAAATTCCCCAAGAAAAGTCGGTATCCATAATTTTTTTAGCAAATTTAGGATACAATTCTTCATTATGATAAAGCTCAAGAGCCGCTGTAGTGCGTTCATAAAGCTCACCTGCATAATAGTTTGAGAAGGTAAATCCGTTGCCAAGGATTGTTCCGTTAAGCAACCAATATCCCTTAATCGAGTCATAAAGACCGCCTGTTTCTCTAACCACGGGAATTGCACCATAGCGAGAAGCAATCATTTGAGAGAGTCCGCAGGGCTCACTCTTTGAAGGCATAAGGAAAATATCCGATGCCGCATATATGCGCTTTGAAAGGTCACGGTCATACATTATAAGGGCACGAACCTTGTCTTTTCTGTTGCGCTCAAGCTCGGTAAAGAAGTCCTCATACTGCGCTTCCCCCTTGCCAAGAACAACAAGCTGCATATCATTATTGTCAACAAGACCGTAAGCAACCTCACGAACAAGGTCAAGTCCCTTGTGTGAAGCAAGTCGTGAAATAATTGCCACAAGTGGAACGTCTTCTCTTTCGGGAAGTCCAAGCTCTCTTTGAAGCTTGGTCTTGTTTTTAACTTTTTTGTCAAGCTCGCCCGATTTAAAGTTCATAAACAACTCCTTATCGGTTTCGGGGTTGTAATACTTATAGTCAATGCCGTTAAGTATTCCTGTGAGCTTGTGTGCATTCTTATTCAGTATGGGAGCAAGACCGTGAGAATATTCATCACCTTTAATTTCCTCTGAATATCTTGGACTTACCGTTGTAACAACGTTAGCCATTTCAATTGCACATTTCATAAGGTTTACGCATCCGTTATAATCAAAATAATCAGAATAATCAAGTCCGAAAACGTAACCAAGCACGTCGTGTGAGAACTGACCCTGATATTCGATATTGTGGATTGTAAACACAGTTTTAATGTTTTGGTATTCTTTTCTCCAACGATATTGGAAATTCAAATACGGAAGTGTGAGTGCCGCCTGCCAATCGTGTGCGTGAAGCACGTCGGGATAATAACCCAAAACTCCAAGCATTTCAATAGCCGCCTTGCAGAAAAATGCATATCTCTCCGCCTCGTCACCGTAGCCGTAGAGCGCACCTCTCTTGAAATAGTACTCATTATCAACAAAGTAGTAGGTAACACCGTCCTTTTGAAGACTGTGAATGCCGCAATAAAGACTTCTCCATGAAAGTTGAAGGTTAAACACCGCCTCAAGCTTCATCTGTTTTCTCCATTCGGGCTTCACCGCATCATAAAGAGGCATAACTACACGAACGTCAATATCTTCCTTATATTCTTTTTTAAGAGCCGTGGGCAATGAACCAAGCACGTCACCAAGACCACCCGTTGCCGCAAAGGGCATTACCTCAGCTCCTACAAACAATATTTTCTTCATAAATTCTCTCCTTTAAACCGTTGTTCCCTTGCCGATATAGAAAGGAAGAGTTTCGTGACCGGAGAGCATTTTACCATTCTTGATAGTTACGTTTTTGTCAGTAACTACACAGTTAAGATAAACGTCATCACCGGTATAAGTGTTCTGCAAAAGGATGCAGTTTTTAATAACTGTACCCTTGCCAACCTTAACGCCTCTGAAAAGGATTGAGTTTTCAACAACGCCCTCAATCACGCATCCGTCAGCGATAATGGAGTTTGTAACCTTAGCGCTCTCAGAATATCTTGTGGGAGCAGAGTTTCGCACCTTGGTGTAAATGGGTCTATTCTTAACGTGGAAAACAAGCTTTCTCTTGTTTGAATCAAGCATCTTCATATTGCAGAAGAAGTATTTCTGCATAGAATCGATATAATTGAAATATCCATCATATTCAAACGCAAAGAAACGGTGCTTGCCAAGGTTTCTCATAATAACGTCTCTTGAAAAGCTGTCAAAACCTCTTGCATCTGCCTCGTGAATAATGGAAAGGAGATAAGAGCGCTTAACGATCATCATATTCGTGTTGATATGAAGCTCGCCATCTTGACTATCGTAAGGCAGATAATCAACAATTTCGCCATTTTCATTATATTCCACCACCTTGATATACTTATCAAGTGGGAATTTAAGCTCATTAGTATTAACAAGCTTTGTGATAATAGTAATATCCGCATTGTTTGCGATATGGTTGTTAAGTGCATCGGTGAAATCGATATTGCAAATCATATTGCAATCGGAGATGATAACGTGATCAGCTCCGCAATTGTCAACGAAATTCTTAACACCAACAAGCGCCTGAAGGCGTGTGTTATAAAGTCTGTCATCACCGTGCGTGCCGCTTGTAATAAAGGGAGGCAAAATTCTAATACCGCCCGAGCGACGTGCAAGGTCCCAGTCCTTACCTGTACCGATATGGTCAAGGAGTGACTGATAATTGTTGTGAGTAATAAGTCCAACGGTAGTAATATCCGAATTCACCATATTTGAAAGAGCAAAGTCGATAAGACGGTATCTTCCGCCAAAGGGAATGCTCGCCATTGTGCGTGGCTTTGTGAGTTCGGGAATGGATGCATCGTGTATATTAGAAAATATAAGTCCAGCTGCTTTCATATCGTCACCTCATTATTCAGAATAGATCATTTGGTTATCGGCAATATCCTCACCGTCACCAACCGTATTATTCGCGCCAATAACAGTAATGCCCTCGGCATTGTCACGGGGTCTGCCCACTCTTGCACCCTTGCCAACAATAACGTCGGAGTCAAGAATAGAGTATTCAACAGTAGCACCCTCGCCAACACAAACGTGATGCATAAGAACGGAATCACGAACAACAGCTCCCTTTTCAACTACAACACCGTAGCCAAGAACGGAATTGATAACTGTTCCATAAATTTCGCATCCCTCGGTAATTGAAGAATTTTCAACAACTGCTTCAGCACCGATATACTGGGGAGCTTCATTTTCGTGACGTGAGAAAATTCTTGCTTTCTCGTCGTCAAAAGCAAGAACGGGCTTTTCGCCAAGAAGGTCCATATTTGCTTCCCAAAGAGAAGAAATTGTTCCAACGTCCTTCCAATATCCTTCGAAATTATAAGCAAACATTCTCTCGCCATTATTAAGCATATTTGGAATGATGTTTTTACCAAAGTCATTGCTTGAAGCAGGGTCTGCCTCATCTTCGGTAAGATATTTGTAAAGCTTATCTGCACTGAAAATATAGATACCCATTGAAGCAAGATTGCTATCGGGATTCTTGGGCTTTTCAGAGAATTTGTAAATTGATTTGTCGGGATTAACACTCATAATACCAAAGCGGCTTGCCTCTTCCATAGGAACCTCAAGAACCGCGATAGTGCAGTCAGCATTGTTTGCCTTGTGGTATTCAAGCATTTTGTTGTAATCCATTGTATAGATGTGGTCACCTGAGAGAATCAAAACATAATCCGCCTGATATCTCTTGATGAACTCAAGGTTCTGGTAGATTGCGTTAGCAGTGCCCTTATACCAGTCAGAACCGTTAAAGCCCTGGTATGGGGGAAGAATGGAAACTCCGCCAAAGGTTCTGTCAAGATCCCAAGGAAGTCCATTTCCTATGTATTCATTGAGTACGAGGGGTTGATACTGTGTGAGGACACCGACTGTGTCCACACCGGAATTGATACAGTTTGAAAGCGGAAAGTCAATGATTCTGAACTTTCCTCCAAATGAAACTGCGGGTTTAGCGGTTTTCTTGGTAAGTGCGTAAAGTCTTGAGCCTTGTCCGCCAGCGAGTAGCATAGCGACACATTCTTTTTTCTTAAACATATCAAGCGTTCTCCCTTCATTACATTGGTATTTCTATATTTATAATTATAGACATAGTCATACATTGTTATTATATTACAAAATGCTAAATTTTTCAAGTGTTTTTTTCGTATTTTTAGCTTTTTGTTAATATTAAACAAAACAATGTGATTTTTATTCATATTCGCACCCTATATAATGGGATTTTTTGTAAATATATGACCTATTGACATATTAATATTTGTTTGATATAATAATTATGTATTGCTAAAAGGAGGGTTTATATGAAAAATAATTTTTCAGGCATCATTGCAAACGATAAGCTTTGTGATTATTTTGCCTCTGCTATAGAGAATAATTCCCTCTCTCACGCATACATTTTACTCGGTGCAAAAGGCAGCGGAAAGCATACTCTTGCCCGCCTTGTTGCCGCCGCCCTAAATTGCGAAAATAAGGACGATAACACTCTCTCCCTTCCCTGCCTTGAATGTAATTCCTGTAAAAAGGTTATGGAGAATATCCACCCGGATATTACTTACATTTCAAAAGAGGAAGATAGGGCAAGCCTTGGCATTGAGCCAATCAGATTTATCAAAGAGGACGTTTCATACTTCCCCAATGACGGTGAACATAAGGTTTATATCATTGAAGATGCTCATACTATGACTCCGCAGGCGCAAAATGCACTTTTGCTCACACTTGAAGAGCCGCCGTCCTATGCGATTTTTATTCTTCTTTGCGAGCATACAGAAACCATTCTTGAAACAATAAAAAGCCGTGCCCCCGTGCTTAGAATGTCAATTCCTCAAAAGGACGAGGCAATCGAATTTTTAAAAGTAGCTTCCCCATCGGTAAGAAGCTTTATTAACAATTCGCCCGAGGAATTTGAGCAGATTTATATGGCTTCCAAGGGTAGTATCGGCAGGGTGCTTGAGCTTGTTGAATCTAACGAGAAAAAGCAAATTCTTCAAAATCGTGTACTTGCCCAAAAATTGATCGAATCAATTGCGCACCACACACTCCCAACCGAGTTTGCTGAAATTTGCGCAATGTTTTCGCAAAAGAAAGACGAAAGAGAAAAAATTATCGCTCAGCTTTCAGAAATTCGCTCTGCATTGCGTGACCTCACCCTAATCAAAAAATCAGAAAATCCACAGTTGATTTTCTTCACCAACGAAGAATATGCCGAGGAGCTTTCATATTGCTTTTCAACGCAAAAATTAATTGAAATTGCAGAAAGCACCGAAAAAGCACGCCTTGCTTTGCTCAAAAACGCAAACGTTAGATTGACTATCGTTAATTATTTGAGTGAACTTATTTAGTTAATTAATCTGCCATAGGCAGAATGGAGATACATTATGGAAAATAACAACCAAAACAAAAAAAATAACAAGAAAAGATACCACCATTACAATAAAAAGAAACACCCTAAAGAACAGTCCACAGAAAATCAGGTGAATGAGGGTGCAAAGGAATTTGAAGCGTTTGAAGAAAGCGAAGAAAATCTTGAATTTCTTGAAGATATAGTTCCCGAGCTATACGAAACACCCGCACCTAAAAAAGCTCCTACCGAGGACGAAGAACAGGTCGAGGTAGTTGGTGTCAGATTTAAAAAGGTGGGCAAGGTTTATTATTTCGCCCCCAACGGAATTCAAGCGAATAAAGGAGAATTTGCCATTGTTGACACCGCAAGAGGCCCGGAATA
This sequence comes from Eubacteriales bacterium, assembly GCA_045635885.1. Lineage (GTDB taxonomy): Bacteria > Bacillota > Clostridia > Oscillospirales > CAG-272 > RGIG4608. Next base: position 21,209 of record JAZTWO010000077.1, on the reverse strand, counting down.
TGGCGAGGTGTTCGTTCCCAATAAAACCGTTGGAATATCCGAAATAGTTCCCCCACTTCGTGAAATCATTAGAATTGCTACACCAGAAGACGCAATTCACAACGAAGAAAACAATCAAAAGGAAAAAGAAGCTTTTGGCATTTGCCTTGAGCAAATTGCAAAGCACGAGCTTGATATGAAGCTTGTTGATGCGCAATATACCTTTGACAATAGCAAGCTCCTCTTCTATTTCACATCTGCAGGCAGAGTTGACTTTAGAGAGCTTGTAAAAGACTTGGCAGCCATTTTCAGAACAAGAATTGAACTCCGTCAAATAGGAATTCGTGACGAGGCAAAACTCATCGGCGGTCTTGGTGCATGTGGCAGACCTCTTTGTTGCGCAACCTTCCTTTCCGACTTTGTTCAAGTTTCAATAAAAATGGCAAAGGAGCAGGGCTTGTTCCTCAACTCCTCAAAAATTTCAGGCACTTGCGGTCGTCTTATGTGTTGCCTTCGTTATGAGCAAGAAAGCTACGAATACGAAATTGCACACACACCTGCGGTTGATTCAACCGTAAAAACTCCAGACGGAGTTGGAACTGTAACCGAAACTCATCCCTTAACAGGAATGATTAAGGTTAAGATTACAAATAAAGACGGTGAAACAATAAAACCATATCACCGTGACAACGTAAAAATCATTCATTCACAGAAAAAAGCGGATAAAGAATAAAAAATCAATTAATTTTCTAAAACCCCTTGCTTTTTACTGTCGAAATGTGATATAATGATTTATCAATACTAATTGGAGGTATTAATCATGGCTTATAAGATTACTGACGCTTGCATCGCTTGCGGTGCTTGCTGTGACGCTTGCCCCTGCGGAGCTATTTCCGAAGGTGACGGTATGTATGTAATTGATCCTGATGCATGCGCTGAGTGCGGTGCTTGCGCTGACGTTTGCCCTGTAGGAGCTCCCGTTCAGGAATAATCCATCACACCTAAAAGATACGGAGCAGATTTCCTGCTCCGTGTTTTTCTTTAATGAGGTAATATGAACTACAATTTATTAGATAACGAAACTTTGACAAAAGTCAACGAAAATATAGAATTGATACAAAAGAAAAACGGATTGACCTTTGGCACAGATGCTTTTTTGCTTGCCTCTTTTATCAAGGCGCAAAAAAACTCAGTGGCAGTTGAACTTGGTGGTGGAACAGGTATCATCTCTCTGCTCTGCGCATCCCGTGAAAAATTCAAAACAATTTATTGCGCAGAAATCCAACAAAATTTTGCCGAAATTATACAGCGAAACGCAAAATTGAATAATCTTGAGGATAAAATAGTGCCAATTTTCGATGACGTCAGAAACATCAAAAGCGCTACCGTCGGTTGCGAAGTCGATGCGGTTTTTTCCAATCCGCCCTATATGAAAGTAGATTCCGGAAAACGCAACGATTATGATGAAAAATACATAGCTCGACACGAGGTTTGCGGTGATATTGGTGATTTTTGTGCCTGCGCAAAGAGACTTTTAAAGCACGGTGGCTTTTTCTATTGCGTGTGGCGTCCCGATAGACTCGTTGACCTAATTTGCGCCATGCGAGAAAATAATCTCGAACCCAAAGAGATGTGCTTTGTTCACGCCAACACAAAAAGTGAGCCATCAATTGTACTTATAAAGGCAAAAAAGGGTGCGGCTTCCTCCACAAAAGTGCTTGAGCCACTGTTTTTAAACCTTGATAATGATCCCAAAACACTCACCGAAAGAGCAAAAAAGATATACGAGGAATGTAATTTTCAATGAAAGAATTAAAACGAATTTTAAGCTATACAAGACGTGCCGTTGACGACTATCAAATGATTGAAGAGGGTGACAAAATTGCCGTTGGTGTTTCTGCCGGCAAGGATTCATTGGCACTTCTCTACGCACTTGCGGAAATGCGCAGATTTTACCCCAAAAAGTATGAGCTTATCGCCATCACAGTTGACATGGGCTTCCCGAACACAACCTTTGAGGGCATTCAGACGCTTTGTGATAAGCTTGACGTAAAATACCACGTTGTGCCAACTCAAATTTACCAAATTATTTTTGAAGAAAGAAAAGAAACAAGCCCCTGCTCTCTTTGTGCAAAGATGCGCCGTGGAGTGCTTTATAATACTGCAAAGGAGCTTGGATGCAATAAAGTTGCACTTGGTCACCACTTTGATGACGCAATTGAAACCTTTATGCTCAATCTCTTTTTCGAGGGCAGAATAGGTTGCTTCTCACCCATAACGTACCTTTCAAGAATTGATTTGACAATGATTAGACCCTTGCTTTACGCAAGTGAAAAGAGTGTTCGTCAGTTTGCAGAAAAGGCGGAATTACCCGTTGTAAAATCAACCTGCCCTGCCGATGGCAACACCGAGCGCGAGGAGATGAAGCAGCTCCTTCACGAGCTTGATAAACAACATAAAGGTCTTCGCTATCGCATTTTCGGTGCTATGCAACGTGGCGAAATTGACGGCTTTAAGGTTGCAAGCACAATGAACGGAATTAAAGAATATGACGAGGAAAATGACAATGAATAATTTTTCATATTCACAAAATGACCTTGCGAAATTGCTCCCCAAACGAGAAGAAAACTCCAATAAAGGCAGTTGTGGAAAGGTGCTTATAATCGGCGGCTCACCCTGTATGGCAGGTGCTCCGTATTTCAGTGCCACAGCGGCTTATCGCACAGGTTGTGGACTTGTTGAAATATTTTCTCACGAAGAAAATAGAGTAATTTTGCAAACCCTTATTCCTGAGGCGGTTTTGTCAACTTGGGGCGACAAAATTGATTTTGAAAAGCTTGAAAATTCAATCAAAAAAGCCGACGTTATCGCTATAGGAATGGGACTTTCAACAAGTGATGATGCACTTGAAATTTTGAAATTTACACTTCAAAAACGCAACTGCCCCATCGTAATTGATGCGGACGCACTTAATTTAATTGCTAAAAACAGCGACCTAATCAAGCTTGCAAAAAATGATGCAATCATCACTCCCCACCCACTTGAAATGTCAAGAATTTCGGGCATTGAAGTGACAAAAATAACCGAAAACATTCCAAATTTTGCGCAAAATTTTGCAAATAAAAATGGTTTGATTTGCGTTCTTAAAGACCATAATACCGCAGTTGCAAAGCCATGTTCCGATAGCATTTATATCAACCAAAGTGGCAATAGCGGAATGAGTACGGGGGGATCGGGCGACGTGCTTGACGGAGTAATCGCATCCCTTTTAGCTCAAGGGTGTACCCCTTACGTTGCGGCAACCTTAGGTGTGTATATCCACGGACTCGCAGGCGACCTCGCAAGCGAAAAACTCACACAATATTCCCTTATGGCAAGCGACATAATCAATGCCCTTCCCGAAGTTTTTAAAAGCATATAAAAAAACTCCCTTTACTAAAAGGGAGTTTTTTGACATTTTTAATTTTGTTAGTTAATCTATCCCCAAACTCTTATAGCAATTTCATTTATAATACTTGTAGGATAGTAAAAAATTTTCATGAATTTTCCCTCTATTATCTCAAGCCTAAACTTCCCATTTTCATATAAAGAGCGTCCTAGATCTTTTTGATAAATCACCTCAACAAATCCAAGTTTAGTCATAACTTCCATAGATTGCTCATGAGTAGAATTCATAGTTAAACCCCACAAAGTAACTTCAGGATCACTTATATAAATACCTATAATTTTATGAACTCCTAATTCATAAAGGGGAAATCTCGCAGTTCCGTAAATAACACAATTTTCTTTATATCCTTGATCTCCTACCACTAATTCGTATCCTGGTGCCAAATAACTTCTTTCCCAATAATTTGATTCTATCTCGGTCCAATTCTCTGTATCCGGCTTTTCAAACAACCACCTTTCAAGACTAGTATCTTCGGGCTTTTCAATTGTCACTTTTTTGTTGCCTCCGCAAGAGGAAAGCAAGAATGTAAATGTACATATCAAAAGCATTAGTGCAATTAATTTTTTCATAATAAATCTCCTTTTAAATCAAATATTTTTTACATCAAGATAATGGTTCAATATAGTAAATTACATATGCCTCTCGGATTTTTTCTGAACTATATTCATTATCCCAATAAACATAATGTACAAACATGCACTCTCCCGGCTCAATATCATCAAGAATAATTAACTGATTATCTGCAGTAATCTTCACGGCAAAAACTATCAAATCATCTCTATAAAGATCATCATATTCTCTTTCGCAATATAAGAAATCCGCATAAATTCTAGTGCCGGAACTTGTTTTTACAATATTTCCCTCTTGTAAGGAAGTATAATTACCACTTCTCAAATTCAAAATAAATTCTTCAAGCTCCTCTTGTGATTCTTTTTCAGTTCGGGAATCGTCCTCATAGCCGGCACAAAAGCTATAGTGCATACCACGAAATTCAAATTCCATATACGCCCCAAAAGGATTTCCGCCAACAACATTTAATGCATGAGTTGCCACTTTTCCATTTTCAGTTTTTTCGCCATTTTCAAACGTTATTGTAAAAGAAGTTCTATATTCACCGTGATGATCAACCTTATAAGTTCCCTTGAGCTCTTCATTCGAGCCATATGGTTTAAATATAACCTTGTTGTTCCATTTAATTTCTATATGAGTCATTCCTTGATGAACCACAAGCGGATTTAGTTCAGAATACATTCTGGGAATGGAAAGCCTTATTGTATTGCCATTAGAAAGATTCACACTTGTCTTTACACTGCTGATATTCCATTCAAACATATTTGGATAGCAACGGCACGAGCAAAAAACCGAAATCAAAGCCACAATCAATGAAACCAATAAAATAATTTTTGTTTTTCTCATATTTTTCCCTCCACAAATTAATCAATAATACATCACACTTTGAAAAAGAAAACTTCGACATATAATCTCTACTTTCCGTATCATTTGCAAATCTGTATTATCTATATTAATATAGTAACACAAGGAAAAAAACTTGTCAATAGAATTTATTAATAAATAAGGACAGAGAGCGATTCACGTTCTCTGTCCATTTATTTAATTTTTTACATACAACTAACCACAATTTCGCCGCCGCTGATGTTTAAATGCACCTTTGAAATTGTGCGATTGTAGTCGGCAATCACCTTTTCAGCAATGGCATCTTCAATATGAGCTTGAATAAATCTTCTCATGTTTCTTGCGCCAAATTTTGCAGAATATGACTTTTCGCCAACGTGCTTAAGCACCGCAGAGGTATAAGAAAGCTCAATTCCCTTCTCATTAAGAGCCATTTTGAGTTCTCCAAGCATAATTTCTGCAATCTTTTCAAAGTTTTCTTCCGTGAGAGAATTAAAAGTAATAATCTCGTCAACACGATTGATAAATTCAGGACGAAGAAAGCCCTCAAGTGCCTTCATTGTGCGCGCTTCCTCGGCGGAAATATTATCTGCGGCAGCAAAGCCCGCGCGTCCTGAGGAATTGGTTGAACCTGCGTTTGTAGTCATCACCAAAATCGTGTTTTCAAAATTGATAGTTCTGCCCTGTGCGTCAGTCACTCTGCCATCATCAAGAATTTGCAAAAGCACGTTCAAAACGTCGGGATGCGCCTTTTCAATCTCGTCAAAAAGAATAACGGAATAAGGTCTTCTTCTAATCTTTTCCGTAAGCTGCCCTGCCTCGTCATAGCCAACGTATCCGGGAGGCGCTCCAATAATTTTAGATACGGAGTGCTTCTCCATAAACTCACTCATATCAAGGCGAATAAGTGTTTCTGGGGAGTGGAAAAGGTCATTTGCAAGCTGCTTAACAAGCTCGGTTTTACCAACACCCGTCGGGCCTGCAAAAATGAACGAAACGGGCTTTCTCTTGTAAGAAATACCTGCTCTGTTTCGCTTAATTGCACGACAAATTGAGCTTATCGCTTTATCCTGACCGATAATATGAGTCTTAAGACGTTCCTCAAGCTTGTCAATCTGCTCATATTCATTTGCACTAACAGTCAAGGCAGGAACACCCGTCCAAACCTCAACAACGTCTGCAAGCTCGGCATAGGTAAGAACAATGCTTTCGCATTCACCCTCAAGTGACTTCAACTCGTCTGCAAGTTTAATTTCTTTAGATTTAAGTTTAGCAATCTTTTCATAAGCATCGGCATTGTCGGGGGAATCGGGCGGAGTTGCCTCAAGCGCCTCTCTGTCCTTCTTAATCGCCAAAAGCTGCTCTCTGATTTCAATGCTTCTGTTAAGTGAAGCAGAATTAAGTGAAAGATTTGCCGCCGCCTCGTCAAGAAGGTCAATTGCCTTGTCGGGCAAATATCTGTCGGTAATGTATCTTTCAGAAAGCACAACTGCGCTGCGAAGAATATCGTCTGGGATTTTTATCTGATGGAAGGATTCGTAATAATGCTTGATTCCCTTAAGCATTTCAAGGGTTTCTTCAACGGACGGTTCTTCAACCTTAACAGGCTGGAAGCGACGCTCAAGCGCAGAATCCTTTTCAATATACTTTCTATATTCAGTTAGTGTTGTAGCACCAATCACCTGAATTTCCCCACGGGAAAGTGCGGGCTTTAACATATTGGCGGTGCTAACACTACCCTCGCTGTTTCCTGCACCAACAATATTATGAACTTCATCAATAACAAGAATGATATTGCCGGCTTCTTTAACCTCTTTAAGAAGTCCAAGCAAACGGCTTTCATACTGACCTCTGAACTGTGTGCCTGCAACAAGGGCAGTCAAATCAAGCAAGTGCAATTCCTTGTTTCTTAACTTGTAAGGAACGTCACCTCTAACAATTTTCTGCGCCAAAGCTTCTGCAATCGCAGTTTTACCAACACCCGGCTCACCAATAAGGCAGGGATTGTTCTTTTGACGTCTTGAAAGAATTTGAATAACTCTTGCAAGCTCCTTTTCTCTGCCAACTATGGAGTCAAGCTTGCCCGAAATCGCCTCTGCATTAAGGTTTTTGCAATAGGAATCAAGAAACTTTCTGCTTTTTTCCTTTTGCTTTTCCTCTTTGTGCGCCTTTGCCCCCTCTTTGTTTGAGTGGTTGGCAACGTTGCCACCAAAAAGCTTTTGAAGGTCAATTGCAGGGGTGGTCGCCTCACTGTCGTCACTATCTTCCATCATAGCAGGAAGATTTCCACCATCCTCCATCAATTTTGCCATATCATCTTCCATGCCTGCAAGCTCTTCGGATGAAATGCCAAGCTTATTCATCATATCACCAAGCATATTATCAAGCGGAATACCAAGCTCCTTTGCACAAGTAATGCAAATTCCCTCGTTCTTCTTTTCACCGTTTTCAAGCTTGGTTATAAACACAACTGCCATTCTTTTATGGCATCTTGAACACATCAACATAAAATACCTCCTCGGTATTACAAAAAATTAAAAAGTAAATAATCCAATTTTATAAATGAGCTTTGCAAGTGCAGTATTATCAATAAACTCACTTCCAAAAGCCAATGCAACAACGCAAACTAAAAAGCTTGTTACAATATATGAGTTGGCAACTCCCCAAAGAATTCCGCTAAGATGGTTAATCCAACCAAGTGCAGGAAGCTCCCAAAATTTTTCGATAATTTTAATTGCTATCGTGCAGAAAATAAACGAAATAACAAATGCCATAACGTATCCTGTTACGTTAGCAACGATATTAATAACAGAGTTTTCAATCTTTTCTCCAACAGCCCTTGCAACCTCGGTGTTGTTTCCAGAAAGAGTTTCGGAATATGCCTTAATTTCTTCCATAGAAACAATGTTTTGAACAAAGGTTGGAATGCTTTCTTCAATCGAATTTGCATCAAACTTGCCATCAAGATTTTCTGCATATTCAACCATATTGTTGGCAATCACCCCATCAAAAGCATCATTAATAAATGCAGTTTTGCACATACCTGCAAGAAAAGAGCCAATTAAAATTGTAACAAGAATTACAAAAAACATTTTTGTGCTTTTGAAAAAGGATTTAACAAATCCCCTTTTAACACCCAAAAACACCAAAAAAGCAATAATCAACGCCAAAATCACGTCAATCAATATTTTCAAAGTTACCATAATTTCCTCCAATATAATAATTTTTTATGGATAAAAATAGGTCTTATTTTCCAAAGTCTAAGTATTTTGCGTGTGAATCCGCACAAATAATGAGTGTTTTTTTGTCGCCAACTATCATTTTATAACCCAAAGCAATATAGTCAATTTGAACCGACTTTTCATTTGAAAGATTAATTCTTTCAAAGCCACCAATTTTTTGAACGAAAATATATCCATCACAAAGGGCAATATCAATAATTCTTTCGTTAAACTCAATTTCGTTTTCAAGCTTGCCTCGTTTGTTTAACACAAGCACGTCAGTTTTGCCACTTTCACTTGAAAAATAGGATATCGCTATACTATCTTCCCCAAAACTGTAAAGATATATTTCCTCATTTGCAAAATACTCGCCAACAAGATTAAGATTTGAGTTAAATGCATTAATGCCATTCGCTCCAACAACCAAAATATTGCCACCCGAAAGAATTTGCACCGCATAAGGAATACCAGAAAAGCTTATGCTCTCGCTCTCATAATCATTCTTGCCAATGCGGTAAAGACGAATTTCAGAGCGAATTTCATCACCACTTGAATATGCAAGCAAAACTGCCATATCCTTGCCCTTTTCAGAAAGGCAAACTGAAACAACTCTTGCAGACGCAAAATTATAATCGTATTTTGTGCCGTTTGACTTGTAAACACTAACAATCGAGGTATAGTCAAGCGAGCTTGTTATAATCGCATAAGTTCCGTTTTCAGAAACACTTGCACCGTAAATGGGATTATCAAGGGTCTTGTCATAAACCTTTGAAAAAGAGTTGTAAAGTGAAAATTGCTTGCCACCCACATCATATAAAAGAACGTATTTATCACTTGAAGCAAGCTTGGGGTTGCCTAAATTGTGGTCAAAAGAGAGCAATTCTCTGCCACCTGACGAAAAAATTGAAAATCTTTCACGACTGGCAACGGCAAGTCCCTCACGATAAATGGCAAATGTTTGTGAATTGCCCACGTTGTAAGTAATCGTGTCATGCTCGGAATTAACGTAATCATTTGCCAATTTAATATCCTTTGCAAGATAGTATAATTTCTCATAAGAAAGTGCCCCTGAAAGTAGGAAAAGCACCATTACAAATACCAAAGCAACACACAATAATCTTTTGATATAGGCATAGCGATAGCTTGCCTTTGCCAAATAAATATCAGTTTTCCCGTCGTAATTCTTTTTTACGGAATTGGGATCATATTTAAATTTTTCTATTGAATTTTCAAAATCGAATTTCATTCTCCCAACTCCTTTAAAATTAATATTCTACTTTGTTAAGATAAAGTCCGCATGCAGGCGCTGTAGAGCCGGCATTTTTTCTATCTTTGCTTTCAGTTATTTTTTCAATATCACAGGGTGAAATTTTTCCCTGCGCAACAAGAATCAAAGTTCCCGTCATAATGCGCACCATATTGTATAAAAAACCATCTGCCGCAACCTTGAAAATGATAAAATCACCCTCACGATAAACCTGTGCATACATCACAGTACGGTTTGTGTCCACAATTTTAGAGCCCTGCGCCATATAAGCGGCAAAATCGTGCTTGCCACAATAAAATTGCGCCGCCTCATTCATTTTGTCAACAACCTCGTCCGAATAATTCTGCGGAATGTGATAAGCCCTGTCCGCATAAAAAGGATTTTTAATCGGATTGTTCCAAATCTTATAAATATATTCCTTGTGCTTTACGTCGTATCTTGGATGGAACTCACCATCAACCATTTTTGCACTCAAAACCGCAATATCGTCGGGCAAAACGGAATTAAATGCAAGTGGAACTTTGTCCATAGGAATGGTACAATCAAGCGCATTTTCGCCTTTTTTTGAAACGCACACAAAAAATTCATTTGCATGCACTCCGCTGTCAGTTCTGCTGCAACCAACAATGTCACAGTCAAAGCCAAAAATTCGCATCGCCGCCTCATTCAACTCACGTTGAACGGTTGGCTTGTCGGGTTGAACCTGATATCCGTTATAGTTTGTTCCAACAAAGCTTATTTTAAGCAATAATTTCATTTTTTACTCCTTTAGAATGGGAGAAACGGGCCAACAAAAATATTGATGCAAACAACCGAAACACCAAACAAAATAATAATTGCAAGTGCCACAAAATCACTTGTTTTGCATTTCAAAATCTTCATTCTTGTTCTTCCCTCTCCACCCTTATAACAGCGACATTCCATGGCGGTTGCTAAGTCAATTGCGTGGCGAATTGATGATGAGAAAAGGGGGATAAGAATGGGAATAAGCGCCTTTGCCTTTTGCAAAAGATTGCCATTGCTAAAATCCGCGCCCCTTGCCTTTTGTGCGCTCATAATCTTCTCCGCCTCTTCCATAAGAGTGGGAATAAAACGCAAAGCAATTGTCATAATCATTGCAAAATCGTGAACGGGCAATCCAATTTTCTTAAGAGGAGAAAACAATCTTTCAATACCGTCAGTCAATGCAATGGGAGTGGTTGTATAAGTCAAAAGAATACTGCTTCCGATAATAAGAACAAAAATTCTTGCAACAAGGAATGCGGCATTGATAATACCTTCTTGATAAACCTTAATAAAGCCAAGGTTAATCCATGGGTCACCTGCACCCGTTGTCCAAAAAATGTTTATAATTGCGGTGAAAGTGATAATAAACAAAATCGGTCTAACAGATCTAATAACTATCTTAAGCGGTATGTTTGAAATAAGCACAATAACGATGGCAGAGGCCAACAAAAGTGCCATTGAAAGCACGTTTGAGCACAAGAACACAATAACGATATAGAGCATTGCAAGCACTATTTTGATTCTTGGGTCAAGCTTGTGTATGGGTGAATTTACAGCATAATACTGTCCTAAAGTTATATTCTTCATCAGTTACCTTTCAACAAGCTCGCTATTTCCTTAATAGCGGCTTCTTCAGTATAAATTCCATTATTTACAATAATTCCTCGTGCGTTAAGCTCGTGCATAAGCAAAGTTATCTCAGGCACGGCAAGTCCAATTTTCTCAAGCATTTCAGACTCTGCAAAAACCTCGTCACGAGTGCCGTTAAGCACAACAGAACCGTGAGAAAGCACGATAATATCGTCACAAAGTCGAGCCATATCCTCCATACTGTGACTAACGATAATAACGGTTGCACCCGTTTTTTCACGGTAATTCATAATTCCGTTAAGAATAACGTCACGTCCCTGTGGGTCAAGACCGGCAGCGGGCTCGTCAAGAACAAGCACCTCGGGTCGCATTGCGATAACGCCTGCAATCGCCACTCTACGCTTTTGACCACCCGAAAGGTCGAATGGATTTTTTGTAAGCACGTCGGGATCAAGCCCAACAAAATCAATCGCCTCTCTGATTCTCTTTGCAATTTCTTCGTCGCTAAGACCCATATTTTTCGGACCGAAAGCAATATCCTTTTCAACGGTTTCTTCAAAAAGCTGATATTCGGGATATTGCATAACAAGTCCAACTCTAAAACGCACCTTGCCAATTTCCTTTGGTTTTTCCCAAATATCAACACCGTCAAGAAAAACAGTTCCGCTTGAGGGGGTTGAAAGACCGTTCAAAAGCTGAAGCATTGTGCTTTTGCCGCTTCCCGTGTGACCTATAAGACCTGTTATCGATCCCTCTTTAATTTCTATATTAATATTTTTCAACGCTTCTTTGCTGTAAGCAGTTCCCTTTCCGTAAAGAAAGGTTACGTCCTGAAGTTTAATTTTAGCCATTTTTCTTTTTAAGTGCCCTTTCAATTGCATCCGCACAAGCAGAGGGGGTGTGGCACTCTCCTTCAATATTGATTCCTTGTTTTTTAAGTGAATGAACAAGACTTACGCACTGTGGAACGTCAAGTCCACATTTTTCAAGCTTTTCAGGGTTATCAAAAATCTCCTGCGGAGTGCCGTCCATAATAATTTTACCATCGTCAAGCACAACAATTCTCTTCGCCCTTGCCGCCTCGTCCATATAGTGAGTAATCATAATAATTGTAATTCCATGCTCACGGTTAAGCTTTTCAATCGTTTTCATAATCTCTCGTCTGCCAAGAGGGTCAAGCATGGCGGTTGACTCATCAAAAATCATGCAGTCGGGCTGCATTGCAAGAATGCCCGCAATTGCAATTCTCTGCTTTTGACCGCCCGAAAGACGTGCGGGCTCGCTCTTAGCAAAATCGCTCATACCAACAACCGCCAAAGCTTCGTCAACTCTGCGACGAATTTCAGATGGCTCAATCCCAAGATTTTCGGGGCCGAACGCAACGTCATCTTCAACAATGGTGGCAACAAGCTGATTGTCCGGGTTCTGAAAAACCATTCCCACCTTTTTGCGAAGCTCAAAAACGTCATTCTCCGTCATATCGGGGTCGGTAATATCCTTTCCGTCAATATATATTTTACCCGAATCGGGCTCAAGTATCATATTAAGAAGCTTTGCAAGAGTAGACTTGCCGGAACCGTTGTGACCAAGCACCGCAAGGTATTCACCTTTTTTAATATCAAGTGAAACGTTTTTAAGCACACTTGTCTTCGCACCGTCATCCTCTTCATAGCTTGTACATAAATTTTCTATTTTGATATAAGAATCAGAATTCACCTTGTGACTTTCCTTTCTTTTGTTTATTTGCTTTCCTGCCAACGTGCACTTGCTCCGCAGGGCATAAATCCACCTGTGTACTTAACGGGGAGCGCAATTTCGCTCGCCTCACATTTTCCACCGTGAATCTTTGAAATGCGAAGATCAACTATATAGCTCATTGTAAGGGGTGATAATCCCGTTGTATAGGAATTTATCAAGAAGAATAAGGGCTTGTCCGAAAGCACCTGTGAGGTGAGAGCAACAAGATCGTCAATACTGTCCTCAATCTTCCAAATTTCGCCGGAAGGACCTCTTCCGTAAGATGGTGGGTCCATAATAATGGCGTCATATTTATTTCCACGTCTGATTTCACGCTCAACAAACTTTTTGCAGTCATCAACGATATAGCGAATGGGCGCATTTTCAAGTCCGGAAAGTTTAGCATTTTCCTTTGCCTGAGCAACCATACCCTTTGCCGCATCAACGTGACAAACAGAAGCCCCCGCCTTTGCAGCCGCAACGGTAGCACCGCCCGTGTATGCAAAAAGATTTAATACCTTAATCGGTCTGCCTGCATTTTTAATAAGGTCAGAAAACCAATCCCAGTTAGCCGCTTGCTCTGGAAAAAGACCGGTGTGCTTAAATCCCATGGGGCGAAGCACAAAGCCAAGCTCACCATATGTAATATTCCATTCTTCAGGAAGATTTTTCTTAACCCATTTGCCGCCGCCCGTGTTTGCACGACGATAAATTCCGTCCGCCTTTTTCCATTCGGGCGCATTTCTTTCACTATGCCAAATGATTTGTGGGTCGGGTCTTATAAGTATATATTTTCCCCATCTTTCAAGACGCTCACCGTCAGATGCGTCAAGCAACTGATAATCTTTCCAATTATTTGCACTCCACATATTAATAAACCTTTCCGTAAGTTTGTTTTTTGTTGTAATATTTCGAAATTTTAGATGAACCTGCGTGCGCATGGCAAATTGCAATCGCAAGAGCGTCTGCTGCGTCGTCAGGGCTAATTTTCTCTTTGATATTAAGGAACATCTGCACCATAGTGATAACCTGATTTTTCTCTGCTCGTCCGTATCCTACAATACTCTGCTTAACCTGAAGCGGAGTGTATTCAAAAATTTCAACTCCAAGCAATTCTGCGCAAAGCAAAATAACACCTCTCGCCTCGGCAACGGCAATACCTGTTTTTTGGTTAGTGTTCCAAAAAAGCTCTTCAACCGCCATGGCATCGGGATGATATTTTTCAATAATATCCTTAAGCTCACGATAAATGGTGGCAAGTCGCTTTTCGGTGTCAGTGTGCGCAGGTGTGCGAATTACACCGTAATCAAGTGTGCGAAATTTAGAGCCGCTATATTCAATTACGCCAAAACCCACAATGGCAACACCGGGGTCAATTCCAAGTATAATCATCACTACCTCCAACACATAGTTTATCAATTTATCATTATAACATATATTTATACAAAAGTCAAATGTTTTTGTATGTATTATATAATAATATTATATAAAAAATATTTGAAATAACCATTTACTTAAGGAAAATTTTGTGATATAATAATTTTGTATATCGTTTTTCAATTTTAAGTTGGAGGCAAAAATGAAAATAATAAAATTATTCGTTGGCGACGTGGTTGAAATGAAAAAAAATCACCCGTGCGGTTCAAATCAATTTAAAATTATGCGTGTCGGCAGCGACGTGCGTGTTGTGTGCCTTAATTGTTCACGAGATATGACCTTGGATAGAATTAAATTCGAAAAATCCATTAAAAAATTCATTGTCTCTAATAATCCCGAAAACACATAAAGGAGTTTAAAATGAAGTTTAAAAATCCATTTATTAAAATCAAAAACAACGATAAGCTTTTGTCGGTAAAAAAAGAATATGGCTATCTTGGATATGCCTTTCTCATTCCTGCAGTCATTATGCTTGGAATTTACATCATTTTCGGTCACAAACCGTTTGGCGACTTTTCAGTCCTCACGCTCGACCTTAATGCACAATATGTTTATTTCTATGAGGCATTAAGAGAATTCTTGCACGGTGATGCATCCCTTCTATACTCCTTCTCTCGCTCACTCGGTGGCGAATTTATGGGAATATACGCATACTATATAGCAAGTCCATTTTCTTATATAGTTGCACTCTTCCCAAAATCAATGATGCTTTTTGCGCTTTTAACAATAATCGTGCTTAAAATCGGTCTTTGTGGCTTGTCCTTTGGATTTTATCTCCATAAACACACAAATAAGGGTTATTTTAACTCAAATAACATCATTATTTTCTCAACAATGTATGCATTAAGCGCCTATGCAATCACATATCAAAATAACATTATGTGGCTCGATGCATTGTATCTTCTCCCCCTTCTCACATACGCAATTGAAATGCTTGTGAAAAAGGGTAAGGTTATTTTATATATCGCAGTTCTCGCCATAGTAATGATCACTCATTACTATATCGGCTATATGCTCTGCTGGTATACACTTTTCTGCTTCTTCTTCACATATTTTAAAGAGGGGGATAAATCCATTCTCAATCCCTTAAAAGAAAAGTGGCATTTTGTAAAATCCTTCTTAAGAATTGGATTTGCAACCGTAATCGGCATTGGAATGGCGGCATTCGTAATTGCTGCGGCATATTATTCACTTCAGTTTGGTAAAAATGAATTTTCAAAGCCCGTTTGGGACTTTGTTGCAAGATTTGACCTCTTCGACCTCTTCCCCAAGCTCCTACCCGGCTCTTATGATACAGTAATGCATGAGGGACTTCCTCTCCTTTATAGTGGTGTTCTTACACTCTTTATGGTTCCCATCTTTGTAATGGCAAAAAGAGTCCCCTCTCGTGAAAAGGTTTATTACGGTGCTTTCACCTTGCTCTTTATTTTGTTGATGGTTATCAACCCTGCAGACCTTGTAATGCACGGATTCCAAGCTCCCAACTGCTTGAATTATCGCTATAGCTTTATCGTGATATTCTTGTTGCTTGTAATGGCATATAAGGGATTTTGCGAAATCCAAGAGCATTCAGCCAAAAAGATTTTTGCAACCGGCTCCGTAATCATCATTTTGCTTCTTCTTGCACAAAAAATGGAGTTTCCCAACTTCGTTTTGCAGGATACCGAACAGTATAAATACGGATTTGTATTGCACAAGCTCCCCTTCCTTTATGTAATTATTTTCACCTTGGTTGCAGTATTTGCAACCGGCGCAGCACTTTGCTATCTTATTAAATCCACAAATAAACAGCGTGCTAGTCAGGTTCTTGCAATGATAGTTTGCGTTGAGCTTTTGCTTAACGGTGTTGTAACCTTTGGCTCAATGAGAATGAATATCGGTTGGGGCACATATTCATCATATGCAGACTATTTTGAAAAGCTCACCCCCGTGGTTGAAATGGTTCAAAATCAAGATAAAACCTTCTATCGATCCGAAAAAACAACCCACCGTTGTACAAATGATAATATGGCTCTTAACATAAAGGGTCTTTCAAACTCAACCTCAACTCTCAACCAAACAACCCTCGACCTTATTAACTATCTCGGATTTTATCAGGATGCACATTGGTCACAATACTTTGGTTCAACCGTTTTAACAGATTCCTTCTTTGACATTAAGTATATTTATTCCGAAACAAATTATCTCTATGGCAAAGAAACAGATCAATTAAATGCGTTTATGGATAGATATTTTGAAAAGGTTGCCGAGGATGAGAATTATTACGCATACAAAAACCCCTATTCACTTGGCATTGCTTTTGGTGCAAGCGATATGATTAAAGAGCTTGAAACAACTCTCAAATATGAATATACCGACCAAATCAAAAATCCATTTGAAGTGCAAAACCTCTTGTTAAATACCTTGCTTGGCAATGAATATGAAGATTCAATCGACTTCTTCACTCCCATTCAGCTTAATAACAAGACTATGTTTAACCACACCAACAAGAGCAATAAAGATTTTGCTAATGCTTCAACCGTAAACGGTGGTAAGGAATATTCACTTTCCAGCTCCGACCCAACCAAAGACGCTTTTGAATTCAAATTCACAGTTGAAAAATCAGGTCCGCTTTATTTGTACCTTCCTACAAATTACGATAGAGGATTTACCTTATATATCAACGGCGAATATTACGTTCAAAGCACAAAATATGCAAGAATTATTTTCCTTGGTTATAGAGAAGCAGGTGAAGAATTAAGTCTCACCTTCCGCCTTGACGAAGGTCAAATGTACTTCTATAAAAACACAAATTACCTTTATACACTCGATATGGACGAGTTTGAGCACGCAGCTGAAAAGCTCCAAAAAACAAGTCTTGCCACAACTGAAAAGTCAACCGATAGCCACATTTATGGTTCAATGACCACATACGAAAACAACCAAACCATAATGACAACCATACCCTATGATGAGGGCTGGAACGTTTATGTAGATGGCGAAAAGGTCGAAACATATTCAGTTTACGGTGATTCAGTTATCGCATTTGATATTGCCAATGCAGGCGAGCATGAAATCGAATTCAAATATATGCCCAGCATCTATGTGAAATCCGGAATTATAACTGCCATTTCAACCGTTGCATTTATCGGCTTGTGCGCAATAGAAATTTCCAAAAACAAAAAGAAAAAATCCCTTCTTGCTTCAGGCGAAGTTGAAGAAGAACCCAGCCAAACAACATAAGGAGAAAACTGATGTTTTATTATATCGAGGGCAAGCTTGCCCACCTTGATTATGGCTTTGCCGTGGTAGATGCCAACGGCGTCGGCTATAAATTAACAATAACACAAACAACTTATGAGTCAATGCCCCCTCACCTTTCGGTAAGCGAAGCTCCCGTTGTTCGTCTTTACACCTATATGGCAGTTCGTGAAGATGGAATTGAACTTTTCGGCTTTGCAAGTGAAAGCGAGCTTGAAGCATTCAAGCTCCTAATCACCGTTTCGGGCGTTGGACCTAAAGCAGCAACTGCAATTCTTTCAGTATTCACACCCGATAAGCTCGCAATAACAATTATGAACGAGGATACCAAGGCAATCGCCAAAGCCAACGGAATTGGCGCAAAAACTGCCGCAAGAATCGTGCTCGAGCTTAAGGATAAAATTTCTAAAACCTATACCGAAAGCATTCCCGCATCTCAAAGCGCAAGTGCCACACGTACCACAGCACCTGTGGGAAGCTCAAAGCTTTCCGACGCACAAAGCGCTCTTTTGGTGCTTGGCTATACCAAGAGCGAAGTGGTTGCAGCCCTTCGCGGAATCGACCTTGCCAATAAAGAAACCGACGATATTATTCGTCTTGCGCTTAAAAATCTTAGTAGATAAGGAGGAGAAAATATATGCGTTACGATGAAGATTTTGATTTTGAAAATAACTATGAAGACCGCACAGTTTCCCCCTCTATGACGGGCGAGGACAGTCGTGAAAACGAGCTTCGTCCCCAAAGCATCGACGAGTATATCGGACAGGAAAAGGCAAAAGAAAACCTTAAGATTTATATCGAGGCGGCAAAGCTCCGTGGCGACGCACTCGACCACGTCCTCCTCTATGGCCCTCCCGGTCTTGGTAAAACAACCCTCTCCCACATTATCGCAAACGAGATGGGAGTAAACATTAAAATTACATCAGGCCCCGCAATCGAAAAGCAAGGCGACCTTGTTGCAATTTTGACAGGACTTGAAAATGGCGACGTGCTTTTCATCGACGAAATTCACCGTCTTTCACGTTCAATTGAAGAGGTGCTTTATCCTGCAATGGAGGACTATTCCGTTGATATTATTATCGGTAAAGGCCCTGCGGCAAGAAGCATTCGAATTGACCTTCCAAAATTCACACTTGTTGGCGCAACCACAAGAGCAGGACAGTTAACAAGCCCCCTTCGTGACCGTTTTGGAGTTCTTCTCAAGCTCGAGCTTTATACTCCCGAGGAACTTGCAACAATCATTAAGAGAAGCGCAAAAATCCTTGGCATCAATATTACAGAGGATGGCGCGCTTGAATTGGCAAGTCGCTCCCGTGGTACACCCCGTATCGCAAACCGACTTTTAAAGCGTGTTCGTGACTTTGCAATAGTTATGGGCGATGGTATCATCAACTGCGAAATTGCAAGATATGCCCTTCAAAAGCTTGAAATCGACGAGCTTGGGCTTGACAGTCTTGATAGACGTATGCTTGAAACAATTATTCGCTTCTATAACGGTGGACCTGTTGGTCTTGATACAATCGCCGCAACCATTGGCGAAGAAGCAATCACCATTGAGGACGTTTGCGAGCCATATCTCTTGCAAATCGGCTTCCTCTCACGCACTCCCAAAGGACGTTGCGTAACGCCCCTCGCCTATGAGCACCTCGGTATTCCATACCGTGCAAACGGCAAGGCAGATGCAAGTCAAACAACAATAATTTAACAAAAAACCGCTTGGAAAATCCAAGCGGGTTATTTTTTAATTAGCTATAAACTTCTGCTTCAACTGTGTGACCTTATCCTGCTGAGCCATTTCGGGCGCATACCAGCCCTTTTCTTTCATCTTTGAGTAAATCTGATTTTGCAACTGCAAGGATTTGTTCAAAGCATTTGAAAATGACGAGAACACGTTTTGGTCGCTCGCTTCAATAGCTCCGTGCATATAAAGGTCGCACGCACCCTTTTCAAGAAGGAGAAGATTCTCCATCACGTTTCGATCATTCATATTTTCGTTCATATTTTCCCCCCTCAAAGCAATTGATAGAAACCGTTGAAGATTTCTCCGTGTTTTTGTGTTAAATCCGTTACAAGATTTTTCAAATCTCCATCCTGCAACTGTGCCGAACATTCTTGGCACTTGGTTTTAAAATACTTTTCGTGCCCTAAGGCATCCTCAATATAAAGCAATTCTTTGTTTGTCATTTTAAACTCCTTTCAAGTTTTGGTAGTTTAATTATTGACAAATTTTCACCACATATTCACTCAAATAAAAAAAGCACGCGCCACAAAGCGCGTGCCTCTTTTATAACTCATTATTCAGCAGGGTTAACTGTGATTGTTTTAATCTGTCCTGTCTTTGCAAGGGAATCAATTGTGAAAGAGTCAATTTCTTCTGTGAACACAATGGTTACTGTACCACTACTTGAAGATGCAGAAGCAACTCCAGGCTGACCTGCAAAGCAATTTTTTACATATGTTCCGTATGTTGTGTTACCTGTTATAATAACAATTTTTTTCATACCAGAACCTTCAATGGTAAGAGAGTTCTTGGCAGCAAATACAACAGGAGCCTTGTCGGAAAAGGCTGTTCCCTCACCTCTATTAAGTGTAAGAGTGATACCATTCTGTGACCAAACCTGCTGTTCAGTTGAGAAGGAAACACGGTTATCCTTTGTTGTGCAGTCAAGCACTGCATTTGAAAGAGCTTCCTTTGCAGATTTTCCACAGTTAGTGCACTTACCGTCAACGTATGCGTGACCTGTTGCTACAACTTCATCTGAAACGTTGCTGTCACCACAGGGGCATGCAGTTGTTGTGTAACCTGCTTCTGTGCAAGTGGGAGCAGTAACTGTTGAAACGTAACCGTGTCTGTGGAAGCTTACACCACCTTCAACCTCTGCAAGAACAAGTTCAACACCTGCAGGAGCTTCGTATGTGAAGGGCTTTTCGGGGTCATTTTCAGTTGTTGTGAGTGTTTCAAGAAAAACTGCTACACCGTCAACTGTGCAACCAACAAGAGTGATTGTTTCACCTGCTACAAGAGCAGAAAGATCAAGGTAAATATTCTTAACGAATTCACAGTTTGTGAATGTTGTGCTAAGATAAGGTCTGATAAGACGTCCGATTGTGTCTGTGTAAGCAACACCCTGAATGAACTTACAGTTTTCAAAGCTTACAGAAGCGTAATCGCCTGCAAAGCTTACCCAACCGCTAAGTGTGGAGTTTTTAACAACAATGTCAATACCCTCAAGTGTGGGATATTCAGCTGTATTGAAACCGTAAACGATGTCATCGCCTGCGATAATAACGCTATCAATGATTACGTCTTCAACAGGAGTGTAAAGAACGATTGCACGGAAACCGGAATTGATATTGAGGTTCTTAATTGTGCCACCGTATGTAATAATTGCATAATAGTTGCCGGAGCCCTTAACTGTAAGAGTATAACCATTACCGTCAAGCACACCACCCTTTTGAGCAATACCTACGTTGTTACCATAGGGACACTTAAGTGTAGCATCCATAACGATATCGTTCATAAGAAGAACTTTCTTACCGGCTTCAAGAGCCGCAATAAGTTCTTCTGCAGTGTAAATAAGAACGTTACCACAAGCGGAGCAAAAACCGTTTTCATCCGCATTGTGAGCAGCAGGAATAACTTCCTTGCCTTCAATGTATCCACATTCACATAATTTGTGTGCTGTGTAACCGTCTTCTGTACATGTAGCTGCCTTACCTTCTACGTCTACAAGTGTGTGACCGAGAGGTTCGATTTCAGAGTGAAGTGCAAGGTCACCACAAACCTGGCATTCTACTGCCATAATACCTGTTTCTGTGCAAGTGGGTTCTGCATAAACAAAGGGCTCGCCCCATCTGCACTGTGCAGGAA
>JAZTWO010000076.1:0-168837 GCA_045635885.1 Eubacteriales bacterium | reverse complement strand
AAGGTCGTTTGTGCCGAAGCAGAAGAAGTCAGCTTCCTTAGCGATTTCGTCAGCTGTGAGAGCTGCTCTGGGGATTTCGATCATTGTACCAACTTCGTACTTAAGATCTGAGCCTGCTGCTGCGATTTCAGCGTCAGCTGTTTCAACAACGAAGTTCTTAACGTACTTGAGTTCCTTAACATCGCCTGCAAGGGGAATCATGATTTCGGGAACGATGTTCCAGTCAGGATGAGCCTTGCTTACGTTGATAGCTGCACGGATAACAGCAGCTGTCTGCATCTTAGCAATTTCAGGATATGTTACTGCAAGACGGCAACCTCTGTGACCCATCATGGGGTTGAACTCGTGGAGTGAAGCGATGATGTTCTTGATGTCCTCAACGCTCTTACCCTGAGCTGCTGCAAGAGCTGCGATGTCAGCTTCTTCTGTGGGTACGAACTCGTGGAGAGGAGGATCAAGGAAACGGATTGTTACGGGGTTACCTTCGAGTGCTTCGTAAAGAGCTTCGAAGTCTGCCTGCTGCATGGGAAGAATCTTAGCAAGAGCTGCTTCTCTTTCTTCAACTGTATCTGAGCAGATCATTTCACGGAAAGCTGCGATTCTGTCAGCTTCGAAGAACATGTGCTCTGTACGGCAAAGACCGATACCTTCTGCACCGAGTTCTACAGCCTTCTTAGCGTCAGCGGGTGTATCTGCGTTTGTTCTAACTTTAAGTGTTCTGTATTTATCAGCCCAACCCATGATACGGCCGAATTCACCAGCGATCTGAGCATCAACTGTGGGGATGATACCGTCATAGATGTTACCTGTTGAACCGTCGATTGAAATCTCTGAACCTTCAACGAAGGTCTTGCCGTCAAGAACGAACTTCTTGTTATCTTGCTCCTTAGCGATTTCGCTACAGCCGGATACACAGCAAGTACCCATACCACGTGCAACAACAGCTGCGTGTGATGTCATACCGCCACGTACTGTAAGGATACCCTGAGCAGCCTTCATACCTGTGATATCTTCGGGTGAAGTTTCAAGACGAACAAGGATAACCTTTTCGCCCTTTTCGTTCCAAGCAACTGCATCTTCAGCTGTGAATACAACCTTACCGCAAGCAGCACCGGGTGATGCACCGAGACCCTTGCCGATGGGAGTAGCAGCCTTAAGTGCCTTAGCATCGAACTGGGGATGAAGAAGTGTATCAAGGTTTCTGGGATCGATCATTGCAACAGCTTCTTCCTTAGTCTTGTGACCTTCAGCAACAAGGTCAACAGCGATCTGAAGAGCAGCCTGTGCAGTTCTCTTACCGTTACGAGTCTGAAGCATGTAAAGTTTTTCATTTTCAATTGTGAATTCCATATCCTGCATATCGTGATAGTGGTTCTCGAGGATTTCGCAAACCTTTTTGAACTCTTCGAATGCAGCGGGGAACTTATTGGCCATTTCAGCGATGGGCATGGGAGTACGAACACCTGCAACAACGTCTTCACCCTGTGCATTTGTAAGGAATTCACCCATAAGCTTCTTTTCACCTGTAGCAGGGTCACGAGTAAATGCAACACCTGTACCGCAATCTTCACCCATGTTACCGAATGCCATTGCCTGTACGTTTACAGCTGTACCCCAAGAGTAGGGAATATCGTTGTCACGACGGTAAACGTTTGCACGGGGGTTATCCCATGAACGGAATACTGCCTTAACAGCACCCAAAAGCTGTTCCTTGGGATCTGTGGGGAAGTCTGTACCGATCTTGGACTTGTATTCAGCCTTGAACTGATTTGCAAGTTCCTTAAGGTCTTCAGCAGTAAGCTCAACGTCAAGCTTAACACCCTTTTCTTCTTTCATCTTGTCGATGAGTTCTTCAAAGTACTTCTTACCAACTTCCATAACAACGTCGGAGTACATCTGAATAAATCTTCTATAGCAGTCGTATGCCCAACGAGCATTGCCGGACTTCTTAGCCATAACTTCAACAACCTCTTCGTTAAGACCGAGGTTAAGGATTGTATCCATCATACCGGGCATGGATGCACGAGCACCGGAACGAACGGAAACGAGAAGGGGATTTTCAAGATCACCAAACTTCTTGCCTGTGATAGCTTCCATCTTTACGATGTATTCGCTAATTTCAGCCTGGATAGCAGGATTGATCTGACGGCCGTCCTCATAATACTGAGTACATGCCTCTGTGGAAATTGTGAAGCCCTGGGGAACGGGAAGACCGATGTGGGTCATTTCAGCGAGGTTTGCACCCTTACCGCCGAGGATCTCACGCATGCTTGCATTACCTTCTGTAAAGAGGTAACAATACTTGTTTGCCATTTTTGATTCCTCCAAAAATTATAATATAAAAAATATTTTTATAAGCGTTTTAAAAACTTGTCCTGCAAAAATGCAAGACCATAAGGCATACAAAAGGTATGCCGAGCGAAATGGTACGCTTATTCCACCCGACATTATACCATAAAAATCTCGTTTTGAATATACCTTTTTCGAATTTTTTTGGCTTAAATTGTAAACAATTTGTTAACAAACCTGCAAAAATAAGGTTTATTATTGATTTGTGAGCATAATTCATATTTTTGAAAATAGCTCTTTACAAATAAGAATATTTATGATATAATATAATGTCAAATTTAGAGAACAGGAGGGGCTTATGGTAAAAATTATCTCGGTAGATGCCAATTCAAGAGCAAAACGTGTTGGTATATTGAAAAATGACATTCTCGTTTCCATAAACGGAAGAGAGATTAACGACGTTCTTGACTACAGATTTCATTTAGCAAACAAAAATATTGACATTCTTGTTTTAAGAGATAATGCTGAATTGCATTTTAACATCATTAAAGCCGAATATGATGACATTGGCCTTGATTTTGAAACTCCTTTGATGGATAAAAAACACTCCTGTGAAAACAAATGTATTTTTTGCTTTATTGATCAGTTGCCCAAGGGATTGAGAAAGACATTATATTTCAAGGATGATGACTCACGTTTATCATTTCTGCACGGCAACTACATTACACTGACAAATCTCGATGACAAAGACATTGACAGAATTATTGAAATGCACATTTCTCCTGTTAACGTTTCTGTTCATACAACTAATCCGGAGCTTCGTGTTAAAATGATGAAAAACAAGCGCTCGGGTGAAGTATTATCATATTTGAAAAGATTTTCAGATGCAGGAATTCATATTTGTGCTCAAATTGTTCTTTGTAAGGACATAAATGACGGCGATGAGCTTGATAGATCAATGAATGACTTGGTTGAATATTTTCCGGCGCTTCAAAGTGTATCAATTGTGCCTGCAGGAAAGACAAAATTCAGAGATAACCTTTATCCCCTTGAAAGCTTCACCAAAGAAGACTGCATTAAGGTTATAAATCAAGTAGAAAGCTTTGCTGATGAATGTTTGGAAAAATACGGTTCTCGTTTGTTTTTCTGCGCTGATGAATTTTACATCAAGGGTGAGCTTCCTTTACATGATGACGAATATTATGAAGGATATGCTCAAATTGAAAATGGAGTTGGTATGCTAACTTCATTGTTGACTGAATTTGGAATAGAGACTAATTATATTGATGAATATCTTGAAAAATACCAATCTCCAAGAAGAATTTCAGTTGTTACAGGAATGGCTGCAAAAGATCAGATTACTGATATGTGCGCTCGCTTGTGCAACATAATTCACGGACTCGAGATTAACGTATATCCGATAGTAAATGACTTTTTCGGACACGAAATCACTGTTTCGGGTCTTTTGACGGGCAAGGATATATATGAGCAATTGAAGAACAAAGAACTTTTGGATGAACTTATTCTCCCGCCAAACGTTTTGCGTTCTGAGGGTGACCTCTTCCTTTGCGGTATGAGCATTGATGAATTATCAGAAAAATTGAATGTTAAAATAAGACTTTCGGGCAATGATGGAGCAGGATTTATTTCTGCAATGCTCGGAATATAATAAGGAGGTATTAAATATGGCAAAACCAATTGTTGCAATTGTCGGCAGACCTAATGTTGGCAAAAGCACTCTCTTTAATAAATTGATCGGCGAACGCCGTTCTATAGTTGAAGATACCCCCGGTGTAACAAGAGACAGAATTTATGGGGAAACCGAATGGTGTTCAAGAAAGCTTGTTGTTATTGACACAGGTGGTATTGAGCCCAAAACAAATGATATTATTCTTAAACAGATGCGTTTTCAGGCACAAATCGCTATTGATACTGCTGATGTAATCATCTTTATGTGTGACGTTAGAACAGGTCTTACAGCAGACGATAGAGATATTGCCACTATGCTTAAAAAGAGTGGCAAGCCCATTGTTCCTTGCATTAACAAATGTGATAGCGTTGGACATGTACCTTACGAATTTTATGAGTTCTATGAACTTGGATTTGAATGCGATCCTGTTGCGGTTTCTTCAGTTCACGGTACAGGTTCCGGTGATTTGCTTGATGCTGTTCTTGCGGCTTTGCCCGAAGAATCCAATTTTGATGATGAAGATGACGATAGCATTAAAGTAGCTGTTATAGGAAAGCCCAATGCAGGCAAATCTTCCATTATCAACAGATTTATAGGTCAAGAACGACTTATTGTTTCCAATATTGCAGGTACAACTCGCGATGCAGTTGACACCAAAGTTGAAAATGAATATGGCAAATTCACTTTCATTGACACCGCAGGTATCAGACGTTCATCAAAAATTAATGACAAGATAGAGAAATACAGTGTTCTTCGTGCACACATGGCGGTTGAAAGAGCAGATGTTTGTCTTATTCTTATTGATGCTAACGAGGGAATTACCGAGCAAGATGAAAAGATTGCGGGTATTGCCCACGAAGCAGGAAAAGCATCTATTGTTATTGTTAACAAATGGGACTCAATTGAAAAGGATAACAGCACTGTAAATGAATTTACAAAAGATATCAACACATCTCTTGCATATATGTCATATGCACCAATTCTTTTCGTTTCTGCAAAAACTGGACAGAGAGTTAGAGAGATTTACAAGCATATTGACTATGTTTACAATCAAACCAATACAAGAGTTCCTACAGGTATGCTTAATGACGTGCTTGGCGAAGCAACTATGAGAGTTCAACCTCCTTCTGATAAGGGAAGAAGATTGAAAATTTACTATATGACTCAAGTAAGTGTTGCTCCCCCAACATTTGTTATTTTCTGTAATGATGTTGAGCTTTTCCACTTCTCATATAGAAGATACATTGAAAACTGTATAAGAGATACTTTTGGATTTAAGGGTACTCCCATTCATATTATTATTCGTCAGAAGGGGGATGAAGTCTAATGTTTATTGATAAAATACAGATTTACATCAAGGCAGGCGACGGCGGTAACGGAGCTATTTCCTTCAGACGTGAAAAATACGTTGCTCAGGGTGGTCCTGACGGTGGTGACGGTGGTCACGGCGGAAATATTGTTTTCCGAATTGACGAGGGTTCTAACACACTCCTTGCATTCAGATATAAAAGAAAGTTTATTGCAGGTAATGGAGGCAACGGTAAAGGTGCAAAATTCCACGGTGCTACTGCAGATGACCTTGTAATTCTTGTTCCGAGAGGAACCCTTATTAAAGATGCAACAACAGGAAGAATTATAAAAGACATGTCCGACGGTGCAGATTTTATCTGCTGCAAGGGTGGACGTGGCGGTTGGGGAAACAAGCATTTTGCAACGCCCACACGTCAAGTTCCCAACTTTGCTAAAAACGGTACTAAGGGCGAAGAAAAAGAAGTTGTTCTTGAACTTAAAATGCTTGCAGACGTTGGTATTATTGGTTATCCAAGCGTTGGAAAATCGTCAATTCTTGCTCGCATTAGTGCTGCTAAACCCAAAATTGCAGATTACCATTTCACAACCTTGTCACCTAATCTTGGAGTTGTTTCAACAGGAGGAGAAAGCGGATTTGTTGCCGCAGATATTCCCGGTCTTATTGAAGGTGCGGCAGACGGTGCAGGTCTTGGACATGCATTCCTTCGTCACATTGACCGCTGCAGACTTCTTTGGCACGTTGTTGATATTTCTTGCTTCGAAGGCAGAGATCCAGTTGAGGATATAATTAAAATCAATACTGAACTTGAAAAATACAGTCCTGAGCTTGCCACAAGAAAGCAAATTATTGTAGCTAACAAGGTGGATGCGCTTGATTCCGAATTAGTTGATGTTAAGGCATTTGAAGACTATGTTAAAGAAAATGGTTGGACATTGATGTATGTTTCTGCCGCTACAGGCGAAGGACTTAACGAACTTATTCGTTTTTCTGCTGACGAGCTTCTTGAATTGCCACCCATGACTATTTATGAAGCAGAATATGAGCCAGAAGATGCTTTTGTTGGCGGAGGAAAGGAAACAACCATTAGAAGAGAAGATGGAATATTCATTGTTGAAGGCGAATGGCTATTTAACCTTATGGGACAAATCAACTTCTCTGACTATGAATCCCTTAACTATTTCCAAAGAATCCTTTATAGAAGCGGAGTATTTGAAGAACTTGAAAAACATGGTTGTGTTGATGGTGATACAGTTTCCATTTATGACTTTGAATTTGATTTTGTAAAATAATTTAGTGGAGGATAGAATTTATGAATATTTGGCATGATATTGATCCGAGAGAAATTACACCCGAGAATTTTACTGTAGTAGTTGAAATTCCCAAAGATTCGCAGTGCAAATATGAGCTTGATAAAGAAACAGGTCTTATTAAGCTTGACAGAGTTCTTTATACTTCTACACACTATCCTGCAAACTATGGATTTATTCCAAGAACTTATGCAGACGATAAGGACCCACTTGACGTTCTTATCTTGTTTTCACCCCCGCTTTATCCCTTAACACTTTGCAAAGCAAGACCCATTGGTGTTGTACGAATGGTTGATGGCGGAGATATTGATGATAAGATTATTGCGGTCCTTGTTAACGATCCAACTTCAAAAGATTATCATTCTGTAAATGATCTTCCATCTCATATTTTTGATGAAATTATGCACTTCTTTAAAGTATATAAACAGCTTGAAAACAAAAAAACTGCTGTTAAATCGTTATATGATAAAGACAAAGCAATAGAAATCATTCAAAAAGCTATTGACGACTATACAGAAAAATTTTCTTAATAGTAAAAGCGTCACCAAGCTCTGATTAGTGACGCTTTTAAAATATTGTTTTATGGGAGATGTTTATGCTAAGAGCAATAAACAAGAAAAAAGGATTTACTTTAGTTGAATTGATTGTGGTAATTGCTGTGATTTCAATCATTAGCACAGTCACTGTACTTGGTTATAAAAATTATTTAATAAACTCTTCTAAATCTGAAGACAAAGCTTTGATTAATCAAATTAACCGAACAATCGAAAGTGAAAAGTTATATGGGGATACAATAGAATATACCATTGCTTACATCTTACAAGAAATGTTTGATGGCAATGTGGATTGCAGCTCAATTGAATATGGATACGATATATATTATTGTGACGACGCTTATCAATTTCAGTTAATGCAGAAAAATAAGCATAATGATGAGAACTATAAAAATCTTGAACATTTTTTGACTTTAGAATTGAATTCTTCTGAAACACCTAAATATGAAGAACCAAACATTCCCGAAGATTCAACAGATAACAATGATGATACACTTGTGATTGATCTTTTGAATATACCAGAATATAAAAAACAGAATTTGACACTTTATATTGATATATTAACAGGAGAAAATAGACCGACCTCTTGGGGATTCAGTGAAAATCAGTCAATTGATTCCTACGAAGTTATAAATTTCATCACTTATAACAAATATAAACCCGAAGACCCTTGTAAAATTTCTGATAACTCTGTATATTTCTATAGTCCGGGTGTTTATCTAGTAAAATATATCAATGATGGTATAAGTGACTACTATGTATTTTTTGTCAGAAACGAATTTGTTCATGTAGTAGATAGTTCATCCATTGGAATTACAGTTAACAAAAGCAATAACAGTTTCCATAATATAGATGTTAATCATACAATCAGCTATAGCGAAAACAAATTAATAATAACCATTAATAACTGTTTACACGGAATTGTAATTAATGATTACAAATTATCAGACTCTAATGACGAAGGATTAGAATCATTGTTATTCCAAAATTGCCAATCAATATTTAATCAAATAACCCTAATTATCGAAATTAATGGTAAATATCTATTTGCTAATTTTGATAAAGCCTCTAAAGAATACACTTTCTCGTTCGAAAACATTGATATAGGTGATGCTACTACTGCAAACGTAATATACCGATACTTTGGCAATGATGGTATTTGGCATTATAGTAACACAATTAAAGTTGATATAAATTAATAACTCATGTATACACTTCTAATTTTAATAATTTATCTCGCATTTATAAGCTTAGGGTTGCCTGATTCGTTGCTTGGAACGGCGTGGCCCATAATGCATCAAGATATTGGTGCTTCAATTTCAACCATGGGTATTATTGCTATGGTTATTTCACTTGGAACTATAATTTCAAGTCTATTTTCCAATAAATTAAGACACAAATTCGGCACGGGCATAATCACTACGGTTAGTGTATTTTTAACCGCTATCGCTTTGCTCGGATTCTCATATTCAAATAATATGCTTATGATTTTATTGTTTTCAATTCCTTACGGTTTTGGAGCAGGCGCTATTGATGCCGCATTAAACAATTACGTTGCATTGCATTACTCATCAAAAATTATGAGTTGGCTTCATTGTTTTTGGGGGGTTGGCACAATTATCAGTCCGTTTGTTATGAGCTACGCTTTAAGCAATTCTTCTTGGAATTTGGGTTATAGAATTGTATCATACATTCAAATTTTTATTGGGATTATTCTTTTATTATCTTTAAAGCTTTGGAAAACAAGCCAATCAGACGAAGATACTCAAAGCGAAGAATCATCCAACATTGGAATTTTTGATGTATTTAGAATAAAGGGTGTTATCAGTTTATTGATTGCATTCTTTGGTTACTGTGCCGCTGAATCAACCGCAATTGCTTGGTCTTGCACCTATCTTGTTAAAGTGAAGGGAATTGACGAACCAACTGCAGCGGCATTTGCTTCTTCATTTTTCATTGGATTAACCGTTGGCAGATTCCTTGGCGGATTTGTAATGGACAGACTAGGCGACAAAAAAATGATTTTGCTTGGAATTGCAATGCTAATGTGTGGAATTTTCTTTATAATGATTCCTACTTCAAGCTACACAATTGCTCTTTTAGGATTAATAGTTGCAGGTTTGGGCTGTGCGCCCATTTTTCCCTGCATAATGCATTCAATTCCAAATAATTTTGGAAAAGAGAATTCGGGTGCAATAATCGGCATTCAAATGGCAAGTGCATATCTTGGTTCAACTATTATGGCACCATTATTCGGTGTTATTGGAAAACATATTTCTTTCAATCTTTTTCCCATTTACTTAGCGATTTTTGCAATATTAATGCTAATTATGATTGAAAATACTTTTAAAACACAAAACAAGGAGACACAATGAAAATAATCAGTGTACAAAACCTTTCAAAAACCTTTAAAAAACCCATTCGAGATGAAGGACTTAAAGGAATGATTAAAGCTTTGTTTTCTCGCAAATACGAGGAAGTTAAAGCCGTTGATGGCATATCATTTGAAATCGAACAGGGCGAAATTGTTGGTTATATTGGTGCTAATGGAGCCGGTAAAAGTACTACCATCAAGATGATGTGCGGTATTCTTTATCCCACAAGCGGTTCTGTTACGGTTAACGGATTGGGCTTCGAAAACGATCGCCAAAAAATCAACAAAGAAATGGGTGTTGTTTTTGGTCAAAAAACTCAGCTTTGGTGGGACATTCCTCTTATAGAAACGTTTAAAATACTTAAAAGTATTTATGAAGTTCCTGATGATGAATACAATGAACGTTTTGAATATCTTTGTGAGCTTCTTGATATGAAGCCATTCTTAACTCAAACTGTTCGTTCGCTTTCACTCGGACAAAGAATGAGAGCCGATTTTGCCGCGGCGCTTATTCATTCGCCCAAGATTGTTTATCTTGACGAGCCTACAATCGGTCTTGACGTTCTTGTTAAAGATAAAATCAGAAGCGCAATTAAAGAGCTTAACAAAAAATACAATATCACTGTAATTCTTACAACTCACGATATGAAAGACATTGAGGAGCTTTGCAATAGAATTATCATTATCGACAAGGGTAAAATTCTTTATGATGGCAGTCTTGCAAATATCAAATATAGATTTGGAAACACCAAAACCATATTTGTTCCTTCAAACATTTCAATCAATGAAGAAGAGTTAAAAAATAAGTTTTCAGGCATTGTTCTTGAAAAGCAGGATGAAACAACTGCTATTAAATTTTCACTTAACGAAATTGAGCTTGATGACGTTTTGATTTATTTAATCAATACATATCACGTTAAAGACTTTAAAATTGAAGATATTTCCATTGAGGATATAACTAAAAAATTATATGAAAAACATTAAGAAAAAACTCAACTTATATCTGCCATTTTCTAAGGCAGGAATTAAAATTGAGTTATCATATAAAGCACAGATTGTAATGTGGATATTTATATCATTCATTCAGATTTTCTTTGTTTTATTTTTATATAAAGCAATTTATAGAAACTCTCCCGACGGAATGGGCTCCGTGATAAACGGATTTACGTTCTATGATATGGTACTTTACATGATAACCTCATTCTTCTTCTCATTTATTATGGGGGCAGGAGATACAAGCTATGAAATTTGGACTGACATTAAAGAGGGAACTATTGCAAACACTCTAACCAAGCCTGTTTCATATCGATTGCGCCATTTATTTACATATTTTGGCGTTTTAGTGTTTGACTATGTTATAATAATCATACCTTTTTTAAGTATTGTTTATACAGTATTCATTTCGCTCGGATTAATTCAAGTTACTATTAGCAAATTCTTGCTCAACATTCTATTCTTTGTTGTATTTAGCATCCTTGCCGGATTCATAAACAACGCAGTTAGCTATTTTGTTGGCATGTTAGTATTTTACACTGACCATTTATTTGGTTTGAATATGGCAAGAAATGCCCTTCAAGGATTTTTAGGCGGTCAGATGGTTCCTTTAGCATATATGGGGCAACTTGGAGTGATTTTCTCATTCACGCCATTTGCATTTATGAACTCAGTTCCCGTATTAACATTAATGGGCAAGCTCAATATTGAGGGTGTAGTATTATATATGGGCATTGCATTATTGTGGATTGCAATAATTGAATTAGTGAATCATTTTATCTTTAGCCGTGCGTTAAAGAAGATTACGGTACAGGGAGGATAATTTATGAAAAGATATATTAAACTCTACTTTACCTATGCCAAGCTTTCTCTTATGAGCAAACTCGTTTATAAAGCAAACGTAATTATTGGTATAATTGCTTTTTTGTTTACCGAAGCGGCTTCACTTTTTACGCTTTACATTCTTGTTAGCAGTGTGCCAAATATTGATGGATATAGCATATATCATATTGGATTATTATTCGGTATCACTAATATGGCCGTTGGTATTGACCACCTATTAACCGATAGACTTTGGAATGTTGCTTATTGGGAAGTTAAAATGGGAAAACTTGACCATATGTTTTTACGTCCTGTTCCCGTATTATTCCAAGTAATTTCTTCTGAAGTGCAGCTTGAAGCATTTGGTGAACTGATTGTAGCAACGGCACTTATTTGCTTGTGCGGTAGTCAACTGAGCATTGTTGGCGGATTGGGTGCAGTTTTAACGGTTATTTTGGGAATTATCTGCGCTGCAATAATAATAACATCCTTCAAAATATTCGTTGCGGCATTAGCATTCAAATTCAAGCGCAGTGGTCCTTTGCTTCAATTCATTTATAATTTTTCGGGATATACAAAATATCCGATGAAGATATATCCAAAAGCTATTCAAGCTATTTTAACATTTATTATCCCACTTGGACTTTGTTTATTCTTCCCATTTGAAAACCTTTTTGCTCCTGCACACAATCCATTAGTGCTTTGCGGTGCAATGATTGGTTTTACACTAATATTTGCAACTATTTGCATTACTTTTTGGAATAAACTCGTTAAAAAATACGAAAGCACGGGTACATAAAAAAGAGCAACCGGACGGTTGCTCTTTTTGTTTGGCGGAGAAGGTGGGATTTGAACCCACGCAACGAGTTAACGCCCTACGAGATTTCGAGTCACGCCTCTTCGACCACTTGAGTACTTCTCCATATTTTTAACGTTTTTATTATATCACATATTTGAAAAAAATCAATACCAAAATAAGAAATTCATTGACTTTTTAGTTTAATTATTGTATAATTATTTTACGATAAAATAAAATTTATAAATAGAAAGAAAATTATGAAAATTTTAGCTATTGGTGATATAGTTGGTAGCATCTCTATTGACTATTTATCTAAAAACTTATCAAAATTTGTTCGCAATAATCAAATTGACTTTGTTATTGCTAATGCAGAAAATGCAAGTGAAATAAAAGGAATAACCAAAATTGATGCCGAAGCCCTTTATAACCTTGGCGTTGATTTTATAACTCTTGGAAATCACGCCTTTGGAAAAAGGGAAATATATTCATTTCTTGACAACAATGATTATCGCATTATTAGACCGTGTAATTTTCCTACCAAAGCTCCCGGTAGTGGTTATGGCATAGTCAATGTTGAAGGTTATAAAATACTAATTATTAACGCTCTTGGAACTATGTATATGACCCCATTAAACTCCCCGTTTGAGTGCGTTGACAGAATACTTGAAAGGGAAAAGGGAAGTTACGATTTTGCCATTCTCGACATTCACGCAGAAGCAACAAGTGAAAAGCTTGCTATAGCTCATTATTTTGATGGAAGAATTGCTATTATTTTTGGCACTCATACCCATGTTCAAACTGCTGATGAGCAAATTTTACCTAAAGGCAGTGCATATATTACAGATATTGGTATGACTGGACCTAAAAATAGCATTTTAGGAACAAAAATCGAAGCAATAATTGATAAATTTACATTACAAACTCCCCAATATTTTAATGTTGCTGAGGGCGAAGTTAATGTATATGGCGCAATTTTCGATATTGATCCAAATTCATCAAAAATCAAATCCGTTACAAGAGTAAAATTTTAACTGGAATTCAAAGTAATAAAATTCTTTGTTTTATGAAATGATAAATATATAAAATTTAAGGAGATTGCTTTATGACGCTTGTGATACTTGCAGCCGGAATGGGTTCTCGTTACGGTGGAATGAAACAAATTGACCCTATAACTAACGATGGCAATTTTATTATCGATTTTTCAATATATGATGCCATTAAAGCCGGATTTAACAAAGTAGTTTTCATAATCAAAGAAGAAAACTTAAACGACTTTAAAGAAACCATTGGAAATAGAATAAATAAACATATTGAAGTTGAATATGCTTTTCAAAGAATTCATGATGTTCCTGAATGGTTTTCTGTGCCACAA
Organism: Eubacteriales bacterium; assembly: GCA_045635885.1. Classification (GTDB taxonomy): domain Bacteria; phylum Bacillota; class Clostridia; order Oscillospirales; family CAG-272; genus RGIG4608. Next base: position 155,325 of record JAZTWO010000076.1, on the reverse strand, counting down.
GAACGCACAAAGCCATGGGGGACAACGCATGCATTAATGAGCATAATCGGAATTGTAAACGAACCGTTTGCGGTTATCAACTCTGACGACTTTTATGGATGCGAATCCTTTCAGATTCTTGCAAATCACCTCAAGAACGTAGATAAAAGCAAAAAATCACAATTCTGCATGGCAGGATACAAGTTAAAAAATACTGTTACAGAATATGGTACAGTAAACCGAGGAATTTGCAATGTTGACAATGAAAATCATCTTATAAACATCACTGAAACAAGAGAAATAAGACCTATTGGTGACGGAAAAGCAGAATATCCTAACGGAGATAACAAAGAACTTCTTGACCTAAATACAATTGTTTCTATGAACTGTTGGGGATTTACCACTGAACTTTTTCCACATCTTGTGTCTGAATTCAACAACTTTTTGCATAATATAAACAATCCAACAAAAGATGAATCATATCTTACCGACGTTATAGATCATATGATAAAGAATGGAGATTGTGACGTTACTGTATATAACACAAACTCATCTTGGTTAGGAGTAACCTATGCGGAAGACAAACCCGTGGTTGTTGAAGGAATTAACAAATTGATAAACGAGGGAATTTACCCCGAACATCTTTGGAAATAAGGAGAAATAATTATGGCAATTTTAGTTACCGGCGGCGCCGGATACATAGGATCACACACAGCACTTGAGCTTATCAAAGCAGGACATGATGTTGTTATTGTAGATAGTCTTGTTACAGGATATAAAAAAGCAATTCATGCAAAGGCAAGATTTTATGAGGGCGACATTCGTGATTTTGCATTTTTAGACAATCTTTTTAAAACCGAAAAAGTAGATGCAATTGTTCATTTTGCTGCATTTTCTCTTGTGGGTGAAAGTGTAACAAATCCACTCAAATACTATGAAAATAATATTTATGGAACAAAAGTTCTTCTTGATGCGATGGTTGCAAACGGTGTTAAGAAGATCGTATTCTCATCAACCGCTGCAACATACGGTGAACCTGAAAACATTCCGATTCTTGAAAGCGATAGAACTTGCCCCACAAATCCATATGGTGAAACAAAGCTCGCCATGGAAAAGATGTTTAAATGGACAAGCGAAGCTCACGGAATGAATTTTGTATCCTTGAGATATTTCAATGCTTGTGGTGCAGATGAATGCGGAAATATTGGTGAAGCTCACAATCCTGAAAGCCATCTTATTCCTCTCATTCTTCAAGTTCCCAATGGTAAGAGAGAAGCTATCTCAATTTATGGTACTGATTATGATACACCCGACGGAACTTGTATTCGTGACTACATTCACGTTACCGACTTAGCTCAGGCACATATACTCGCAGTAGAGTATCTTTTGAATGGTGGTGCAAGTGATATTTTCAATCTTGGAAACGGTGTTGGATATTCAGTAAGAGAGGTTATTGAAACTGCAAGAAAAGTTACAGGACATCCAATTCCTGCGATTGAGACCCCAAGACGAGCTGGTGACCCCGCAAGACTCGTTGCTTCAAGCGAAAAGGCAAAAAAAGTGCTTGGCTGGAAGCCCGTCCACGACTCACTCGAGGAAATTATTTCTAGCGCTTGGAATTGGCACAAAAATCATCCCAACGGATATAACGATTGAAATTAATTTCAAAACGGCAATAAAATTGCCGTTTGGGTTTATGGAAAAACATGAGAAGACCTGAACAAGTTATTTTTATGAATATGTGTATGGTTTATAACGAAAATAAAGTTTTGGTTATAGACAGACAAAAGAAAGATTGGCCCGGAATCACTTTTCCCGGAGGTCACGTTGAATTAGGTGAATCTTTTACTGATTCAGTAATTCGTGAAATAAAAGAAGAAACCGGATTGGATATTTATTCGCCTCAACTATGTGGGATTGAAGATTGGTGTGAAAAAGAATGTAGATATGTAGTGCTATTCTATAAAACGAACAAATTTTCGGGTGAAATAACATCATCTGATGAAGGTGAAGTTTGGTGGGAAAATATTGAAAATTTACCCAATTTAAATCTTGCACTTAATATGAAGTATATGCTTCGAATTTTTATGGAGGAAGATTTAAGTGAATTTTACTACTACAAAAAAGATGGTAAATGGGCTTATGACTTAAAATGATTATGGAAGAATTGATTTTAATTAAACCAACCGCCGAATACGGTGCACAAATAATGGAATACAGGCAAGAGTTTCTTGATGCGGGTGACTCTATGGATGGTTGCGGTCCTTTACGTAGATTTGATAATTCTTCAAAATATATACAAGTGTGTAACGATTACGAAAACCCCGAAACCGTGCCTGAAAATTTGGTTCAGGCTACGCAGTTTATTTGTATAAGAAAACACGATAATAAGCTTGTTGGAATGATTCAAATCAGACACCATTTCAATGAATATCTTGAAAAATATGCAGGACATATCGGATATTCAGTACGACCTACTGAAAGACGCAATGGCTACGCAAAAGAAATGCTTAAAATGGCACTCCCATTTTGTAAAGAAATTGGGCTTGGTAAGGTCCTTATTTCTTGTAGTGACGGAAATATCGGAAGCGAAAAAACAATACTCAAAAACGGTGGCATTTATGAATCGACGGTGCTTGAACCTAATAGCAATAGATTTTTAAAAAGATTTTGGATAACATTAATATAACGGAGATTTTTATGATTACAAAAGATTTATTTGGAAAATATCTTAATCAAGATATATATAAATACACACTTAAAAACTCAAAGGGCATGAGTATAGTACTATCAAACTTCGGTGGTACTATAATTAACATTAACGTACCCGACAAAAATGGTGAATTAGCAGACGTAATTGGCGGCTATGACGATTTACAGTCATATATTGAGGCAGATGGTTATCAAGGGGCTATTATAGGTAGAGTCGGCAATCGAATTTGCAAAGGTAAATTCACACTTGACGGTGTTGATTACAACATGTACATAAACAACGGTCCAAACCATCTTCATGGTGGTAAAGTCGGATTTGATAAGAGAGTTTGGCAGGTTTTATCAATTGATGACTCCAATGAACCATCAATTAAATTTTTCTTGCTTTCAAAGGATGGTGAAGAAAATTATCCTGGTAATCTTTCAGTAACCGTAACTTATACACTCAGTAATGAAGGCGAATTGTCTATTAGATATGAAGCAACTACCGACAAAAAAACAATTATAAATCTCACCAATCACACATACTTTAACCTTGGTGGATATAATTCAGGTAAGATTTTTGACCACGTACTTTGGCTTGATGCAGATACATATTTGCCAACCGACGAAACACTTATTCCAACAGGTGAAATTAAAAGTGTTGAAGGCACACCATTTGATTTTAGATTACCCAAAACAATTGGCAGAGATTTTAATACTCACAATCAAGATTTATTATTTGCTGGTGGTTATGACCATTGCTTTAACTTTGTAGGTGGAGAAACTGTCATACCCAAACTTCGTGCTAAGGTTACTCATAGTTCAGGCAGAGTTATGGAAATGTATACAAACCAACCCTGTGTGCAATTTTATTCGGGTAATTTCTTATCAAATCAAAAATATCCATTCAAAAACAATTATCCTCAAGGTAAGCAGAATGCTTTTTGCCTTGAAACTCAGCACATGCCAGACTCAATTAACCACTCGAATTTCACTAACGTAATACTTAATCCAAACGAAAAATACGATTATACTACGATATACAAATTCTATGCAGAATAAAACAAACGGAACGCATTTTGCGTTCCGTTTTAAATTATCTATTTTGTCTATAAACCTCAAAAGCAAGTACAGTAGCAGCAGAAGATGCGGTTAAAGAGCCCTTAAAGGTTTTGCCATAATCTATTCTAACTACCATATCGGATTTTGCCAAAACATCACTTGAAATGCCACGTTTCTCGCCACCAATAACAAGTAAAAGGGGCTTTTTAAGGTTTGCATCATACAAAGAAACAGAATCTCTTATGCCGGCTGAGGCAACCCTATAACCTTTGGACTTAAATACATTAATGGCATTTAAAATATCTGATTCAAAAATATCAATAAGCTCAGATGTTCCTGCAGAGCTTTTACAAATAAGACCTTGAGTATTATTGAATCTATAAGTGGGAACTATGATACCATCAACACCAGCCGCATAAAGAGAACGAATGGCATATGCAAAATTAAAAGGATCTTCAATACCATCTAAAACAACATAAAATCCATTATCCAAGATATTAGAATGAGTTGTTAATGAAGGAATTGAAACTTTAGAACAAATAGCAATAATGCCACCGTGTGTTTTTCCATTAGCTAACTCGTCAATAATAGTGTGATTAACTCCACACAATTCAAATTGAAGCTCTTTAGATTTAATTTCAAGAAATTTCAATTCATTATATTTGCTTTTTTTCTTGTCAACGTTATAAAGAACTTTTAAAATGTGTCTGTTAGAACTTTGGTTTTCAATTGATGATATTATAGAACTAATGGTAGTCATACCTTCAAAAACATCATAAAGTTCGCTATTGTATAAGTTATTTTGCATAAAGTTTATCCTTTACATTAATATTTGAATTTTAAATAGCATAAAATTAATCAGTATAATTTTATAGTGAGGAATTTTTATGTACATATCATTTAATAAAGAACGTTGCGTAATTTTAGCAACATTTATGATTGAAAATCAATCGACAGTTCGTGCGGCTGCTAAAAAATTTAATATTAGCAAAAGTACAGTTCATAAAGATGTTACATACAATCTAAAAGCAATAAATCCTGAATTGTATAAAAAAGTTCAAGATTTATTAGAGAAAAACAAGCAAGAACGCCATTTAAGAGGTGGTGAAGCAACAAAACAAAAGTTTTTAAAAGCAAAACTATTAGTAAATATAGAATAAATAGAGGTAAAAACCTCTATTTTTTCAATTTTCGCTTCCCTCAATTATACAAAATTTGTCTTTTGTATAATTGGATGTTGGTAGTACTATACCCACTTTACATCATCATAAACTGATTTTATTGGAGGACGTTTGGGATACAATTCGTATTCTTCCTGAATTAAATCGCATGGATAACATTTTATACCCTCTTTTTCAAGCACCGCTTGAGCATCCTCCAAAAGAAAAATATCATCAAATGCCGCAAACAACGCAGGTCCACTACCTGACAACATTACAAATCTTGCATAGTTATCATACAAAAGCTTTTTTGTGCGTTGAACATTTTCATCATCTTCATACAAGGTTTCAAAAACATTATACATTGAAGTTAAAGATCTTCTATATTCACGATTCATCAATGCTCCTATTGTTTCTGAAAATCCTAATGAAATTCCATAGTCGACAAAATTGTTAAACTTCTCATCCAATTTTTGATATTGTTTTCCTGTGGATTCTTTTTCACCCGAACAAGCTATCAATATTCTAAAATTTTGAAGTCCGCCAAGACCCATCTCGACGTCGCCCTTATTTTTGCAAACATGTGTGCCACCTATAATACAAAATGGAACATCTGAGCCAACTTCCATTCCCAAATCACAAAGTTCTTTTTTCGTATAAGGATATCCATAGATTTTATTTAATCCTCTTAATACAGCAGCTGCATCTGCACTGCCTCCCGCAAGTCCTGCAGTTACAGGAATATTTTTGGTTATGGTTATATTTGCTCGTGTACTTGTTTCAACCAATGTATTTTCTAAATTATCATAGAACTTTTGAGCCGCTATGTAAGCAAGATTTTTCTCCATTGGAATTCCAAGATTATCATTTAGTACTGTGACATTAATCCCCTCACCGTTATTAGTTTCAATGTGAACCTCATCACAAAGTGTAACTAACTGCATAATAGAATAAATATCGTGAAAACCATCATCTCTTTTTCTAAGAATATCCAAGTATAAATTTATCTTACCATAAGCTTTTTCTGTTATTTCACCCATATTCCCACCTCAATTATAACCTTTTTATTAATAATATCATAAAATTAATATTTTTTCAATAGAATACGTTGAAATCTATTGACTAATTGCCCATTTTTATTTATAATATATATGTATTATAACAGATAAAGGAGAATATAAATGGCTAATATATCTTACACAACAAAAGGCACATGCTCAAAGCAGATTGATGTTGAAATCAATGATGAAGGCATTATTACCGAAGTTAAATTCTTAGGTGGATGTTCAGGCAATACACAAGGTGTATCTGCATTGGTAAAGGATATGCACATTGATGAGGCAATCAAACGTCTTGAAGGTATTAAGTGTGGTCCTCGTTCTACATCATGTCCCGATCAGTTGGCTACTGCTCTTAAAAACTATAAAAATCAGTAAACTACGAAAGGATTATTAAAATGGAACTTTATTCATTGGAATATCAAAAATGGTTAAATTCACCCTCTCTTTCTGAAGAAGAAAAAAATGAGCTTGAACTCATTTCTGATAACGAAACTGAAATTAAAGAACGTTTCTATTCTTCATTGGAGTTTGGCACTGCAGGACTTCGTGGTAAAATGCGACTTGGTACAAATGCTATGAATAAATTCACTGTAGCTCAAGCCACACAAGGACTTGCAAATTTAATAATCAAAGAAAATCGCACTAAAGACGGTGTTGCAATTGCTTATGACTCAAGAAATAATTCTGAATTGTTTGCCAAGGTTTCTGCATGCGTATTGGCTGCTAATGGTATTAAGGCATATTTGTTTGATGAGCTTCGCCCAACACCTGAATTGTCTTTTGCTTTAAGAGAACTCCATTGTGTTGCGGGTATTAACATTACTGCATCACACAATCCCAAGGAATACAATGGTTACAAGGCCTATTGGGAAGATGGCGCTCAGCTTCCTCCCGAGCACGCAAAAACCGTTTCTGCAGAAATTGAAAAAATAGACATTTTTAAAGATGTTAAATATGCAGATTTTGACTTAGCACTTGAAAATGGTGATATTGTTTTGCTTGATCAAGATATGGATGAAAAATATCTTGCCGCAGTTATGCAACAGCTTGTTAATCCTGATGCAATTAAAAACGTTGCAGAGGATCTTCAAATTGTTTATTCACCATTGCACGGCACAGGATATAGATTGATTCCTGACATTTTAGCACGTTGTGGTGTTGAACATCTTTATGTTGTTCCCGAACAAATGGAAATTGACGGTAACTTCCCCACCGTTGAAAAACCCAATCCCGAGTATCCCGAAGTGTTTGAACTTGGTGTTGAAATTGCTAATAGCGTTGGCAGCACACTTGTTATTGCAACAGACCCTGACGCAGATAGAGTTGGTGTTGTTACAAAGAATAACGAAGGTAAATTTGTTACTATTTCAGGAAACCAAATGGGCGCTTTGTTGATTGATTACATCATCACCGCCTATGAAGAAACAGGCACAATGCCAAACAATCCCTATGCTGTAAAAACAATTGTTTCAACAGAGCTTGTTGCTAAAATTTGTGAAGCGCACAACGTTAAACTTCACAACGTTTTAACTGGATTTAAGTTCATCGGTGAAGTAATTAAAAATTATGAGCAAGCAGGCGCCGATGCTGCTTATCTCTTTGGATTTGAAGAAAGCTATGGTTACCTTAAGGGCACTTACGCAAGAGATAAGGATGCTGTTGTAGCAACAATGCTCATTTGTGAAATGACTGCATTCTATCACGCTAAAGGTATGACATTGTTTGATGCATTAAATGGCTTGTATGAGAAATACGGTTATTATCTTGAAGCTAACCAAGAGCTTTATATGCACGGAATTGACGGCAAAGACAAGATGGCTAAGCTTATGGATACATTGAGAAATAATGCGCCTGAATCAATTTCCAATAACAAGATTGTAGAAATTGGTGACTATCTTAAGGGCACAATTCTTAACAAAAACAATGGGGAATCTGTTTCTACAAATCTTCCCTCTTCTAATGTTATTTCTTTTAAGATGGAAAATGGTGACGTTGTAATTGCGCGACCTTCAGGTACTGAACCCAAGATTAAATTCTATTACTTGCTTTCCGGTTCAAGCAAAGACGAAATGAACGCAAAGCTTGATGCATATAAGGCATTTATTAATAGTTTTGTAGAATAAAAAATTAGCGACTGCTTAATAGCAGTCGCTTTTATTATGCTTCTAATATTTTTTTAAGATATTGACCTGTATAGCTATTGGGATTTTCTGCAACTTGCTCGGGTGTACCTTGAGCAACAATTGTGCCACCGCCATTTCCACCCTCGGGTCCCAAATCAATAATATAGTCGGCACTTTTAATTACGTCAAGATTGTGTTCAATAACAAGAACTGTATTACCGCCGTCAGCAAGACGTTGAAGAATTGCCAAAAGTTTTGAAACATCCTCTGTATGAAGGCCAGTTGTTGGTTCATCAAGAATATATATGGTCTTGCCCGTGCTTCGTTTAGCAAGTTCAGTTGCCAATTTAACACGTTGAGCTTCACCACCCGATAAAGTTGTTGAAGATTGACCAATTCTAATATATCCAAGTCCAACGTCATAAAGTGTTTCAAGCTTTTTGCGAATTTTGGGAATACCATCAAAAAAATCAATGCCTTCTTCAATGGTCATATCAAGAACGTCTGAAATGTTCTTGCCTTTATACTTCACTTCAAGTGTATCTCTATTGTATCTCTTACCTTTACAAGCGTCACATGTGACATATACGTCGGGTAAGAAATGCATTTCTATACACTTAACACCATCTCCTTCGCATGCTTCACATCTTCCGCCTTTTACATTAAACGAAAATCTGCCAGATGAATATCCCCGTGATTTTGCATCAGTTGTTTGAGCAAAAAGATTTCTTATTTCAGTGAAAAGCCCCGTATATGTTGCAGGGTTTGAACGTGGTGTTCGACCAATTGGGCTTTGGTCTATACAAATAACTTTATCAAGCGCTTCATATCCCAAAATCTTATCATGATCACCGGAAACTTGATATGAAGCTCTGTTTAACTTTGTTGCAAGTTTAGGATAAAGAATTCCATTTACAAGTGAAGATTTTCCTGAACCGGAAACACCACTTACAACCGTTAAAGTTCCAAGAGGAATCTTAACATCGATATTTTTCAAGTTGTGTTCACGAGCTCCAAATATTTCAATAAAGTTTCCATTTCCACTTCTTCTTGTTTTAGGAATGGAAATTTCTTTTCTTCTTGAAAGATATGCTCCTGTAATGGATTTAGGTGAATTCATAACTTCTTGAGGAGTGCCTGCAGCAACAACCTCACCACCGTGAACTCCTGCCCCAGGTCCAATGTCAATAATATAGTCGGATTCAAGCATAGTTTCTTCATCGTGCTCAACAACTATTACCGTATTGCCCATATCTCGAAGCTTTTTAAGTGTAGAAATAAGTTTTGAATTGTCACGTTGGTGCAAGCCAATGCTTGGCTCGTCGAGAATGTAAAGCACTCCAACCAAAGATGAGCCGATTTGTGTTGCAAGTCTGATTCTTTGTGCTTCACCACCCGAAAGTGTACCTGCTTTTCTTGAAAGTGTTAGATAATCCAGACCTACACTTGACAAAAATCCTAATCTTGATTTGATTTCCTTAATTATTTCACGGGCAATTGTTTGCTCGGTTTCAGTTAACTGTACAGAATTTACAAACTCCAACTCGTTTTTAATTGGCATATCACAAAATTTATCAATTGAAATTCCACTGACAGTTACAGCAAGTGCAGCGGGAGAAAGTCTTCTTCCATTACACTCCGGACATGGTGCATCTTCAATAAATTCATCATAATAATCAGCATTATTTTGCATATTCATTCTTTGCTCGATTATTTTGATTATACCATCAAACTTCGCTTTTTGTTTATGTGGTTCACCACCGAAATATCTAACTATGTCATATGTTTCGTCGCCTGAACCATAAAGCAAAACGTCCATAGATTCTTTAGAGAAATTTTCAATGGGAGTATCCAAATCAAACCCGAATTTTTCACCAACTGCAATAAACAATGGACCGTTCCAGCTTTCTTCATCAAGTGATTTAAAGCCATTAACTGCAATTCCGCCTTCGTGTAGTGAAAGCGATTTGTCGGGGATGATTTTATCTATTGACAATTTTCTTAACGTTCCAAGTCCAAAACATTTAGGACACGCACCTGTTGGATTATTGAACGAAAACATTCTTGGTTCAAGCTCGCCAACTGAAAAGTTATGTTCTTCACAAGCATAGGATTGTGAGAATGACAGCTCCTCAGGCTCGCCATCTTCCCTTGGAACAGTTACTATGAGTAAGTAACCACCCGAAGCCGAAAGTGCGCTCTCAACTGAATCTGAAAGGCGTGAGCGTATATCTTGACGCATAACAAGACGGTCAACAATTATTTCTATGTTGTGCTTCTTATTTTTATCAAGATTTATCTCTTCATCAAGCTCATACATATTACCGTCAACTCTAACACGAACGTATCCGCTTTTCTTGGCATCAGCAAAAACCTTTTCGTGTCTTCCCTTTTGTCCCCTAACCATTGGGGACAACACCAAAAAACGTGTTCCTTCATCCAAGGTCATTATGCGATCAATTATTTGGTCTATGGTTTGACGTCTGATTTCCTTACCACATTCGGGACAGTGCGGAACTCCAATTCTCGCATATAACAAACGCAAATAGTCATATATTTCCGTTACTGTGCCAACTGTGGAACGAGGATTTTTTGAGGTTGTTTTTTGATCTATTGATATTGCGGGCGAAAGCCCTTCAATTGAATCAATATCTGGCTTATCCATTTGACCCAAAAACATTCTTGCATATGAAGAAAGTGACTCTACAAACTGTCTATGTCCCTCTGCATATATAGTATCAAACGCAAGTGATGTTTTGCCCGAACCGGATAATCCTGTTAAAATTACAAGTTTATCTCTTGGAATAAAAACATCAATATTTTTTAAATTGTTAACTCTTGCACCTTTAACAACAATATTTTTTACCATTTTGTTACCTATTAATTATTTCTAATTTCTGATATTTTATCACGCAAAAATGCAGCTTTTTCGAATTCAAGATGTCGAGCGGCTTCTTTCATTTCTTTAGTAAGCTTTTCAATAAGTGCATCTTTTTCTTTCTTGCTCATTTTTGATTTGTTTTTCTTTTTAGCTACTTTTTCTTCGTCAGATGAACCAATCTCAATAAGATCACGAACACCTTTGACAATGGTTTTGGGAGTAATTCCATTAGCTATGTTATAATCGCTTTGAATTTTGCGACGACGATTAGTTTCTGCAATTGCTCGTTCCATTGAACCTGTAATCTTGTCCGCATACATTATAACCTTACCGTCGGCATTTCTTGCCGCTCTACCAATTGTCTGAATTAAAGAGGTTTCTGCACGCAAGAATCCCTCTTTATCTGCATCAAGTATAGCTACTAATGAAACCTCGGGAATATCAAGCCCCTCACGAAGAAGGTTAATGCCAACAAGAACGTCAAACTTGCCAAGACGGAGGTCACGAATTATTTCCATTCGCTCCATAGTATCAACGTTGAAGTGAATGTATCTAACTTTTATGCCGTTATTTTCAAAATATTCAGTGAGGTCTTCTGCCATCTTTTTTGTCAATGTTGTAACAAGCACACGCTCGTTTTTAGCGCTTCTAATTTTTATTTCACCCATAAGATCATCAACTTGTCCTTCGATTGGTCTGACAATAATTTCAGGATCAACAAGACCCGTGGGGCGTATTATTTGTTCAACAATTTGGGTTGAATGTTCTTTTTCATAATCAGAAGGAGTTGCACTAACAAAGATAGCCTGATTTATTTTCCCTTCAAACTCATCAAAATTCAAGGGTCTATTGTCATAAGCTGAGGGCAAACGAAAGCCAAAATCTATTAGATTTTTCTTTCTTGCACCATCTCCACCGCTCATTCCTCTTACCTGTGGCAATGAAACATGTGATTCATCTACCAAAAGCAAAAAATCATCAGGAAAATAGTCAAGCAATGTATACGGTGTACTTCCAACCGGTCTGCCCGAAAGAACTCTTGAATAGTTTTCAACACCTGAACAAAATCCAACTTCTCGAAGCATTTCCATATCATATTTTACTCGCTCACTAATTCTTTGAGCCTCAAGATATTTGTTTTGGCTTTGGAAGAACTCTACTCTTTCTTGCATTTCCTGCATAATTTCATTAATTGCCTTTTCTCTCTTATCATCGGAAACTGCATAGTGAGTTGCAGGAAAAATTGGAACGTAGGACATAATTCTTAAAATTTCACCCGTAACTATATTGATTTCTGAAATCCTATCAATTTCATCACCAAAAAACTCAACACGAATGGCTTTATCATGACTTGAGGCGGGCAAAATTTCAACCGTATCACCACGAACTCTAAAATTATCTCTTACAAAATTTATATCATTTCTATCATAGCTGATTGAAATTAATCGTCTTATTAGTTGATCTCTTGACAACTCCATACCGGGACGAAGATCAATAACAAGATTTTTATATTCTTCGGGGTCACCAAGTGAATATATACAAGAAACTGACGCAACAATTATTACGTCTCGTCTTTCAAACAATGAAGATGTAGCACTATGTCTTAACATATCGATTTCGTCATTAACAAGTGCATCTTTTTCAATATAAACGTCCTTTCCCGGAATATACGCTTCGGGTTGATAATAATCGTAATAAGACACAAAATACTCAACCGCATTTTCAGGAAAGAATTCTCTAAATTCCGAGCAAAGCTGTGCCGCGAGTGTTTTGTTATGTGCCAAAACAAGCGTTGGACGATTTACATTAGCTATAATATTAGCCATTGTAAATGTTTTTCCTGAACCGGTAACACCCAAAAGCGTTTGCATTCTATCACCGCGCAAAACTCCATTTGTTAATGTATCAATAGCTTGTGGTTGATCACCTGTTGGACTATAGGGGGAAACAAGTTTAAATTTATTCATATATATCCTCCCATTTTTCTGTATATTGGGGATTGGGTTGGATTTCTGAATATATCATATCTTTGATGCGAGCAAAAAATTCTCTAAATGAATAATATGGTTGCTTACTATATGTTTTAAGCGCAGCATCAAGTCCAATAGCTTCTAAGCCAAGATGTTCGGCAATATAAATTGCTCTATTCAAATGATATTTTTGACTGACAATCAAAATTTTATTATATCCATAAATGTTTTTTGCTCTCCAAATGCTTTCATAAGTTGAGAGCCCATAACCATCACAAATAATATTTTGCTCATCAACACCATTTTCAATAAGTGTATTTTTCATAGCAACCGTTTCGGTATAATCCGGTTCTTCACTATCGCCTGTAACAAAAATAATTTTAGAACAATCAGAATTATATGCTTCTAACCCCGTCATAATTCTGTCATAAAGTCTTGGTGTGGGTTTTCCGTTAGCATTTACACCGCATCCTAAAATCAAGATACAATCATAATCATCAGAAATTTGATCAATTTCGTCAATCATATATATATCATTATTTGTGATAGCAACGATATTAACATTAATTATCAAAACAAAGAGAAAAACGAGCGCAACTACAAAACCCATGAACATGAGTGATTTTAGTATTAATTTTTTATTGTTAACAAAAATATTGCTCATTTTTCTCTCCTACGTTAATTAATAAAATGTTGCAAGTTCAGGATTGGGCTTTACTGCAAATGAAGTGCTTTCTGCATAAAGCACAGGACCTTTTCTTTGGTACATTGGGTGGTTTTCGATTTTAATTTTAGCGCACAAAAGTACCCAATCACCTGTATTAAGCGTGGATTCTTTTTTGAAATTGCAAATAAGACCTGCAAAAGTAATATCATCTGCACAACAAGTCATAACATGTCTGCCAACAATTATAGACTTATTTCCCATTTGAGGATCTCTTGCAACAAGTCCTTTAAATTTGACAGTTTTGCCATTGTACTTTGCAAGATCTTCGCTCATATCACGATACCAAATGGCATAATCCTTATCGTCAATTTCAATAACAGGTGCATCAATATCAAAAGGAAGTTCGTCCTCTATATCGTCATATTCAATTCTTCCGTCAGGAAAATCATAAACGATTTCGCAACGAGGATTTACACCTCTTACTATCTTATGAATATTTTCTCTATCTGCATCAGGTGTTGCTCGGTTTAAAACGAGCATTTCACAAGCAGAAAGCTTATCGAACATAAGTGAACGCATATTTGCATTAAACAATTCGAAAGTTGCACATTCTGCGGACATAACACATTGATAAACATCCCAATTTTCAGGCATATTCATAAATAGTGTATCAAGCTGCCACATGCCATTATATTCGATAATGATGCGGTCAATGATATGCTTATTTGCGATATTATTTAATCTATCAAGTGTAACATCTTCCTCGTTTTCGATATTTTCAATATACACGTTTTTGCCCCAGAAGCGAGATGAATCATATTCGTCAATACCCTCTTCGCAGCAAATAATCATTGTTTTTTCGCCCGAATTAAATCGCTCGTCTTCCATAGACTCTTGAATCATATGTGTTTTACCACCTTCAAGAAATCCGATAAACAAATAAACAGGAATTTGATTTTTCATTTTATCTCCTACACTTTAAAAAGTTCTTTGATTTTATCTTTGTTTATGTTTGATCCAATAACGCAGAGTTTACCAATAACATCAGCATTTCCGCGACGGATATCAACGCTACCCGGAATATAATCGAAATACATCCATTCTCCATCAACCGAGTCAACAATGCCCTTGGCTCTTAATACAACTCCGAGTTCTTCATTTTCAAATGATTTAAGAGCATTATTTATTTCATCTATGCTATACTTTTTAGCAGTTTCAATTCCCCAAGAATCAAACACATCATCTGCATGGTGATGATGATGGTGGTGATGGTGATGTTCGTGGCAATCACAATGCTCATCATGTTCATGGTGGTGATGATGTTCGTGGCAATCACAGTGCTCATCGTGTTTGTGGTGGTGATGATGCTCGTGACAATCACAATGCTCATCATGTTCATGGTGGTGATGATGCTCGTGACAATCACAATGCTCATCATGTTCATGGTGGTGATGATGCTCGTGGCAATCGCAATGCTCATCGTGGTCGTGATGGTGATGGTGATGGTGATGGTGATGCTCGTGCTTCATATCCTCAAGCTCATTTTCAAGAGAATTGCTGTTCTCAATAGCTGTCAAAATCTGCTCACCTGTGAGCTTGTCCCAATCGGTTGTAATAATTGTTGCGTGAGAATTCTTTTCTCTCAAAAGCGCAACACATTCGGCAATTTTATGTTCGTTTGCACCTGATGTGTGACTCAAAACAATGCACTTTGCTTCTTCAATTTGGTTATTGAAGAATTCACCAAAGTTCTTCATATACATTTTGCACTTATTAACGTCGGCAACAGTTGTAAGTCCATTAAGAACAACGTTTTCATTAAGCACACTCTCGGTGGCTTTAATTACGTCAGAAAGCTTTCCAACGCCCGAGGGTTCAATTATAATGCGGTCGGGGTTATAAGTGCTTATAGCTTGTTTAAGCGCCTCTGAGAAGTCACCCACAAGGCTACAACAAATGCAACCCGAATTCATCTCGGTAATATTAATGCCAGATTCCTTCAAAAATCCACCGTCAATACCAATTTGACCGAATTCGTTTTCGATAAGCATAAGCTTTTCGTTTTTGTATCCCTCGGAAATCATCTTTTTAATAAGAGTTGTTTTACCTGCTCCCAAAAAGCCGGAATATATATCAATTTTCATTTTTGTTTTCTCCTTTTTTGAAAATATTTAACCACTTTATATTTTACCTCAAATAATTATTAATGTCAACAATATGAAAGAAAAATTATTGACTTTATTTTATAATTATGTTAATATAATAATATAAAAGCTTTAGGAGAATTTTATGAAACACGTTGATATATATACTGACGGCGCTTGCCGTGGAAATCCCGGCAAAGGCGGTTGGGGTGCAATTTTAGTTTACGGAAAAATCGAAAAAGAGCTTTCGGGCGGTGAACCTTCAACCACCAATAACAGAATGGAGCTTACCGCCGCAATAAAAGCCCTTTCTGCCCTCAAAGAAAAATGCGAAGTGACACTCTATTCCGACTCAAAGTATATGATTGATGCTATTGAGAAAAAATGGGTTTATTCTTGGAAAGAAAAAGGTTGGAGAAAAGCGGACAAATCCCCTGCCCTCAATCCTGATTTGTGGGAAGAATTACTTAAACTCATAGATAAGCACGAAATAACTTTCGTGTGGGTAAAAGGTCACGCAGGCCACGCCTATAACGAAAGATGCGATAAGCTCGCAACCGACTTTGCGGATTCATTTAATGATTGATAAAAAATAACCTGCAAGAAATCTTGCAGGTTGTTTTTTTTATTTAGAATTCAATTTTCTTTTCGATATAAGATTTAAGTTCTGCAATAGGAAGTCTAATCTGTTCCATTGTATCTCTATCACGGATAGTTACGCAACCGTCTGTTTCGGAGTCGAAGTCGTATGTGATACACAAGGGTGTACCGATTTCGTCCTGACGTCTGTATCTCTTACCGATTGAGCCTGTTTCATCAAATTCAACGTTGAAATACTTTGAAAGCTCGCAGTAAATCTCATCCGCCTTATCGGAAAGCTTCTTTGAAAGAGGAAGAATTGCCGCCTTTACGGGAGCAAGTGCAGGATGAACACGAAGAACTGTTCTTACGTCGTTCTTTTCTGCATCGATAACTTCTTCATCATAGGCATCGCAAAGAACCGCAAGCACGCTTCTTTCAACACCAAGAGATGGCTCGATAACGTAAGGAACATATCTTTCATTTGTTTCTGGATCAAAGTAAGTAAGATCCTTTCTTGACTCATTCTGGTGCTGAGTAAGGTCATAGTCCGTTCTATCTGCTACGCCCCAAAGCTCACCCCAACCGAATGGGAACAAGAATTCGAAGTCAGTTGTTGCCTTTGAATAGAAGCAAGGCTCTTGGGGATCGTGGCCACGAAGACGAAGGTTTTCAACCTTAAGACCAATATCAAGCAAACACTGATGACAGAAGTTTCTCCAATATGCAAACCATTCAAGGTCAGTTCCGGGCTTGCAGAAGAATTCAAGCTCCATCTGTTCAAATTCTCTTACACGGAAAATGAAGTTACCGGGTGTAATTTCATTTCTAAAGGATTTACCAATCTGACCAATACCGAAGGGCAATTTCTTACGAGTGGTTCTTTGTACATTTACAAAGTTTGTAAAGATACCCTGTGCAGTTTCAGGACGAAGGTAAACTGTGTTCTTGGAATCCTCAGTTACGCCCTGGAATGTCTTAAACATAAGGTTGAACTGACGAATGTCTGTGAAATTGTGTTTTTTACATGTGGGACAAGGAATGTTGTGTTCTTCAACAAAATTCTTGAGCTCTGTTTGTGAGAAAGCATCAATGGGCTTTTCAAGTGTGTAGCTAGTTTCTTCACACCAGTCTTCAATAAGCTTGTCTGCACGGAATCTTTCGTGGCACTCACGACAGTCCATCATAGGATCTGAGAATCCTGCAAGGTGACCTGAAGCAACCCAAGTTTGAGGATTCATAAGAATCGCCGCATCAAGTCCAACGTTGTACTTGTTTTCTTGAACAAACTTCTTCCACCAAGCACGCTTAATGTTGTTCTTAAGCTCTACGCCAAGGGGGCCGTAGTCCCAAGTGTTGGCAAGACCTCCATAAATTTCTGAACCGGGGAAAATAAAACCACGGTTTTTGCACAAAGCAACTACTTTGTCCATTGTTTTTTCTGTGTTAATCATTTTAATCACCTTTCTTCCTTATGGCTGGTTTGCCATAAAAGATATAATTTGATATTTATTTAAAAATATTTTTATCAGAATTGATATTATCCGGAACGAAATATGAGCTTGAAGATGTTGAAATATTCTTACCGCTTATATTTATCACGGTTAAAGAGTATTTATCACATTTAGACAACAAATCACCATATGCATTAATTTCTTTTTTATTAAGATTTGTATTGATATGGTTTTTAAGTTCCGTTGAATTTAATACATTAGCCAATTTTTCTGCAGAAGATGGTTTTGCATAGGCACTAAATAATGACTGCACAAATTTAATACCCACATCTGCAAATGAAACGTTTTCGCTTGAACTATAAGAGCTTGATAAAAACATTGCTTTTGCAACTTCTCCGCTATCTATAGTACAATAGCTTGAATATTCTGCTCCATTATAGCTAAATTTGTAAAGAATCTGACATAAAAGTTGAGTATTATCTTTTGCAAGCATTTGATTTGTTAAGTTTGCAACACCATCAACAGAAATGAACAAATATCTATCTATTTTAGCTCCAATAAGTTTTTCAACAACGTTTTGCAAATTTTGTGTATTATTTTTGTTATACAAATCTTGCAAAAGAACGTTATCGTTATTATAGAGCAAAGTTTTATCGGGAATTGGCAAAAATTTGATTGTTTTTTCAGCAGGATTTAAGTTAATGACACTTAATGAAACAATTTTGTCATTATCAACAACTCCCAACATTATATTTGATTCGTTGTTTACAGGGTCAATTTTATTAACCTTAACATAAAAGCTTGTAAGAACAATTCCCGCAATAACTGCAAAAATAATAAATGAGAGGAAGAATGATTTACAAAATATTTGATATTTAACTTTCATAAATAACTCCTCCTTTCAAACACTTAAGAATTATACTACAAAACTTATAATAATTCAATATCAAATTTAATTTTTTATTTAATCTTTAAGTCTTTCGCCCAAAATATTGCGATATTTTTGATAGAATTCTTCAAAATAACCGCCGTCAATGGCTTCTCTAATTTTTTCTGTTAACTCGTTATAGAAATACAAGTTATGCACGACGGCAAGACGCATACCAAGTGCCTCTTTTGCCTTAATCAAATGACGAATATATGCTCTGCTATAATTTTTACATGCGGGGCATCCACAACCTTGATCGAAGGGACGAGGGTCTTTTGCATATTGCTCGTTCATTACATTCATTTTTCCGTGCCAAGTAAAGAGATTACCGTGGCGAGCATTTCTTGAAGGCATTACACAGTCAAAGAAATCAACTCCTCTATGAACCGCTTCAAGAATATTACAGGGTGTACCAACGCCCATAAGATATCTTGGCTTATCAACCGGCATATAGGGTTCAACAACCTCAATAATGTGGTACATATCTTCAGTTGACTCACCAACCGCAAGTCCACCAATAGCATAACCGTCAAGATCAAGCTCTGCAATTTCTTGCATGTGTTTAATTCTGAGGTCATCATATGTACTTCCCTGATTGATTCCAAACAACATCTGATTTTTATTAATTGTATCAGGCAAGGAGTTCAATCTCTGCATTTCTGCCTTACATCTAACAAGCCAACGAGTTGTTCGATCACAGGATTGCTGAACATATTCATATTCTGCAGGGTTTTCAATGCATTCGTCAAATGCCATTGCAATTGTTGACGCAAGATTTGACTGAATTTGCATGCTCTCTTCAGGACCCATAAAAATTCTTCTGCCATCCACATGGGAAGCAAACTGAACGCCTTCTTCAGAAATTTTTCGAAGTGAAGCAAGTGAGAACACCTGAAATCCTCCACTATCTGTAAGAACTGGCTTATCCCAATTAAAAAATTTATGAATCCCGCCCATTTCCTTAATCAATCTATCACCGGGTCTTACATGAAGATGATATGTATTAGAAAGCTCAACTTGACACTTAAGTTCTCTAAGATCCATTGTTGACACACCACCCTTAATTGCGGCACATGTTCCAACATTCATAAACACCGGGGTTTGTATATCACCATGAACGGTATGCAAAATTCCACGTCTTGCACGCCCTTCGGTTTTTAACAATTCAAAATTTTTGCTCATAATTACCCTTTCAATATTTGTTATGTTCTTTCAAATTGATTATCAAGATTCTTTTTTGACAGTTCCATAGCCACAGGTCTTCCATGGGGGCAGAATGTAATATCAGGAATCTTCATTAATTGCTCTACAATCCATTCAGTATGTGCTTCAACATATTCTCTACCAGCTTTTATTGCCGCCTTGCAAGACGCCTGATAAAGCGCTTTTTCAAAAAGGATGTCTCTTGTTAATTTTGCGTTTCCAAGTCCGTCTTTTATTCTTGTAACCATTGTGGAAATAGTATCCTGCACATCACAAGAAGAAAGCTCTGTGGGTATAGAATAAATAAGCACACTATATTTTTTAGGCGATAATTTAAAGCCCAGTTTTTCAAAATCTTCAAGATAATCGTTAATCACTGCCATTTCTGCAGAGGTGAGAACTATTTCAACGGGAGAAATTAACAGCTGAGAGGACGGCTCTTTAGATTTCATCATCTCTTTATTCTTCTCAAAAATAATTCTTTCGTGTGCTGCATGCTTATCAATTATCAAAGCTTTATCGTCTTTTTCAACAATTACATATGAGTTAAACACTTCACCAACAATTCGGTAAACAGGAATTGCCGAAGGTTTGGAAATCTCATTTTTTGTATTGTCGTTCTCTTTAATTTCTTCTTCATGACCATACCCAGCTTCCCAATCCTCGTCGTGTTCACTTGGCACATGAAAATATTGAAGATAATTATTATGATATTCCATTACCTTATTTGGGGGCAATTTAACAAACTCTTCGTCGGTGAGCTTTTCAAATTCTGCTTGAATTTGATATGCCTCATTTGGAATATCGTCTTTAATTTCGGACGTTTCTGTTATAGGGGTGGAAGAGTTAATATCTTCCACAGGAATTATAGCAGGCATATCAGTATATTTAATTTGCTCAGCTTTATCTTTATTTGGAGAATCCACAATTGGAGCAAACGCATGGGAAACTGGTCTTTGTTCGGCAATAGTTTTAAATTGCTCGGAAGACATTCTTGAAAAAGTATTGTTATTTGCCGAACCAATAGAAATTTCAGGACGAGTAGTATTTTCCTCAAGAGCAGTTTTTACAGAATGATAAATTGCTTCAAAAACTGGCTTTTCGTTAGCAAATTTAACCTCGAGCTTTGTTGGATGCACGTTAATATCAACAGTTGAAGGATTGATAGTTAAGTTTAAAACGCAGCAAGGAAATTTTTCGGGTGGCAAATAAGATGTAAATGCCTGTTCAATTGCAGCAACTGCAAGTTTACTTTTAATATATCTATTATTGATAAAAAAGTTTTGGTAATTTCGATTTGATTTAACTACGTCTGAACGGCCGATATATCCCTCAACTCTTATATCGTTTATAGTGCTATCAATGTAAATCATTGCGTTTTGCATCTGCTTGCCCATAACGATATAAATAACGTTTTCAAGCTTTCCGTCACCGGGTGTATCAAGCTTTACACTGCCATCTGAAATAAATCTAAATGCCACTTCAGGATGGGAAAGAGCTATTTTCTCAATAATTGTAGCTATTGCACTTCCCTCGGTTGCATCTCGTTTCAAGAATTTTCTTCTTGCAGGAATATTGGCAAATAAATTTTCAACAATAACTGTTGTACCATTTCTTGCCGCCTGCTCTGAATATTCTACAATTTCGCCACCGTGAGATTCAATCATTGCACCGTAGGTTGCATATTCAGGTTTAGAAATAATACGAAGGTCGGAAACAGATGCAATAGCTGCAAGTGCCTCACCTCTGAAGCCAAGAGTAAGAATTTTCATCAAATCGTCGGATGTTTTGATCTTACTTGTAGCGTGACGCTTAATGGCTATGGGCAAATCTTCAGCATCAATTCCACATCCGTTATCAGAAACACGCATATATGTAATACCGCCGTTTTTAATTTCAACGGTTATCTGCTTTGCACCTGAGTCTATTGAGTTTTCAAGAAGCTCTTTAATTACTGATGAAGGTCTATCAACAACTTCGCCTGCCGCAATTAAATTGGCAACCGCAAAAGATAATACATTAATTTTTCCCATAGTCATTCCTTTCCTCATTTAAGTCGATTACTCAACTCAAACAATAAATTCATTGCTTCAACAGGTGTCATTGTATTGACATCTGCTTTGCGTATATCTTCAATAACAGATTTTTCAGTAATTTCCTCAAAAGTTATCAAAGATTCTTTTTCTTCTACAATATTAGAATTTGACGTTGTTAATGTACGAGAAGTTTTTTCAACGGTTGCAAGGATTTCTTTTGCACGTTTAATAACCTCATTGGGCAATCCCGCAAGCTTTGCAACCTCAATACCATAGCTATCATCAGTAGATCCTCTAATGATTTTGCGCAAGAAAATGATGTCATCCCCTCGCTTTTTAGCGGCTATGTTATAGTTTACAATACCAACAAATTCATCTTCCATTGAAGTTAATTCGTGATAATGCGTTGCAAAAAGTGTCTTTGCACCAATTTTTTTACCATTGGTATATTCAATTATTGCTCTTGCAATACTCATACCATCAAATGTTGATGTACCTCTACCAACTTCGTCATAAATAATTAAACTCTTATTTGTTGCATTGCGAAGAATGTATGCAACCTCATTCATTTCAAGCATAAATGTTGATTGACCCGATGCCAAATCATCAGAAGCTCCAACACGGGTAAACACTTTATCAACAATACCAATTCTTGCATCTGATGCAGGAACAAATGAACCTATTTGAGCCATAACAACAATCAAAGCAACCTGTCTCATATACGTTGATTTACCCGCCATATTAGGACCGGTTATTAACATAAGTCGATTAGCTTCAGTGTCAAGATAAACGTCGTTGGGTACAAAATATGTATCCTTTACAAATTGTTCAACAACGGGATGTCTGCCATCCTTTATATCAATAACATTGCTATCATCAATTTCAGGTTTAATAAAGTTATTTTTTGCAGCCACGCTCGCAAGACTATTATACACGTCGATAGTAGCTACAAGGGTTGCAGTTTTTCTTATTCTTTCGCTTTCTTCGGCGATTTTTTGTCTTATATCTTGGAAAAGATTATATTCAAGTGCGCAAACCTTATCTGCAGCACCAAGAATTGTTGATTCAACATCCTTAAGTTCTTGCGTTATATATCTTTCGCAGTTTGACAAGGTTTGTTTTCTAATATATCTGTCAGGAACAAGATTTATCAAAGATTTTGTTACTTCAATATAATATCCAAAAACCTTGTTGTAATTAATTTTAAGGGTTTTTATACCCGTTGCTTCTCTTTCGGTCTGCGCAATGTTTTCAATCCAAAGATGTCCATCAGTCATTACAGAGCGAAGATTATCAACTTCTTGGCTATATCCCTCAAGAATTATACCACCATCTCTTACAGAGAAAGGTGCATCCTCTCGAATGGATTTTTGTATTAGATTGTATATATCTGAGAGTGTATCGAAATTAGCATAAACCTTTTTAAGCTCTTCACTTTCACAGTCAGAAATCAAAGTCTTAATTTCAGGGAATACGGATATTGTATTACAAACCGCCCTAAGATCCTTTCCGTTTGCTGTTCCATAAACAATTTTAGTTAAAAGTCTTTCCAAATCGAGAACGTTATTTAACAAGCTTTCAAGCTCCTGACGTTTAATAAAATCGTTATACAACTCTTCAACGGCACTTTGTCTTTTCAAAATTAATGATGATTTTAACAAAGGATGCTCTACCCATTGACGCAAAAGTCTTGCGCCGGGAGCAGTTTTGGTTTTATCAAGAACCCACAAAAGCGAGCCCCTCTTTTCCTTAGTGCGCATTGTTTCACAAAGCTCAAGGTTTCTTCTTGAATTGACATCAATTTCCATAAATTGACCAGTAGTATAAATTCTAAGGTCCTTTATGTTTGTATTATCCGTTTTTTGCATTTCTGCAAGATAATTCATAAGTGCGCCAATTGCACAAATTATTGCCTTTTTGCCATCCCATGCACTTCTTTCACTTTCAAATGAAGTGCGAAGAATATCATATGCGCTATAATAATCAAAACGAAAAGCCTGATTATCAGAAACAAGAGAAGAAACACGTTCTTTTATAAATTTACCCTTGTCATTAATTGTGTCAAGGAAAATATTAGTGATAATTTCACTTGGCATATATGTTGACAATTCGGTATTGAGTTTAGAATACATCTCTTTGCCCGAAAAAGATGTGGCAAATGCTTGTCCTGTTGACACATCAGCAAATGCAACACCTATTTCTTCTGCTTCAAAATTAATTGCACAAAGATAATTATTTTTGTTTTCGTTAAGTAAATTAGACTCTATCAAAGTACCCGGAGTAACAATTCTTGTTACATCACGGCGAACAAGTCCCTTTGCAAGTGCTGGGTCTTCCATTTGCTCGCAAATTGCCACTTTGTATCCCTTTTCTATAAGTCTGCCTATGTATGTTTCTGAACTATGGTAAGGAACACCGCACATTGGCGCACGTTCCTCTTCTCCGCAATCTCTGCCCGTGAGAGTTAATTCAAGCTCACGAGATGCAAGAATTGCATCATCAAAGAACATCTCATAGAAATCACCAAGACGGTAAAAGAGCAAAAAGTCCTTATATTTATTTTTTATTTCGAAGTATTGCTCCATCATTGGTGTCATGGAAAAGCTCTCCTTATCTGAAAATATTTAGTAAATTAATGGCACTGTGAGTGACATGTTGCACAGTTATGCGTGCAAGCGGATTTGGGGTCTTCACCTGTAATTGCACAAGTGATTGTATTGTTAACTTCGTTCATAAGGTCGTTAACTTCAACCTGAATTTGATTCAAATGAAGGAAGGATGCGTTTGTAACGATTGCTTCATACAACTCATTAATTCTTTCATTAATAGCATCAATAGTTACGCCATCTTTATCCTCTTTAAGCATTTCACATTGAAGCGCCTGCTGCTGAACTTCATATTCTTTAATAGCGTTTTGAAGCTCAACGTCATTTTCATAATCTTTTTTAGCTTCTTCAAATTCAATAAGTCTCTTGTCTTTTTTAATAGCTTCACCAAGCTGTTTAGCAAGTTCAAAAATTTCCATAATATCTCCTTAAACAATATCGCCTATCAAGGCAAAAGTTTCACATTTTGTTATTTTAATATTCAAATATTTACCTGTTTGATCAGGTGTACCGTCAAACAAAACTATCTTATTCCCCTCAGTTCTGCCACACATAACGTCGGGATTGTTTTTGCTTGGACCATCGCAAAGAACACGAATAGTTTGTCCCAAATGCTTTTGATTAATTTCATAAGCAATTTCATTTTGCAAATTAAGCAATCTTGAAAAACGCTCTGATTGAACACCTGCAGGCACTTGATTTTCCATTTTTGCGGCAGGTGTACCATTTCGTGGTGAGTAAATGAATGAATAAATCATATCGTATCTCACCTTACGCAATGCCTCAAGCGTACCTTCAAAATCTTCTTCGGTTTCACCCGGAAATCCCACTATAATATCAGTGGTAATAACTATGTCGGGTATTTTATTTTTCATATATTCAACTATGTCCAAATATCTATCAAGTTGATAATGACGGTTCATGCTTTTAAGCACCTTATCACTCCCTGACTGCAAGGGCAAGTGGAATTGTTTTGCTATATTTTTGTTATTTGCAATAACATCAACAAGCTTTTTGGTTGCGTCCTTGGGATGACTTGTCATAAAGTGAAGAAGAAAATCACCTTCAATATTTGCAAGCTCTTCAAGAAGATCTGCAAAATCATAGTCAACGCCCAAATCCTTTCCATAGGAGTTAACATTTTGACCAAGTAGAGTTATATCCTTATATCCCTCAAGAACAAGCGCTCTCACTTCGGCAATAATATCTTCTTTTTTGCGGCTTCTTTCTCTTCCTCTTACATATGGAACAATGCAATATGTACAGAAGTTATTGCATCCATACATAATAGAAACCCAAGCACGATAGTTGCTTTCACGTCGAACAGGGATTCCCTCTGCCACGCAATATTCATCGTCTGTACAATATATTCTTTTATTCTTTTTGATTTTTTCACTTAACAATTGGGGCAGCTTATGAATGGCAGCAGTTGAAAAGACAAAATCAACATAGGGATATTTAAATTTTATATCATTAACTCTATGCTCCTGTGTAACCATACAACCGCACACTGCAATTACAAGCTCAGGATTTTTTTGTTTTATATGCTTATATTGCCCAATAGTTGAAAGCGCCTTTAATTCAGCATGCTCACGAATTGCACAAGTATTAACAACTATCAAATAAGCTTTTTCGGGAGATGACAAAATTTCATATCCCATAGCTTCTGCCATACCTGCTATTTTTTCGCTATCCGCTTCGTTTTGTTGGCATCCAAATGTCATTACAAAAGCACCACGTCGAAATCCGTTTTCTTGAACGAAAATATCATTTTCTGCTTTTATTTGAGCTATATAATTTAATTGTTTTTCAATATCTTCTTTAGGCAAAAATTTTGTATTCAAAACATACCTCTCCATAATACATAATATATCATCTTATTATATACTATTGTCAACACAAAGTCAAGTTTTATTTTAATATTATATATAATTTATATATATTATCTTTTATTCCTTGACATCAGTGCAGAATTAATGTATAATACTAAAGAATACTGCGTGAAAGGAGAAAAACATGAGACTGATTATTGCAGAAAAACCAAGTCTTGCGCGAAATATTGGTGCGGGCATTGGAAAAATGAATAACAGAAATGGTTATCTTGAAGGTAACGGTTATCTTATCACATGGGCATTTGGTCACCTTTTCTCCCTTGCAGATATTGAATACTATTCTCCATCTCCCGATGGCAGTAATCGTTGGACTATGGACAATCTTCCCTGTTTTCCAAGTCAATTTGTTTTTGAATTAAAAAAAGACGCTAAAAAGCAGGTAGATTCGGGAGTTGCCAAGCAATTTAACATCATCAAGCAGTTATGCAATCGTCCTGACGTTGATATGATTATTAACGCAGGGGATGCCGACCGTGAAGGTGAAATAATTGTTAGATTGTGCATACAAAATGCCCTAGAGACAACTAAAGAAATCCGACGCCTTTGGCTCCCCGACCAGACTCCGCAAACCGTTGCAAAAGCATTAACGGAAATGAAGCCCGATTATGAATATATCAACCTTGCCAACGAAGGACTTGCAAGAACTTATATTGACTGGCTTTATGGTGTAAACTTAACAAGATATGCAACGCTTAAAACGGGAACGTTATTACGTGTTGGTAGAGTTATTGTACCAATTGTTAAAGCTATTTATGACAGAGATATGGCAATTAAAAACTTTGTGCCCGAAACATATTACATAATAGCAAGTAAAGAATTTACAAATGGCGAAGTAGTTGAACTCAACGGCAAAGAAAAATTCCCCAAAGATCAATTATTCAAAGCCCAAGAACTCTGTGATAAATATAATGCTTCAACTGCAATTGTTACTAACGTAAAACGCAAAAAAGACACCTTGCATCCAGGCAAGTTATATTCTCTTTCTAAATTGCAAAACGTTCTTGGTAAAAAATATAAAATGTCAATGAAACAGAGCTTGGATATAATTCAAAAGCTTTATGAAAACGGATATTTGACATACCCAAGAACCAACTCCGAATATCTTGCAACAACCGAGCAAGGCAAGGTTAAAACAATTCTTGAAAATTGTAAAAAGCTGGGTTATCCTGTAGAGTTTAAATTTTCCAAAAAGATTTTTGATGATTCTAAAATTGAATCCCATTCTGCTTTAACACCAACATATAAAATTCCCGAGGCATCTAAGCTCACTCCTGACGAAATGAAGGTATATTCAACTGTGTTCCGCAGATTTATTGCAGTTTTCTGCTCTGAAGAATGCATTGTTGAACGCAGCGAAATTACAATAAAGGTTGGAGAGTATGAGGAATTTTCTATCAAGGGCACAGTTATCGTTCAAAAAGGTTGGACAAAATATGATGATTACAATCAAAAAGACAAAATTTTGCCCAAACTTGCTAAAGGCGATATAGTAAACATCAATTTTAAACCGGTTGAAAAAGAAACTGCACCACCCAAGCATTATACAATCGAAACCCTTAACAATTACTTAAAAAATCCATTTAAAGAAGATAAAGCTAATGCCGAAGATAAGGCTGCATCTGAAGACAACTATAATACCGACGATACAGAAGATTATAAAGCGATATTCGAAGGTCTTGAACTTGGTACTGAAGCAACTCGTACAGGAATTATTGATAATGCACGCAACAGCCAGTATATCAATCTCAACAAGGACGTTTACACCATTCTTCCCGGTGGAATATTCTTAATTGAATCACTTACCAGAATGGACATTAATATGGATAAATACAAGACGAGTCAACTTGGACAAGCTCTTAAAAAAGTTTATCACGGAAAAATGTCAATAGAAGAAGCAATTAAGTTAACTGAAACCGAGCTTTCTGCTATTTTTCAATTAAAAGACATTCCAATCGAACTTGATACTGATAGCGGATTCGTTGGCGACATAGTCGGCAAATGCCCTCTTTGCGGTGGCGACGTTAAGCGAATGAAATATTCATATTGCTGTTCTAATTACAAAGAATTAAATTGCAAATTCTCTGTTGGATCATACATTTTAGGACGTTCAATTTCTAAGTCAAATGTGGAAATGCTTTTAACAAATGGAAAAACATCCAAAATACAAGGATTCACTTCTAAAAAAGGTTCAAAATTTGATGCCTTTTTAAAACTTGAAAACGGAAAGGTAGTTTTCGAGTTTTAACACCAAATATCAACTTTTTAACACAAAAAATACTAACAAAAATATACTGTTATCAGTACAGTAAATCAGCAAAAAATTTCCTTTTGATTTTTTATGTTTAAGTGACTAAAACAATCTAAAAAAAGGAAAAAATATACCTGTATGATTGATAAGATAAACTCTTATCCATTAAGGAGGTAAAAAATGAGTGTTAAACGAGGGGATATTTTCTATGCCGATTTAAGTCCCGTAATCGGTTCAGAGCAAGGTGGACTTAGGCCGGTTTTAATTGTACAAAATGATATAGGAAATAGATACAGTCCAACCGTTATAGCGGCTGCAATTACATCAAAAATGGGAAAAACCCATCTTCCCACACATATTGATATTCACGCTAACGAGGTTGGTCTTGCAAAAGATTCCGTTATTTTGCTTGAACAAATCAGAACAATTGATAAACAACGTTTAAAAGAAAAAATGGGGCATCTTGACGATATTACCATGAATGAAGTTAACTCTGCTATAGCAGTTAGCTTTGGACTTTCAAATCCACCAACTTTTAACAATTTTTAATATGAGGTATAAATGAAATTTTCAAAAGAATACACTATTCGTTGGCACGACACAAATGCCAATCGTGAGATAACACCATCTGCTATACTCACCCTTATGCAAGAAACTACACATTACCACATTAAAACCATATATCCTTCGCTTGAATACATTAGAGACGTTCTTCATCAGGCATTTATTTTAACCAAGGTATATATGAGGTTCTATGAACCCGCCCACGCTTATGATAACATAACTGTGGATACTTGGACAGGTGTTGAGTCAAGGGGATTTACTTTTTACAGAAGCTTTAGGGTGAAAAAGGGTGATGCAATTATTGCAGATGCATTAACAACTTGGTGTTTAATTGATATTGAAAATCACAAGCTTCTGCCTGTTACCAAGTTTGAAAATAACTTTGTTGATGAAACATCACTTGATGTAAATATGCCAAGAAAAATCAAATTCCCCTTGAATAAAGAATTAGAACATATTGGAAAAAGAAAAATTGTGTATAGTGATATTGACTATAACAAACACATGAACAATACTCATTATCCCAACATGTTAATTGATTTTCTTCCCTCTCCCGAAAATTACAGAGTTAAGGAATTAATGCTTTCATTTATTCAAGGTGCAATTTACAACGACGAAATTGACATTTATAGAACACAAGAAGACAACACATTCTATTTCAAAACCGTCGGTTTTGAGGGCAAAACTTGCCTTGAGGCATTTGTTGTAACAGAAAAACAAGAATTTGAAATCAAATAAGAATAATTAACCTCCGTGTTTCATATAGTTTATTAACTATAAAAAAACGGAGGTTAAATTTTATGAAGTATATTAACATCACATCAGTAATTCTATTTTTGGCGGTAGCTCTTTTAAGCATTTTTGTTGGTGGAAAGCAAATCAATCAAAAGATTGAAAAATCAATTAAAGAAAATTATCAAAATGAAATTTCTTCACTTAAAGATAAATTGAATAACCAATCAGAATTGATAAATTCAATCATTAACATCAACAATAAGCCAAACAATGGGCAAAATAGCACTCAAATTACAACCCAAAAAAATCCCACAACCACAACTAGTAATAAAAGCAATGCTACCAATACTCCAGTTGAAGATGATTTGCCATTCGAATACATAAAAGAAAACGGAGGCATTACAATTACCAAATATACAGGTAATCAAACATCCGTTCAAATTCCAAATCAAATTGAACAATTGCCCATTTTAAAGATTGGCGAGAGTGCATTTGCCGATTCTAAAGTTAAAAGCATAACCCTGCCTTCATCCTGTAAGGAAATAGATTGGTTTGCCTTTAATGGTTGCTATGCCCTCTCCACTGTTTATATCGCAAGCGGTGTTGAGGTTATTGGATACGGGGCTTTTGACTCTTGTTCTAAAAGTCTAACGATCTACTGCGAAAAAAATTCCTATGCACAAAAATATGCACAAAGCTTTGGAATTAATTACTCAACATTTCAATAAAAAAACAACCTTAGTATAATCGTTATACTAAGGTTATTTTATTTAGTATTAAACTATATCAACAAGCTGATCGTATTCTTCAAGACTTGTAATACCATCCAAAACTCTTTCTTTGGTATGGCTAAGAATTGTTGTCATGTCTCTTTCAACAATAAGTCCGATTTTTTCACTTGTAAATGAATCAGACATAATAATTTCTTTCATTTCATCTGTCAAAACCATTATTTCAAACACACCGATACGTCCAATGTAACCTGTATTATTACAATAGCCACATCCTGCTGGCTCAAAAATTGTAACGGGCTCTTTAACTCCAAGTAATGCCATTTCAGCATGTGAAGTAGTTTTTGCCACTTTACATTTGGGACAAAGCTTTCTAACAAGTCGCTGTGAAATAGCACCAAGTAAAGAGTCGGCAACAAGATACTTGGGAATACCCATATTTATAAGTCTTGTAACAACACCTGCAGCATCATTTGTATGGATTGATGAAAGAACCAAGTGACCAGTAATAGCAGCTCTTGTTGCAATCTGAGCAGTTTCTTCGTCACGAATCTCACCAATCATAATTACGTTGGGGTCCTGACGTAAAAAGCTTCTAAGTGCAGCGGCAAAGGTAAGATTTGCCTTGGGGTTAACTTGAACCTGATTAATACCCTGAATTTCATTTTCGACAGGGTCTTCAACAGTCATAATGTTTGTATCTTCTTTTGCCAAATATCTAAGGAATGTGTAAAGAGTTGTTGACTTACCACTTCCCGTAGGACCTGTAAGCAAAATAATTCCGTGGGGACGAGTAATCATACCCATAATAAGTTCCGTTTGCTTTTCTGAGAAGCCCAATGTGGACATATCACTTGAATTAAATGAACGGCTATAAATACGAATAACGATTTTCTCACCATGAATTGTGGGAACTGTTGAAACACGGAAGTCGTATGTGTTACCCTCAATAGTAAGACTTATCTTACCGTCCTGAGGAATTCTTCTTTCTGCGATATTAAGCTCTGCCATAATTTTATATCTTGCAAGCATAGCAGGATACAAATGTGGAGTTAATTCATCAATTTTTTGAAGTTTACCGTCAATTCTGAAACGAATAAACACCACTTTATTAAATGGCTCGATATGAATATCACTCGCTCCACGGTTAATTGCGTCTATCAAAATAGAGTCACAAAGCTTAATAACGGGAGCATCAATGGGAGCATCGGGGTCTATTTCCTCTTTTTCAGTGTTATTATTCTTAATATACTCGTCCATCGCCTCATTCTGCTGAATCTTGTTATTTGCATAGTCAAGAATTCGCTTCATCTGAGTGGGTGGGCTAAGCACAAATTTTAACTTTTTTGACTTTGGACCAAGCAATTCGTTAAACTCTTCAATTCTAAAAGGATTGGAAGAAAGAATAACCAACACACCATCTTTTACTTCAATAGGAACGCCTTGATATTCAAGCAACAAATCTCGAGGATATTTTCTGATAAAATCAAGATTGATTTCTGAAAGCTGATAGAATCTATATTCAAATCCCAAAAAGTCAGCAAGCGCACGATAAATATTCTCTTCATCAAGAACTTTGTCGTTTATAAGCTCAATGTACATAGGAGAATCAAGTGAATCTGCCTTTGCATAATATTGCTCTGCAATATCACGCTTGAGAATTGACTCGTCAATAAGATATTTTGAAAATAATTTATTAAAAATCATATCTTACCCCTCCTTAAACTGCAGCCATCATAGACATCATAGGAACAAGAACTGAAAGGACTACCATACATACAACTCCGCCAAGCAAAATAAGACATACCGGTTCGATTGCTGCAACTGCCTTGGCAATACTTGATTCAACCTGTTCATCAAAGAATGATCCTGCAGAATCCAAAACTTCTTCGATATTACCACTCTTTTCACCAACGTTAATCATCTGTGTAAGCATAGCCGGGAAAAGTCCTGTAGCTTCAATAGAAGCGGCAATTCTTCTACCACGCTTAAC
This sequence comes from Eubacteriales bacterium, assembly GCA_045635885.1. Lineage (GTDB taxonomy): Bacteria > Bacillota > Clostridia > Oscillospirales > CAG-272 > RGIG4608. Next base: position 122,615 of record JAZTWO010000076.1, on the reverse strand, counting down.
CTCTTCAACAGTATAATCGAATTTTCTTGTAAACACTTCGTTGCCAAGCATTTTTTGAAGATTTTCAAGAATATCAATCATATTCATACCACTACCCAAAAGGATAATGAATGCTCTTGCAAAACGTGATGTAATCAAGTTTTTCTGAATGTTTGATACAAGAGGAAGATTCAACATTAATACGTCCTTAACATACTTTCCTGTTTTGGTTTTGAAGAACAAAAACACCAACAAACCAACAATTCCGGCGATAGGAATAATAAGGAAAATATAGGTTTGAACAAATTCTGAAGCACCCATAACTATTTTTGTAATAGCAGGAACGTCACCACCAAGTTGGTTAATGGTTTCTTCAAACTTTGGAAGAACGAACAAACACAAGAAAATAATTACGGCAAAAATCATTGAAACGAGCAACATGGGATAAACCAATGCTGAAGAAGCTTTTTTTCTAATTCTTCTATCGTTTTCATAATAGTCTGCCATATTTGACATAACCTTATCAAGAGAGCCGCTGACTTCACCAATTGCAACCATGCTAACAAAGAATTTTGGGAAAACCTTGGGGTGTTTAGCAAAGGCATCAGAAAGCAAAACTCCTGATTCAACGTCAAGATAAACAGTTTGCAAAATATTTCTAAAAGGTATGCTAAATTTCTGCTTGTGCAAGATATTCAAGCACTCGCCAAGCGGAATACCCGCCTTTAACATAACCGAAAATTGTCTAAAGAATGTTATTACTTCGTTAAATTTAACCTTACTACTAACGGCAAAGAATTCATTTTGCTTTTCTTCTTTAACGGCAGTAAAGCTAAGAAGGTGAATTTGGTCTTGGCGCATTTGGGCACGCAAGCTTATATCATCACCCGCTTCTCTAAGGACGGTTTGACGTTGTCCTGAAGAGTTAATAACTTTACACTTATATAAAGGCATTAAAGTAGTACCTCCCAATAGAATTTCATAAGAATTTCACCAAAAATTGACATCAAACCGATTCCAAGAAGAAGATATGGACCAAATGCAATTTCTGCGTCACGTTCCGACTTTGAAGTTTTGATTTTGATAATTTCAATTATTGAACCCAAGAATGTTGCAATGATAATTGAAAGCAAAAGTGGTAAAACTCCAACAATAAAACCACCAATTCCAACAAGATAGATGTCACCTGAACCAAGCGCATCTTTTTTAAGCACTATTTTAGCAACTAATTTGATAGCCAAGAAGAAGCCGAAACCAAACAAAGCGCCAAAAATGTGTTCCCAAATATCTGCTCTTAATGCTGCCGCACGATAGAATGTGATAAACACGGCAATAGCGGCATAGAAAATAAGAGTGATATTATAAATTTCATGAGTTTCGTGGTCGATTCCTGCGATAATAACGAACAGAAATACCAAGAGCATAAGAGCAATGAACACGGGCAATGTCTTTGCCTTTTCGCCATATTGCAAATATGCAAACATAAATCCAAGTCCACCAAAAATCTCCATTAAAAGTGAAAATACACCGATTTTTGCCTTGCATCCCCTGCACTTTCCACCGAGAATAATCCAAGACAAAATAGGAATATTGTCATAAAACTTAATTGGTTTGTTACAACTTGGGCAGTATGAATCGGGCTTTACAATGGACAATCCCTTTGGAAGTCTATATGCAACAACGCCCGCAAAGCTGGCAAATATTGCGCCAAGTATAAATGAAAAAATAGCAAATATAATTCTTAATTCAGGCATTATGTATTCCCTCCTCCATATTCAAAACAATTGCAGATTGTGTAGGACCTGCAAAATTTTGCAGATCTTTTTGTGCAAAGATCATATATCTCATAATAAGCGTAAAGGTTGATGTTACCGTTACTGTTAAAATAAACGTTATTACAATAACAAGTGCGAGGACATAACCTTTTTTAGTCTGTTTTTTCTTCATCAGGTGTTGCCTCCTATTATTTATTCCCAATTTTGTCAAGATCAAGATTTTCTACAAACACTCGATCATCTTTTATTGACGTAATGGAAATTATTACATTGCCATTAAATTTGATCTCATATGCTTTAGTATCGCCATCCGAAATGGGTTCAAATTTTGATGTTAGATAACCAATATGCTTTTGATTATCGTAATAATCACCAAAATATTTATTAACACCATCGGTTTTATACTTTTCTATATACGCATCAATATCATAGCACACCATTTTGATTTTAACGTATTCTTCTTGGCGGAAAACGATTTTTCGCATAGAAGCAACCGCTGTGAACAGTGCAAAAATCACAATGCTAAACACTGTAATTCCAACCAAAACTTCTACCAAGGTTAATCCCTTTTTAGTTTTTTTCATAAACCAATTACTCGCTAAGCGAAACTCCTTTCCTCAAAAATTTAAATACATTGATTAATAAATTCTGCCAAATCTCTTAACACCAAGATCAATTTCATATGGCTCGTCAGAGTCGATATGATAGTAACCAATCTGCTTGCGTTCAACTTCAAATTCGTGCTTGGTTGCAACAAGCAAGAAGCGGTTTAAAATATCCTTATCGCTCTCAATTTCAAAGTCATAAGACGTGATAAGATCATTGTCAAACACAACAATCATTGTGCAAGCTTTTTTTCTGATATGGAAGCAAACAAAATTTCCTTTAAAATCAAGGAAGTCTGCCAAGAACATACCAAGGGGTTGAACACCAACAAATTCAGTATTAAGTGCCTTTTCAATTTTATTGAATGACTCAATAACTGAAATAGGAATGTAATAAGTGTTGAAAATATAACCAACACCATTTTTATATGAATTGTTAAGTGCGATAAAATTCTCTTTATCGTGCTTAAGTTTAACTTCTTTTTTATAGTGATATTGCGCCTGGAAATAATTCTTGATTGGCAAGAACAAAGTGCTCTTATAAGTTTCAACACATCTTAAAAGAAGAAGTGGGTTTTGAATTGCCTTTATATGAGCTCTGTTTAATTCATGCTTAATTTTCTCAACAAGAGGATCAATATCAGCCACCACGCCTTCGATAATGGGATATTTTTCAAGATCTATCATTATTTCTTTGTCAACACGTTTACTTTCAGTAAGGAAATAGATTCTTAAATAGCCATTTCCAAAATTAGAATATTCAAAAATACATTGATTTTGAGCCATTATTGTTGTACCTCCGTTCCATCGGTTGTAGATTGTGTAGTAGTGTTTATACCTAAAATAAAATCAAATTCTTTGCCACTGTCAAATTTTAGATAACATTTAATAAATCCGTCTTCAACCTCTATTATATCTTTATTAATATCTTTATTAGTCAGCCCCGTATTAGTAAAAATTACCTCTCCGTTGAATACTAAATTACCATCGTCGTCCAAATCAACGGTATTCCAACCCTCGACGTCAAGCCCCCTAAGATATTTTTCGATATTTTTTGCCATATCAATATCTTCTGCCTCTTGAATGAGTCTTCCTGCCGAGTTTGTTATGAAAATCATTGTTCCCGCTACCAAAGACAAGATAAGGGATGATATTAACATAACTACCAACAATTCCACAAGCGTAAAGCCCTTTTTCTTTTTCATCACGGGAATCTCCTTTCTAAGACAAATCGGTTTAAAATTCATTCGTTTTTCTTCGATAAAAATTTGCATTTTTATTCATATTATTATATCATTAATAGCCATTCTTGTCAATAGTTTCGCACGATTTTTGTTGCGTTTTAATTGATATATCTTATTTGTTGTTTATAGCTCAATTCAAAGGAAATTAACTCCTTGGAGTCAAGATTTTCCTTAAACATATCCACTGCATTTATTTGATTGTTTTCATAGGTTTTGTAGTAATATATCCCCCTATTTGTATCACAACAACTTGTATATTGTGTTCGTTCAAATTTACCATCAAACACAACGCACCCTTCTTGTTGCTCAACCGAATTTAATATATGAAATGCCTGTGTTAGACCCTCAATATCGTCCTGTGGTTTAACGGAATTCAGCAAAGTGAATGCTGCGCGAACAAATCTTGATTGCGAGGATAAATCCCCCGGCAAACCAAGTGCGCCCATTCCTCTGCTATACGGTTTTAAATTCATGCTTGACGAAAACTTGTTTTTTGCTTCACCATTTGACAAACCCATATAATTGTTTAGATTCATCATTTGGTATTCAAATGGTGGATTATTGGTTAAAACTCCCGTGGGATTTTTATGAATTTTCAAACCATCTTTTACACATTCAAGCACAATACTTTCATTTTCGTCAGAAATCATCCAATGCAATTGTGAATTTTCTAAAGTTTTATTAAACGGAATATCCACAATATTAATTTGATTTAGCAAAGGCAAAACTTCTTTCACCGAAGCACATTTTGAGAGTATATAGGGTATTATCTCAAACGGCGAAAGATTAATTTTTGAATCATTTTTCACATTCCAGCTCGCATTACCCACAAAATTTAATGCCGCAATGCTCAATCCACGATCATTTGTGCCATCATAATACAATGGGTAATTATCAACAACAGTTGCCATTCCAACAATTGCATAATGATTTTTTATTCCGTTTATGGATTTAAAATTTAACTCAAAGTTTCTTGGTGTTATTGTCACCTTTTCGTCATATCTAAACTCAAGATCCAAATTCCTTCCAAAATAATGATTTTTGGCTTTAAAGCTAATCGCTGTACACATTTTAATCACATCCTTTGGTAAATTATTAACCGTTTATAACTCAATAATACAAGCAAGGCGGTGACCACAGTCACCGCCTTGAAGTTATGTTTTTTTATCAAATTTAGTTGAGCATTTTACACATGTAATAGTGATTTTTCCCCTACCCTTAGGTACTCTCAACCACGTTTTGCATTTAGGACATTTATAAAATTTATGAGTTTTTCTCTGCTTCCATCTTGTTTTGCTCATATTAACAATGCCAAGATATTTTTTATTTTCTTTAACCCTTTTATATACATTTTTAGAGAAAATTCTAAAATAAGTGTATATCATAAGTCCATAAGTAATTAAACCCAAAATGAATTTGACTATTCCATATGGCCAAAATCCATAGATTAAGAAAATAACCACCGAAGAGATAAGTGTGAACTTTGAAAAAGCATCAACACCATTTCTGCCATACATAAATGTTCTGAATTTTCCTAAAGCTCTGATTAAAAAGTTTCTCATATTAGCACTCTTTCTTATTCTGATCTAAGAGCAATTACAGGGTCTTTATTAGAAGCTGTCTTTGATGGGAACAATCCAGCAATGAATGTAAGTCCCATACTGATTGCAACCAAGATGATTGCGGGCAAAGGTTTAAGAACTGCCTGAAGATTTGCAATACCTGTGAAGTGATACAAAATGATATTGATAATTATAATCAAACCAAGCGAGCAAACAATACCTATCAAACCTGCAACAAATCCAACGAATAACGTTTCTGCATCAAATACACGGGCAATATCCTTCTTAGATGCACCAATTGCACGAAGAATACCAATTTCCTTTGTTCTTTCAAGAACTGAAATATATGTGATAATACCAATCATAATTGAAGATACCACAAGCGAAATTGCAACAAATGCAATCAATACGTATGAAATTGCGTCAAGAATTGTTGTTACTGAGCTCATAAGCAAGGCAATGGTATCAGTATAAACAATTTTATCGTCCTCACTCTGTCGATCATTATATTCAGCTATAATTGCATTTACTCTTTCCTTTGCCTCAAAATTCTTGGGGTAAATAGAAATTGATGTGGGGTTGTTAATATCTACATAGCCAAGCATTTGAAGGTTTTCTTCATATGTGTTTTCAGTAACTCTATTCTTGTTGAGGTAGTTGAGAATTATATTCATCATAGATTCCGCATTTGTTGGAACATATTGAGAAACAATATCCTTCAAATAAGGCATATTCAAGCTTTCAATTATATAGTCAAGAATAAATGTTGTGTCAATTGAGGGGAACTTTTCAATCATTTCCTTAACTAATGGGAAACTATCCAATGTGTATCCCTCAGAATCGAATCTAATTCCTGTGAACACGTCAACCTCAGGATTCTTAAGCTGCGCTTTTACAACCGCACTGTTGTTGGCTTTTTTAATCAACTCATCCTTAAGTGATGTAAGATAGCCAATAGTACCAATATTAGACATATCCGCAGTTTCGTCAGTGGGACGCACTATACCAACAATCTTAAGCTGCATTGCGTTTTCAAGACGTTCTTTGAAAAGTTCACCATCGGTTTCAAGTTTTTGAACCTTTGAACCGTCCATAGTATAACCGTCACTATAAAGCATTACCTTAAAATCAAAGTCATAAATTTCCTCATAAGTATAGCTTACCTCAGGAAATTCATATTCAAACTTTGTTCCTGCAATCTGTGCTTTAATAGCAAGCTCCATATACTCTTCAACGTCTGCAAAATCCAATATACCAAGAAGATAAAGTGAATAGTCTGAAATCTGATTATTTCTGTTAACTATCAACACAATTTCATCCGTACTTTCGGGATATTTACCGTCAACAAGTTCATATTCGGTTTTCAAATTGTCAAGTGTACCAACAAGCTCCGTCCAACCTGTTGAAGCAGCCATATTTCCGGACATAGCACTCATACTTTCCATCATATCCTTGGAAAGACCTGTAAGACCCATGGATTCATACATTTGTTCAAGACCCGTTGAACTATTTCTGTATGTTCCGTCTTCTAATTTATAGTAAACATTCCAGTTGGGCTCATATTCGTACTTAATATCAGTGCAAAGATCCCATATTTCAGGATTTGAATCAAGGAACTGCTTAAATTTCTTAAGGTTGTTTGTTGTTGTTGAACCAGTCATTCCTGTCATCATTTGAGTCATAATTTGACTTGAATGAACTTTTCCGGGCTCAAGTTTAGAAGTTGTTGTCGATTCTGCAACTTGCATCATAGAAGTCATCATAGCAGTTGCATCCATAGCACTTCTTTGAATTTGCAAAGGATATGAAGACATAGTATCTTCTTCTATTGACTGAATATATGCATCAACACCGGTTGAAACCGCAAGAATCAAGGCAATACCAATAATACCAATTGATCCAGCAAAAGAAGTGAGGAAGGTTCTTCCCTTTTTGGTCATCAAGTTATTGAATGAAAGTGACATTGCAGTCCAGAAGGACATTGATGCTTTCTTCTTTTTCTTGACAGATTGTTTTCTAATCTGAATTTGACGATATTCTTCTTCATCAATTGTTCCGTCGAAAGGATTGGAGTCACCAACAAGGTTACCGTCACGAAGATTGATGATACGGGTTGAATACTGCTCTGCAAGTTCAGGGTTATGAGTAACCATGATAACAAGTCTATCTTTTGCAATTTCCTTCAAAAGATCCATTACCTGAACGCTTGTTTCAGAGTCAAGAGCACCCGTGGGTTCATCCGCAAGCAAAATGTCGGGGTTGTTAATAAGAGCTCTTGCAATTGCAACTCTCTGCATCTGACCACCTGAAAGCTGATTGGGACGTTTGTTCATTTGTGAACGAAGACCAACCTTATCAAGCGCCTGAACTGCTCTCTTTCTTCTTTCGTGCTTTGAAATACCACTAAGAGTAAGAGCCAATTCAACGTTAGCCAATACTGTTTGGTGAGCTATAAGATTATAACTCTGGAAAATAAAGCCGATGGAGTGGTTTCTGTAAGTATCCCAATCCGCATCTGTAAAATCCTTGGTTGAAGTGTTATTGATGATAAGATCACCGCTTGTGTATTGGTCAAGACCGCCAACAATATTAAGCAATGTTGTCTTACCACAACCTGACTGACCAAGTATGGATACAAACTCGCTCTCACGGAACTTTAAACTGACGCCCTTAAGCGCCTCTACGGCTGATTCATCTTTGCCGTAAGTTTTTCGAATGTTTACAAGTTCTAACATAATCACACCTATATAAAAATTATTGTAGATTCACACCCATTTGGATGTGTTATTATTTTACATTATAATGATAAAATATCAACCTTAAAAATTCCTTAAAATAATAAAATATAGCAAAATAGTTAAAAATTTTATTTGTAAATTGTCACTTCTTACAAAAAATAACAATATATAGATTTTTCTCTTGACTTTAACACAATATATAGTATATAATTAGAATGTCGAATTTTAGTTCATTTTACATATATTTATTTAGGAGGAAACATGAAAATCATTAAGCGAAACGGTTCAGAAGTTACTTTTGACCCACAAAAAATTGTAATAGCTGTTACTAAAGCTAACGAAAGCGTTGTTCCTAGCGCAAGAATGTCAGAAATTCAAATCAAACGTATTGCAGAAGATGTTGAAATGGCTGCTCTTCATATGAATAGATCATTAAACGTTGAAGAAATTCAAGATATGGTTGAAGATCAGATTATGAATCAACGTGCGTTTGACGTTGCAAGACGATATATCACATACCGTTATAACCATGCTCTTATTAGAAAATCTAATACAACTGATGAGCAGATTCTTAGTTTGATTGAGTGCAACAATGAAGAGGTTAAGCAAGAAAACTCAAACAAGAATCCCACTGTAAACAGTGTTCAACGTGACTATATGGCAGGTGAAGTAAGCAAGGACATCACAAAACGAATTTTGCTCCCTGCAGACATAGTTGAAGCGCATGAAAAAGGAATTATTCACTTTCATGATTCCGATTACTTTGCTCAACACATGCATAACTGCGACCTTGTTAACCTTGAGGACATGCTTCAAAACGGTACTGTAATAAGTGGAACAATGATTGAAAAGCCACACAGTTTTTCAACTGCATGCAATATTGCCACTCAGATTATTGCCCAAGTTGCATCTTGCCAATACGGTGGACAAAGTATAAGTTTAACTCATCTTGCGCCATTTGTTGACATAAGCCGCAAAAAAATAAGAATTAGGGTTGAAAAAGAACTTAAAAGCATTAATCCCGACGTAAGCATTGAAGATATTGACAGAATTACCGAAGAGCGTCTTCTTGAAGAAATCAGAAGTGGTGTTCAAACCATTCAATATCAGGTTGTAACCCTTATGACAACAAACGGACAAGCTCCCTTCGTTACTGTATTTATGTATCTTAACGAAGCTAAAAATGAGCGTGAAAAGAAAGACCTTGCCATCATTATCGAGGAAACATTAAAACAAAGATACAAGGGTGTAAAAAATGAAAAAGGTGTTTGGGTTACTCCTGCCTTCCCCAAGCTCATTTATGTTCTTGAAGAAGATAATGTACACGAAGATAGTCCCTATTTCTACCTTACAAAGCTTGCAGCTAAATGCACCGCAAAGCGAATGGTTCCCGACTATATTTCTGAAAAGATTATGTTGCAAAACAAAATTGATAAAAACGGAGAGGGCCATTGCTACACCTGTATGGGTTGCAGAAGCTTTTTGACTCCATATATTGATGAAAACGGTCAGCCAAAGTACTACGGTAGATTTAACCAGGGCGTTGTAACAGTTAACCTTGTTGATATCGGTCTTTCTGCCGATGGTGATATGGAAAAATTCTGGCAAATCTTCGACGAAAGAATGGAGCTTTGCCATAGAGCGCTCCAATGCCGTCACGAAAGATTGACAGGAACTGTTTCTGATGCTGCGCCTATTCTTTGGCAACACGGTGCTCTTCTCCGTCTCCCCAAAGGCGAAACCATTGATAAGTATCTTCACGGTGGATATTCCACAATTTCTCTTGGATATGCAGGTCTTTGGGAATGCGTTCTTTCATTGAACGGCCAAAAGTTGACCGAGCCCGAGGGCGAAAAGCTCGGACTTGAGATTATGAAAAAGCTCAATGAATATACTGCAAAATGGAAGGCAGACGAGTGCATTGACTATTCACTTTACGGCACTCCCCTTGAAAGCACAACCTACAAATTTGCAAAATGCTTGCAAAAACGTTTTGGAATAATTAAAAATATTACCGACAAAACATATATTACAAACAGTTATCACATTCACGTTACCGAGGAAATTGATGCCTTTAAAAAACTTGCAATTGAATCAAAATTCCAGGCGCTTTCCCCCGGTGGAGCAATCTCGTATGTTGAAGTTCCCAATATGCAAAATAACATTGATGCTGTAATTTCAGTTATGAGATTTATTTATGATAACATTATGTATGCCGAACTCAATACAAAAAGCGATTACTGTCAAGCATGTGGATTTGATGGCGAAATCGAGGTTGTTGAAGAAGACGGCAAGTTGGTTTGGAAATGTCCCAACTGCGGCAACACAGATCAATCAACAATGAACGTTGCTAGACGCACTTGCGGATACATTGGAACTCAGTATTGGAACCAAGGAAGAACACAGGAAATTAAAGAACGAGTTCTTCATCTTTAATAAAAATTCAATCCCTTGCATTTTTGCAAGGGATTGTTAATCAAAGGATTTTATATGAATTATGCACTTATTCGTGAAAATGATATAGCAAATGGTCCCGGCGTTAGAACTTCACTTTTCGTTAGTGGATGCAGACACCACTGCAAAGGATGTTTTAATCCTGAAACATGGAATTTTAATTTCGGCTCTCCTTTTACTCAAACAGAAATTGATAAAATTATCAATTTAACCGAGCCCTCATTTGTAGAAGGACTAACTCTTCTTGGTGGCGAGCCATTTGAACCCGAAAACCAAAAAGCATTGATTGATCTGCTAAAACAATTTAAAGAAAAATTGCCAAATAAAAGTATTTGGTGTTATTCAGGATTCTGCTTTGAAAACGATTTGCTTCCCAAAGCTAAAGCATCCGAAGAAAATATTATGGAAATGCTATCTTTAATTGACGTTCTTGTTGATGGCAAATTTGTTGAGGAATTAAAAAATCCTGCTTTGCGTTTTAGAGGTTCTTCAAATCAAAATATCATTGACGTAAAAGCTTCTCTTACTCAATCTAAAATGATTCTTCTTGATGGAGTTTGGGAAAGAAAAATGGGCAATAACAACATTTATGAATAACCTTAAAGGTGTTATCCAAGTGTGGATAACACCTTTTGTTATAGAAATATTTTGTACATTTGCTTCCCTTTTAGTGCGTTTTCCAATGCGCTTTCAACCAATGAAAAATCTGTTACAAGTGAATGTGGCTTATTGATTGGATCATCTTGTACCATTGGCGTAAAATATACGTTCTTTCGGGATAAAAGCGTTGCTATATTCTTAAGATTGCCAGACAACGCATCATTTGATGCTAAAGAAATAACAAGTGGTTTGTCGTTTCTTAAATGAGCTTTAGCAGCCATGGTGACACTTGTATCTGTGATACCATTTGCCAATTTTGAAAGTGTGTTACCCGTACACGGGCATATCAACATAGCATCCAATTTTGTTTTAGGCCCTAACGGCTCGGCATCTACAATACTGTGAATTATTGGTCTTTGACAAATCCTTTCAATTTGCTTTTTAATATTATCCGCCTCGCCAAATCTTGTGTCGGTGCTAAACGCATTTTCGCTCATTATTGGTAACACCTCATAACCATTTGAAACAAGACTTTTCATCACTTCCAATGATCGCAAAATCGTGCAAAACGATCCTGTAATAGCAAAACCAATCAAGAGAAGTCCTCCTTTATCAGTATATTATTAATAATTGTTTGTGCTATAATCTCACCTGCGCTTTTAGGTGCATATCTTCCCGGAATTCCAAGTTCTCTATAATAATTCAAATTGTTTTCTTTTACCAATAGCTCATCAATTCCATAAGGTGTAGATGCAAGGTCAATTATCAGCACATTTTTATCCACTGTTTTTGCAAACTCTTCATCTAAAATGTGATAAGGTATTGTGTTAAAAATAATATCAAATTTATTGTTTGCTCGGGTGTTTTTAGTTGTAAGTCGTTTTATGTTATAACCAATTATTTCACTCCAAGTAAGGTCTGTATCTTTTCTTGCTATAACAGTAACCATAGCTCCTTGACTACGCAATAAATAAGCCAAAATTTTACCAATTCTGCCACATCCCAAAACCGCAATTTTTGCTCCGTGAATACTTTTATCAATTCTCTGCTTGGCATAATAAATTGCTCCCTCTGCAGAAAGTAATGCATTTTTTATTTGAAATGTCTCAATATCCATATAGTCACAAATTTTCTTATTAGTTTGCATTGCAAGTTTTTTAGTTTCTTCGGGAAATTTGCCACCTGTAATAATCTTATTTATCGATATTAAATTAACCACATCATTAATAGCAATTGCGTTTTCTTTGTGAGTTGGCATATTTATATTAATTCCATCATTTGTAGCAGGTAAAGGAAAAGCAATCACGTCCGCTTTTAATATATCTCCCTCTATTTCAGAAATAGAAAAATTAAGATATGCTTTTGATTGATGCTTGTGTTTATTAATGTAGTCACTTGCATATTTTTGTCGCATATCTCCGCCCAAAAATAAAATTTCCATATTCCACCTCCTTGCCTTTACTACATTATATTAAAATAAATACAGAGAGTTACAAATAAAAAAAGCTCTGCCGTTAAAAACGGCAGAGCTTGAAATAAATTAAAACATTTTGGCAATTGCAGGAACAATTTCTTTTATAACAAGACCTGTTGTGTTTACACAAAGGTCATAGTTGTTTTTGTCGCCCCATTTGTTTCCTGTATAATAATCGTAATATTTTGCCCTGTTTTTGTCGATTGAGTGAATCTGCTTTCTGATTTCTTTTTCAGTTAGATGCTTCATTGAGTCGGGATTTCTTTGCATACATCTTTTAACTCGGCTCTCTATATCGGCATAAACAAATATCCTATAAGGTTTAAGATCCTTCAAAATAAAGTCGGCACATCTACCAACGATAACACAACTTGACTTTTGAGCAAGATCTCTGATTATCTCACTTTGTGCAAGATAAATGGATTGCTCTTGTTGAATATAGAAGTTATCCGCTATCAACATGCTTTGACCTATGGTTATTGGATAGAGATGATGTGGCTTTCCTTCTAAAATTTCTTGAACATATTCTTGCGACATAGATGTTTTTTCAGCTATTGCAGCAATGATTTCTTTATCGTAATATTCAATTCCCAATTCTTCAGCAAGTCTTCTGCCAAATTCTCGTCCACCGCTACCAAATTCACGGCCAATAGTGATAATTTTATTCATAGGCAAACTCCTTTTTAAAACTATGTTTTTATTATAGCACTATATTTAAGTTTTGTCAACAAAAATAGCTCAATCTAACGACTGAGCTATTAAATGTATATTAAACGTACTTTTTCATTACTTCTGTCATATTCTCTTCAGGCAAAGAGGATGTGATAACAACGTTAACCTCATTCTTAAGAGAAAGCGCTTCGATTTCAAGCAAGAACTTTTCAAAAGCAGCAACGTCTTCATTGCAAATCTTCAAGCAAGAGTCGATGAAAATATCAGTAACGTCATAGTTGCTTGCCAAAATGCCTGCTACAAAGCCGAAAAGTGCCTGAGCATCTGCTACCAAGTATTCAACTGTATCTATAAGTCTTATTTGGCTGTTAATGTCATAACGCAATTTGTTGCCCTTTTCAATGCAAACTACACAACCTTTTGTATTGTTTTGTGCGTTGTTAACCATTTCGATAAGAGTTTTTGTTTTGCCTGTACCCTTAACGCCAATTATCAATTTCACCATAATAAATTACCTCCAGGAAGTTATTGAAGCATTTAGCTTCTTTATGTATTAATTATACACTATAGAAAGATAAATTGCAAGTAGTTTTTATAAAAAATTACCCAAAAATATGCACAAAATTTTCAAAAAATGAAAACTTTACATATTTCTTTCTTCAAGTGCCTTTCTCAAATCCTCATAACCGGGTTTTCCAAGCATTGCAAACATATTTTTCTTATATGCTTCAACACCGGGTTGGTCGAAAGGATTAACACCAAGAAGGTAACCCGACATAGCACAAGCAAGCTCAAAGAAGTAAATCAAATATCCAAGGCTATACTCACTGCGTTCCGCAAGTTCAATATGAATGTTAGGCACACCGCCATCGATATGAGCAAACTGAGTTGCTTTCATAGCGGTTTGCTTAATCTCGTTAATATCTCTACCTGCAAGGAAGTTAAGTCCGTCAATATTAGCCTCGTCATAAGGAATTGCAAATGTGCTCTTTGTATCATTGATTGAAAGAACAGTTTCAAAAAGTACTCTCTGGCCCTCTTGAATATACTGACCAAGTGAGTGAAGATCAGTTGAGAAAATTACGGATGCAGGGAAAATTCCCTTTCCGTCCTTACCTTCACTTTCGCCGTAAAGCTGCTTCCACCACTCTTGAATCATTCCAACGAAAGGCTCATATCCAACAAGAAGTTCAACGCTTTTACCCTTGCGATAAAGAATGTTTCTCATAGCCGCATACTTATAAGCATCGTTCTGATAAAGGTCGGAGCTTGAATATGCAATTCTCGCATCATTAGCACCCTGCATAAGAGCATCAATATCAATACCTGCAACTGCGATGGGAAGAAGTCCTACAGCAGTGAGAACTGAAAATCTACCGCCAACATCATCAGGAACTACAAAAGTTTCATATCCCTGCTGAGTTGAGAATGCCTTAAGTGTTCCGCGTGCTTTATCGGTTGTAACGTAAATTCTCTTTTTAGCTTCCTCAACTCCGTATTTCTTTTCAAGGAAAGCGCGAAGAATTCTAAATGCTACCGCAGGCTCAGTTGTAGTGCCTGATTTGGAAATTACGTTAATGCACACGTTTTTGTGCTCACAAATATAGAGAAGCTCATTAAGTGCAGAAGCACTGATGTTACATCCCGCATAATATATATCGGGAGTCTTTTCTCTATCCTTACGCTCAGCGCTGTTAAGAAAATCAATAACTGCTCTTGCGCCAAGATAAGAACCACCAATACCGATTACAATGAATGCATCGCAATCTGACTGAATTCTTTTTGCGGCAACTTTAATTCTATCAAATTCTTCCTTGTCATAGTTTGTAGGAAGATCCATCCAACCAAGGAAGTCATTACCTGCACCTGTTTTTTCTCTAAGCATTTTATCTGCAACAGCAACCTGAGGTGCAATGCAAGCATATTCGTGTTCAGAAATAAAATTTTTCAAGTATTTGTCATTTAATTTAAGTGTCATTTTTTTATGTTTCCCTTCTAAAATCAACTGTTAATTATTTTACTACTTTTTATCAAAAAAAGCAAGAGGAAATTTATCATTTTAGAAGAAATTTTGACAATATTCTCAAAAATAAACCTAAAAAGTCAATTTTTTCAATATTTTCTTCCGAGAAAACGTTGGATTCACCTATTTTTTGATTATCTATGTAATATCCAATGGTTCCCACTCGGTCATATATATCTATAGGAGCATTCATTTTTGACGGTATTTCATATCGTTTTTCTATCTGTGATGCACTTCCTTTTTTGACAACCATAGCAAATTCTTCAGAATATATATGGCACTTATCTTCCATACCACCACTAACTTTTATGGGAGTTAATTTTTCTGATGAGTCTAAATACAATTCAAAATTTGAAAATCCCCAGTTCAATAATTCAGTAGCAATTGAATTTCTAACTGCACTGCTTGGTGCACCCATTACAACGCAAATCAAATGCATATTTCCACGTTTAGCAGTTGCGCTAACGCAAAACATAGCTTTAGAGGTTGATCCGGTTTTTAATCCTGTTGCACCATTATAAAACCTTACTAAACGGTTTGTATTAGTCAACACAAATTCTCCGTTTCTGATTGAATCCATCCAAGTTGAACTATATTTAAGTATATCCTCATGCTTAATCAACTCTCTTGACATTATCGCAATATCCATAGCACTTGTTAAGTGATTGTTTGCGGTATCGTCAAGCCCGTTGGTATTTTCAAAATATGTATTATTCATTCCCAATTCTTTCGCTCTTACATTCATTCTTTGAACAAATAATTGTTCAGATCCACAAATATGCTCTGCAAGTGCAACTGCGGCATCATTGGCAGAGGCGATAACAACACTTTTTATCATATCCTCTGCACTCATTTGCTCGCCCTCTTTTAAATATACCTGCGAGCCACCCATAGAAGCGGCATAAGCACTTGTAGTTATTATATCATCATAATACAAATTTCCCTTTTCAATCTCTTCCATTACTAAAAGCAATGTCATAATTTTAGTTACAGAAGCAGGCGGCAAAGCCGCATTAGAATTGTATTCATAAAGCACGGTGCCCGTGGTAGCTTCCATCAAAACCGCACTTTTGCAATCAAATTGCATTTGACCTTCTGACTCAATATTTTTTGCCTGTACGTTGACAAATCCAAAGGATATTAATAAAATCACACACAAAGCAATGCAAACAAATTTTTTAAAAAATAAAAAGCTCATTATTTCATCTCCTAAATCTTTTTAATGAAATATATGAGCTTTTGTTTTTATTTATTACATTTGTTCTTTAAGGATACCTTCCACTGCCAAAGCACCATCAGCAACCGCAGTTATAATTTGATAAACTTCTCTTTCTCTAATGTCGCCAACTGCGTAGAGATTATCAATATTTGTTCTACAGTAATTGTCAGTTAATATCTGACCGTTAGGTGCTTTATTAAGTCCCCCAATTTCAAACTTCAAATTGGGTTGCTCTCCAATAGCCCCAAAAACTCCGTCACATTCTATTATGCGATTGTGACCATCTTGAATAACATTAACAGATGAAACGAAATTTTCGCCACAAATAGCATCTACACTTGCGTTAAGCACAAGCTCAATATTATCTTTTTGGTTTGCTCTTTCAACAAGATAATTTGCAGCTCTGAATGTATCTCTTCTATGAATTAAATATACTTTTTTGCAAAATGCGGAAAGATAAATAGCTTGGCTAACCGCGCTATCACCACCGCCAACCACACACACAACTTTATCCTTAAAGAAATATCCATCACAAGTTGCACAATATGAAACACCTGCTCCTGCAAACTGTTCTTCGCCCTCAACACCAAGATGTTTATGAGATCTACCCATTGCTAAAACAAGCTTTTTGCATTCAAATTCATCTTTTTTAGTGTAAACCTTAAATCCAAACTCTGTCTTTTCAACAGAAACAACACCTTTTTTGATAATTTGAATATCATTTGCCTTTACATGTTCAACAAATTGAGAATGCAAATCGATTCCACTAATTGACTTAAATCCAAGATAATTTTCAACTTCAACCGCCTTTGTTATTTGGCATTCAGAAGCCCCCTTATCTAAAACGGCAACCGAAAGACCTGCTCTTTTAGCATAAATTGCCGTTGAAAGACCTGCTGGACCACCGCCTATAATTAATACATCAAACATTTGTTACTTCCTCTTTATTCTATATAATATATAATTTCATCAGGGTAGCAATATCCAAGTAATCTTGCCATTCTTTCTTTATACTCGTCGTCTATTTGAGTTTGAACATAATATTTCAATTCATCTATTTCAAGTAATTTATTATTTCGAACTTCAATTAATTTTTCATTTTCTTCTTTTATTGAAATATATTCCATAAAATTATTAGCCGCAGTTATCAAGGCAACAACAAGCAAAATTGCCACAAAGACAACCAAAAGATACGTTGGCATTCTTTTAACATTTTTAGATTTTATTTTAGAAAAAATACGCACTTTACTTCCTTTCTGATATTGTTTCCAACTTCCTACTTTTTATATATTTATTATACAACCTACTTAAAAATTTTGCAATACCCTGAAAGAAAAAATTAATAATATTTTTGCACCATTTGTATATAAACTTTATAACGACTTTAATTGGGAACAATAATACTCTAAAAACAAATCCACATGATTTTGCTAATATGCGATTATAGATTAGAGATCCGAATAAGAGCGTGAAAATATACATCCCCCTAAATCTACCATCACAAGCATAATATATGAGCAAAATCAATATTAAGGTAAATAAAATGATATATGTCAGATCAAGAAAAAATATCCCTATTTTATTTTTCACAAAACCCATTTCTAAAAAAACAGTTTTAAAAAATGCAATAAAAAATGACAAAATAATTCCAAGCAAAATTGAAATTATTAACGATTTAAACATCTGAACAACTATATCATTCATCATCTGAAAATTTTAGAAATTAGGGATGTTTTTTCTCCATTACGAGAATCATAATAATTTAGTGAGCTAATTTTCCCTGTCATTTCAACTTCGCCCTTTTCAATATTTAAAACATTTATGTGTATATTTTCACCGTCAATTGTTAAATCACCACACACAGTTCTTAAACTGACATAATTTTCATCAAAGCTTATTATTTCTTTTACTCCATTAATACTCAACCTTTCTCTTGAATTCAATATCACATTGCTTATTACTTTAGAACCGATGCCCTTATTTTCAAGCATAAAAAAACACCTCCAACAGATTATACTTAAAAGTATGTTAAAGGTGTATTTTTTATGAATTAAGTTATTACCTTATACAAAGATGATGCATCTTCTTTTAAAACGTGTTCTTTGACATCTAAAACGCATATTTTCAACGTTCTGTTACCAAAGGTGATTTCAATAATATCATTTTCTTTCACATCATATGATGCCTTTGCAGGTTTACCATTAACAGTAACGTGAGCATTATCGCATGCCTCGTTAGCAACAGTTCTTCTTTTAATGATTCTTGAAACCTTTAAAAATTTATCCAATCTCATAAATAACTCCAATCAAAAATTATGGGCGGTTAGCCGCCCATAATATATATTTATTAGTTTACAGCGTCCTTAAATGCCTTACCAGCTGTGAATGTGGGATGCTTGGATGCAGGAATAACAATTTCCTCACCTGTTTTGGGGTTTCTACCCTTTCTTTCGCCACGTTCTTTAACTTCGAATGTACCGAAACCAACAAGCTGAACCTTATCGCCTTCTTTAAGAGCAGCTACGATAGAATCTGTAACGGCTTTAACAGCAACCTCCGCATCTTTTTTTGTAAGCTTACCAGCAGCAGCAACTGCTTCAACCAATTGTACTTTGTTCATTTTTAAATCCTTACCTTTCATAAATTATGTAATGAAATTCATTACAATAGTATAATACCACAAAACCCTTGATAATGCAAGGGTTTTTTGCAATTTTTCTTAAATTTTTAACGATTTTTTTATGTATTTTCAACATAAAAATTTTGATTTGTTGCTAATATACAAACATAATGAACAAATTTTGTTCATTATATACCAAAAGATTAGGATTTGTATTTTTCAACAAATTCATTGGTAGTTTTAAAAAGGGATTCTTCGGCATCAATTCCTGATTTTTCTGACAATGCAGAAATCAAAAACAACAATTTTCCAAGCTTTTCACCTGAAATATTATCTGCGTTTTTATTTATTTCTTCAGTTGCCAATTGAATTTTAGATAAAATTTCAGAATTACTAAATTCTTTAAATTCGCCCGATTTTTTAGATACCTTTCCTGCCCTCATCAAAGCAGGCATCATCGCAGGCACACTAACCAATTTATCATAAACAGTTTCTCTGCTTTTTTCAACGTTTTTAATAGCTTCCCAGTTGCTCAACACCTCTTGAGAAGTATTTGCATTAACGTCACCAAAAATATGGGGATGTCTGTGAACAAGCTTTGAACAAACGTCATTTGCAACGTCATTCATATCAAAATTGCCGAGTTCTTTCTCCATTTGTGCGTGAAAAACAACTTGAAGCATAACATCACCAAGCTCTTCTCTTAACAACTTAGTATCTTTATTATCAATCGCTTCAATGACCTCATAGGTTTCTTCAATAAAATTCTTTCTGATACTCTCATGAGTTTGCTCTCTATCCCAAGGGCAACCACCCTCGCCACGAAGAATCTCAAGAATTAAGCACAAATCATTAAAATCATATTTTTCTTTTGATAGTATAAAATCAACTTTTTCATTTTTCAACATAATTTAATCCTTTTATCACGCAAGGTGACACTTCTTTAATATTTTGTTTATTTTTTCTCCGTATGGGAGCATCAAAATTTCTTCCTTCTCAACTGTACGCAACTTTAATACAAGAACAATATATACAATCGCAACAAGAATAATAATTGGTAAAACCAATAATTTGGAAAGCACGATTTGACTTAATGGAAGATAGATAGCCACTCCTATTCCAATTGAAATTATTATTGCAATAAATGGCTTTACAAATAATTTATAAACTGTATTCATATTACCATTATTTTTTGCTATATAGTAGAAATTAAATGACACGATAACCAAAGACGATACAAAAGTGCTTATTGGTGCACCATAAATATTGACTTTGGGAATTCCTATCAAAATAAATGCAAGAATTACTTTTACAAGCACCCCCACAACCATACTGATTATAGGTTTTTTAACCAATTTATATGCCTGCAAAATAGAATTGGTAATTGTTATCATAGAAGATAAGAACACGGATATTCCCAAGAGTGACAACAAAGGCGCAGTGTATTCAATTTCTTCAGTTTGTGAAGAAAACAAAAGCGTTAATATTTGCTTGCTAAACACCGCCATACCCATCCCTGCTGGAAATGCAATAAGAGACGTCATTTTAATTGATGAAGAAATTACCGATTTTTCTTTTAAGATATTCTTTTCTTCAATTGCCGATACAAGCAATGGTACAAGCGGCAAAGCAATTGCAGAAATCAAGGTTGAAGGAAGATTGAATAGCGACACTGCCATTGTGCTATACGATCCATAAACGGAGTTTGCCTGCTCCTGTGTGTAGCCAATATCCCCAAGTCTTCTTAAAATCATAGTCATATCTATAATTTTAGATAGATTGAGAATAGTTGAACTCAAGGTTATTGGAATTGCAATACTTAATAATTTATTAACTATAGCACCTTTGCCTTCAACGGTATTTATGGGTGTAATATTTTCGCTGTTGATATTATGAAAAGACTTATATATCAACAAGAACAACATAGATATTGCCACGCCAATGGTTAATCCCAAAACGGCAAATGCTGCAGCTTGTTCTATATTATACCCCTTTTTGAGAGCAATTATTGCCAATCCCAAGCCAAGAAAAAGCTTTCCAAGTGCTTCGATAACCTGCGAAAATGCCGTGGGAAACATTATTTGATTGCCTTGAAAATATCCTCTTATGGCACTACTTATACATATCATAAGCAATGTTGGAGCAATTGCAAGAATACAAAAAGCTGCACGGTCATTATTTATTAATTTGGCAAAATTATTATAGAAAATTGCCATTAACAACGTTCCTATTAATCCAAGCAAACCAAGAATTATTAGGGACAATTGGTATATCCTTTTTATGTTATTAAATCTTCCCTGCGTTTTATTCTCTGCTACAAGTATAGAAATTGCCA
Source organism: Eubacteriales bacterium (assembly GCA_045635885.1). Lineage (GTDB taxonomy): Bacteria > Bacillota > Clostridia > Oscillospirales > CAG-272 > RGIG4608. The sequence goes on along the minus strand of JAZTWO010000076.1, from coordinate 101,316 downwards.
CAGGAATTCCTGCAGTAGAAATAACAAAAAATAGCGCATATATCTCATATGCAGAGTTGAAATATCCCATTCCCTCTGCCCCGAGATATGCCATCATAGGTATTTTATACAATACCCCAATAATTTTCACAATAAAAGTAGAAATGGCGAGAACTGCAACACCAGAAAAAAATTGCTTACCATAATTTTTTGAATCAGCACTTTTTCTTTGCATAGTTCTCGCCCTCCTCAATTTTTAATCAAAATAATGCTTGCATACATCATCAAATTCATATGTTATTTTTTCCATATCGATAGTAGTAAATTCACCATTATGGTAAAGAATTTCGCCGTCTACCATAGTCAAAAGAACATTAGAAGAATTTGCACTATATGACATTGTACAATAAGTGTCAAAACAAGGTTTATTATTAATAGCATTCAAATCTATCATAACAATATCGGCACGATTGCCAACCACAAGTTTACCACAATCGTTTCTGCCCTGTGATTTTGCGCCATTTACTGTTGCAAGATTCAGAATTTGAGGCGCTCTTGTTGCTTCTGCATCTCTATTATAACCCTTATGTAATATTGACACCAACTGATATTCCCTCATAATATCAAGTGTATTATTTGAAGCTGCACCATCAGTTCCAAGAGAAACACAAACACCCTTTTCAATCATTTTAGGGAGTCTTGCAACACCACTACCAAGCTTAAGATTACTTGTTGCGTTGTGTGAAACAAATGCTCCGCAATCGCGAATGATGTCCATGTCACTATCAGTAACATACACACAATGTGCAAGTGTTGTTGGGGAATCCAAAACGCCTGTATCATAGAAAAATTCGATAGGTGTTTTACCATATTTTTCTATACAATTAAGATGCTCTGCTTCGCTCTCTGATGCGTGTATTTGCATTCTAAGGTTATTATCTTTAGTATATTCAGCAACCTCACGAATATACCCCTCTTGATTGGTATATTCTGCATGAATGGACATATCCATTATAAGTCGTCCACCATTTGAGCCCTGATATTGCTTAACCCAATCTGTAGCTTCTTTAAAGCGCCAATCACCTTTAATAGTTGCACCGTCACCAAATGAAACAAGCGAGCGTGAAAGATTGGCTTTAATTCCCGTTTCGATAACTGCCTCTGCAACGTAATTTTCAAACATATACATATCAGAAAATGATACAATGCCGTTTTTAAGCATTTCTGCAATTGCATATTTTGATGAAATATACACATTTTTAGCATTTAAACGTTCTTCGGCAGGAAAAATCTTTTCGTTAAGCCAACGCCAAAGAGGTAAATCCTCACCGTAACCACGGAACATTACCATTGGTGCATGACAATGTGAATTGTAGAACCCGGGAATCAAAAGATTTCCCTTACCGTCTATGACCCTATCATAATTTTCGGGTTTTTCTTTTCCGATATACGAAATGAATTCACCGTCTGTCAAAAGAAATATATGCTCGTCTGCAAATCCGTATTCTTCGGGAATTCTTATATTTTCAAATAAAATTTTCATATTACTCTCCGTTAATGAGAAGCATAAAACTTCTTAATTTCATCAATAATTACCGAACCAGAATGATTATCAAGATACTCATAAGGATATTTGGGATTGAAATGTCTTATAATCTTTGTTGATGCAATATTTGCAGGATAATATTCAACAAGTTTTGTTACCGCTCCTGCACCTACGGCAAGAATGGAATGCACTTCTTCCATCATATAAATATTATAAAGTCCTTCAGTTCCCTCTTGCGCAAAGCCGACATTTTCAAAATTTCCAACCGTATTCTTTTGTCTATACATATAATAAGGCAAGTATCCTGCCGCCTGCGCTCTCAACTGTGAGTAGTCAACACATTTGCCTGCGTCACCACCACGAATTGAATATATATTTTGATTTTGAGCCAAAATATCCGCAGCCTTTTTTACGCAGAATGTATGTACTGTAATATTTTCCGGTTCAAGCGCTATGATTTTATCAAACGTTGCAGAGAAATGTTTAAAGTTATCCCCCGGTAAGCCTGCAATAAGGTCAGTATTAATGCATTTAATACCTGAATTTTTAGCAATTTCAAATGCTTTATAGAATTCATCAATACTATGACTTCTACCAATAGATTTAATTACCTGCTCGTTAAGAGACTGAGGATTAACACTTATTCTTGTAATTCCGTATTTCTTTGCAATGGCAAGTTTACCCTCGGTTATTGTATCGGGACGACCACCCTCAAGTGTAAATTCCTCAAGAGAGTTAACGTCAATTTTACTACTTACAAGTGACAAAAGCTTTTCAAGTTGTTCCTCGGTAAGTATTGTGGGTGTACCACCACCAATATATATCGTTTTAAGATTAAGCTCAAGCTCGTTAACTGTGTCAAGAACTTCAGTTAAATCGTTACAAAGCTTGTCCAAATATGCAGGAATCAATGAAAGAAGCTTTGGAGTTGTATAAGAAACAAATGAACAGTATGAGCAACGAGAGGGACAAAAAGGTATTGAAATATAAATACTACAGTCTTTAATATTGGGATTACCAATAATTTTTTGTTCTCTGCGTGCAACATCAGTTGCCAAAGATGCCTTTTTAGGAATTACAAAATAGTCTGTATTAAGAATTTTTCTAACTTTGGCTTTGGAATTCCCGTTTAAAAGCATTTCCATAGCCACCTTTGATGGTCTTACTCCCGTGAGCATACCCCAAGATGGTCTATAACCCAAAATTTCGCTTCCCACCGCAAGAACCACATTTCCTGCGGCTATTTTAGCGGTTCTTTGTTTTGTAACTTCAGGTGCAAAATCAACTGTCTTTTCAGACTCTGCTACTTTGCCTTGATATGATAATTTTGCTTTTGCATATGATCCTGTTTCAGTATTGGTTACAGAAACCTCCATTACGGGAGTATCCTCAGTGATTTCTTGATTTTCAACAAATTTTTCACCGGGAAAGAAAATCATACACAATGTTTGAACGTAAAAGGCATTTATGTCGCCTGTCACGGTTAATTTCATTTCTATTCTCCTTAATTTTTAAGTACATTACTATCCATAACGATAGTCACGGGGCCATCATTTAAGATGCTAACCTGCATATCTGCACCAAATTCACCTGTTCCAACGTGCTTTAACTCTTTTTTCATAAGTTCAACGAAATATTCATAAAGTTCATTTGCATGGTCAGGAGAACCTGCGCCAAAATAGTCAGGTCTATTTCCCTTTTTGTAGTTTGCAAGCAAAGTAAATTGAGAAACAATTAATGCCTCTCCGTCAACATCCTTGACGGAGAGATTCATTTTTCCATTTTCATCACAGAAAATACGCAATTTGGTTATTTTTGCGGCAAGAAGCTCTGCATCCTCTTTAATGTCATCCTTTGCAACGCCAAGAAGTATCATAAGTCCCTCTCCACATTCCCCATGAATTTCACCATTAATACTTACGCTTGAATTTTTTACTCTTTGTATAACTGCTATCATAATTAATCCTTATTAGTTTACAAATCCTCTTGAAACATCATAAATGCCAGGAATTGAACGAAGTCTTGATACAATTGAAGCATAGTGATCTGTATTTTTACATCCAACCTTCAAAGAAACAAGTGAGCCCCCTGATGATGTTTGAACATTGATTTGAAGAATGTCAACTCTCATATCGGCAAGTGCCACTGATATATCGGCAAGCATACCAATTCTATCGTCAACTCGAATCTGAAGATTTGCCTCAAACAAGCTTCTCTTTTCATTTGAATCTGCATCCCAAGAAGCAGTAACCCAGCGCTCTGCATACTCGGGATTCTTTTTACCCGTAACAACATTGGGACAGTCGCATTTGTGAATAGAAATGCCATATCCCTTGGTAATAAAGCCAATAACACTATCGCCCGGCAAGGGATTACAACATTTTGCAAACTTAACGCTGCATCCGCTTTCACCGTCAACAATGATACCGCTATTTGACTTAATCTTTTTGGGTTTAGCGGTTACCATATTTTCCTCGGTAACAACCGGTGGCGGCTCAATAGGTGCCACCAACTTACCAACTTCATCAACAATCTTATTTCTTACCTTTGAAATTGGCAATCCACCATAACCAATGGTATTATAAAGATCCTCGGCGGTTGCAAAACCATTTCTTACGGCTACGTTTTCAACAGCTTCTGTACGAGTTGCTTCGTTAACAACATAACCTGCCTTTTTGATTTCGCCTTCTATCATAGAGCGTCCAAGAATAATATTATCCGCACGTTTTTCTTTCTTAAACCACTGACGAATTCTATTCTTAGCATCGCTTGTAGTAACAATTTTTAACCAGTCACGGCTTGGGCCTTTTGAAGATGAGGAAGTTAAAATTTCAACAATTTCTCCGTTTTGAAGCACTCTATCAATTGGCACAATCATACCGTTGATTTTTGCTCCAATCATCTTATGTCCAACTGCGCTATGAATGGCATAGGCAAAGTCAATTACAGTTGCGCCCTGTGGCAAAGCCATTACGTCACCCTTAGGAGTAAAGACAAAGGTTTCGTCATGGAAAATGTCAATTTTAAGCGCCTGCATAAACTCTTCAGGATCTCGTGTTTCGTCTTCTGTTTCAAGAAGTCGTGAAATCCATTCAAGCTTTTTATCAATCTCTTCTTTAGAGCGTTCACCCGACTTATATTTCCAGTGTGCAGCCACACCGTATTCTGCAATATGATGCATTTCCCATGTTCTAATCTGCACCTCAAAAGGAATACCATATTTACCAATAACCGTGGTGTGAAGTGATCGATACATATTGGGTTTGGGAGTGGAAATATAGTCCTTAAATCTACCCGGCACGGAGTTAAACATTTCGTGAATCAAACCAAGTGCTGTATAACAATCAAGCTCGGTATCAACAATTATACGCAAAGCATAAAAGTCGAATATTTCATCAAAGCTCTTGTTGTGGTTATACATCTTTTTATAGATACTATAAACGGTTTTAATTCTTCCCTCAAGAGTAAATTTAATATTATTCTCTGAAAGCTTATTATCAACCATAAGTCTAACGTCTTCAATAAAATGAAGACTTTGACCATATTTCTTTTCGATATTGCTTTTGACCTCTTCATATCCTATGGGGTCAATATATTTCAAGCCAAGGTTTTCAAGCTCCTGCTTGATTTTTTGCATACCGAGTCTATGTGCCAAGGGCGCATAGACCTGCATTGTTTCAAGCGCAGTAATTCTTCTCTTTGCATCGGGTTTTGCATCAAGTGTACGCATATTGTGTACTCTATCACAAAGTTTGATAAAGATAACTCTAACGTCTTTAGACATAGCAAGAAGCATTTTTCTAAGAGTTTCAATATGTGCTTCTTCTTTATCTTCTACCTTAAGTGTCACAATCTTAGTAAGACCGTCAACAAGCATTGCAACATCTGCACCAAACAATTTTTCAATTTCTTTTAAGTCTGTTTTTTCTGAACAGTCTTCGACTGTATCATGCAAAAGCGCTGCACAAATAGAGTCAGTATCAAGTTCAAGTCCTGCAACAATTTCTGCCACAGCAATTGGGTGGGATATATATTCCTCTCCGCTTGCTCTAAACTGACCTTCGTGCAAGGCACGTGCATATTCATATGCTCTTTCTATTTTCTCGATATCATATTTTTTACCCGTCGCCTTAAGCATAGTGACGAGCTTTTCGATACCATTATGTGTAGTGGACATAAATAATCTCCGTTATTTATTAATGCATTGATTTTTTATCTTTTTAAGTATTGATGATTTTTCGATATTTGTTTTTTCAGGATTAAAATATATATCGTATTGGTAAATTCCGGGATTAACCTCTTCTACGGTGCAAATTTTCAATTCATTTAACACCTCGAGTATAATTTTAATCTTTGCCAAACGCAAATTGCAATCTTTTATACTTTGCAATTTATGATATATTTCAACCTCTGTCATCATATCATTACCAATTCTAAATTCACGTCTTAGCATAGAATAAACTATGGCAAAATCATCCCTTGACGGAATAATATCATCACCATCGTATTTTTCGCCTTTGCGCAAAGCTTGATAAATATCGTTTTCGTTTTTAAAATATGAAAGATAATCTTCGGAATGTTTTATATCCTGAATTATCATTTGAACAGTTTCGTTGTTATTGAAATTGTTTATATCAAGTGTGAAAAGTGCATCAACAACATCATTCTCTTTGATATTCAAATTCAAATATGATTTGTTGAACATCACCGCATTTATTGTCTTTCCATTATATTCGAAAATAAATTTTGAGTGATTGCCCGAGCCGATAAGATTTGCCTGCATAACTCTTACACCCTTAGTAATAAAATTGGGGACTGGATTCATATTGCCAAAAGGTTCAAGGTGAGCCATTTCTTTTGCAAAATTCAATGTCATATCTGAAAGACTCAATTCTCTATCCGCTTCTATCTTATAGTACAAATCTTCTTCAGTTAGTGTCTTATTTGCATATTCATTAATCTTATTTCTAAACAAATCAACATCTTTTCTGCGTATAGTAAGACCTGCTGCAAGCTCGTGGCCGCCGAATTTAACAAGAGTTTCTTTAGAATAAGACAAAGCTTCAACAAGATTGAAACCACGAATACTTCTTCCCGAGCCCTTGCCAAAATCAAGACCGCTTTGTTCACCCACTGATGAGCCATCAAATGAAATTAGAATTGAAGGCAAGCCGTATTTTTCAGTAACCTTTGAAGATACAATGCCAACAACTCCTTGCAACCACTCATCATCTCCAACCACGATAACCTTGTGGTTTTTGGGATCAAATTCCTTTTCGATTTTTTTATATGCTTCTTCTGCAATTTTATTTTCTTCTATTTGTCTTTTATAATTGATTTCACACAACTCATGAGCCAATCGTCTTGCTTCGGATTCATCTTGTGACAAAAGCAATTCAACGGCAAGAGAAGCACTACTTATTCTGCCTGCGGCATTAATTCTTGGCGCAATAGTAAAACCAACGTATGTGGAATTAATCTTTCTTGGCTTAACAGTTTTATTTCTGCTATCCACCACAGGACGAACATTAGGATTGGAGCCCAAACTTGCAGCTTCCATAAGCGCAAGTAATCCAAGTCTTTGGGTTCTTTCAAGCATCGCAAGTCCAAATTTGACTATCATTCTGTTTTCATCAACTATTGGCATGACGTCTGCAATAGTTCCAATAGCAACGAGGTCGGCAAATCTATAATAAATTGATTTAATCGCCTCTGCTTCTCTTGTTTTATCATAAAAAGCAAGTGTTTCAAAGGCACAAATCACTTTGAAAATTACACCTACGCCCGCCAATGATTTAAATGGATATTGGCAATCGCTTCTATGTGGATTAATTACTGCAACCGCATCAGGCAATGTTTCTTGACATTCGTGATGGTCTGTAACAATAACGTCTATACCAAGTGAAGCAGCATATTCAACTTCTTCAACCGCAGTAACTCCTGTGTCAACGGTTATTATCAAAGACACCCCGTATGAAGAAATGAGCTTTATAGCATCATTGGACAAACCGTATCCCTCTTCAATTCGGTTTGGAATATAGTAACTAACCTGAGCACCAATATTTTTTAGATAGAGATATAAAATTGTTACAGATGTCACACCGTCAACGTCATAGTCACCGTAAATAACAATTCTTTCATTGTTATCCAACGCTTGACGAATGCGCTCCACCGCTTTGTCAACGTCCTTTAAAAGAAGTGGTGAATACATTACCACATCATCAAAGTTCAAGAATTTTGCGGCAGAATCTGCGTCAGTATATCCTCTATTATAAAGTAAGGAGGCACAAATTTCAGAAATGTTATTCTTTTGAGCTATTTCGGATATTATTTTTTCATTAATTTCATCACGAACATATTTAGTTGACCAAATGGTCTTTCTATTATTCAATTTGTTCCCTCCTTTTCGTAAATTTATATTTTGTATTTTTTCATTATTTCAAGCGCAACCTTAATTCCATCAACCGCAGAGCTCATAATACCCCCGGCATATCCAGCGCCCTCTCCGCAAGGATAAACGCACGAATTGGAAATTGCACTTAAATGCTCCGTCCTCATTATTCTTATGGGAGCAGAAGTTCTTGTTTCTACACCTGTAATAACAGCATCAGAAACTGCAAACCCTTTTATTCTTTTATCAAAAATGCAAAATCCCTCTTTCAGTCTTGCCGAAATATAACTTGGCAAAACATCATTAAGATTTGCAAGTGTTGTTCTACTACCGTTTGCATAGGTAGGCATAATTCTTGACGGTGAATGCTCCACCTTGTCATTTAGAAAATCGCCCATTAACTGTATTGGTGCAAAATAATCTCCGCCACCTGCAGCAAATGCTCTTTTTTCAAGCTCCTCTTGAAATTGAATTGCCTTAAGCGGATTATTTCCGTAATCTTCTGTATTCACCGATACATTAACTGCACAGTTTGCGTTTTTACCATCTCGTGCAAATTTGCTCATACCGTTAACACAAACTCCAAATTCTTGTGATGTGGCAGGAACAACCTCACCACCAGGACACATACAAAAAGTATATACTCCACGTCCGTTTTTGGTGTCGGATAAGTTATATTCACCAGGTCCAAGTTTTTCATGACCTGCAAAGTTGCCATAGAGTGCTTTATCAATATCGCTTTGGAGATGCTCAACTCTAACACCTACAGAAAATGGCTTGGGTTCAATAACAAATCCTTTACTAAGAAGCATTCTATAGGTATCTCTTGCACTATGTCCAACTGCAAGCACCAAAGCAGACGTAACAAAATCACCTTTTGTAGTAGAAACAATAATTCTATCGCCTTGGAATTTTATATCATCCATTCGGCAACGGTAAATAACCTTTCCACCAAGTTCTTCAATGCGTTCAAGAATATTATTTACAACCTTTACCAATACATCTGTTCCAATATGGGGCTTTGCCTTGGTAAGAATTTCAATCGGCGCACCAAACTCCACAAATCTTGATAAAACATAATCACATCTTTCATCATTGATTCGAGTAGTTAATTTGCCGTCGGAAAAAGTTCCTGCGCCGCCTGCACCAAATTGAACGTTTGATTCAAGGTCAAGCTTTCCTGTTATTATGAAATCATTAAGTGCTTTTGTCCTTTCAAAAACATCATCTCCCCTATCAATAATCACAGGTCGATAACCCTTTTCTGCTAACATTAATGCACAAAACATTCCCGCAGGTCCCATTCCAACAACGAATGGACTATCCTTTAACTTTTCGGTACCATATTCAATTGTAATACCTGCATCATCAAGTATTTTTATGTTAGCACTTGAATTAACTTTAATTGAACGCTCGGTTTCTGCCAAAACAGAATAAACAAGCAAAATATTGTTTTTATTACGAGCATCAATTGAACGTCTATAAATCGAAAAAGCAACTCCATCAAGAGAAATATGCTCTTTTTTCATTATGCTTTTAGCACGAGAAAAAACAAGGGTTTCATCATCATCCAAACGAATTTTGATGTTATTTATTAAAAGTTTTGTCATTTTTCTTTTGGGATAAGTTTGATTTCAATCTTTTCGGTGTGACTATGAACTCCATCTTTTAATTCCAAACTGTGAACATAAACACCATTTTCGTTTTCAAAATCAGAAGGTTTAATCTTTATCTCGTAATTATTGATTTGATACAATGTTGATTTTTCACCATAAATTTCAAAGCTATCAACTTCGGTATCATCATTATAAATAACAAAAGTTACACCCTTTTCAAAACCCTCGGCAACCAAATCAAAAGAAATATCTTTTTTGATTATTGGATCATCAAGGTAGTTTGCATAGCACCAAACTATAAAGGAAAAAACTAAGCATGCCAAAAAGATAAGAACTTGAGTTTTTGTTATTTTTTGGGGTAACAAATTTGTGGATTTTTCAACAAATTCTACTTCGTTTTCAGTTTCATTACTGCGTTCGATATTCATACTGTCTCCTCCTGTTTATTTTTATTTGACTTTTTGCTCTTTGTACGTTTATTGGGTTTGGGATCCTCTTCAGGCATAAGAATTTTAGTGAGCTCTTTTATCAATGTACTGTAGCTATAATTCTGCTTAATAACTCCATTTTGTACTATTGAAATTCTTCCTGTTTCTTCAGAAACAACAATCACAACTGCATCACTAACTTCGCTTATACCAATGGCAGCACGATGACGTGTTCCCAATGATTCGTCGATATCTTGATTAAAAGAAAGTGGCAAGAAACATCCTGCGGCATATATACGATAGTTTCTTACAATTACCGCACCGTCATGAAGTGGTGCTTTGTTAAAGAATATGTTTTTGAGAAGTTGGCTTGTCATTTGAGCATTGAGAACAGTACCTGTTTTAATATGCTCGCTAAGATTCATATCACGTTCAATAACAATCAAAGCGCCTGTTTTTTCCATAGAGAGATCACAAGCAGTTTCAGTAATTACTGTGATAGAACTTTCGATATACTCTTTATATTTATTTTCAGCGTTTATATGCTTGGTATTAATGTGTTTAATGTTTGGAATTGACACATTACCTATCTTTTGAAGAACGGCACGCAATTCGGGTTGGAAAACAATTACAAATGCTATAATACCAACTTGCATAATGTTATTAAATATCAACATTAGTGCTTTCATGTCAAACAATGTTGTTACCATTGCAGACAGCACAACAATAATCAATCCCCAAGCGACGTTAACCGCCCTTCTTTGAAGGATAAAGTTGATTATTTTATAGCAAATAATTGCCAAGAGAATCATATCGATTATATCAATAATTCTGATATGATCTATTCTGTGCCAAACGTGCAATTCAAGCAGGTCTTGCATTGATTGGATAATTGAAGTAATTTTTCCCATATTAAACCCTCCCGAGCTAAAATAAAACTATCAAGTTTGATTATTATTATAATTAATTATTATTATATCATATACATTTGCAAATTACAAACATTTTTTATAAAAAAATTCGAATTTTTTAAAGTTTTTTTGCAAAAAAACTCCACGAAGTTGAATTCTTCGTGGAGTTTGTAAACTTTTTGTTAATTTGATGATTAATCGCAATTTTCCCAGTTATGATATACGTTCATTACGTCATCATGATCCTCGAGATTTTCAATCAAAAGGTTCATATATTTGATATCATCTGCGTTATCAAGTGTAACGTAGTTTGATGCAATCTTATCCTTTTCGCAAGATTCGATTTCGTATCCTGCGGCAACAAGGGCATCATTAACAGCATAAAGATCATCGGGTTCTGTATAAATCTCAAATACTTCGTCTTCAGATGCAAAGTCTGTTGCGCCTGCTTCAAGTGCAGTTTCCATAAGCGCATCTTCGTCACTTACATTTTCCTTAAGAATGATAATTACGCCCTGCTCTGTGAAAAGATAGCTTACACATCCTGTTTGACCAAGATTGCCCTTGAATTTTGAGAAATATGAACGAACGTCGCCCGCTGTTCTGTTTCTGTTATCAGTTGAAGCTTCAACAATTACAGCGATTCCTGCGGGACCATAGCCCTCGTAAACGATTTCTTCGTAAGTAGTATTGGTTTCACCAAGAGCTTTCTTAATTGTACGTTCAATATTATCATTGGGAACGTTATTTGATTTTGCCTTTGCAATAAGGTCCCTAAGTTTAGAGTTAACAGTGGGGTCACCACCGCCTGCCTTTACTGCAATTGTAATTTCTTTACCAATCTTTGTAAAAACCTTTGCCTTTTGGGCGTCTGTTTTTTCTTTTTTGTGTTTAATGTTATTCCATTTACTATGTCCTGACATTTTCTATGTACCTCTCTTTTTATAACTCGTTAATTTTATCACTGAATTAATATATTGTCAAGAGTTATCTTAAATTTTTTCAGTTTTCTTAAGACAAATAAGTTCAAAAGCATTGCCAAGAACATAATTTGTTGCCTTTGTAAGCGCAACTCTTGTTGTCAACACGTCATTATCAGTAACGGACAAAATCTGACAGTTATGATAGAATCTATTAAATGCAGTTGCCACGTCAAGAATATATCTTGTAACTACTGATGGCTCATACAAATCAAGCGCTTCAAGTACTTTTTCAGGGAAACGAGCAAGTGTTTTTACCAATTCTCTTTCGTCATCAGAAGTAAACACGATATTACCATCAAGTACTTTATCGGCGGATTTTTCCATCAAAGAACAAGTTCTTGCATATGTATACTGAACGTAAGGTCCTGTATTACCGTCAAATGAAAGTGCATCTTCCAAAACGAAATTAATATCACGGATTCTATTGCTTGAAAGATAGTAGAATACAATTGCACCAACGCCAACTGCTTCTGCTACCTTATCCTTGTTTTCAAGATTAGGATTCTTTTCGTCCATAATTTCAGATACCTTTTCAATCGCTTGAGCAAAGAGGTCCTTAAGTAAAATTACGTTACCTGTTCTTGTTGCAAGTTTAGCACCGTTGATGCTTACTGTTCCGTAAGGAACGTGAACAAGCTTATCGTGCCAATCGTATTGCATAAGTTCAACAACCTTGAACCACTGAGCAAAATGCAAGCTCTGTCCTGCACTTGTTACATAAATTGCCTTATCAAAATCATATGTTTGCTTTCTGTAAACAGCAGCCGCTATATCACGTGTGGGATAAAGTGTTGAACCGTCACGCTTCAAAATGAGGCATGGGGGCATATTATATTCTTCAAGGTCAACAATGGATGCGCCATCATCAATTTTGAGAAGTCCCATATCACGAAGCTTTTGTACCTGTGCAGGCATTTTATCGGTATAGAAGCTTTCACCCTTATAGCTATCAAATTCAATTCCAAGCTGACCGTATGTCTTTTTATATTCTGCAACACTGATTTCAATAAACCACTTCCAAAGTGCGATATTTTCTTCGTCACCAAGTTCAAGCTTATGGAATTCTGCTCTTGCTTCGTCATTCAAAGCAGGATCTTCTTCTGCAGCGTGATGGAATTTAACATAAAGTTCTACAAGTTTATCAATTCCACCTTCATTAATTGCATCTCTATCGCCCCACATTTTATAGGCTACAATCATCTTACCAAACTGAGTTCCCCAGTCGCCAAGATAGTTGATACCAACACAGTCGTATCCAACAAACTCGTGAAGTTTTTTAAGCGAGTGACCAATTACGGTTGTTCCAAGGTGTCCAATGTGGAAGGGCTTTGCAACGTTGGGAGATGAGTAGTCAAGAACAACTGTCTTTCCCTTTCCAAAATCCGCAGAGCCGTATTTATCTCCGTTTTTAAGAACATCGTCACACAAAACTGTGCCAAGATATTCATCACTAATACTAATGTTAAGGTAGCCATTAACTGCCTCTGCCTTTTTAATTGCGGGGTCAAGTAACTGATCAGCTATAAGCTGTGCAATTTGAACTGGTGAACGGCGAAGTACCTTTGAAAGCTTGAAGCAAGGCAAAGCAAGATCTCCCATAGTTGTATCGGGGGGATATTCAAGCATACCTGCAAGCTCTTCGGATGTAATTACCGCATCAGGAAAATTAACTTTTATTGCTTCGAGTGCTTTTTCTGAAACTATCTTTTTAAATTTATGCATAATTGTACCTTTCTTTATCTTTGTTGAATTTATTTAATGAATTTTAGATTCTGCCATCATTGTTTGAATTCTGGTAACAAGACTTTGTGCCACGTCATTATCAACAATAACAATAAAAATTGTATCGTCACCTGCAACGCAGCCAAGAATATCGTCGGATTTGATATTGTCAATTGCAGTTGCGACCGCCTGTGCCATTCCGGGAAGTGTTTTGATAACTATTATGTTTTGGGCACAATTTACAGAAGTGATAAGGTGAGTAAGCGATGCTTTAAGCTTGCTCAAATCATTCTCTCCCACAGAGTTGGGTAGAACATAATAATAACCATTAACACCGTCTGAAACCTTACTTAATTTCAACTCTTTAATATCACGTGACATTGTTGCCTGAGTAGCTGAAAAGCCACATTCCTTAAGTCTTTTTATAAGCTCGTCCTGTGTATCAATTTTATTATTTTCAACTAATTCTCTTATTTTTTTCTGACGTTCTTTTTTCATATCAATTCTCCTGATATTTAGTAATTGTTTTTCATCTTTTGACTTAAAATGTCATAAAATGAGCAGTCCTTGAGACGAACAAGCTTAACTGTTTGCTCTGAATTTGTAATACTAACAACATCATCTCTAAAAAGCTCACAATTTGTTTTGCCGTCAATTGTTAACATAAGGGACTTTTCTCTAACAGATACATTTTTAATTTTTAAATTGGTTTCATCAGAAAAGATAAGCTGCCTTGCAATAAAAGAATGTGGGCAGATTGGTGTAACCAATTTACATTTAACCTTGGGGTCTGCAATTGAGCCGCCCGCACTCATAGCATAAGCAGTTGAGCCGGTTGGTGTTGAAACAATTAGACCGTCTGCCCTGTATGATGTTACAAGACTATCTGATGCATAAAGCTCCAAGTTGATAATCTTGGCAACTGAACCATTACAAATAACAGCATCATTCAAAGCGCTTGATCTATATTTAACAACCCCATCTTTATTAATAACCTGAACATCCATCATAGCACGTTCATCAATGGTATAATCACCGTCAATAACCTTTGAAAGTGCTGCAAGTTCGTCCATTTCAAGTTCTGCCATATAGCCAAGATGTCCAAGATTTATACCAAGTATAGGTTTGCCTCTTTTAGCCATTTTTTTAGCACAATCAAGTATTGTACCATCACCACCAAGAGCGATTACCAAGTCTGCCTCGTCATACAATTTTTCCACGGGCAAAAAGTAAACATTTCCTCTATAATTTTTCAAAGCAAGAACTCTATCCTTGCTATACTGTGATACAAGAATTTTACATCCGAATTTGAGCAGATAATTAGTAACCTTCATAGCCGCATTGGCTTTATCTGAAATGTTAAAGTTAGTTACAATAGCAATTTTTTTCATATTTTTCCTTCCAATTTCTGCATACCGCCGGGGAGAAATACTGTTTACGTTTATGCAGAATAAGTAATTTATTTTTTTCTTGTAATTGATTTAATTTTATCTTCTTTTATATAATTTTGCGGTGTTGTAGATTTCTTGAAGCAAACCAAAAATTCAACATTACCGCTTCCACCCTCAATGGGTGATTTTACTATATTGATAGGCGAAAAACCAACAAGGAACGCATTGTCAATAACCCTGCAAATCGCTTCTTCATGGTATGAGGTCTTTTTTATCACACCTTGAGAATTAAGGGCATTTTTGCCACATTCGAACTGAGGCTTCACAAGAGAAATCAACATTCCGTTATCCTTAAGCACATCAAAAATTCCTGCGTGAATAAGGGTTTGCGAAATGAAGGAAACGTCCATAACCGCTATGTCAAATTTCACTGGGAAATCATTTGAAGACATAAATTTGGCGTTGTATTTTTCAATTGATACAACTCGGTTGTCGGATTCAATAGTTAAGTCAAGTTGACTGTGTCCCGAATCTACCGCATATATTTGTGAAGCTCCTCTTTGCAACAGGCAGTCTGTAAATCCACCCGTTGATGCTCCAACGTCAATACAGATTTTTCCATTCACGTCAATATCAAAACTTTCAAGTGCAAAATCAAGCTTTTCACCGCCACGACTGACGAATTTGGGCTTGTTAATGATTTCAACTATATGTTCTGAATTTTCATCAATTTCAACTGACGGTTTAAGTATTTTTTTACCGTCAATCAATACATTTCCTGCCTCGATAAGCACCTTACCGTTTTGGCGGCTTTTGGCATTTCCCGAAGCAAATAAATAAACGTCTGCTCTCATATCAATATTTTCTTAAAGTTAAATATTCCGCAAGCTTTGTAAGTGTGCCGTTATCATATTTTGATATTGCTTCAATGCCCGATATTGTAAGTTCAGAAGCATATTTTCTTGCCTCTTCAACACTCATAAAAGAAAGGAATGAATTAAGTTCTCTCTTTCCTTCTTCATAATCAAGAATATCGTCTAAAATTTGGAAAGCAAAACCAACGTTTTCTGCATATTTAACTGCACAAATATATCTTTCATCATTTTCAGAAACACCGGCAGCAATGCAACCAAGCTTTGCAGAAGCAGAAATTAACTTGCCTGTTTTTAATTTATGAAGTCTTACAAGCTTTTCAAAGTCGAGCTTTTTTTCGCTTGCTTCAATATCCATAGTTTGTCCGCCAAGCATTCCGCAATCTCCGGTAGAGATAGCAAGAATTTTTGTAGCTTTGATATTATCAGCATCTGACAAATGGGGATTGGTTGCCACAGTTTCAAATGCTTTTGAAAGCATAGCATCCCCCGCCAACAACGCCAATGCCTCACCATACTGTTTATGTGTTGAGGGCTTACCACGTCGTATATCATCATCATCCATACAAGGCATATCGTCGTGTATCAATGATGAGGTATGAACCATTTCAATTGCGCAGGCATAAGGAATTGCAGGTTTAATTTCTGAAGAAAACAATCTGCATATTTCCAAAACCAAAAATGCTCTTATTCTTTTGCCACCACCAAGAATCGAATATCTTTGTGCATCAATTATTGGACTTACGTCCACATTTGATAACGCAAAACAATTTTTAAGCTCATTCTCCATCATATCGGAGTTGGAAAGAAGCTTATTTTGAATATCTAACATTTATTAATCCTCAAAAAAATCTTTTTCGCTCATTTCACCGTTTGAAGTTGGAACCAAAATTTTAATTCTCTTCTCCGCATTATCAAGTGCCTCATTACAAAAGCGAACAAGAGAAACACCTTCTTCATAAAGTTTGAGCGATTCATCTAAAGAGGAATTACCTCGTTCAAGAAGCTTGACAATTTCTTCAAGTCTTGCAGTAGCTGCCTCAAAAGACATTACTTCATTTTTACCCATTTGATTTTCCTCCTTAAATATCAACATCATCAATCAATGCGCTAAATTTACCGTCTGACAAGGTGACGGCAATTCGATCATTGACCTTTATATCTTTAACTGAAGTGATTGCATTATTATCACTATTTTGAACTATTGCATAACCACGGGTTAATGTATTAAGCGGACTTATTGTATTAAGCTTTGCACATAAAAGCCCCAAAGTATGCGCCTTTTCCTTATACAACGCCTGCATATTATAATCAAGTTTATCTGAGACTATATTGAGTTTCATTTTATACTCATCAAGCAAACTTTCTTTTGAAGTTAAAACTCGTGATGATGCAAGCACGTTCAAATGCTTTCTGTAATTATCAATTTTTATATTCAATGACTTTTCAATGTCTAAAAGATTGTTATTTATATCCCTTTTAACATTGTACAAGTTAGGCACGGCAAGTTCTGCCGCAGCCGAGGGTGTTGGGGCACGCAAATCTGCAACGAAATCACAAATAGTAAAATCGCTTTCATGACCTACGGCAGAAATCACAGGTATTTCAGATGCCGCAACTGCATATGCAAGATCAACACTATTAAACGCCCAAAGATCTTCCATTGAGCCACCACCACGTCCGATAATGATAACGTCAGCACTCTTGGTGCGATTGAAATATTCAATGCCTGCCATCAAGGTAAGATATGCAGAATCCCCCTGTACAAGCGCAGGATAAAGCAAAAGCTTGGTTAGCGGAAATCTTCTTCCCATAACGTTTATCATATCGTGAATTGCGGCTCCCGTTGGTGAAGTAATTATGCCAACGGTTGATGGCAATTTGGGAATTGGCTTTTTTCTGCTTTGGTCAAAAAGCCCTTCTTTAGCAAGGCGATCTTTTATCTGCTCATAGGCGATATAAAGCGCACCAATTCCGTCGGGTTGAATATCCTCTGCATAGAGTTGATATTGCCCCGATGGTGTGTATAATGAAATTCTGCCGTACACAATTACGTTCATTCCCTCTTTAAGTGCAAATTTCACTCTTTGTGCGCTCGAACGGAACATAACCGCCTTAAGAACGCTTGTTTCATCCTTAAGGGTAAAATATATGTGACCTGAGCGATGAATTGTAAGATTTGAGATTTCTCCTCTTACAGTAATCATAGACAAAACTTCATCTTGTGCAAGCAAGGCACGGATATATTCGTTGATTTGCGTAACGCTGAGTATCATTCTTGAATTTTCCATACCTTCCTCCCATATGTTTTATTTATTAGAATTTCTTGTTAAAAGTGCAATACCTGCGGCATTGTCGGCAGAAAAAGCGGGCTCAGAAAAATAAGTATTTTCAAATTGAGAAAGTTTATTTTTCAAGAACATATTGCTCATAACTCCACCGGCATAAATAATTGGCAAGTCGGAATGCTTTTCTCTTATTCGCTTTGTGATAGAAACCAAAGTTTCTGCAACAAAATTCAAAACATATGCACTAACATATGCCTTATCGCCACTTTCCTCATACAACTTTTTAGCTATATTTTCAAGCCCCGACAAATTGCATTGAGTATCATTTACGCATATTCTTGGTTTTGACAATTTGACACAATTCTCTTTCGCCAAAGCTTCCATTTCTTTACCGCATGGAAATTTCATTCCCATCATTACGCCGGCTCTATCAATTGCCTGACCCGCACTTATATCGGCAGTATCAAACAAAATCTCAACGTCAAACGAATGACCATTTGGCGTAACGTAAAGAGCTTCAGTAGTACCACCAGACACATGAAAAGCAACAAATTGGCCCGAAATCAACTGTTCGAGTGAGCCACTTGAATACAATGCAGCCATAATATGTCCTGCCTGATGTGAAAAGTATCTAACGGGCGCACCATGTGTAGCCGCAATCATTTCGGCAACTGCTATTCCTGTAAGAAAGCATGGCATATAAGACCCCGACACATCACGAGGGGAAATTGACACACCAACACCCGAAATTTCATATCCTGCAAGCTCATTTTGAACTTGCTTAGAAATTTCCGGAAAATTCTTGATGTGAGCAAACACAGCATCACTTTGACGAAGTCCTCTTTCGCCCTCTTTAACTTCCAGCAATTTTTTGATATTGGCAATAACTTCCCCTTGCTCGTTGCAAGCGGCAACCGACGTTGTATAATTGCTTGTATCAATGCCAAGGTATATTTTTTTACTGTTCATTATTTGCTTCAAGCTTATTTTTGATATTATTCAACACACCGTTTGTGAATGAACGTGACTTAAGGTCATCGTATTTTTTAACAAGCTCAAGTGCCTCGTTAATTGAAACTGTGTGAGGAATGTCCTTACAATACATCATTTCGTAAACACAAAGGCGTATTGCAGAGCGAGTTGTTTTAGAAAGTCTTGAAACCTTCCAACCATTAGATGCTTCGGTAATAAGTTCATCAATTTCATTCTGGTGTTCAACCACACCAAAATAGGTGTTTTTGATATACTTTTCTTTAACTGCATCAATGTCACGATTTTCTGTTGAAAGTGCAAAAATTTCATCTGCGCTTTCTTCAAGGCGAAATTCTCTTTCAAAAAGCAATTCAAAAACCGCTTCTCTTTGTTCTTTTCTTGTCATAATTATAAATTCCTTTTATAATTTTTTAGTATTTAACTGTATTATTATAATACATAAGCAAAAAAAAGTCAATAACTATGCTCATTTTTATGCAAAAAATAATGAATATTTTGAAAAAATATGCAATTCGCAATTTTTTCGAGATATTTTTTCAAAAAAATGTGCTAATTCTATTGAAAAATTCAAAAAAATATTATATAATAACTTTGTATATCATTTCTTTAAAGAAAAGGAGTTCAAATATGCAAAGAAGAGATTGTGAAACACAGATGTTCCGCGTACCAAGCGAGCGAGAAGATGAAACAAGAAGAATTCTTCAGGAAATTTACAATGCTTTAAGCGAAAGAGGTTATAATCCCATCAACCAAATTGTAGGATATATCATTTCTGAGGACCCCACTTATATCACTAACCACAACAATGCTCGCGCACTTATCAGAAAGCTTGACCGTGATGAGTTGCTTGCAACATTGCTTAAGGATTATCTTGGACTTTAATATGAAATTTATCGACTTAAAAACAAAAGCCGAAACAAGTGTAATCTTATCCCCTACCGTTTTGTGTATAGGAAATTTTGACGGTGTTCATTTAGGACACCGTCAACTTGTTGATTCGGTTCTTAACAAAATTGACGAGCTAAAAACTATCCATCCCAACGTTGTTGGCGGAGCATGGTTTTTCGACTCAAATTTTTACAAGGGCACACGAGAAATCTACACAATTGATGAAAAGCTTAACGTGTTTGCAAATTTAGGTCTTGACTATGCAATAATTGCAGATTTCGATGAAATGAAATCGCTTAGCCCTGAAAACTTTGTAATTGATGTTTTACAAAATCAATGCAAATGTATTCATGCAGTGTGCGGTGAAAATTTCCGTTTTGGAGCAAAAGCTGCTGGCGACAGTGCCTATTTAAAACAACTTATGAATAACCATGCCACTATTGTTCCTCTTATGTCAGTTGACGGTTCAACTGTTATTTCATCAACCTATATCAGAACACTTTTGGCAGAAGGAAACATTGAAAAAGCCAATTCCCTGCTTAAAGAACCATACTCTATTTACGAAACTGTGATTCACGGAAAAGCACTTGGCAGAACACTTGGCATTCCCACAATAAATCAAAATATTCAAGGTAAGCAATTCATTCTTAAAAACGGAATTTATTCCACTTTGTGTACAGTTGACGGTAAAAAATTTTATGGTGTAACCAACGTTGGTGTTAGACCAACGGTTGATGACGACGGTCACAAAAATATTGAAACATATATCATCGATTTTAACAGTGATTGCTATGACAAAAAAGTTAGAATCGAATTTATTCATCGCATTCGTGACGAGATGAAATTTGATTCGATTGATTCTCTTAAAGAGCAGATACAAAAAGACATTTCTGCAACAGAAAGCTATTTTAACAAATAAAAAAGAGGTGAGAACTATGCATAAGAAAATAATCGTTTTATTTTTGATTGCGTCAATTTTGTTCTCACTTTTTTCTTTATACTCAAACGCATCTGATATAGATATTGAAGGTACAAATGTTGATGCCTATCTCCTCTTCGACTTGAAAAACAACACCACAATGGCACAAAGCAATTGTGATGTAATTATTTCTCCGTCTTCCACCACTAAAATTATGACGGCTTGTATTGTTTTAGAGTCAGGCATTGACATTGAAACCGAAGTTGAAATAACAAGCAAGGTGTTGCAAAATACGTCGGGTAGAAATATGGAATTGAAGGTTGGCGACAAGTTAACTGTTAAGGATTTGATTTATGCAATGCTCTGCGGGGGATATAATGATGCCACCGTTGCTTTAGCATATACAATTACCCCAACATTGTATGAATTTGTTGCTTTGATGAACCAAAAAGCAACCGAACTTTCCATGCTTTCAACCCACTATGCTAATGTTACAGGAATGGAAACTGATGCGGCTAAAACTACCGTTTCGGATCTTGGAATTTTGGCAAAATATATGGTACAAAACGAATTATTCGTTGAAATTTGCAGCACCAAAACATATAAACTTTCTGAAATTTCCACTTGCAGATATGCTACAATTCACAACCGTTCTTCTCTGCTTTCGGACTATAGTGGAATTTCAAATTTCAACACAGGTTCAAGCAATCTTGGTGATTGTTGCATCCTATATTATCAAACAAATGCAAGCACGCTAATTGCCATTGTTATGAATGCAAATTCAGACGATTCCGATAATACCTCAAACTGCGCTGAAGAATTTAGCAAAAAACTTATCTCTTTTGCAAAAGAAAATTACAGTTTAACTTTGGTTAAAACCAAGAATACAATTGTTGCTTCATTACCGGTTAAATACTCAATTTCAAGTAAAAATATTGACGTATATTTAAGCGAAAATATTGAACTGTTTCTTGAAAATATCGTTGATATAGAAAAAGATCTTACTTATGACGTCCAAATTTTGGGCAATGAATTAAAAGCTCCCTTAAGACCTGGCGACATTGTTGGGACAATGACAGTTTCGCACAATGGAGTGGTGCTAGAAACCGTAAATCTTTTTATTAAAGATACAGTTGAACGCAACGGATTTTTATACGTTATGGACCTTATGAAAAGCTTTATTCTTAGCATATGGTTTGTGATGATTTTGGCATCAATTTTATTCTGCGTTATCTGGACACGATACCGCAAAAAGAATAAATTTAGAAAAAAGAAGCGCAAAAGAAAAAATAAATCGAAAAAACTTAAAAAATAATTCAAAAACCCCTTGATTTTTTTGTTTTTATGTGATATAATATCACAGTCGTCAAAGGACGGCACAATATAGGGGTATAGCTCAGCTGGTAGAGTACCGGTCTCCAAAACCGTGGGTCGCGGGTTCGAATCCTCCTGCCCCTGCCAAAATAAAGGTCGCATAATGCGACCTTTATTTTTTTGTTTGCATGTGGAAATACAAAAAATATTTAACTTGAAAATCTCTTAATTTTGTGCTATAATATAAAAACTACATTTTAGCATTACAAAAGGAAAATCATATATGAAGCTCCTCGCACCAAAATATTATAACGACTTCGTCTGCATTGCCGACAAGTGCAGACATTCCTGCTGCATTGGTTGGGAGATTGACGTCGACGAAAGCGCACTAAAAAAATACTCTTTACTTGATGGTAAATATAGCGAAAATATCCGCAACAGTATCGAAGTAACCGATACACCTCACTTCAAGCTCTCAGAAAACGAACATTGCCCTCACCTTAATGAAAAAGGACTTTGCAACATCATTTTGAATTGCGGCGAAAATTGTCTTTGTGACATCTGCCGTGAGCATCCCCGTTTTTATAACTATACAAATACAGGCAAAGAGGTCGGCATCGGTATGTCCTGTGAGGCGGCTTGCAAGCTTATATTAGACTCTAATAACTTTGATGAATTCGTCATTATTTCCGAAGACGAAGCACCCGCAGAAGTAGTAGAATTCGATGCAATTGGAGAAAGAAAAAGAATATTTGATATTCTTAAACACTCTGATTTTTGTGAATTGTTTGAAGAAAAAATGTCATTTTTATATGAAATTTATGATATTTATCTTGATGCCGATGACGTTATAAAAACTCTGTCACAGCTTGAATATCTTAATTCCGAACACAAGGAACTTTTCAATAAATTCACTACCGATAACACACACGACAAGTCACTTGATGCTAAGCTTTTGCGTGCATTTGCTTATTTTATATTCCGTCATTGCTCAGAAGCCGAGTCACACGAAGAATTCTTTGTTTCGTTAAGCTTTGCCACAGTCTGTGTACGTCTTATTGCTTCCCTTTCAACTGAAGAAAACATCTACGATATTGCAAGAATAGTTTCAGAAGAAATTGAATATTCCGAGCAAAATATAGAAATGATAAAAAACTCATTCTACCTTGATGAAAAAGCTTTTAACGAATTATTTAACTAAACAATATGCCCTCTGCAATTTTAAATTGCAGAGGGCTTTTTCACTATTCAATTTCTCCGTCACCGATGGCAAAATAATAAACATTTCCATCAATTACAATTTCATTGACCGAGAAAACATCTTCTGAGATATTATCTCTTGATTCGGTTATTAAAAAGCTCAATTTTCCTTCATACCCGAACACTTTGCTTGAATATTTTTGATCAAACTCAGCGTTTTCGGTATATACAGAACAACCGTTCTCCGTCTTATCCAATTCATCAATTTTAAAGTAAAAACCAACTATATGAATACCGTCATTTGTTTGAATAACATACACATCACTTTGGATATTATCATCTTTAGAATAATATTTTCCGCAAACCGTGTATTTGCCGAATGCATAAGTCATTGTATCATTAAATGCTTCTGCATATCTCTCTTCATAACTTCTTACATTCACAATAGCAAAGTAATAAGTCAACCCATCAATCTCTATTTGTTCAACATATAATGTTTCTGATGACAAATTATAATATGAATCGCTTATAATAAATTTTACCTTTGAATTGTCATAGCAGAAGGTGCTTTCATATAACTTATTAAATTCTATATCGGTTGCATACACTTTAAAATCTATATGTGTTACTTCATCTCCTTCAAATTCAAAAACATATCCAACGATATTCAAAGAATTAGTCGACTCAACTACAAATATGCTTTCTTGCTCAAAATAATAATCTCCCAAAATCGACCAATTTTCAAAAGTGTCATCAAGATAATTTCTTAACTCCACATTAAACATTGTGTTAATTTTATCTATTGTAAAATCAGGGTCTTTTTCTGTATCATTTAACCCAAATCCCCAAAGAATCAAAATCAATGCCATAATAACGGCTATCCAAGCGGTTGCAACCAATAGAGGACGACGTTTTTCCCTTTTTATTGATTTGGTTACTGCACATTTGTCGACGAATAAAACTTCGCTTGAAATATAATGATTATCGCCTGTTTCGATTGCTTTTAAGTAGTTTTGAGAAATATCGGCATATTGCATATTGGGAGCGGTTTGGGTAATATTTTCAAAAAGTTCACGTGCCTTATCAAATTCACCCAATCTGTAATAAACCACCGCTCTCATAAAGTTGATTCTTACCATTTCAAAAGTCACGTGCTTGTTTTTTTGATTTCTTACCCAATCTTCAATTTTGTCGCACTCTTTAAGACACAATTCGAACTCCTCGTTAACATAATGGATGAAGAAATCATTAACAATGCCCAAATCCATTTCTTTGGCAAAATCGTGGATTTCTCTCATTTTTTCTAAATTGTTAGTTTCAAAATAAACGTATTTTAAACAAAAAGCAAATAATTCCGCCTGATTTCCCTTTGCCATACTCATCTCATTTGTAAGAAATTCTTCAAGATATTTGTAATTTCCAACAAACCAATTGGCTGTAATTGAAGGACTGGTGTTTAAAGCAAATTTGGACTTTTTCATTGTTTCATCATAATATCTTTTGGCATCCAAATCATCATAAAGAATGCTATAAACATACTTATATTGTAATTTTATTTTAATCTTTTGGTAAAGAAAATATGAAAGAGCAAAAATAATTAATCCAACTAATTTATTAACCGTTAATAAAAGAATTAACATTTCAATAATCAAGAGAAGAACTAAAGCCAAATTGCATTTGTTAAATTGTTTAATCCCTTTTTTATTCATAAAAATCTCCATTTTATATTTTTATGGTTTAATTATAGCTTTTTTTACATTAATTGTCAATTAATGCCCATAAAAATGAAGTGACGAAAAATGTCTTTGCTTTTTGTATATTTTTACTAAAATTATATTTATTTCTAACCTGTGTTGAAAATTTTCTTACTTTATGATATAATGATTTGATAATACATAATCGGAGTTTAAAATGAAAATTATTGATATAATTAAAGGCAATAAACCATCGCTTTCATTTGAGGTTTTTCCACCCAAAACAAGCGACAAATATGATAGCGTTTCGTCTGCTATAAAAGAAATTGCACTGCTTAATCCCTCATATATGAGTGTCACATACGGTGCAGGCGGCGGCACAAGTGAATACACCGCCAAAATTGCAAGTGAGGTATCCTCTTTGGGTGTAACTTCCCTTGCGCATTTGTCCTGCATTTCATCAAGCAAAGAGCTTGTGCGTGAGCAAATTACCAAACTTGACTTGCTTGGAATTGAAAACATTCTTGCATTAAGAGGTGATATTCCCGCAAATTTTGATATGAATTCTTGCGATTTTCGTTACTCATATGAATTGATTGACGAAATTAAAAAATATGGTGATTTTTGCATTGGAGGTGCGTGCTATCCCGAATGTCACCCCGAAAGTGAAAGTACTGAAAAGGATATTGAATATCTTAAAATCAAAGTTGAACACGGTTGCGAATTTTTAACAACTCAAATGTTTTTTGATAATGAGATATTTTATCGTTTTGCAGAAAAGCTTGAAAAAGCAGGAATTAATGCTCCTATAGTGGCAGGAATTATGCCGATTACTGCCCCCTCTCAGTTGGAACGAATTGTTGCTTTATCGGGAAATTCTCTTCCAAAATCATTTTTAGATTGTGTTATGAAATATGAAAACGACCCGGTTTCATTTAAAAATGCGGGATTGGAATTTGCCACAAACCAAGCAAGAAACATATACAGTCACGGTTTTAATGCAGTACATATCTATTCAATGAACAAGCCCGACGTGGCAAAAACAATTCAAAATAATCTTTTGGACGTGATAAAATGATTTATAATGACGTTATCTATGGAAGTGTATCTCCATCAGATTTTGAAATAAATAAAATTGAACTTGCGGCACGCATTGGTGCAGGCATCAACTATGAAAATGAACTGTTAAACAAATGCTTTGACGAATTTAATGGTGTGGTGAATTACAAATATGCTTACATAAGAATCCCCGTTATCGTTAGCGGTAATATTTGTGATTTTGGATTTGCCAAGGTAAAAAGCAGCTCCCTATCAAAAGTGCTTTGTGATTCTAAAGAAGCATTTATAATGGCAGTTAGCACGGGTGTTGAAATAGACAGACTTATTACCAAATTATATCTAAAAAATGACCCAAGCGCATTTTTTATAGATTCAATCGGATCTGCCGCGGTTGAAAGTCTTGCGGATTATATAAATGAAAAAATCTGTCAAAACCTTAATACTACCAATCGATTTAGCCCCGGCTATGCAGACTTTCCCCTTGATTTTCAAAGGGATTTGCTTTCACGCATCAATGCCCTTCAAACTGTTGGCATAACTCTTAATGAAAATCTTATGATGATGCCTATGAAGTCAATTACTGCGGTGATTGGAATAAAGTAAAGGAGATCACAATGAAAAATATTAGAGATCTTATTAAACAAAAAAGAATATATTTTGACGGTGGTCTTGGTACAATGCTTCAAAAACGTGGACTTAAAGCCGGTGAACTTCCTGAAAATTGGAATTTGGAGCATCCCGAAATTATCACCGATATTCATCGCCAATATCTCATGGCAGGCGCTAACATTATCACAACCAACACGTTTGGTGTAAACTGCTTAAAGCACGATAATTTTGCAGAGCTTATCAAAGCGGCAATTATAAATGCGCAAAATGCTACATCAGAATTTGATGAGGCATTTATCGCCTTTGACATTGGTCCTCTTGGAAGATTTCTTGAACCGATTGGCGACCTTAAATTTGAAGATGCCATTGAAATTTTTGCAAAAAACATTCGTATAGCTAATGAAATCGGGGTAGATCTTGTCATTATTGAAACTATGACCGATTCTTATGAAACCAAAGCCGCAGTGCTTGCGGCAAAGGAAAATTCTGATTTGCCCGTCTTCGTTACTAATGCTTATGATGAAAATGGAAAAATGCTTACAGGTGCTAATCCCGAAGCAATGGTTGCTATGCTTGAAGGACTTAAGGTTGATGCTTTGGGCATTAACTGCTCTTTAGGGCCTGACAAAATGCTCCCATTAATCAAGAGATTTTATGAGCATTCCTCCCTTCCCATAATTGCAAACCCCAATGCAGGGTTGCCAAGTGTAGTTGATGGAAAAGCCGTGTATTCTCTTAATTCAGAGCAATTTGCAGATTATGTTCTTATGATCGCAAAAAGTGGCGCAAGTATTCTTGGTGGATGTTGTGGCACAGAACCCGATTATATTAAGGCAATTATTGAAAAAACTCGTAATATTCCACTTCCCAAAATTGAAAACAAACAAGAAACCGTTGTTTCTTCATATACTCACACTGTTACTATTGAAAATGAGCCAATTTTAATTGGTGAGCGCATCAATCCAACAGGAAAAGAAAAGTTCAAAAACGCACTTCGCAACGGTGATTTGAATTACATTCTTCAACAAGGAATTACACAAGCCGAGCAAGGTGCACACATTCTTGACGTTAATGTTGGTCTTCCTGAAATAGACGAATCAAAAATGATGGTTGACGTGATAAAATCCTTGCAAGGCATTTGTAATCTCCCACTACAACTTGATTCAAATAATCCATTAGTTTTGCAAAATGCTATGCGAATCTATAACGGAAAACCCCTTGTTAATTCCGTCAACGGTGATAGTGATAGTATGGATGCAATATTCCCACTTGTAAACAAATACGGTGGCACAGTAATTGCACTTACACTTGATAAAAACGGTATACCCCATACTGTTGAAGGCAGAATCGCTATTGCCGAGCGCATAATAGAAAAAGCAAATGAATATGGAATTTCTCAAAAAGACATTATTTTCGACCCCTTGGCAATGACTATATCTTCTAACCCACAAAATGCGCAAATTACACTTGAAACAATTAAAGCACTTAATTATAAGGGATATAAAACAAGTCTTGGCATTTCAAACGTGTCATTCGGATTGCCCAACAGAGCCAATATTAATGCAACTTTTTATACCTTGGCTCTTGCAAACGGATTGAACTGTGCAATAATCAATCCTGCTTCAAAAGAAATAATGAATGCTTATCACTCTTTCCGCGCATTAAACGCAAAGGATGATTTGTGTCAGGATTTTATTAACTTTTCACTTAACAATGTGGCTAACTCATCAAATGAAACCAAGCACAATTATACATTAAAAGAAGCTATAATCAAGGGGCTTGTTGATACTTCGCTAGAAAAAACTCGTGAATTAATTGAAAATTCAACTCCAATTGATATAGTTAATTCTGAAATAATTCCCGCGCTTAACAATGTTGGCAAGGCATTTGAAGAAAAGCGACTCTTCCTTCCCCAACTATTAATGAGTGCCGAATGCTCAAGCAAATCATTTGCAATTTTAAAAGAAAAAATGCCTGCAGGTGAGTCAAACGGTAAAACGGTAATTCTTGCAACCGTTAAGGGCGATATACACGATATTGGAAAGAATATAGTTAAGCTTTTGCTTGAAAGTTACGGTTTTGCCGTTTACGATCTTGGGAAAGATGTTCACCCCGAAATCGTGCTTGATGCCGCTAAAAAATATAATTGCAAGGTTGTGGCTTTATCTGCTTTAATGACAACCACACTACCCGCAATGGAAGAAACCGTTTCACTTTTGCACTCTTATGACAAAGAGATAAAAGTAATGGTAGGCGGTGCGGTTTTGACAGAAGAATATGCTAAAATGATTGGCGCAGATGCCTATGGCAAGGATGCTATGAGTGCAGTTAGAATTGTTGAACAATTCTATAATTTATAAGTATCGATCGCCACCATCTGCAAAAATCAAAACAATATTTTTGTCGGCAAATTCTTCTCTATTGGCTATTTTATTCGCAGCTGCATAAACTGCCCCCGACGATATTCCAACAAAAAGACCGTCAGTGTTAAGAATTTGCTTTGATGACGATATTGCTTCGTCATAAGAAACGCAAATAATTTCATCTATTAAATTAATATTGAGAATCTTGGGGCAAAAACCTGCGCCTATTCCTTGAATACCGTGTGCAGATGAATAACCCTTGCTTAAAAATGGAGATTCTTTAGGTTCAACGCCAATTATTTTTACATTCCTTTGGTAAAAATAATTGGCGATTCCTGTTATTGTACCTCCAGTTCCTATTGCGCAAATTATCGCATCAACCTTTCCCTTCATTTGTTTGTCAATTTCAGGTGCGGTAGTTAAAATATGAGCCCTAACGCTTGACATATTTTCAAACTGATGTGTTTTGAATGCGTTTTCATCAAACTTCTTAACCATTTCAACAGCTCCCCTCATCCCTTCATTAGCATCAGTTAGTATCAATTCGCCACCATAGGATTTTATTAATTTCCTTCGCATTGGTGACATATTTTCAGGCATAATAATTGTTGTTTTATATCCCTTTATTGCCCCGATTCCGCAAAGGGATATTCCCATATTGCCAGAGGTCGCCTCAATTATTCTCATTCCCTTTTTTAGTTTTTGAGATTTTTCTGCATCATCGATTATTTGCAAAGCCGCACGGTCCTTAACCGAGCCAAACGGATTGAAAAATTCAAGCTTTGCATACAAATTGCAATTGTATTCAGCTGATTTTAATTGCACGGTGGGAGTGTTTCCAATAGTTTCTAAAATATTATTTTTCATATTGCACCTCAATAGATAAAAGTATAATAATTTTATGTTTTTTTGTGAAAAATATATTTAAAAAAATTATATTTTAGTATTGAAAAATCAAGCATTTTGTGATAAAATAATATGACTGAATAAATGCCCAAAGGATTTTTTATGAACAAACAAAATTTAATTGGAATAATCATACTTGCTATATTGCTTGTGTGCTTAATTATATTAACAATTGCAGTATTTTCGCCTAAAGATAAAGACGAAAAAGCTCCTGTACCCGAGGTGCCTGTTGACGTCCCCGTTGAAGTTGACGTTGTATTACCTTTAACAGCTGATGCAGGTCAAGAATATCTTGACAAGCTTTATTTTGTGGGTGAATCCACAACATCACACTTCTTTAAGGGTGGAATTGACCGTTCTCATATCTTAGTTCCGTCCTCTGCAACATTAACGTTGGGCTCTGACATCTTGCAAATACTTGTTGGTGATAAGGAATTAACTATTCCTCAGGCAGTAAAGGATGCTAATGCAGAAATTCTTATTATAACCCTCGGTGTTAACAATGCATCTCGTTTTACAGAAAAACAGTATAAAACATATTACGGAAAGTTGATTGATGCTATTAAAAAAGCATCACCTTCTACCACAATAATAATTCAGTCAACATTCCCCGTTACTGAATCGTTCAGCAACAACGGAACTGTAATTACCAACGAAGCTATCGACCGAAACAACGAATGGGCAAAGGAAATTGCTAAAGAATATGGTCTTAGATATCTTGATACCCAATCTATATTAAAAAATGAGCATGGCGCTCAAATTGAAGAATACGGAAACGGTGACGGAGTTCACCTTAATGAAGATGCATATAAGGCAATTCTTTATTATATAAGAACTCATGCCGTAGAATAGGAGAATTATGAATAAGAGAACTTTAATTATTATTATCTGTGCTATTGCTTTGGTTGTGGCTGCAGTTATTACCGCATTGGTAATGGGAAGCAAAAAATATGACGATTCGTTCACTTCACTTGAATTGTATAACAAAGTTGCAAACAGTTTTGAAACGTCCGGTGGAATGATTGTTCTTGATGATGATATTATTCTTGAATTTATGGACGAGAAACCCGCCTATCTTTTGAACTATACGGTTGTTCGTGCGCAAAATGCCAAGAACATCAATGAGGTTGGAATTTTCAAGGTTGAAAACGGCAAAGCAAAGGAGCTTAAGTCAACTATTGAAAAATATGTTGCAGATACTCAAAATGCATATCGCACAATGGATTATTTCCCTGAAGAAGTGGAAAAAATTGATTGTGCAACAGTAAAAGTTTATGGAAACTATATTGTTTATTCTTTCTTGAACGAAGCTGATACTGAGGCATTCTACAAGGCAATAGAAAATCAAATTGCAAAATAAAATAAAAATTCGAGGCGAAATCGCCTCGAATTTTTTTATTTGTTTAAACTCCGGAATAAGCGGAAAATCCACCGTCAACGGGGATTACAATTCCTGTTACAAAACCAGATTCTTTGGGATTTGTAAGGAAACGAAGTGTTCCAAGAAGTTCCTCAGACTCACCAAAACGTTTCATAGGAGTTGCGTTAAGAATCTTATTTGTTCTTGCAGTTGGTGTACCGTCGTCATTAAAAAGCAATGCTCTGTTTTGGTTTGTTACAAAGAAACCCGGAGCAATAGCATTTACTCTAATTCCTGCGCTTGCAAAATGAACCGCAAGCCACTGTGTGAAATTAGAAATGCCTGATTTTGCTGCACTATACGCAGGTATCTTTGTAAGGGGACGGTAAGCATTCATTGATGAAATGTTGAGGATTGAGCATCCCTGCTGACCCATCATATCCTTTGCAAAAACCTGTGTGGGAAGAAGTGTTCCCATAATGTTGAGATTGAATACAAAATCGAAACCTGATTTGTCAAGATTAAAGAAAGTTTTAATGTCTTCTCTATCTTCGTCGCCCTCTTCATAGTATTCTTTATCAGTGGTCGCTCTTGGGCTGTTTCCACCTGCGCCATTAATAAGGATTGTACATTTGCCAAGGTCTGCAAGAATTGCCTTATGCGCCTCTTCAATGCTCTCTTTTTCAAGGCAGTTTACCTTATATGCTTTAGCAATGCCTCCATTGGCATTAATTCTTTCTGCAACCTCACCTGCGGAAACTTCATTAAGGTCAAGAAGAGCCACTTTGTATCCTTGTTTAGCCATTTCTTCGGCGAAAGATGAACAAAGAACTCCACCTGCGCCTGTTATAACACAAACTTTATTCATTATTTTTCTCCCCAAAAATTAGTTTTTTGCATCCTTTTCTATTGCTTCCCAAAGACCCAACAAATAAGTTGCGCCAAGAGCACGGTCATAAAGGCCATAACCGTATCTACCCTTTTCACCCCAAATCATTCTTCCGTGGTCGGGACGCATATATCCATCAAATCCACCATCATGAAGCGCTTTCATAATAGCATAAATATCAAGTGAGCCGCAATCGGTTGGATGTGCAACCTCGTGGAATTGACGGGGACCTGTGTGCTTAATATTTCGAATATGAGCAAAGTGAATTCTTTTTGCAAACTTTTCGCTCATTCTTACAAGGTCATTTTCAGTTGAAGCACCAAGTGATCCTGTGCAAAATGTAAGACCATTTTCGGGAAGGTCAACAATATTTAAAAATCTTTCAAGGTTTTCTTCACAAGTAATAATTCTTGGAAGACCGAAAATTCCCCACGGCGGGTCATCAGGATGAATTGCCATATTAATGCCTACCTCATGAGCCACGGGAATTACCTTTGTTAAAAATGCTTCAAGATTTTTCCAAAGTTGTTCTTCATCAATAGCTTCATATTGCTTTAAAAGATCACGAAGACCATCAAGTGTATAGCTTTCGTCCCAACCGGGCAATGAAAGTCCACCATCAAGAGGATTCATAGAAAGAACTGTTTGCTCATCATAAGCTAAGCTATTAGAACCGTCAGGGGCTTGACGTTCAAGCTCACTTCTAAGCCAGTCAAAAACAGGCATGAAGTTATAGCAAACGCATTTAACACCAGCTTTTGAAAGTCTTCTAAGATTTTCACAATAGTTTTCAATAAGTTGAGGTGCATTCTCGTTTCCAAGTTTAATATCTTCGGGAACAGGTACACTTTCAACAACCTCAAATTTAAGCCCGTGAGATTCTGCCTTTGTCTTGATTGCATTAATGCTCTCTTCACTCCAAACTCCGCCCGCAGGAACATCATATACCGCAGACACAATGGAGTACATTCCCGGAATTTGAGAAATTTGCTCGAGTGTTACGGGATCGTTATCACCGTAATGTCTAAATGTCATCTTCATAGGGTTTACCTCCTAACAAACATTTGCATAAATACAAATATATTATAACATAACCAAATCAATTTAGTCAAGTTCTTTTTTACCTGTGTAAAGCTCGTAATATCTTCCCTGCATTTCAAGAAGCTCTTCATGTGTGCCTCGTTCAACAATTTCACCGTGCTCAAGAACCATGATTGCATTAGAGTTTCTTACAGTCGAAAGTCTGTGAGCTATAACAAACGTAGTTCTATTCTTCATAAGACGGTCCATACCGTGTTCAATATGGCGTTCAGTTCTTGTGTCAACTGAGCTTGTTGCTTCATCAAGAACAAGAATGGGCGCTTTGGAAAGTGCAGCTCTTGCGATGTTAAGCAACTGTCTTTGACCCTGTGACAAGTTTGCACCGTCACCCTCAATTACTGTGTTATAGCCATCAGAAAGACGCATGATAAAACTGTGCGCACTTGCAGTTTTTGCCGCTTCGATTACTTCTTCATCAGTTGCATCAAGACGTCCATATCTAATGTTTTCCATAATTGTTCCTGTGAACAAATGGGTATCTTGAAGAACCATTGCAATATTCTTTCTCAAATCAGAAAGGTTATATTCTTTTATATCAACTCCGTCAATGGTAATCCTGCCCGATTCAATATCATAGAAACGGTTAAGAAGATTTGTAACCGTAGTTTTACCTGCACCTGTTGAACCAACAAATGCAATTTTTTGACCTGGATGAGCATAGAGCGAGATGTTTTTAAGAACCGTTTTTTCTGGTGTATAACCAAAGCTTACGTTTTCAAGAACTACGTCACCCTTAATATTATCGGCAGAATGTACTTCACCAATGCTTTCAAGTTCGGGTTCTCTGTCCATAAGAGCAAATACTCGTTCTGCACCCGCAAGGGCTGAGAAAATTGTACTCATCTGCTGAGAAATCATATTAATTGGCATTGAGAACTGTCTTGAATAGTTTACAAAAACTGAAAGTCCACCAACGTCAAATCCTCGAGTAACGCAAAGAACACCACCAATACCTGCGGTAAGCGCATAGCTTATCTGACTTGTGTTGCCGAGAATGGGACCCATAATTCCACCAAAAAACTGCGCTTTAAACTGCTTATCACGCATATCGTTATTGAGGGTTTCAAACTCTTCTTCACATATTTTTTCATGATTAAATACTTTAATGATTTTTTGACCCGAAACAGATTCTTCAATATAACCGTTAATAGCACCCAAAGCTGCCTGCTGACCAACGTAATATTTGGATGAACGCTTTGCAATTCCACCCGCCAAAAGAGCGAAAATCGGTATAAACACAATGGTGATGAGTGTAAGCCAAATATTTGTATAAATCATCATACAAAGTGTTCCTATTAAAGTGATAGAGCCCGAAATCAAATTAACAACGGTGTTGTGAAGCATCATATCAATATTATCAATATCGTTAGTAAAGCTACTCATAATGGTACCGTTACTATCGCCGTCAAACGCCTTAATTGGAAGCTTTTGCACCTTTTTGAAAAGGTCATTTCTAATGTTTTCAGTAGCATTCATAGAAACCGAAAGCATAAGTCTTGCCTGCATATAGTTTGCACAAATTCCGCAAACATAAACACATGCTATTACTGACAAAATCAACGCTAAATATTCAAGGGGATTATCAAACACAATTCCCATAAACTTTAATTCATTGCTTCCAACCAATGCATTAATTACAGGTCTGAGAATATATGCACCTGTCAATGATGCAAGTGTATTGAAAAGCATACATACAAGCACCAAAATCAAACGGAATTTATATTTTGAAATGTATGAAAGCAATCTTTTAACTGTCGCCTTTGTATTTTTCGGTTTTCCCTTTGCTCTCATACCCGGGCCGCCAGGTCCACGACGAGGACCCGGACCACCAGGTCTGCCCATCATCTTTCCTTTTTTAGGATCGAAGGATTTGCTGCCATATTGCTTTTGAAGTTCTTCTAATGTTCTTGCAGCCATTATTTGTTATCCTCCTTCTTGTCCATTTGTGAATAATATATTTCCTGATATGTTAGGTTATTTTCCAAAAGGTATTCGTGAGTACCAACACCTGTAATTTTACCCTCATCAAGAACAATTATCTCGTCTGCATCCTTAACGGAATTGATTCTTTGTGCAATAATAATTTTTGTTGAGTCGTTAAGACTGTTTTTAAATGCCTCTCTAATTCTTGCTTCAGTTGCCATGTCAACTGCACTTGTAGAGTCATCAAGAATAAGAATTTTGGGCTTTTTAAGAAGCGCACGGGCAATACAAAGTCTTTGCTTTTGACCGCCTGAAACGTTAGTGCCACCTTGACCAAGGTCCATATTATAGCCATCAATAAAGCTTGTAATAAATCCATCTGCCTGAGCATAATCTGCCGCTTCTCTAATCTCTTCCATGGTTGCTTCACTATTGCCCCAACGAAGATTGTCAATAATGCTTCCTGAGAACAAAATGTTCTTTTGAAGTACCATACCAACACCTTCACGAAGGTTATATAGTGAATAATCCTTAACGTTTATTCCGTCAACAAGCACTTCACCCTCATCAACGTCATAAAGTCTTGAAATCATTGAAACCAACGTGGTTTTACCACTACCTGTTGAACCAATAATACCAACTGTATCGCCTGCATTAATTTTGATATTAATATTGTCAAGCACCTTTTCAGAACTATCTTTATAATAGCGGAATGATACGTTTCTAAATTCAATATCGCCGTTTGTTACAAGATGTTCTGAACCTTCAGAGGAGTCAACAATATCAATTTCCTCATTCATAACCTCTGCAATTCTCTTGGCCGAAGCAACTGATCTTGACAACATCACAAAGAGGAATGTTACCATCATAAGTGATGACAAAATCTGAGTAATATATGTTACAAATGAAGCAAAGTCACCTGTATTCATATTTCCTCCAAGAAGCTGCTGACCACCAAACCAATAAACTGCAATTGATGTTACGTTCATAATCAATGTCATAACCGGAGACATCAATATCATATTTTTCATAGCTTTGCCCGCAGTGTTTTTAAGGTCTGCGTTGGCGGCTCTGAATTTTTCTTCTTCAAAGTCTTCTCTTACAAAGGATTTTACAACACGAACGTTTGTAAGGTTTTCTTGAACTGTGGAGTTAAGTCCGTCAATTTTTGTTTGCATTTTTCCAAAAAGTGGGAATCCCCTAACGATAATGCAAGCAATTGAAATAAGCAAAATCGGAACTGAAACCGCCAAAATTACAGACAATGATGGATTGAGGTTAATCGCCATTATTAGCGCACCGATAAGCATACCGGGTGAGCGGAAGAACATTCTAAGCATCATATTTACAAAGTTTTGCAACTGTGTTACGTCGTTTGTAAGTCTTGTAATAAGCGATGCGGAGCTAAATTTATCAATATTTGAGAAGGAATAACTCTGGATTTTTTTATAGATGTCGGCACGAAGGTCTGCGGCAAAGTTAACTGATGCTTTACCGCCAAAATAAGCACCACCAACACCACCAATCATCATAAGAATTGCAGTTAAAATCATACCAACTGCAACCGCAACAATAAAGAATGCGTTATTTCCTATTTTTTCATAAAGCCAAAGAATAATACCAGGCATATTTTCGGTTTTACCGTCAATTCCAAGGTTGATAATGTAAGCCAAAAGTCTTGGCATTAATATTTCACCAATTACCTCGACTATCATACAAAGTGGTCCCAATACAAAATAGGGGAAATACGGCTTTATATATTTCCACCAGTTAATGGTTGATTTAGTCTTTTTCATCTTTTCTCCTCTCACAACTGCTTGCATCATTTTTTAATCAAATTTGCTTGTATTTTATCTAAAAGAGCATTAAATTCTTCAATTTCTGATTCAGTAAAATTCTCAAAAACACTACTATCAATTTCTTGAAACATTTTATAGGAATTTTCAACTATCTCTCTGCCCTTATCAGTTATAGCAATTCTATTAAATCTGCCGTCACCTTCAAGATTGGTTCTTGAAATAAACCCTTCGCTTTCAAGTGATTTCAATGAACGTGCCACCGCTGCAGGTGTTATGCCAAATCGCTCTGCAATTTGCTTTTGAGATAATATCTCGCCCTCTTTAGCTATATACATTAAAAGATGATGTTGAGAGTGGTGGATTCCCATATTGGAAATATTCCTCTCAAACACCATTCTGTGCAGACGTGAAATGCGTATCATTTTGCGCATAACTGTCTTATATATTTCAAAATTTTCTTGTTCCATTTTGCTCTCCTTAACAAAATAATTAACACGTTAACTATTATACCACATACTTTGATTTTGTCAAGGGTTTTTGGCATTTTTATCAATAAAAAATAAGGCATTTAACAACTTAAATGCCTTAATAAAATTACAAAATGTTAATTCCCTTTTCTTCGCAGAATTTGTGATCTTTTTCGCTCCAAAAAGACGACTGAACTTCCCCGATATGTGCCTTTCTTAAAAAGAACATACACATTCTTGATTGACCGATACCACCGCCAATTGTATAGGGCAATTCACCGTTAAGCAATGCTTTGTGGAAAGGCAATGATGCCCTTTCCTCGCATCCACTAACAGCAAGCTGCTCTCTCATTGCAAGCTCGTCAACTCTTATTCCCATAGAAGAAAGCTCAAGTGCAATATCCAAGGTAGGATAATATACCAAAATATCACCATTTAATTTCCAATCGTCATAGTCTGGCGCTCTTCCGTCGTGTTTTTCTCCTGACTTAAGCTTACCACCAATCTGCATTAAAAATACTGCTTTCTTTTCTTTGCAAATTGCGTATTCTCTATCTTTGGGAGAAAGATCGGGATACATATCTTCAAGCTCTTGAGATGTAACAAACTCTATCTCTTCAGGCAAAATTTTGCCAATAAAGGGATATTCGCTTGCAATATAAATTTCGGTATGTCTTAACGCACGGTAAATTGACTTCACTGTTTTTTTAAGAGTATATTCATTTCTCTCGCTCTTATCAATAATGCGTTCCCAGTCCCACTGGTCAACAAACATTGAATGGATATTGTCAAGCTCTTCATCACGTCTTATGGCATTCATATCGGTGTATAAACCTTCATGAAGCTCAAATTTATAGGTTTTAAGCGCCATCCTTTTCCATTTAGCAAGTGAATGGACTATTTCCAACTGATCCCCTGTAGTAACGTCGAAACTAACAGGTCTTTCACTTCCGTTAAGGTTATCATTAAGACCGCTATCAGAACGCACAAAAATTGGGGCAGATACACGAGTGAGATTCAATTCAACCGCAAGTTGTCTTTCAAAAAAGTCTTTAACCTTTTTAATTGCAACCTCGGTTTCTCTTAACGTCAATATTGATTTATAATCCTGCGGAATAGTAAACTGTAACATATTTTTCCTCTATCAATTATTTTTTGACTTAATAATCTCATACAATTTGTCTGAAAGTGCTACAAACTGCTCTATAGAAAGCTTTTCGCCTCTTATATCGGGTTTGTGACCACAATCAACAATTGCCTGAGTTATCTCGTCCTTATCAAGTTCCGAAAAACTTGCAGACAAAGCATTTGGTAAGGTTTTTCTTCTCTGCTCAAATGCGCCCTTTACAGTTCTGAAAAGTATTTTTTCATCTGCTGGAACATAGGGCTTATTTTTATGAAGTTTAATTCTAACAACGGTTGAATTAACCTTTGGGGCAGGCATAAAGTTACCTGCACTTACTGTAAAGAGTTTTTCGGCAACTCCGTAATAAGCAAGAACAGCAGTGATAGCACCATAATCAGAAGAACCCGCCTTTGCGCACAAACGGTCGGCAACCTCTGATTGAATCATAATGGTTATGTAATCAAATGGCAAACCACATTCAAGAAGCTTCATAAGAATGGGAGTAGTGATATAGTAGGGCAAGTTTGCACAAACTGACACACTTCCATTTTCAAAATACGGTTTAAGCAATTCTTCAAGGTCGGCTTTCATAACGTCCTCATTATAAACAATAACGTTTGTGAATTCACCAAGTGTGTATTTAAGAACAGGTATAAGCCCATGGTCAATTTCAAGGGCAACAACCTGTTTATATCTCAATGCAAGCTCTGTTGTAAGTGGGCCGATGCCTGGGCCAATTTCCAAAATTGATGTTTCAACACTGTCTGCGCAGTTGTCTGCAATATCCTCTACAACAGCTCTATTAATTAAGAAGTTTTGACCGAATTCCTTTCTGAATTTCAAATCAAAAACACTCATTATATGCTTAATTGTTTTAACGTCACAAAGATTCATATTTTTCCTCTTGTCTGTAATTTTTTTAGTCTTTCCCCTTGACAAATTTTCAATAAAGTGATAAAATGTGAAGGTCGAATTGCTAGTGTAGCACAGTCGGTAGTGCAGCTGATTCGTAATCAGCAGGTCGAAAGTTCGAGTCTTTTCACTAGCTCCAAAATTAGCCATCATATAAGCTAAAAAGCTTATTTGGTGGCTTTTTTGTTTAACATTCTAATTATATACTATTTTTTTCTAAATTTCAAGGTTTTGTCAATAATTTTCGTCAACTTTCATATATTTTATTAATTTACTTGTTGATAAGGCGGTGTATGATTGATGAATAGTGTTCTTTCGGAATATAAAAACAGTTTTGATTATAAAAATATGGAATTTTGCATCCACAATCTTTTGCAGAAATATGACTTTTTAAAGGTTGGAAATATTGGAAAAAGCATTTTTGGAAAAGGCATTCCCCTTTTAACACTCGGGAATGGAAAGAAAAATGTAATTTATATCGGTGCGCACCACGGGACAGAGTGGATTACAAGTGCGCTTTTAATAAAGTTTGTTGAAGATTTTTGTGAAGAATACAAAAGTGGCATACATATTTTTGACATATCTGCAAAGGTATTGTTTGAAACACGAAAAATTCATATCGTACCAATGTTAAATCCCGATGGTGTTGAATACAGCATTCACGGTATCGCTGACAACAATATTCTTAAGCACCGTTTGATAAAAATGAATAATCAAAATCCGGATTTTTCTCATTGGCAAGCTAATGCAAGAGGGGTTGACCTAAATCACAACTATAATTCGGGATTTGAAGAATACAAAATCGTTGAGAGAAATATGAACATCAATAGTGGCTCACCCACAAAATATAGTGGAGAGTATTCCGAAAGCGAACCCGAAACTCGTGCGTTATGCAACTTTGTCAGATTGGAAAAGCCCGAGCTTGCAATAGCTCTTCACACACAGGGGGAAGAAATTTATTACACAAGTGGTGAAAAATCATGCGCAGCTTCCCTGCCCATGGTTCAAACTCTTTCTCGACTTACAGGATACAAAATTTCATTTCCAAGCGGCACGGCAAAATATGGTGGATTTACTGATTGGTTTATTGAAGAATTCGACAAACCATCATTTACCTTTGAATGTGGTTTGGGGGAAAATCCTTTGCCTTTTAGCGATTTGGATAAAATATATACTCAAATCAAACGTGCACTTTTTACCGCACCCATATTGATATAAAATTTTGAGGTTTTTGTTGCAAAATTCGATAAATTGTGATATTATAAGATACAGTTTATTTTAAAGGAACAAAAATTCAAAATGAAGCTCATTTCAAAAAACAAGAAATTAAGAAAAAAGCAACTTACAATACTTTCAATTGGTTTATTAATTAGTATTGTATTGATAATATCTCTGCTTATTATCTTTAGGCACGTTCATTCGTTTGGTGAATGGGAAAAAGTTAGAGATGCCACCTGCACACAATATGGCATTGAGCAAAGATTTTGTGAATGCGGCAAGGTGCAGGAAAAGAAGCACGACAAACTTCCACACTCCGAAAGCGAATTGATGTATGACCCCGACAAAAACATTCAAAAAACTGTTTGCACAGTTTGTGAAAAAACATTGAGTGTTAATTCTCTTGAGGGACATACTCACACTTGGGGAGAATACATTTTATCAAAAGAAGCAACCTGCACGGAAAAAGGAGAAAGTATTCGTCATTGTGAATGCTTGGCAACCGACACACTTATCCACGCTGCAAAGGGACACTCTTTTGGCGAGTGGATTATTGATTTAGCACCTCAATGTGAAATTGACGGGTTGCAAAAGCGCATTTGCAACGAATGCGGCAAAGAAGAAACAGAGCTTGTTTCAAAGCTTTCACATGCAGAGGGCGATTGGATTGTGAAAAACGATGAAAAGCAATTCCCTTGCATTTATTGTAACAAGATTTTAAGAGTTGAAGACATTGTTGTTTCAAAATATCTTCATATTAGCAATGGTATTGTGATTGACATTGGCACTTGTGAGGATTCCATTTTATGTATCCCAAATTTTCACAATGAGCAAAATGTATGGGCTATTGATTCCTCTGCTTTTAGTTATTCAAACATTAAAGGAATTATACTTCCCGATTCTATTACAAAAATCGAAAACAATGCATTTTATCAGTGCTTTGACCTTGAAAATATGTATTTGGGCAATGGCTTAACGTTTATAGGTCAAAAAGCTTTTTACAAATGCAAAGCACTTAAAACTGTAGTTTTGCCCGATAGTGTTACCACAATCGAAAATTACGCATTTGCTAGTTGTTCAAATCTTGAGGTTGTTTATCTTGGCGCAAACATATCCAAGTTAAATATGCGTATATTTGAATATTGCAACAACCTTAAAGAAATTCACTTTAATGGAACAATAAATGATTGGCTCAATCTTAAAAAAGACGAAGAATGGGATTTGGGCACCTCTAACTATACAATATACTGCATTGACGGTACAATTAAAAAGTAGAAAAACGGTGGATTAAATCCACCGTTTTTTGAATTATCTATTTGCACCGCAACAAGCTTTATATTTCTTGCCACTTCCACAAGGGCATGGATCATTTCTGCCAACTTTTTCTGCTTTCTTTACGGTAATATGCTTTTTAGCAATTTCACCTGAAGCAGATGTCATAATTGGGTTAGCTATTTGAACTCTTTGTGTATCGGGAGCTTTTTTAGTAAGAGAAAGAATCATTCTTGCAGTATTCTCTCTTATATCGGTAACAAGCTCGTCAAACATATCTGCACCACGGAAACGATATTCGTTAACGGGATCTCTTTGAGCATAGGTTTCAAAAGCAACACTGCTCTTAAGATCATCCATAGCATCAATGTGTTCCATCCACTTTTGGTCAACGTTACGAAGAAGAATTGCTCTTTCAATTTCACGCATGTTTTCTGCGCCAAAGATTTCTTCTTTTTCTTTATAAACGATTTCTGCACGTTCGCAAAGCAATTCTACAATTTCATCAATATTGCATTTATCTGCAAGCTCTCTGATTTGTGTATGGGGATAATTCTCACCCAAAAGGAATCTAAAGAATGCCTCAAGTCCGTTAAGGTCAATTGTTCTATCTTCTGCATGATAGAATTCCTGCGCTTTATATGAAACTGTATCATTAATCATATTGACAATCTTGCCTGAAATATCAACACCATTAAGAACATCCTGTCTTTGCTTGTAAATAAGTTCTCTTTGCTTATTCATTACATCGTCATAAGCAAGAACGTTCTTTCTGATTTTAAAGTTTCTATCCTCAATCTTCTTTTGTGAGGTTTCAATCACGTTTGAGAAGAATCTAAGGTCAAGGCAATCCTCGTCATTCATACCAAGGTTATTAGCAACAATCTGCGCTTTTTCACCACCGAAAAGACGAATAAGATCGTCTTCAAGTGAAAGGAAGAAGCATGATTCACCGGGGTCGCCTTGACGGCCTGAACGTCCACGAAGCTGATTGTCAATTCGACGTGATTCGTGCCTTTCAGAGCCAAGGATGAAAAGACCACCCGCTTCTCTAACCTTTTGCGCTTCAGGTTCAATTTCCTTTTTGAACTTCTTATTTAGCTCTGCAAATGTTCTGCGAGCATTCATTATTTCTTCGTCATCAACAATGGCAGTTCCTGTTGAAACTGCAATAAGCTCGTCAGAAAATCCCTGTTTGCGCATTTCGTTCTTTGCCATAAACTCAGAGTTACCACCAAGCATAATGTCAGTTCCACGTCCTGCCATATTAGTAGCAATGGTAACTGCACCAAACTTACCTGCCTGCGCAACTATCTCAGCTTCTTTTTCGTGAAGCTTTGCATTAAGAACGGTGTGCTGAATTCCCTCTCTTTGCAAAAGCTTTGAGAGAATCTCAGATTTATCAATAGAAACTGTTCCGACAAGAACAGGTTGCCCCTTTGCGTGACATTCCTTTACCTGATTAACAATCGCCTTATATTTAGCATTGATGCTCTTATAAAGCATATCGTTGTGGTCCACTCTAATCATAGGTCTATTAGTGGGAATTTCAACAACGTCAATCATATATATTTCACGGAATTCTGCATCTTCTGTAAGTGCAGTACCTGTCATACCGGAAAGTTTTTTATACATTCTGAAATAGTTTTGGAATGTAATTGTAGCAAGAGTTTGATTTTCTTTTTCTATCTTAACACCCTCTTTAGCTTCAATTGCCTGATGAAGACCATTTGAATATCTTCTTCCGGGCATAAGACGGCCTGTAAAGGAGTCAACAATCATAACTCCGTTTTCATTAACAACATAGTCATCATCACGTTTCATAGTGCCATAAGCTCTAATTGCCTGATTGATGTGATGTGCAATTTCGTTATTTTCAGGATCACTAAGGTTTTCAATGCCAAAGAACTGCTCTGCTTTTCTTGTACCACGAGGAGTAATAACTGCATTCTTTGCCTTTTCGTCAACGATATAATCTGCATCAACGTCCTCTTGGTCCTCTTTTGTATCCATTTCTTTAACTACAAGCTTTTTAAACTTACGAACAAGTGTATCTGCCTTGGTGTAAAGATCTGTTGACGGATCACCAGCACCTGAAATAATCAAAGGTGTTCTTGCTTCGTCAATTAAAATAGAGTCAACCTCGTCAACGATTGCGAATGAATGTCCACGTTGAGCAAGATTTTGC
Organism: Eubacteriales bacterium; assembly: GCA_045635885.1. Lineage (GTDB taxonomy): Bacteria > Bacillota > Clostridia > Oscillospirales > CAG-272 > RGIG4608. Next base: position 56,989 of record JAZTWO010000076.1, on the reverse strand, counting down.
TTATATACAACCATGTTATCACGAAGATAGTCAAAGCCAAATTCATTATTTGTACCGTAAGTAATGTCGGCATTATATGCTTCCTGCTTTTGTTGTGAAGTTTGTCCATGAACTACAAGACCTGTTGTAAGTCCCATAAATCCATAAACTCTACCCATTTCTTCACTGTCACGAGAAGCAAGATAATCGTTTACAGTTACAATATGCACGCCCTCTCCTGTAAGTGCGTTAAGATATGCGGGCATTGTTGCAACAAGTGTTTTTCCTTCACCTGTTTTCATTTCAGCAATTCTTCCTTGATGAAGAATAATACCACCAATAATCTGCACTCTAAAAGGTCTCTTTCCAAGCACACGATCTGCCGCTTCTCTAACCGCAGCAAATGCATCAGGAAGAATATTGTCAAGTGTTTCACCTTTTGCAAGGCGTGATTTAAATATTGCGGTCATTCCAGAAAGTTCTGTATCACTCATTGCAGAATACTTATCGGCAAGTGCCTCAATTTCTGAAACCGTTTTATCTATTTTTTTAAGTTCTCTTTCGCTATAAGTACCAAAGAGCTTATCAAAAAGTCCCATTTAATCCTCCAAAAATCAAAATATCATCTTATTATACTACAAAACTTAAATAATTACCATAGTTTTTTGTAAATTTATAAAATAATTCTTGAAATTTTTTTAGATATATTATATAATCTATAGAGTAAATCTATTTTTAAAGGAAAATAATATGTCTAAGATAAATATTGTGCTTCACGAACCGGAAATTCCCCAAAATACAGGAAACATTGCACGCACCTGTGCTGCAACCGGTGCATCATTACATATAATTAAACCCATGGGATTTGAAATAGACGATAAAAAGCTCAAACGTGCAGGTCTTGATTATTGGCATTTGCTTGACATCACATATTATGAAAATCTTGATGATTTCTTTGATAAAAATCCCAATGCAAACGTATTCTATTTTACAACAAAAGCACCAAGAAAATATACAGAAGCAACTTATTGTGGTGATGTTTTCATTATGTTTGGAAAAGAATCCAAAGGGCTTCCTGAAGCTTTGCTTGAAAAAAATCCCGACAAATGTGTTAGAATACCTATGCGACCCAATCTTCGCTCACTCAATTTATCAAATTCGGTTGCAATAGCTGTTTATGAAGTGTTCAGACAAAATGATTTTGATGGATTGCTTGAAGAAGGCACTCCCACAACGTTTATGTGGGAAGACTACAAAATATAGAAAGGAGTTTTTCAATGAAAGTTCTTGTTGCAATGAGTGGCGGAGTTGACAGTGCCGTTTCTGCTTATCTCATTAAGCAAAGCAACGAAGCAATTGGCGTTACTATGAAGTTGCACGACGAAAGCGACAATTTAATATATGGTGAAAACTCCTGTTGCTCTGCCCAAGATATTAAAGATGCCAAATCCGTTTGCGATATTCTTGGCATTCCTCACGAAACACACGACTTTGGTGCGGCTTTTAAGGAATGCGTTATTGGAGATTTTATAAATTGCTATAAAAACGGTTCTACTCCCAACCCTTGTGTTGTTTGTAATCGAAAAATAAAATTCGAACAGCTTCTTAAAATGGCTATGGAGCGTGGTTATGGCGCAGTTGCCACAGGTCATTATGCACGCATTAAAAAAGGCGAAAACGGACGTTATTTACTGAAAAAAGCCTTGGATTTGACCAAGGATCAAAGCTACGTTCTCTATTCTCTTACTCAAAATCAATTGGCACACACTATCTTCCCTTTAGGAGAGATGACCAAAGCAGATGCACGCAATCTTGCAGAGCAAATCGGATTTGTTAATGCAAGAAAAAAAGATAGCCAGGACGTTTGTTTTATTCCCGACGGTGACTACGTATCATTTATTGAAAAAACTACGGGAGAAACATTTAAAAAAGGTAATTTTATTGACCTTAACGGAAATATCCTGGGAACACATCAAGGAATTATTAATTACACCATTGGTCAACGCAAAGGACTTGGCATCGCTCTTGGAGAACCGATGTACGTTGTTGAAAAAAATCTTGAAAACAACACAGTTACTCTTGCACGCAATTCCGAACTTTTTGGAACAACACTCACCGCAAGTAATATTAATCTTATTTCTTGTGAAAAAATCACCGAGCCAATTAAAGTTAAAGCCAAAATCCGCTACAATCAAAAGGAACAACCTGCTACTGTTGAACAAATTGATAAAGACACAATTAAAGTAACATTTGACGAACCTCAACGTGCGATAACAAGAGGTCAATCAGTTGTTCTTTATGATGGAGATATTGTGGTTGGTGGCGGAATAATTAATTAAAAAATGTTAATATTTTTCTTGACAAAAATTAGACAATGTGATATAATATAAACACTCGAGGGAGTAGTTTGCGTATTAACGTGATATGTCAACATCATGACCACTCGGTCTGGCATATCTTAATGAACAAGACTCAAGTGTTTAACCAACACTTGAGTCTTTTTTATGCAAGTCACTTCAATAAATTTAAAAAGGAGAAAAAAATGAATTTCTACAACAATTCCAAAGAAGAAGTTCTTTCCCATTTTTCAACTAACGAAAACGGTCTCTCTTCAATAGAAGCTCAGTCACGTCTTGAAAAAAATGGAAAAAACAAACTCGCTGAAGGTCAAAAAGAGTCTATGTTCAAGCGCTTTATGAAGCAGCTTGCAGAACCCATGACCATCATTCTTATCGTTGCTGCAGCTATCTCTGCAGGCATGGAAATCTATGAGGGTGTTACAAGCGGTCATTTCGGCTTCCCCTCAGACGTCGTTATTATTCTTGCAGTAGTTCTTATCAACGCTATTCTCGGCGTTCTTCAAGAAAGCAAGGCAGAAAAAGCAATTGAAGCTTTGCAAGAAATTGCCGCTGCAACAAGTAAGGTTATTCGTGACGGACGCCAAATCACTGTTAAAAGTGAAGATCTTGTAGTTGGTGATATTATCGTTCTTGAAGCAGGCGACGCAGTTCCTGCAGATGCAAGAATTATTGAGTGTGCTTCTCTTAAAGCGGAAGAAGCCGCTCTTACCGGTGAATCCGTTCCTGTAAACAAAACTGAAAATATAATTGAATCTGACGAGGTTACACTCGGTGACCGCAAGAACATGGTTTACATGGGTAGTGTTATCGTTTACGGACGAGCAAAAGCAGTTGTAACCGGCACAGGTATGGATACTGAAATGGGTAAGATTGCAGATGCTCTTGCAAATGCTCAAGAAGGTAAAACTCCCCTTCAGGTAAAGCTTTCTCAGCTTTCAAAAATCCTCACAGTTCTCGTAATCATCATTTCTATTCTCGTATTTGGCATTAACGTTATTCGTGAACTTGTAACAACAGGTGCATTTACATTCGATAAGGTTATGGACTTCTTTATGGTTGCTATTTCCCTTGCGGTTGCAGCAATTCCTGAAGGTCTTTCAACTGTTGTAACAATCGTTCTTTCAATCGGTGTTACTAATATGTCCAAGAGAAATGCCATTATTCGTAAGCTTACTGCGGTTGAAACTCTTGGATGCACACAGATTATCTGCTCCGACAAGACAGGTACTCTTACACAAAACAAGATGACCGTTGTTGACCACCATGGCGAAGACGAAGCCCTTCTTGCAAACGCAATGTCACTTTGCTCTGACGCAGAATTTGACGTTAAGGAAGGTACAGCTGTTGGTGAGCCCACAGAATGTGCTCTTGTTAACTATGCAGAAACACTTAATCTTTCTAAAAACACTCAAAAGAACATTTTCGTGCGTGTTGGCGAAGTTCCCTTCGACTCTATGCGTAAGATGATGACCACAGTTCATACAAAAGAAAACGGCAAGTTCGTTCAGTTCACAAAGGGTGCTCCTGATGAAATTCTTAAGGTTTGTACTTCCGCCCTCATTGGTGGCAAGGTAACTCCTCTTAATGACGAAATCAGATCACAAATCCTTGCCGCAAACAAAGGCATGGCAGACCGTGCGCTTCGTGTACTTGCTGCCGCTTACAAAGATCTTGATGCTGCTCCCACAGTTTATGAAGCAGAGGCAGTTGAAAATAATCTTTGCTTTATCGGTATGGTTGGTATGATCGACCCCGTTCGTCCCGAAGTTAAACCTGCTATTGACCAGTGCCGTCTTGCAGGTATTCGTCCCATTATGATTACAGGTGACCATAAGGACACTGCAGTTGCTATTGCAACACAGCTTGGTATTATCAGTGATGCATCTCAAGCAATTACAGGTGCAGAGCTTGACGATATTTCAGATGAAGATTTTGAAACTCTTGTTGAAAAATATTCCGTTTACGCACGTGTTCAACCCGAGCATAAGACAAGAATAGTTAATGCTTGGCGTAAAAAAGGTAAGATTACCGCTATGACAGGCGACGGTGTAAACGATGCTCCCTCTATTAAAAATGCCGACATTGGTGTTGGTATGGGTATTACAGGTACTGACGTTACTAAGAACGTTGCTGATATGATTCTTGCAGACGACAACTTTGCAACAATCGTTTCAGCCGCAGGTGAAGGTCGTAGAATTTACGATAACATCAGAAAAGCTATTCAGTTCCTTCTTGCTTCCAACCTCTCTGAAGTGCTTACAATCTTCTTTGCAACACTTCTTGGTATTCAGAACATTTTCTTGGCAGTTCACTTGCTTTGGATTAACCTTATTACTGACTGCTTCCCCGCACTTGCTCTTGGTATGGAAAAGCCCGAAGATGACGTTATGAAACGCGCTCCTCGTGATTCCAAAGAAGGCATTTTCGCAGGTGGCCTTGGCTTTGCAGTAGTATATCAGGGTGCTCTTGTAACAATTATCACTCTTGCTTCTTACATCATTGGTCGTGATTGGCTTGCACAACTCCACCACGCAGAAGCAATTGCTGCAGGAACTTATAGTGCAGAAATGCTTGGTACTTCAATGGCATTCTTGACACTTTCAATGGCAGAAATTTTCCACGCATTTAATATGAGATCACTTCACGGCTCAATCTTCAAGATGAAGACTCAGAACGTTTGGCTCTGGGGCGCAGGAATTCTTTCATTCTTGCTTACAACTGCAGTAATTGAAATTGACTTCCTTGCAGAAGCATTCAGTCTTGCACATCTTGATATCACAGAATACGGTATCGCATTGGGTCTTGCAATCCTTGTAATTCCTATTGTTGAAATCACAAAATTGATAACAAGACAAATTAAGAAAAACAAATAATAATAATAATAATTAAGCGGTGAGCAATTTGCTCACCGCTTTTTGTTATTTGATTTTAACAAGTTTATCAATTCCCTCTGAAAGCGCCAAAATCAATTCGTCAATATCTTCTTTTTTACTAAAAGGAGATAAACTAATTCTCATTGAACAATCAGCATCAAAATCAGTAAGTCCAAAGCCACGAAGCGCACGGCTAATCTTTTTTGTAGCAGAGTTTGAAGAACAAGCAGAGCCGCTTGAAACATAAATCCCCTTTGCAGAAAGATGGTGAAGCATCGTTTCGCTTTTAATTGACGGTAAGGTTATATTAATGATGTGCGGAGCACACTCACCTTTTGGCAAATTAACTCTAACATTGAGGCTTGAAAGCTTTTCAAGGGCATATGTACGAAGCTCACGCATTGTAGTTACGTCTTTGGCAAGGTTTTTAAATCCCCTATATGCCGCCGCACCAAAGCCTGCAATACCAATAAGATTTTCAGTGCCTGAACGGAAGCCAAACTCCTGCCCACCGCCGTAAATAATTGCTTTTATTTGCTTTTTCTTAATTACATCGGGGCTAACGTAAAGTGCACCTATTCCCTTTGGACCATGAATTTTATGTGCGCTAATACTTATCAAATCAGCGCAGAGTTCTGTTGGAGAAACCTTAAGCTTCATATAGGATTGCACCGCATCTGTATGTGTTACAACGTCGGGATTTACCTGCTTTGCAATTTTAAAGCACTCCTTAATGTTGTACACTGCACCCGTTTCGTTGTTAACGTGCATCATAGTAACAAGCAATGTGTTTTTGTTCATTGCGGACGTAAATTCATCAATGTCTATAACACCGTTTTTAGTTGTAAGACGAACAACCTCAAATCCATCATTTTCAAGTACTTTGAGAGTATTTTCAATGGCAGAATGTTCAGAATCCGTTGTGATAATTCTGTTCGCTCTGCGAGTTTTGGCATAAGCAACACCCATAAGCGCAAGATTATCTGCTTCTGTTCCGCCTGCGGTAAAAATGAGATTTTCGGGCTTTCCGTTTCTTACAAAAAGCGAGGTTAGTATCTTATTTCGTGCATCAATTATCATTTTTGAAGAATCAAATCCCTTTGAATGAAGAGAAGATGGATTGCCATAGCATTCCATAGCTTCATTCATTTTAATTTTTGCATCTTCACAAATCGGAGTTGTTGCACTATTATCTAAATATATCTCTCTCATTTTTTCAAATTCATAACGGTCTGCGCCGCACTCATAATGCCAATTTTACCACTTTCGTATGTCAATCCGCCTTGGAAATATACGGTGTATGGAGGTCTAATGGGCCCATCTGCAGAAAGCTCAATTGAAGAACCCTGTGTGAATGCGCCTGCCGCCATAATTACCTTATCGGTATATCCGGGCATATCCCAAGGTTCAGGAGTAACATATGCATCAACGGGAGAGCCCGCCTGAATTCCACGACAAAAAGCACAAAGAATTTCAGGGTCGCCTGTAATAACGGACTGAATTATATCGGAACGCTTTTCATTCCACTTTGGAGCAGCATTGTATCCCATTTTTTCAAACATATATGCCGCAAGATAACCCGTTTTAAGTGCCTGCGCAGTTGTATGTGGAGCATAGAAAAGACCCTTATACATATTCTTATTTTGTCCGATTGTTGCACCAACCTCTGCACCAGTTCCGGGAGAAGTCAAACGGTAAGAAACGAGTTCAATCGCCTTTTTAGTTCCTGCAAAATATCCACCTGTTTCTGCCATACCGCCACCGGGATTTTTTATAAGTGATCCGATACAAAGGTCTGCGCCAACAGCAACCGGCTCTTTTTCTTCAACGAATTCACCATAACAGTTGTCAACTACAACGTAAGTTTCGGGAGAAAGCGACTTAACAAAACGAGCCATTTCGCCAATTTCATCAACTGTAAGAGTTCTTCTGTTAAGATAACCCTTTGAACGCTGAATAAATACCATTTTGATTTTCTGCGCATTTACTTTCAATTCTCTGCCAACGGTTTCATAATCAAAAGTTCCGTCATCCTTAAGCTCAATTTGGCGATATTCAACGCCAAAATCCTTAAGCGAGCCGTTTCCTGCTTCACCAACAATTCCAATTACCTCTTCAAGCGTATCATAGGGCTTGCCTGCAACTGAAAGCATAATATCGCCTGGGCGCAAAAGCCCAAAAAGACCTATAGTAAGAGCGTGTGTTCCACTAACTATAGAATGTCTTACCAATGCTGATTCACAACCAAAAACCTCTGCCCAAATTTCATCAAGCACGTCCCTGCCCTTATCGTCATAACCATAGCCACTTGTTGAACCAAACATACCGTCTGAAACTCTGTGGTTAGCAAAAGCATTCATTACCTTTTGAGTATTTTTAAAAGAAATTCTGTCAATTTCTTCAAAGGTTTCCTTGAGGGCGATTTCAGCTTCGCCCACAAGCTTTATAACTTCATTTGAAAATTCCATATCTATTATTCCTTAATAAATTCAACTGCAAGGTCAATACATGCCTTATAGTCGTTCATGTCAATCATTTCAACTCCTGAGTGAATATATCTTGAAGGAATTGAAATAGCACCTGCACGGCATCCTGCGCCTGTCATCTGAATGGATGATGTATCAGTTCCACCGTAAGCAAGAATTTCGTGCTGACTCTTAATATTCTTTTCCTTTGCGATACGAGTAAGCTTTTCTACAACCTCAGAGTCGCAAATTACAGAAGCATCCTTAATTTTTATTGCGGCACCGCCACCAAGTTTAACTGCCATGGGCTTTGAACCTGCAGTATCACCCGTGCCTGTTACGTCGAATGTAAGAGAAACGTCTGCTCCAATTGCAAAAGCTGCAGTTTTTGAACCACGGCATCCAACCTCTTCTTGAACGCTGAATACATAGTAAACGTCATCCGCTACGGGTTCTTTTGCAATTCTATTTGCAATTTCAAGAACTATGCCGCAACCTGCTCTATCATCAAGTGGACGACCAACAACTCTATTTGCATTAAGCTTTGTAAGATTGGATTTAAGAACAAACGTATCACCAATTTTAACTTTTCTTTCTGCATTTTTCTTATTATCTGCACCAATGTCGATGTAGAAAAGATCAGGGGCAAAATCGCTTGCCTTTGTTCCTGAATTGGGAACAAGCACACCGTGAATGCCCTTATCAGACACAACTTCACCAAATGCACAAGCAACCCAGTTAATGCCGCCAATGGGAGCTACACGAACAAATCCGTTATCTTCAACAAAGTTAACGATAAAACCAATTTCGTCCATATGTCCGCAAAGCAAAACCTTTTTGGGATTTGCAGATGTACCCTTTTTAACTGCAATAAGATTGCCCATAGCATCAATATGTGACTCATCACAATAAGGTGCAATCATTTCTTTAAGTGTATTAGCAACACGGTGCTCTTTGCCAGAAACTCCGTGAACAAGTGTAATAGTTTTAAGTGTATTATACATAATATTAAACCTCCGCTTTCATATTTTTGAGCATTGCAAAAACAAGCTCTCTGATTGACTCATAATCCTCTATACTTGCAACGCAAGCAGGTGAATGCAAATATCTTGTACCCATAGAAATGGCAACGCATTTAACACCCTTTCCTGATTTATGAATATGTCCAGCATCGTTACCGCCTGAAACATATCTCTTAACTTGCGCTTTTATATCATTGCTTTTTGCTGTATCAAGTGTAAAATTAACGAAATCGGTATCATAGATTGTGGATCTATCCATCAAAGATATAACCCCACCACTTCCAACGTCTGCAACTCTCTTGTGTGCAGGCGCACCTGCAATATCACCAATAGCGGTGCTTTCAAGAATAATTGCACGAGAGGGCTTAACCTTTTCTGCGGCAACTCTTGCACCTGAAAGTCCAACTTCTTCTCTTACTGTAAAGCAGAAATATGTATCAAAAGGAAGAGTAATATTATTTTCTCTAATCTTTCTGATTATTTCAATCATAGCGCAACAACCTGCTCTATCGTCAATAGCTTTACCCTTCATATATTTGTTATCGGTTCCAAAGAAAACGAAATCAGAGTTAAACACGCCAAAATCACCGATGTTTACATATCCCTTCACCTCATCTGCATCCTTTGCGCCAATATCAATATACATCTCATTTATTGGAGTAACAGAAAATCTATCTTCTCTTCTCTTGTGGTGAATTGCCTTTGCTGCAATAACACCGTTTATCTTTGTTTTTTCGTTGCCAAGAACAACTTGTTTGCCGTAAAGCACCTTGGGGTCAATGCCACCAAGATTTGCAAATTTAATATATCCGTCACTATCAATATCGGTAATCATAAATCCAACTTCGTCCATATGGGAAGAAATCATAACTCTATCGCTACTTTCACCCTTAACAAGTGCGTATACGTTACCAAATGTATCTTTAGCAATTTTGTCACAGTTGTCTTCAAGTTGCTCGATAATAGCATCTGCAACCTCTTTTTCAAATCCTGTAGGACCGAATTTTTGGCAAAGATATTCTAAAAGCTCAACACCGTTTAATCTCATAATACAAGTCCTCCTTTGCCAAATTCGTTTGCTATTTTTTCGCTCTTAATGAATGCGGACGCAAGATCACAAAGTGTTTGTGCATCATCAAGAGAAATAATTTCGTTATATGTATGCATTGAAGTCAATGGTAATCCAACGTCAACTGTAGGAATTCCCTCTCTTGCAAGTTGAATTGATGTGGCATTTGTTCCTGTATTTGTTGGGGAAACTGAAATTTGATAAGGAATTTCCTTTTCTTTTGCCTCATCAATAAGCATATTCGTAAGCTTTCTGTCAGTAACCGCAGAAATTGTTATTGAAGGACCTTTTGCAAGTTCAACAGTCTCCTCTTTCTTTGTTCCGGGAACTCTGCCGAGATTTACGTCAATGCTCATTGCATAATCGGGATTGATAGAATAAGCACCCGGAGCAACCATGTTAGTTACTTCTTCACAACAAGAAAGCATAACGTAAACGTCGCCTGCAAGCTCTTCACGTGGTGTTGTAGCAGTTGCGTAAATTGCACAAGCCGCACACGCCTTATCGTCAAAGCTCTTGCCCATAATTTTATTGTTAAGTATCTCTGTATACTTGGGAGCAAATCCAACGGGTGTGCCAATTCTAATTTTACTTTCAAGTTCTTCTTTGGTAAGACAAGTATCAATCAAAAGCTCGTCGATTTGAGGGAGCTTCTTACCGTCACCACTTGCAAGGTGAGGGGGAGTTGATGCAATTACACCAAAAAGTCTTTCTTCTTTTCCATAGATGATTACATCACTTGCCTGCAAAATATGAGTGTCAATTCCACCAATATTTATAACACGAAGAAAACCTCCGTCAAGAATTTCGGTAACATACATACCGATTTCGTCCATATGTGCGTCAAGCATAATTTTGGGGGCATTTTCTTTGCCACATTTTTTAACAAAAATCTGGTTGCCCACGTTATCAAGATAACACTCGTCAAATTCGTTGCCAACGAGTGAAAGTAATTTTTCTCTTTCAAATCTTTCAAATCCACCAATGGACATAAGGCCTGAAAGGTCAACAATTAACTTTTTAAGTTCCATAACTTTCTCCAATCTATTTAAATTCGTTTACAATTTCTTTAAATCTATTTCCACGTTGCATAAAATTATCAAAAGCATCAAAGCTTGCACATGCAGGCGAAAGCAAAACTATATCACTTTTGTTCGCTATATCCCTTGCTAATTTTACGGCTTTTTCGAAATCTTTTTCAAGATAAATATCTATTGTTGAGCAACTTGCTTCTAACACAGAATTTATCTTTTCGGCGGTAGCACCCGTTAAAATAACCGCTTTGGCTTTTTCGTTCAACGCATCGGCTAATGGTTCAAATGGTATATGCTTGTCATATCCGCCACAAATAACAATTGGCTTTATTGGCAAGGCAGACAATGCCGCTGCAGTGCGTGTTGGACTTGAGTCAATCGAGCTATTTATGTATAATACTTCATCAAACACACGAACAAGTTCAAGGCGATGCTCAACACCACCAAATGTCTTTGCAATATATTTAATAGTCGGTTCTGAAACCATTCCCCAAGTAAGAGAAATAGCCGCCATATAATTCTCTATATTGTGTCTGCCGGGAATCAATATAGACTCAAGATTTAATACGTTTAACACATGATTATTATAATAACGGTAAATGCTTCCTTCATAAACAAACATTGCAGATTTTGATTTTTCCTCGGGTTTGTCTTTATATTTTTCAACTATATCATCATAGGAATAATCAACAGAAAACAATGCCAATTCAATATCATCTGCAACCCAAAGCTCTTTTGAAAGCTCATTGTTGCCATTAATAGTCAATTTTGTGCAACCATGCTTATAAATGTTGGTCTTTGCCTCAACATACTCTTGCATATCCTTGTGCCAGTCAAGATGATTTGGCGAAAGATTGGTGATAATAGCACGGTGGGGCGATTTTTTTGCGGTGAAAAGTTGAAAGCTTGAAAGCTCAAGCACGCAAATATCCCTTTCGGTCATCTCACCAACTTTTGAGAGCAAAGGAGTGCCAATATTTCCACCAACGTAAATTTGTCTATCAGAATTTTCAAATTCTTTTTCAAGCAATTTATATGCAATGGTGGTGGTTGTGGTTTTTCCGTCACTTCCCGTAACACCCAATATATAGGCAGGAGTAAGCTCCAAGAAAAGCTCCATTTCACTTGTCAACTCTGCACCATTTTCAACAGCTCTTTTTATGCCGTCATAGTCGGGACGAATTCCGGGAGAACGGAAAATAATATCCGCATCAATATTGTCAAGATAATTTTCGCCTGTAACAAAGTGTACACCCTGACTTTGAAAAAGCTTTGCTTTTTCGCCAAGATTTTCAATTTCTTTTTTATCATGCACAGTAATCTCGTTTCCGCATTCAAGCAAAACCTCAACCAAAGGCACGTTTGAAACGCCAAATCCAAGCACGGCACAACGCTTATTTCCTATTCTGTTTTTAATGAGTTCAACTGTTTTCATACCTGCCTCCAAAAACAAAATCTCCTATTTTATATTATATCGTTTTTTCTTCATTTTTGCAATAGAAAAATAGTTGATTTTTCGAGATTTTTTTATAAAAAACCCTTTTCAAATGAGATTTTTTTTGGTATAATTATATTATTATATAGATTATTACATTTTTGGAGATAAAAATGGCTAAAACTAAAACTTCTACACCACAATATGATAACCAAAGCATTAAAGCATTAAAGGGTGCTGACCGTGTAAGAATGCGTCCCGGAGTTATTTTCGGCTCTGACGGTCTTGAGGGTTGCGAGCATTCTTTTTTTGAAATTCTTTCAAACTCTGTAGACGAAGCCCGTGAAGGTCATGGTGACATTATTAAAGTAACCGCATTTAAAGACCACTCAATCGAAGTTGACGACCACGGACGCGGTGTCCCCCTTGGATATAACGAAGCCGAGAGTAGATGGAACTGGGATCTTATTTACTGCGAGCTTTATGCAGGTGGTAAATACGATAACAACAACGAAGAATCTGCTTATGAATATTCCCTCGGTCTTAACGGTCTTGGTGCTTGCGCAACTCAGTATAGCTCTGAATATATGGACGTTTATTCCTATGACGGTGTTTATGAGCGTTCCATTCACTTTAGAAAGGGTGAGCCTGTAAGTGAACTTAAAACACGTGAGCTTGCAAGGGGCGAAAAACGAACAGGTACAGTAATTCGTTGGAAACCCGACCTTGACGTTTTCACAGATATAAACATTCCTCACTCATTCTTTGAAGAAACTCTTCACCGTCAGGCAGTAATCAATTCAGGCATCGAATTTGAACTCAACGTTGAAGAAGATGGCAAAAAATTCTCTAAAAAGTCATTCAAATACGAACACGGTATTTCTGATTATATCAAAGAAATGTGTGGCGAAAGCGCAGCTACAGAGCCGGTTTTGTGGCATCTTGAAACTCAAGGTAGAGATAGAAACGATAAGGACGAATATAAACTTAAGGCAGACTTCTCTTTCTGCGTTTCAAATACTGTAAACAGACTTGAATATTACCACAACTCAAGTTACCTTGAGCATGGTGGCTCACCCGACAAGGCGGTTAAGGTTGCCTTTGTTTATGCACTTGATAAATATATTAAAAATGCAAATAAATATAACAAAACTGAATCAAAAATTCAGTTCACCGACGTTGCAGACTGTTTGTGCCTTGTTATAAACAGCTTTTCAACAATGACATCTTACGAAAACCAGACAAAGAAATCCATCACCAATACCTTCATTTATGAAGCGATGACGGAATTTTTGAAGAAAAATCTTGAAATCTACTTTATGGAGCATCCCATCGAAGCAGAGGTTTTCGCAAATCAGGTGCTTTTGAACAGGCGTTCACGTGAAACCGCAGAAAAAACAAGAATTCAGCTTAAAGAAAGTCTTAAAAGCAAAATGGACTTTTCAAATAAGGTTGAAAAGTTTGTTAACTGTCGAAGCAAAGACCCCGCAGTTCGTGAGCTTTACATCGTTGAGGGTGACTCTGCGTTAACCTCTTGTAAACTCGGCAGAAATGCAGAATTCCAGGCGATTATTCCCGTTAGAGGTAAAACTCTTAACTGTCTTAAAAGCTCATATGATAAGATTTTCAAGAGCGAAGTAATCACCGACCTTCTCCGTGTAATCGGATGCGGTGTTGAAATTAAAGGCAAGGTTAAGGGCAATATCGACCCGTTTGACATTAATGACCTCAAATGGTCAAAGATCATTCTTTGTACCGATGCCGACGAAGACGGCTTCCAGATCAGAACGCTTCTTTTGACACTCTTCTATCGTTTGCTCCCCACACTTCTTGCCGAGCATAAGGTGTTCATCGCTGAAACTCCCCTTTTTGAAATCACAACAAAGGACAAGACCTATTTCGCATTTGACGAATTTGAAAAAGCGGCAATATTAAAGAAGCTTGAAGGCACAAAATATACAATTCAGCGTTCAAAGGGACTTGGCGAAAACGAGCCCGAAATGATGTGGGAAACAACAATGAATCCCGAAACACGTCGACTCATCTCCGTTGACCCCGCAGACCCATATCTCACCGAAGTGATGTTTGAAACTCTCCTTGGCGACGACCTCGCCGCCCGCAAAAAATTCATCGCCGAACACGGTAGCGAGTATATTAAGGATATTGATGTTTAAATTAATAAAATTAAGGGAACTCTTTTGAGTTCCCTTTGTTTTTTATATTTTGTTATTCACCTTTGTAACCCCAAACTACAGGGCAGTTGTACTCATTCCACCAAGAATTCCATCCGCTTGGCTTTGATTTTACCTCGCAGTAGATTGTAAGCGATGGGCAACGATAGAATGTATATAGCTACATTGTTAATAAATATGGCTATAATCTCCGCCAAAATTACTATTATCTGTTGTAGGGACAGGTGTCCTCGACTGTCCGCAAAAAATCAAAACAAAAAAGGAGATGCAACTGCATCTCCTTTATGGCGTGCCATGAGGGATTCGAACCCCCGACCTTTTGGTTCGTAGCCAAACACTCTATCCGGCTGAGCTAATGGCACATATCGCTCTCTGCGACTTATATATATTACCACATATATCGCTTTTTGTCAAGCATTTTTGAAAATATTTCTAAAAAATTTTATTATATCTCTTCCCTTTATTGAAAAAGTGTGATATAATTAATGTGTAATTTTGTATAATTGGAGGTATGATATGAGTTCATTCCCCGAACTTAATGAATTTTCACAGGACGTTCAGCAATTTGCCATATACAAGCGCACAATTCAAGGTTGCTCTGAAAAAACAGTAAACGAATATATGCTTGATCTTCGCACCTTTTTTCGCTATCTTTTAGCGGTTGAAAATAAAATTGAAATCGACTCTGAGGAGTTTATTCAAATTGACATAACCTCAATAGATGCCGACTATCTTTCAAAGGTTAAAACCGAGCAAATATATGAATTTCTTTTTTACACGGGCGACACTCGCAAAAATATGTGGAGTGCTAAGGCTCGCAAACTCTCTGCTATCAAGGGACTTTACAAATATTTCACCACAAAGCGAAACTATTTTGATGAAAATCCCGCAATTAACATTGAGTCACCCAAGCCCAAGAAAACCTTGCCAAAATTTTTGACGCTTGACGAGTCCATGATGCTTCTTCAAGCAGTTCTTGATGACCCCGAATCAAACACCAAGGAGCGAGATTACTGTATTCTCACGCTTTTTCTCAATTGCGGAATGCGACTTTCTGAGCTTGTGGGCATCAACTTAAACGATATAGACCGTGAGCTTCGTTCCCTTCGTGTTCTTGGTAAGGGTAACAAAGAAAGAATAATTTATCTCAACGAGGCGTGTCGAACGGTGCTTCACGATTATCTTGAAATTCGTTTAAGTCCCAAATATGAGAACGTACAAACCAAAGCGCTCTTTTTAAGCAGACTTAATAAGCGAATAAGTGTAAAAACTGTTCAATGGATGGTTTATAAATATCTTGAACTTGCAGGGCTTGAGGCAAAGCATTTTTCCGTTCACAAGCTCCGCCACACCGCCACAACACTAATGTATCAAAGCGGCAACGTTGACGTGCGTGTGCTTAAAGATATTCTTGGTCACGAGCAGCTCAATACAACGCAAATTTACACCCACGTTTCAAACGAAAATATGCGCAACGCAATGGAGCAAAATCCACTTGCAAAAATCAAAAAAGATGACTAAAAAAATCGTGTTCTATGGAACACGATTTTTCTTTTTAAATTCAACCTGTGATATTACAACTGCAAAGAATATAAGCCCTGCTCCAATGTACTCTTTCACAGTGAGCTTGTCGCCCAAAATTATCATTCCACCAAGCAAGCCAAAAACGGATTCAAGTGACAAAATAAGAGATGCCACTGTGGGATTAACATTCTTCTGCCCTATAATTTGCAAGGTATAAGCAATTCCGCTTGAGAATATGCCAAGGTACAAAAACGGCATAATGTGAGTTGAAATTTCTCCCCATTGAATAGGTGATTCAAGAATGAATGCAAAGCACCCATTTATTATGAATGCAAAGAAAAACTGTAAACAAGACATTCTGATGCAATCGCATTTGGGGGCGAAATGGTCGATTGTGAGAATATGAATTGGATAAATCATTGCGCTCAAAATAACCCAAAAGTCTGAAGGAACAATTCCCTCTCCCTCTTTAATGCAAAGCAGGTAAAATCCAATAACTGCCACAAAAACAGCCATCCAAACATTTAATTTTGCTCTCTTTTTCAAAAACAATGCATAAATCGGAACTAAAACAACGTAAAGTGCGGTAATGAATGCCGCTTTACCTCCGGTTGTTCCCTGATTTATACCCATTTGTTGAAAAATGGATGCTATTGAAATTATTATACCCATTACAATGCCACCTCGGATTTCTGTTTTGGTGAAATCCAATTTGCCCTTTGAAATGAGCTTTCTGCCGCTATTTGTTGCCTTATCCCAAATCATTATTACAAAGAAAAGGAAAATTGCACCTATAAACCATCTCACCATACCAACTGTGATTGGCTTAATATTTGCAACGAGGTCCTGCGCTACAAACGCAAATCCCCAAAATATTGATGCTAAAAACAAAAGCAGCATTGACGTATATTTTTTATGCCCCATATATTATTTTTTCCACCTATATACTCTTGTTTCGTAAGGTTTAAGAATTGATTTATCAAGCTTATCATAGTTGCAGAGCAAAAGCTCGCCGCTTGAAAGATCAAATCCCGAAGGAACGCGCCACTTCTTGCTCTTCTCTGTAAACGAGCAAACAACAAGAATTTTTTCATTCTCATCCTCACGTGAATATGTATAGAAAGACGAAGAATGCTTTCCATACTCAATATAATTACCGTTTTTAACGCTTGAAAGCTCTTTACGAAGCTTTATTGCGCAACGGTAGAAATTCAAAATAGAATTTTTATCTGCTTCTTGATCCGCCACATTAATGTGCTTATAATTCTCATTAACATAAAACCAAGGTGTACCTGTTGTAAATCCTGCGTTTTCTTCGGCACTCCATTGAACAGGAGTTCTTGCAGAATCACGAGATCCGTGCCACAATCTTTCAAGACGCTTTTTGTCTGACTTCTTTGTTGCAACATTATTATATTGCCAAAGAGTTTGCACATCTTCATACATATGTGGGTCGTTGGGATACCAGTTTGTCATACCAATTTCTTGACCCTGATAAATAAATGGCGTTCCCTTTTGGAAAAGATATGAAATCGCAAGCATCATAGCGCTCTCTTTTTGGAATTTTTCGCTACCGTAACGAGAAACCATTCTCGGATGATCGTGATTTTCAATATAAAGCATATTCCAACCCCTACCCTCAAGCCCATTCTGCCATTTTGAATAGCACTTTTTAAGCTTTCTGAGATTGAATGGCATATGATAATAGTCAGTCATAAAACAGTCTGCTTCTTGAGTGGAAAATTGAATCATCATATCAAGAACGGGATTGTTTTTCTCATCAATATATTCAAGCGCCTTTTTGGGAGTTACCAATGGTGCTTCTGCAAGTGTCATACAGTCATATTTTGAAAAAACATCACGGTGAAATTCCTCAAGATATTCGTGGAGATGTGGACCGTGATTAAACATAAATATACCCTTTGAAGCAGGCATAATTTTATCGTCGGGCAAACCGTCGGGCTTTGAAATAAACGTAATAACGTCCTCTCTAAAACCGTCGACACCCTTATCAAGCCAAAAACGAAGAATATTCTTTACCTCTTCACGAACAAGTGGATTATCCATATTCAAATCTGCCTGTTGAATTGCAAAAAGATGCATATAATATTCTTGACGCACCTCATCCCAAGCCCATGCCTTGCCTTCAAAAAGTGAGTCCCAGTTATTCGGGAGCTTTCCATTTTTCTTGGCAGGTCTCCAAATATAATAATCAGTATATGGCTCTATTCTCTGACGGCTTTTTTGAAACCATTCGTGCTGGTCACTTGTGTGATTTACAACAAGGTCCATTATAATCTTCATACCTCGTTCGTGAGCACCGTAAAGCACCTTTTCAAATGCTTCCATTCCGCCAAATTCTTCTGCTATATCATAGTAATCTGAAATATCGTATCCGCAATCAATACCTGGCGAAGGATATAAGGGCGAAAACCAAATGCCGTCACATCCAAGAGATTTAATGTAATCAAGTTTTTCATAAACTCCCCATAAATCTCCCATACCGTCACCATCTCCGTCCTTAAAGGAACGTGGCCATATTTGGTAAAACACCATATCCTTATACCATCTTGTCTTTTCCATAAATATCTCCTTTATGCAAATGATAACATTGTATTATATCATTTTTTCGATTAAAAGTCAATTTAATTCTAATAATTTTGTAAAACTTTCGCCAAGTATAAGTCTCCAGCTTTCTTCATTGTGGGGCTTCTCTTCGTCATAAGTTTCAAATAACTTATTTTCAGGATAACCGTATCTTACAAGTGTTCCCTTCATCGCTTTAGTTGAGCCAACAAGTAATCTTTCAAGTGGATCGCCCTCTCCACAATAAATATGAATTTTGGGCAAAATTTCTTTGTTATTTGCAAACTTTTTGTTTGCAAACCAATTCTCAAATGCACTCATTTCATAAAGTCCATAGGCAGGAGAATATGAGAGAACGTACTTATAAAAACCCAATTCACGAAGTCCGCAATAGAATGCAGCTATTCCGCCCATTGATGAACCACCAACACCGATATTATCTTCCTTAACGCAGTATTTTTCTTTGATAAATGGGTGGAGTGTCTGTTTCATAAAATCATCAAGCCCCTCAAGATAGCCTTTTGAAAAGTTGTCATCAGGAATAGCGGTAGCCAAGGGGGCAAGTGCGCCAAATTTTGCAGGATTCATAAACAACTCGTGACTTCTATACTCGTCGGCATTATCAATTCCAACAACAATCAAATTCTTTCCATACTGACGATAAAGCTCACTAATAACAACGTCAATCTGCCATGAGCCATAGGGGTCGCCATTTTCTGTATAATCGCCTGCACCACAAAACAAATTTTGAGCATCAAAAAAGTATAAAATATCGTGTGCTATAGTGCCATCATAACTATTGGGCACAAACACACTAACTTTTTTGCTCTTGTCCACTCTATGAGAAAGATTTTTCTCATCAATCAAAATATAATTATCAACTTTTCCTGTTATTTCAATGTTTTTAGAAAAAAGATAGGTCAAATCCTTATTCATTCCCTTATTAGTTTTGTATTCTACACCAATAGAGAGTGCACCGGGATAAACCTTGCTTGTCTTTTCATTTTGATTGCCAAAACAAACACAGTCATTTTGTTTATTATCAAAAATATAGTCACCCTGCGCATCACGTTCAACAAGCTCTATATTTTCACAATTAGCAATTACCTTTGTCCAATTTTTTGAGTTTCTAAAATAGATTTTTGACATAATAAACTCCTTAAATCACTTTTTATTATTGTAACATAAAATCAAATATTTATCAAGTAACAAAGTACATTTTGTCAACAAAAATCTCCTTTGCAAATGCAAAGGAGATTAATTTTTTACAAATTTTCAATATCGGATACTGTAAGTCCACAAGTATTTAACAAAGCATCCATACTATCATTAGTTGCAATTGTTTGACCAAGGTCATTTTCAACTCTAAATGATTTGCCATCATTATACAAACAATACTTACGAATAGTGGTCATTATGGCACTAAAATTACCACTTGCATTAAAAGCACTTGCAGTTGCAGGAACAAAAACAGTTTCGCCTTTATTAATATCAACATCACCTATTTTGCCGTCTCCGTCAAGACAAGTAAAGCAACGGAATGTGTTTTTATCTGTTTTAAATGCCTTGCTACCGTTGATTTCAACCAATGTCGCAGTAAAGAATTTATTTATTCCTTTAAGAAGACCATCTTCTGTTTGAATATTCAATTCCTTGGGCTCAATAGCAGTCAAATCAGAAACGTCCATTGCCTTGGCAACGTGCAATTCTCTTTCATTTCCATTCTTATCTCGTCTGCCATAGTCATAAACTCGATATGTGATATTGCTATTTTGTTGAATTTCACAAATAAGACATCCTGCACAAATTGCGTGTATTGTTCCAGATGGAATAAAATAACTTTCACCCTTGCTTACAGGAATGAATTTGAGAAAATCGGTTAATTTTTTTTCGTCAATTGCCTTTTCAAACTGTTCACGAGTAATATCCTTTTCAAAACCAAGGTATATACCTGCACCCTCGTCTGCATCAACAATATACCACATCTCAGTTTTACCAAGACTGTTTTCGTGCTTTAATGCATATTCATCTGAAGGATGCACCTGAACAGAAAGCTTATCCTGAGCATCAATAAATTTAACAAGCACAGGAAAAAAATCAAATCCTTTGCAGTTGTCACCAAGATCTTCCTCAGTTGCTACGTCACAAAGAGGTGTGCCGTTTTCAAGCAAGCTTTTTCCATCCTTGTGGAATGACAATTCCCACGTTTCTGCCAATGGTGATAAATCAGTATCTTTACCGTATTCAGTTTTAAGTTTATTCCCACCCCAAATAATGCTTTTATAGGCAGGTATAAGTTTAACTATATCCATATTATTACCTATCAATTTCTAAAAAGGAGAAGCGAGCTTCTCCTTTTTAGATATAATTTTATTTTCTGATACTTCTTTCAGTTGCTTTTTCAAAAATATGTATTGATTCTTCGTCGATACCGAGAATGATTTCAGAACGACGTGCAGGATTCTTCTTAAGTTTTGCAGAAGCAACAATGCTTGTAGGACTCTTTTCGATAGAACCGTCTGCATTCTTATCAAGGTTAGCATAAATGATAGTTTCGTTACCAAGTGCTTCAACAACTTCAACCTTAGCAGAAACGCTCATATCATTGGGAGTTTCAAGAAGCTTAAGGTCACCGGGACGAACACCCATAATAATATCAAGACCTGAACCGATCTTTGATGTATCAAAGTTAGCAAGAGCTTCTTTTGAAAGCTTAATTGTCTGATTATTAGCAAATGTAATAACACCATCGGGAGTAATTCTACCGTCAAAGAAGTTCATCTGAGGTGTACCAATAAATCCTGCAACGAATGTGTTGATAGGATAGTCATAAAGTTCCTGGGGAGCGCCAATCTGCTGAACAAAACCGTCTCTCATAACAACGATTCTTGTACCCATTGTCATAGCTTCAACCTGGTCGTGAGTTACATAAATAAATGTAGCACCGAGCTGGTCGTGAAGTTTGATAATTTCACTTCTCATTGTTGCTCTAAGCTTTGCGTCAAGGTTTGAAAGAGGTTCGTCAAGAAGGAACACCTTGGGGTTACGAACGATAGTTCTACCAAGGGCAACTCTCTGACGCTGACCACCGGACAATGCTTTGGGCTTTCTCTTAAGGTATTCTTCAATTGCAAGAATCTTTGCTGCGTGCTGAACCTTTTCGTCAATTTCTGCCTTGGTGTACTTTCTGAGCTGTCCTGTTACGGGGTCTTGGATTTTACGGAGCTTAAGACCAAATGCCATATTATCATATACGGTCATATGGGGATAAAGAGCATAGTTTTGGAATACCATTGCGATATCTCTATCCTTAGGTGCTACGTTATTAACGAGTGTATCGTCAATCCAAATTTCACCGTCGCTAATTTCTTCAAGACCTGCGATCATACGAAGTGTTGTAGATTTACCACAACCTGAAGGACCAACGAATACAATGAATTCTTTATCCTGAATTTCCATGCAGAAATCGGATACGGCAGGTTTTGTATTAACTGCCTTTTTGTCTGCGTTTTCGTACACTTTGTAAACATGCTTAAGTGTTACTGTTGACATATTTTTCTCCTTTTTGCGTTACTTTTGGCCGATATATGCGGTGGCTAAAATATAATGCCCCATCGGTTTTCCTCAAACGCTGTTTATTTTGAATATATAAAAATATATTGCCTAAATTAATATGTGATCTTTCTTGTGAATGCAATTTCACAGTTTTGAGAAAGGTTGATCACGCCTTTTCTCTCTTTAAATTCTTTTATTTCATCAACATATGATGGCAAGCACTGCCAAGGCTCAATGCAAAGCATTTTTGAACCGTGGGGATGCCACAAAAGAAGATTTGAAAAGCCGTCGAATGTGATTTCAACCACCTTTTCATCGGTTTTCTTATCTTTAAGTGTTGCTTTTCTTGAATTGATGTTGCCAAGAATAACAGTTGCGCTATTATCAGTAAAATCCTTTTCGAGAGGCAAAATTTTACCCGCTCCGTGATTTACTTTCTCACCTGTGAGCATACCACTTGAATTATGAATAAGAAAGTCAAAATATTCTTCCTTTTCAAATTCAACGTAGTAGTTTTCTACTTCATTATCAAGTGCGAAGGACTCGTGTCCACCACACGCGAGAGGGATTGCCTTTTCACTCGTGTTTTTGATCGTATATGAAACCTCATATCCATCATCCACAAGCTCATATTTTACTCTGAACGCGAATTCGTATGGATATACTGCTCTTGTTCTATCATTTGCACAAAGCTCAAATTCAATGCTATTTTCAGCCTGTGAAACAAGATTGAATTCTTCACTTCTGCAAAATCCGTGCTTTTGAACACCGAAATCAACTCCGTCATAAATGAGTCGGTTAAAGCCTGCGAATGGGAAAAGCAAGATTGCACATCCAGACCACTCGCCTGTTTTATTTTGCCAAGCGCGTTCTTTTCCGTTATATATTACAGTTCTAACTTCAGCGCCAATTTCACTAATTTGAATCTTTATTTTTTTATTACTAATTATATACATTTTTAGTTATATCCATTTGGATTTTTAGTTTGCCAATTCCAAACTGAAGAACACATTTCATCGAGCCCATGCTCTGCTCTCCATCCAAGCTCCTCTTTAGCTTTTGTTGCATCTGCATAACAAGATGCTATATCACCAGGTCTGCGTGGAGCAAATTTATATGCTATATTATGTCCGCAAGCCTTACCGAATGCTTTAACAAGGTCAAGGACAGAATATCCCACACCTGTGCCAAGATTGTAAACATGACACCCAGTGTTTTCAACCTTTTCAATTGCAATAACATGACCTTTTGCCAAGTCCACAACGTGAATGTAATCTCTAACACCAGTTCCATCGTGTGTATCATAGTCATTGCCAAATACATTAAGATAAGGAAGCTGACCAATTGCAACCTTTGCAACATAAGGCGCAAGGTTATTGGGAATACCAGACGGAGCTTCACCAATAAGTCCACTTTCGTGTGCACCTACGGGATTAAAATATCTAAGAAGCACCACCGTCCAATCCTTATCCGCTTTGCAAAGATCAGAAAGTATTATTTCTTGGAAATATTTTGACGTACCATAAGGATTGGTTGTTCCACCAACCTTGCACTTTTCTGTAAGAGGAAGCACCTCCGGGTCACCATACACAGTAGCAGACGATGAAAAAACAATCTTTTTACAGTTATATTTTCCCATCACCTCAACAAGATGGAGTGTGCTTATAATATTATTCTGATAATATCTAACAGGCATTGAACAGCTTTCACCTACCGCCTTAAGACCCGCAAAGTGAATTACATATTCTATTTCGTTTTCACTAAAAACCTTTTCAAGGAGTTCTTTGTCACATACATCTCCTTCATACAATTTTACACTTTTACCTGTTATTTGGCTGACTCTATTGAGAGATTCTTTTGAAGAATTCACAAAATTATCAATAACAATAACATTATATCCTTTGTTAAGCAGTTCAACACAAGTGTGGCTACCAATATAACCAGCACCACCGGTTACTAAAATGTTCATAGTTTACTCCTAACTTAGAATGATTTGAATTTTTAGTTTATTTTGGGTAAGCTTGCGGCCGCTACTGACTGACCAACTCTTCTTGCCTTTTCATCGGGGATATTGAGAGTCATCTTCTTGTCAAGTTCGGGGAATTCGGTTGCAATTACCTCTCTTGCCTTGTTAAGAAGGATTTCACCACCGTCACCACTTGTTACACGGCCCATAATGAGAACGTGCTTAATATCGTAAAATTCAGCGTAATAAGCAAGTGTATAACCGAAATATGCGCCGATTGTTTCATAGATTGCCTTTGCTCTTTCGTCGCCATCTTTCATAAGGTTTTGTACAACCTTAAGCTTTTCGGCGGGAGAAAGGTTTTCATCGAGCTCGATTCCTGCATAGGGGGCAAGCTTGATAACACCGTCCTGTGAGAAATACTTAACTCCGCAGCCGTAGTCACCCGACCACTCGTCAACCATTGCATCCTCGTTATAGTCAACGGGAGCAAAAGCCAACTCGTTAAGCCAACCTGTGATATTGCCGTCCATATCAACGTAGCCTGCCGCTTCACTTGTGCCCATAGCAATACCGAGAATTCCGTTATCCTCAAGGCTCATAGCACCTGCAAGAGCAGTTACGTCACCGTCGTTTGCAACCTCAATCGGAATATTTTCACCGATTTCACGTGCAACGTCTATATACATATTCTTAACTTTCTTTTCAAAATCGTCATCATTTACCTTGATAAAGAGTGATGCGACCATAATCTTATTGTCAATGTAAACGCCTGCGCTTGATACACCGATAGCATCAACTCTTGGCATATGTGATGCTGCTGTTTTCATAGCATTCAAAATGCCCTCATAGTGATAGCTTGGGTCGGAGTTGAGTTTTGGGAACCAAACAACCTCTTCGGAGTAAACTGTTTCACCGTCAACAACGGCAGAAACCTTTCTGTCAGATCCACCCGCATCAAATCCGATACGGCAACCGTCAAGGTGCTTACCAACGGGACAAGCAGAGCTTTTTTCTTTGGGAGCATTTGCAAGGTCAGTTACGATAACTTCAAACTTTTCCTCGTAAACTCTCTCCATAAAGCGAACGTCGAAATCTCTTGTTCCGCCATAGCAGAATGTGTTTTTGATATATTCACCAACTACTTCACTACCTGCGATAGTTACCTTATAGCCGCCTGCAATCCACAAAAGAGTTTTAGCAATTCTATCGATAAACTTGCAGTTTTCTTCGTCGTGACCTGTTCCGTCTTTATATATTCTTGTTTTATAAACGTATGTATAGCCCTGATTTCTTTCAACCGCAACAACGATATCCTGACCGTTGTCTTTAGTATTTTCTCTCATTTCTCTACAAACAAGAGCAATTGGCATAAATCCCTTATCTAACTTTGTCTTATTTGTCGCAAGCATAATCAATCACATACTCCTTTTGTTTTTTATAGATATCTTTTCGCGATATCAATCATAATTTGTTCCTTCTTTTCCATTTCAGAAAGAAGTTTCATTTGTGTTCTGCATCTATCAAGATTATGATGTTCTCGGTGAATTCTAAAATATGTATCACCTGAAAGATAATCGGTTAAAAAGCGCATACCACATTCATAAGTCATAAGCATCGCACCAAAATGTATATTACTCTTCTCGGAATCTGTAAGCATGTGCTTCACAAGAGGTAAAAATCCCTTGCAATAGCTTTCATAATATGACTCAGAAAATCCAATTTTTGTTAAATCAACTTCATCTTCAGCCCCAGTGTTTGCACCATAACGAATGCTATCACCAAAGTCATAAAGAATGCTACCCGACATAACCGTATCAAGATCCAACACGCCAACAACCCTATCATTTGCTTCATCAACAAGAACGTTGTTGGGTTTTGTATCATTATGAGTAACACGAAGTGGTATCTCTCCACTTGATATAAGGTCAAGCACTTTTGAACAATACTCTTTTCTTGATTTAAAAAATTCAACTTCTTCTTTACAATCATTAACTCTATTAGCAGAGTCTAATTCAATGGCTTTTTCAAATTTTTCAAATCTATCAACCGTATTGTGAAAGTTTTTAATAGATTGAAACAATTTATCTGCAGGATATCCATTAAGCAAATTTTGAAATTGACCAAAACCACGCCCCGCAAGTTCAAACTGCTTCAATGTAGCTCCTGTTTCAACTGTTTCACCTGAAAGGAAAGTATATACTCTATAATATTCATTTCCATTAAAATAATATGGCTTATCGTCTAAAGTAGGAACGACCAAAAGAACCTCGGCACCCTCGTTTGCAGACTTAGCAATGTATTCTGTAACTCCACAAATATTCGACATCAATTCATCTACATTAGGAAAGGTTATATTATTAATCTTTTGCATTATATATTTAGTTCCATCCTCACAAACTATCAAATAGGTCATGTTGATATGTCCTGCCCCATAAATTTCGGCGGAAATAGCCTTGGAACATAATTTAAAATTATTTGCTATTGCTTTCATTGGTGATTTTTTAGAAACAGTCTTAATAGATTTAAGACTCATATCTAACTATTCCCCCGATAATAGTTTTCTTTACGTTGAACTCATCATCAAGTAGAACAACGTCTGCATCCTTACCAACTTCAATCGAACCCTTTCTATCGGCAACACCGATAGTTGTTGCGGGATTAAGAGTTGCGCAGTTTACACATTCGTGGAGTGGAATTGTGGAGTTGTTATACACGTTCCATACACCTTTGTTGAGTTTAAGAACGCTACCTGCGATTGTGCCGTCCTCGAGTTTGCAAAGATTATTCTTATATATTATCTTTGCACCACCGAGTGTATATTCACCCTCAGGAAGTCCACCTGCGGGCAAGCAGTCGGTGATAAAGCAAAGCTTTCTTCCCTTCATTTTGTAAACCATTTCATAGAGCGCAGGGTCAACGTGATATGTATCAACGATAAGCTCACAAGAAACGTCGGAATTAAGCGCCGCACCAACAACACCGGGAGCACGATGTGTCATAGGAGTCATTGCGTTGAAAAGATGTGTTGAATGCTTTACACCGTTCTTTGTGCTTTCCATTGCGGTTCTATAATCTGCAGAGGTATGGCCCATAGAAACAACAACATCAGTTTCGTCTGCCATTCTCTTAATTTCAAGGAAATCCTTGTCCTCTTCGGGAGCAAGTGTAATAATTTTGATTATATCGGCGTTTGCCTTTACAAAATCAGCATCGGGTTTTAAGATAAATCTTTCGTCCTGCGCACCCTTTTTAGATGCGGAAATGAAAGGTCCTTCCGCGTGAACACCGAGTATTGTTGAACCGTAATATTCGCCGCTGTTTCTTACCTCACGGCAAGCATCGAGTGCGCCTTTTATTACGGACATATCAACGGTCATTGTTGTAGGCAAAAATCCTGTAACACCATTTTCAACAATTCCGCCTGCGATTGTTCTGATGCTTTCAGCTGTTGCATCACAAACATCCTTGCTCAAATATCCGTGAATGTGCAAATCGATAAATCCGGGAGTGATATATCCACCCTCGCAATCAATAATCTCTGCACCATCGGGAATTTCGTTTTCTTCTACTATTCCCTCAATTTTGTCGGAAAGAAGCAATACCTTTCCCTCTAATATTTCATTTTCAAGCACTATTTTTGCATTTCTTATAGCAAGCATAGTCACCCTCCAAATTCAAAAATTAAGCAAATGTTTTGAGCTTTTTAACACGCTCATAGCCTGCTTCAAGATTATTTTCATCCCAATATCTCTGAATACCGTGATTGTCAAGCAACAAACAGAATTCATTGAACAATTCCTTATTCTCCCATACGTTAACCGGAAGAACACCCTTGTCTATTGCAAAGGAAGCAAGAAGTCCAGCAACCTCTCCAACATTCCATTCTACAGGATGCAAGCGATAGCAACCATTGGTAAGATGGGTTGAACCAATATTCTTACAAGCGGGCAAAATATTCTTCATTCTCTCAGGAATCATTGCCCCAAGAGAAATTGTAAATCTATGTGTTGGTTTATAGAAGAAAGTATGTGTTTTTGTAGTGATATGAAGGTCAATAGGATAACTTCCAACACCAACACTATCTTCAAATTTGCATTTTTCAGCATCACAAACGTCAGTAGCGGTAATAGTCTTTTTCGCTTTGATACGTCTTGACTCTCTAATATATGGAGCCATTGACAATCCGTCCTCTGTCCCAACGTATTCGGGAGCTAATCTAAAATATGGATAGCCCTTTCCACCGTCATATCTGGGTGCTTCAGTCTGAAGCCAATATACGAAACAAAGAGTATATTGCTTTGCAAGATAATCGTTATACTCTGCATCTTCGCAATCGAAAAGATTACCGTGGAAAAAATCATTTTGAGGCCAGTTCACGAGTGTAACGTCATAGGGCTGACTTCCGTCGGTGAAATAATCTGCGCAAACGATTCTTCTGTATTTAAACAAGGGGAAAAGCTCTTTTCCTTCCTCGTTAAATTCCTCAAGGAACATACCAAATTTTTTCGCCTTACCTGTTGATGAGTTAGGACCGTACATTGAATAAAGCTTATGATTATCATAAGGCATCATCATTTGACTGAATTTATCATAAAGCTCGGGCTTTTCGATAGTATAATCGCCCTCACGTCTATTTTCAATACATGCGGAATAGATGAATGACTGCATATCCTCAGAATCTCCAACTTCGGGGGCATCCTCTTCACCTGTTTCGTGTCTGCTTTCCGCACCAACACGATATTCAGTACCTGAAATGCAAATAAGGTCACCAATATCTGTACCGTCAAGATAGTAATCACCTGTGAGCAATACATCTTCACCGTCGATATTATATACAACGCCTTTGATTTCGTCACCCTCTGTAATACATTCCTTTATCTGAACTTCAGTATAGATGGTCAAATTGCCATTTTCAACGTAAGGAGCAACCATATCGTTAAGAATGGAAAGCGCAAGACGAGGAGGATGAGCAATCCAGCTAACCTCAGATGCACCGGGACAGAAATAATCTCTATTTTTAATTTCTTCGGAATAACCTTCAAGATTTCTATAATAGCTTCTAACCTTAGTTCTATATTCCTGGTATGAACGAGTGCAACCCTGCTCCTCTATCCACATATGCTCGTCGGGAGGAACTGCTTGGGAAGTCAACTGACCGCCAATCCATTTTGTTTTTTCAAGAAGAACAACTTTTTTGCCTTCCTTTGCTGCGCTTATAGCCGCAATAGTGCCACCAAGTGAAGCACCACAAATAATTACTTGTGCATTAATTGTTTTCATAATATTTCTACGCTTTTTATGTAATATTTTATTAAAAAATCAGTTTTCAAATTCAACGATTATCTTTTGATATAGTGAGCATATGCGCCATAAATTCCTGCGCTATTACCAAGGGATGCTCTAATAATAGGATAGCCAAGTCCTTCTGTAATTGAATAGAAATGTTCTTCCATCCAATCGGCAACACCGCCACCAATGATACAAACATCAAATGGGCTAACCTGCATTACTAAATCAAGTGATATTTTAAGGTTTTTGCGAAGGTCTTCAACAAACTCAACGTTTTTAGGTTCGCCTGCCGCATACTTTCTAAAAATATCAGGACCATCTATTCCTATTTTGTTGGCATCTTTATGAATCGCTCTTCCTGAAAGGTACATTTCAATGCATCCGTGCTTTCCACAAGTGCATTCTCTACCATTTTCTTCAAGACAAATGTGTCCAAATCTGCCAAAATCGTTCTCTTTGTTAGCAACAATTTCGCCACCTGCATAGTAGCCGCCGCCAACACCTGAACCAAGAGTAAGCATCACTACTCTCTTATCTTGATAATCCTTACCAACACCAAAAACCATTTCACCAAGTAACGCCGCATGGGCATCATTAATGGCTTTTGCAGGTAAATTAAAATTCTCTTTGCAAAATTGCGCAAAGTCGAAACCTATCATTCCGGGCAAATTCTCGGTTGCATAGGTTATAATTGAAGTATTAACGTCAATATCTCCTGCAGATGCGATAGCCACACCATCAACATCATCTCCATTAAGTGAAGATATTGCCTGATACAGAGCATCTGTAATTCCCTTTTTACCAAGGGATGCATTGGTGGGAAATCTCTGTACATCTCCCACAAAAATCTCATTTTCTTTTCCTTTAATGGGTGCAACCTTAATTTCGGTTGCACCCATATCGATACATATGGTCATATTATCCTTTTACTGCGCCAACTGTTACGCCCTTTGTAAAGTATTTAAGTACCAAGGGGTAAACAAGAAGGATGGGTATTATACTAACAACGATCATAGCCGCTTCAATATTATCCTTCTGCAAATCCTTCATAGCTACTGAAAGAGTGTCAGGTGGCAACTGAATATAGTTGAGAATATAGAGCGACAAGGGGTACCACTTTTCTTCGGTACCAAGATAAAGCAACGCACTGGTATAGTTGTTCCAGAGTGTTACTGCTGTGAACAAGCTTACACTTGCTACACATGGCATAGACATAGGCAACAATATTTTGAACATTATCTGAAGGTTATTTGCTCCGTCAATAGAAGCAGATTCTTCAAGTTCAAGGGGTAGTCCCTCGAGATAACTCTTAATCAAAATAAGGTTATATACCTGCACAACTGATGGCAAAATCAACGCCAAGGGAGTTTTTGTAAGACCCAATGTACTAACAACAAGGTAATTGGGTACCATACCACCAGAAAAGATCATTACGATAATAAAGAATACCATAATTCCCTTTCGAGCAGGAAAATTGGGTTTTGACAATGCATATGCCGCTGCAAACATTACTGTTACTGACAATAATGTTCCGCATACAACTACAAGGAAGGATACTCCCATTGCTCTCCAAAATCCAGTATCAGAGAAAACGTACTGGAAGTTATACCAAGTAAAGCCCTTAGGAGTAAAGTTAATATCATTTCCTGCAGTAGACAAAGCTACTGACAACACGTTAAGAAATGGTATAAAGCATATAATCGAGATAATTGTCAACGCTATTGTATTAATAATGTTGAAAAGTCGATTTTCTTTAATTTTGCTATTATTTCTAATTGTTAAACTTTTAGCCATAATTACCACACACCATTTCCTGTTTTCTTTTTACTGAAGTAGTTTGCTGAAAGGATTAATATCAATGAAATTACTCCATTAAACAAACCAACAGCTGTGGACAAACCATAGTCACTCTTACCCATTGAGAAACCCAATCTATATACATAAGTACCAATGATTTCACCGGTTTCTCTTGTAAGTGAGTTAAGCATAGCATAAACCTGCTCAAATCCCGCATCCATCAAATAACCGATACGGATAATAAGCATTACTATAATTGTGGGCATGATTGAAGGAATTGTGATATTCCAAATCTGTTTGAGCTTGCTTGCACCGTCAATTTTTGCCGCCTCATAAAGCGCAGGGTCAATTGACATAATTGCTGCGATATATGCAATGGAGCTATATCCGATTTCCTTCCAACCGGAAAGAATTACAACAAGCCATCTAAACCATCCGGGCTCACCCATAAAGTGAACCGCTTCGCCACCAAGTGCTACACTAAGGTTATTAATAGGTCCATACATTCCAAAAATACTGTTGAAAATACCAACAATAACAATCCATGAAAAGAAGTGGGGCAAGAATACTATTCCCTGCACGAGCTTAGAAAACTTTTTGCTTCTAAGCTCGGTGATCATTACTGCCAAAATTACAGGCAATGGGAACAAAATTACTATCTTCATAACAGAAATAATCAATGTATTTCTGATGTAAGACAAAATTTCAGGGTCGGAAAACAATATTCTAAAGTTCTCCAATGTCCATTCGGATTTTTGGAATGCAGTTACAACGTCATATCGCAAAAAATTAGGATTATCCTTAAATGCGATCAAAATACCTGTCATAGGTAAATATGAGAAAACCAGAGCAAACATCATTGCAGGAATAACAAAAGGAATAAGAGATTTATACTTTTTCACTTTTGTTCCAAAAGTCATTTTTTGTTTTTTGGTGCTCATATTGTGCACTCCTTAATAATGTTTATTTGTTTTTATACCAGTTGTTAATTTCTGCAGTTGCGTCTGCGCACTTATACTGACCATTAAGCTTAGCCTGGTATTCAGCAAGCTTGCCGGAACCATCTCTAAGCATAATATAGAACCAGTCCTGAGCATTTGTTTCGATTGCTGAACGGTTAGCAGAATATTTTGCAAGAGGAGGAGTAAAGTCAACAACGTTGTATACACCTACTGCATCTGCATCTTCCATCATTGTGGACCATGCTCTGTAAAGTTCGGGCTGCTTACGTACACGTGCAAGCCAGTATTCTGTGTACTTGTTTTCGTTAGAACCTGTCATATAGTAAGAAGCGTCATCCTTTTCTGCGAATGCAGGGTTGATGGGCATATATGAACCATCTGATGTCAATGTCCAGTGAACGTCCTGTGTACCAAGAACCATCTGACGGAAGTTGTCTTCTGTTTCTGTATCCTTAATCTTGGAGTTCATCCAGTCAAGAGCATAACCTGCTCTGTCAGCCATGTAGTAAGGAATAGCTGAGATGTATGTGTAACCACTGCTTCTGTATACCTTTTCTTCATCACCTGCATTTTCCTTAAGAGAACGAACGTATGCAAGGTGGTTATCAAGTGTATCAGTTGTGTCGATACCCTTTGTGGAAAGACCTGTTGTGATTGCGGGAACTGTCCACAAAGAACAAGCATATGCGCCTGCCTTTGCACCGCCTGCAGAAGCATCAAAGCTATTTACAAAACGGTTTGTTGCTACTGCAGCATCATTTGTAGCTACTTCAGGGTCAATGTAACCTGCTTCGTAGAGTGAGTGCATGTAATCAACGTATTCTTTATATCTGGGAGCATTCATGTAGAAAAGAACTTCTCCATCATATTCCTGCCAGTATGTATAGATACCAAATGCAGCAGAAATAGCGGGAACAAGGGGAGTAAACTTATCAAATGTCAAAGCGGGTCTACCAAGATGTTCTGTCATAACTCTAAGAACTTCTGTGAATTCGTCAAGTGTTTCGGGAATATCAAGGTTCAATTCAAGCATAAGGTCGTAGTTAAGAACGATGGGATTTTCGATATTGTCGCTGGAAGCACGTTCAGGAATACCGTAAATTCTACCGTTAACTGTTACAACGTCCCAAGATTCCTGAGAAATGTTTGCAAGCATATCAGGAGCGAATGTCTTAAGAGCATCAGTGATATCAAGGAGCATATCCTGGTCAACAAGGTCGCTGAACTGATCCTTTGTGAGCTTCATAACATCATATCTCTCTTTATCCATCAAGATTGTGTTAAGAGTTGTTGTTGCATCAGCAGGAAGCTGTGTGTAGTTTACTTTGTAACCAGTAAGTGTTTCGATAACCTGAGCGTTAACATTGTTGTTAACTGCTTCGATTGACTTACCTGAGTTAGGCATCAAAACGTTAAGTGTGGGCTTCTTGGACAAGTCGATATTCATATCGATATCGTCGCCACCGTTACCACCATTGTCAGCAGGACCGCATGATGTAACTGCAAGAACGCTTGTGCAAAGCATAGCGATCAAAAGAATGAATGATAAAATCTTTTTCATTTTGTTTCTCCTTATGAGTTAATTTAATTTATTTTTTAGGAAAATAATTCCATAAAAAACTTAATAATTGCTTCGATAATTCTCTTTATCATTCCACCGAAGCCAACAGTACCGCCACAATCCGATTGCATGGACTCTTCAGTATAATTGGGATCCTCTTCCCCACATTCGCACTTACCTTCAACGAAGTTGTGCTCGTGAGGAGGTTGATAATTTTCGTCCACCGCTCCGCATTCACATTTACCTTCAACGAAAACGTGTTCGTGAGGAGGAATGTAATTGGGGTCTTCTTCCTGACATCTTGTGCAAATACCGTTAACGTATTTGTGTCCAAGAGCAGAACCAAGTGTTTCGCCACATTCACATGTGCGAGGACTTGTACATGTTGCAGCATTCCAATAGTGATTGTGAGGTTCAGTTGAACCGGGGTTATAATTGGGATCAGTTGCACCACACTCGCACTTACCTTCAACGAAAGTATGCTCATGTGATCCCTCTGCCTTTGGTTTTTCAACCAAAAGGATAGCATTGGATACCTTTCTCATAGAACCGTCGGAAGGACTATTACGAAGTGTAAGCTTATCGTTTACACGAATAATCATAGTGGAAGAACCACCACCGTCAAGCTCAAGAGCGAACTGTGCGCCAAGAACACTTGCAAGCTGTGCTTCCTGATTAACTGTGATACCTGCAGAACCGCCTGCACCACGTCCGTCAACTACACAAAGGAATCCTGTACCATCTGCCTTAAAACCGATAAATGTACGAGGAGCTGCAGCATTACCACTGTTGTCAGTATGGCAGTTTGTGTTAACAATATTGTTATTAACCAAAGCGTCATAACCGCCAACTACCCATGTGCATCCTGCAAACTGACCCGCAGGAATTTCAACAAGGTCCACTTTATCACCGTAAACGTGATTGCTGAAAATATCATTGTGAGCTGCAGTATATACTACCGCATACTGTCCACTCTTAAGAGTGAATGTCTTACTTTCTTGCACGCCTTTTGCGGTCATTGTATAGTCAGAACCCCAAAGAGGATATGAAGTAAGATTTGTGCTTTCGGCCTTAACAACCATAGCACCTGCATTTGTTACAGTATAAGTGCCTGCAACATTATAAATAGCTATCTCACCTGCCGCAGGCTGCTGATTAAATTTATCAATCTTAAAAAATTGTGATTCATTGTTTTCGTTATAAATAACAAGACGTTCATCAACCTCTGTCATTCTGCCAACCACAACTTTTCCATTGTTATCAAAGCCAATGCAATTTTTGTTTGTCATATTACCCTTTGTAATAACGATACCATTATTTACATAGGAGTCAACGTTTGCGCCTGTATTATAGAAATAGTCGCCATTTGTCGCAAGCATAACTTTGCGACCTGTTTTTGCTTCATAGTCCTGAGCAATTTTCAATACAGTAGAAAGAGTGGTTTCAGAACCATCTCTAACACTGTGAATTACCCATTCATATTCAGCGTCTTTGCTTGTTGCGTTATATTCACCATAGAATATTTTTTGTGTTGAACCGTTCTCTTTTACAGTTGCTTCAACATACTTCATTCCATTGATGTTAATGGAATAAGAAGGATTTGAAAGAACACTTGATGTAAAAGCGGAAACTGTAATAGTCATTAAAAGAACTAATGCTACTACAACTGTTAAAGAAGTAAATAATTTTTTCATTTTTTTCTCTTCTCTGTTGCCCCCATCGCCCGAAGGCGATGGGGATATATTTGTTTTATTTTTGTTGATTGTTAATTCTTAAAGAATTAATAATTACTGGAAAGAAAAGCCTGTTACAGACATCTTCTGTCCAATGAGCCAACGGCAATCAAGACCAACCTGACGAGCCGCATTGCCTTCAGAACCACCATTAGGAAGAATGATAAGCAATTCGCCTTCCTGAAGTTCATTCCATGCATACTGTGCATAGTTGTTTACATCCATGCCTTCTTTTGCAGCTTTACCAGCAGATGTATACCAGTTACCGCCACCGTTAGCACCGTCATAAACCTTTGTTACCTTGCCTTCTGCGTTAAGAACTACTGCTACACCATAACCGTTAGTTGTGAATTCGCCTGTGAAGTTCTTATCGAAAAGGATAATTGCATAGTTAGCTGCATTAGATGTAGTAACCGCTGTGTTGTAGAGCCACTTGCCGTATTCAGCAGTATATGTCTTTGCACCGATTGTGATTGTCTTTTCAGGAGATTCAAATCTGAAGCCTGTAAGAGTTGCTACCTTACCGATAGAACCATCTGTACGAAGACCAAGACCAAATGTACGAGCAGATGTTGCACCATTTGTTCCGTCATTGGGAAGGATGATAAGAATTTCGCCATCCTTAAGGTCGGAGAAAGCTACTGTAGCATAGTTAGATGTTGTGAAGTGAGCTGTTTCATTACCATTGCCCTGATAGAAGCCAAGGTTAGCACCGTCATAAACCTTTACGAGCATACCATACTGGTTAAGAACGATAGCTGCACCGTAAGCATTAGTTGTGAATTCACCTGTGAAGTTCTTATCAAAGATAATCATTGCGTAGTTCTGAGCCTGAGCAGTAGTAACAGTTGTATTGTAGAGCCACTTGCCTTCACCTGCTGTAAATGTCTTACCATTTACTGTGATTGTCTTTTCGGGAGCGTCAAATTCAACGCCTGTGATGTTCATCTTCTGATTGAAGAGGTAACGAGAATCAAGACCGATCTGACGAGCCTTGTTGCCGTCTACACCATTGGGGAATACTACAAGAGTTTCACCTGCCTGAAGTTCTGCCCATGCAGTTGTTGCGTATGTATTTGCATTGAAGTGAGCAGTTGCCTGCTTACCAGAAGGCAACCAGTAACCAACGTTTGCACCGTCATAAACTTCAATAATTCTACCAAAGCTGTCAAGAACTACCGCTACACCGTAACCGTTTGTGTTGAAGCTACCTGTGTAGCTCTTATCAAATACCCAAACTGCCTTTGTTGCAGCATTGGATGTTGTGATTTCCTGGTTGATAGCCCACATGCCTTCAAGAGCTTCGTACTTCTTTGCTGTACCGATAGTTACGAACATGGACTTATCGTGACCTGCACACTTAGAAGCACAAACTTCTTCTGTGCAAGCTGCGTCTGTACATTTAGCACAGTGTTCACAAACGCTTTCGCATTCGTGAGCGGGAACTTCGTGACCTTCGCACTTATCTGCGCAAACTTCGTCTGCACATTCTGCGTTAGCACACTTGCCACATGTAGCGCATACTGTTACACATTCGTGGCAGTTACACTTTGTAGCGCATGCTGCTTCTGCACAAGCTTCATCAAGACAGCCACCGCACTTAGCGCACTTGCTTTCACATTCATGAGCTGCGAATGTGATGCCAGGAAGTGTTACCTTAGCACCGATTGTACGGTTGGAGTACAAGAAACCTCTACCAACGTTACCGTTACCGTTAGGAGCAACAAGAACGTATTCACCATCTTGGCGAGATTCGAATGCTTCCTTCAAGTAACCAGCTGATGTACATGTACCGTCCTGAACACCGGACTTGTTGTTTTCGTCAAAGTACTTAGCACTTGCACCGTCGTAAATACGAACGATTTCACCGTACTTATTGATAACTGCTGCTACACCGTAGCCATTTGTCCAGTTAAGACCACCATTATAGTTAGGTGTGTAGATAACGAAGATGTACTTACCAAGAACTGTAAGATCCTGGTCGATTGCAACAAGGTCTTCAAGTGTTACGTAAGAATTATTGTTGATCTTAATTTCAACAGATTCAGTTGTAACTTCAACTGTACGTGTTACTACAGTTGTGTTTTCACCGTCAGTAGCTTCAAGAGTTACTGTATATTTGCCCTGCTTGTTGATGTCAAAGCCACCATTGTCTTTGATTGTTACTGTAACTGTTACGTCGTCGGAAACATCAAATGTGCCATTGTCATCTGTAGCTGTTACGCCTGCAAGAACTTCTGTATCAAATACGAATTCGCTGCTACCTGCGTAAACTGTTGTATTGTAACCGTTGATAACGGGAGCCTGGTCAACGTAAGGTGTAAGAACTTCATTTGTATCAGCCCAAAGCAAACGAACTACGTTACCAACTGTGCCAATTACGTTGTAGCACATAAAGCCACGACCGTCAGAGTCAACTGTTGTGCCCAAGTAACCTGCCTGAACAACGATTGCATAACCGCCTGCAGGAATCTTCATACCCTTTGCGAAAGAGCTAGAGATAGAAACTGTTTCGCCATCGATTTCAAGAGTAGAAGTGGAGCTGGAGGTACGAACGGGGTTAGAAGCGTTAACGAGCTTGTTGTTAGCACCGTCACGGCCTTCAATTACTACGCCGTTAGCAGTAATGATAGCTGCTACGCCGTATTCGCCTGAAATTGTCAATGTGATCTCAAAGCCAGATGCATTGTAGAATACACCGCTCTGTTTGTCGAGAGTTGCACTTGCGTTAAGAACAACGTATTCGCTGTTCTTGAAGTTAAGCATGTTGCCTGTCCACTTAGATTCACCAAGAATGTTCTTCTGAACTTCAAGAGTGAGAGCGGAAAGAGCCTTAAGAACTGTAACTGTACGTGTTGCAGTTGCTTCATTGCCAAACTTGTTGATTGCTGTGTAAGTGATTGTGTAAACACCTTCAACATCAGCATCAAAATCATCATCATCAGAGATGATAAGACGAGGAGCTTCGTCGCCTTCGTCTTCAACAGTAACACCGAACATAAGATCGATATCGTCACCTGCGTTAATCTCGATTTCACTAGGAACTACAGAGATAACGGGTGTTGTTTCAACGGGAGTTGTCTGATGACCAGCACACTTATCAGCGCATACTGCATCTACGCAACTATCGTTAAGACACAAACCACACTCGGGACATACGCTTTCGCATTCGTGGTCGGGTGTGGGATCAACACCGGGATTACCACCATTTGTAGTAGGTGTTGTTGTGGGAGTAGTGTGTGTGGGTTCTGTCTTAGTAGGTTCAGTTGCAACTGTGTTAGAAGTTGTGGAACTTACCAAGGGGAACTCACAAGCAGACAAACCAAGTACAAGAACAAGGATTACTGCCATTACTGTCAAAAATCTTGACATTTTCATAAGAAATACCTCCTGAGTATTTAATAAATTATTTTAAGATGCAAAGCATCAGAAAATCTTTTTTGTCGATTTAATTAAGCTAAACCGAAAAGCTTGTTAAAGAAAGCCACAATTGCTTCTATCAATCTTGCCAAGAAACCACGTTTAATTGGCTCTGTTGCAACGGGTGGGGGGGTAATATCGTCTGAAGGCTCACCACCAACGTTTGAATCGTTGTCATCAGCGTCTTCATTTCCATTATTCCCTCCTTCGTTGCCATCATTATCTTGAGTTTCATCATCGGGATTTTGTTCATCATCGGGATTTTGTTCATCATCAGGATTTTGTTCATCATCAGGATTTTCCTCATTATCGGGAGGAAGAATTTCCTCTTCAACAATAGGCATAAGGGATCTTGTCTTTATAATATCTGCAAGATAATCAACACTCTCTGTCAATCTCTGCAATGAATATCCTGTTGCCAATGATTTCAACTCGCTATTTAAAAGGGTTTGAAGTCTATTATAAATAGCAAGAATTTCATCAGAATCAGTTGCGGGCATTTGAGAAATTTCATTCAAAATTTCTTCAAGTGCTTCTCTTCCCGACTCTGTCATTCCACCTGCAGGAATATATAATCTAATCACCTTGTCAAGAATATCGTCAAAGCTTGCCTTCAAAATAACGTCAATATCTGCGTGCGGCAACACTGCCCACTTGCTATTAACTCCACTTGAAAGCACGTCCTGAACATCCTTGTGCCCAATAATTTGTGCCGCAGAAAAGATTACGTAACCAGATGTACCTGCTTTATAAGATGCCTCAATAAATTCTTTGTTTTGATATGCGGGAAGGCCGCTATAAGAGGACGCAATACCTGTGTAATAAAGGCATTTATTTCCACCAATCGCAAGCATTTCCTTTACTCTTGCCTCAACCGTTGATGCACTTGTATAATATGCCATCGGAGTTGCAATTTCAATCCATCCCTCTTTAAACCAAGTTTGCCAATCCGCTTTCTTAGCAGTTAATGATTCGCTAATCGAAGCAAAAACTGCGGTTGAAAGAACAATTCGATTTGGCTCTTTAACCTCTGTCTTTATGCGATAAACAAAGTCAGTAATAACTTGAGTGCGGTATTGAACCCAAAGCTCATAGTTAGCATTTGCTTCAGTTTGTCCACCATAAAGATAGTTTTTATCAAACAATTGCAAGAATTTATTCAACATTTTGTTTTGATCTGCAAGTTGTGCCTCAGAAAATTCTTTGCCAAGCATTGAATAAAATTCTTTCATAGCGGCAACTGCAAATCCTGTATCCTGTGACTGATTTGAAACAGGATAACGAATATAGTCAAGATTAAGTCCCTTTACATCGGGATGCTTTTCAAACAACTCGTTGTAAAAATTTATAAGAAGGTCTTGCACTTCTTTATTTGCCGGGTCAATAAAGATGTAAGGTCCACCTTCCTTGCGTTGAAGGAAAGTTCCGTCATCATTATACATTACCCAATCGGGATGATCTGCAACTATTTTAGTGTTTGCATTGATTCCAACATAAAAGTTTTCAACCCATGCATGCACTTCGATACCATTCTCTACACAACAAGCAACAAAGGCAGAAAGATAATCGTTATAAACGATATTATTTTCGGTATCTTTATAACTTGATGCAAGATCGGGATGATAAGGAATATCACTTATATCACTTTTGAATGCGGAGCATCCATGATAGAAAGTTTCAATGAAAATAAGGTTAATTCCTACACTTTTAAACATTTCAACATTTGCCTTAATCTCGGCATAGGTCTTTTCACAGGGTCTATACCAAGTGGCTCTTGCTGAAACCACGTTACTCTCGATTAAAGAAGCGAGAATAAGTGAGCAAAGCTCTTCAATTTTCACTTTGGAATTATTAAATTTCGTTGTAAGTGAATTGATTTCAGAGCTATTTGGATTTGTACCAAGGAGATTTGAAATTCTATTTTTAAGATTTTCCATCTCCTTTAATTCATTTTTAGCTTGTGAAATATAGTTGTCAATAAGCTCTTTATCCAGGTCATACAGCTGTGAAATCTTTGTTTGAGCAGAATTCACAGCAGAATTGACCTTACTTACCATACTGTTGTATGTAGAATTAAGAGAGGAAGTGCTAACACTTGCATTTTTATTGACACTATAATCATTATTAAATGTTTGCACGGCCGATGCTGAAATTACAGAAGTTAACGATGCAAAAACAATCAATAATGCAATAAAAACTTTATATGTATTTTTGATAACAATTCCCTCCTTCAACTAAATTCTTAAATCTTACCAAAAAGTCTTTGGAAGAAAGCAATGATTGCCTGAATAAGACGAGCAAAGAAACCAAGCTGTTCGGGTTCTTCTGTACCATTGTCATTTCCACCGTTAACGGGAGGATTTACAGGATTGTTGGGAGTGTTAGGTGTATTGGGTGTGTTAGGAACACCAATACCGTTTTCGTTAACTGTGGGACGCTGAGGTTCTACTTCAGGATCCCATTCGCCGTCTGCGATAAGCTGCATAGAAATTCTTGCATCAAGAATGTCAACCATTTCGTTAAGCTGTTCGATAATTCTCTGACGAGAATAACCCTTAGCATAATTCTTAATTTCATTCTTTACAAGGTTTTCAATACGGTTCTTGATAAGGTAAATAGCCACTGTATCTTCATCGGACATAGCAGCAATTTCGTTAAGAATTGCTTCAAGCTCTGCCATCTGTTCTTCAGTCATACCACCTGCGGGGATATAGAGTCTACCTGCCTTGTCAATAATATCCGCAAAGCTTGCGGCAAGAATAAGATTGATATCGGAGTGAGGCAAAACTGCTGTCTTTCCGTTTACACCAAGCTTAAGTGCATCCTGAACGTCCTGGTGACCAATAATCTGTGTTGAACAGAAAATTACGTAACCTGCAGCCCCTGCATTGTAAGAAGCTTCAATATGTTCCTTATTCTGCCATGCGGGCAAACCACTGTAAGAGGATGCAATACCTGTATAATACAAGCAGTTGTTACCTGCCATAAGGATCATATCTTTAACTCTTGCATTAACGTCACTTGCATCATTATAGTATGCCATGGGAGTTGCAAGATCGATCCAACCGTTAAGGAACCAAGTTCTCCAGTCCTGCTTCTTAGCTCCTGTGGATTCGCTCAATGAAGCAAATACAGATGTTGAGAGCATAATGTTGTTCGCATCCTTAACTTCTGTCTTAATACGACGAACGTAGTCTGTGATTACCTGTGTACGATAGCTTACCCATTCTGCATAGTTAGCTTCTGCTTCTGCCTGTCCACCGATAAGATAGTTAGCGTCGAAGAGCTGCTTGAACTTGTTATACATCTTTGTTCTATCTGCAAGCTGGCTTGCATTGAATTCCTTGCCCTTAAGAGCATAGAATCCCTTCATAGCTTCCATAGTGAAGCCTGTATCTTCATCCTGGCTAGAAACAGGATATCTGATATAGTCAAGGTTAAGACCTGCTATTTCAGGATGTTTAGTGAACAAATCGTTGTAATAAGCGATAAGTGTATCCTGAACTTCTTTGTTAGCGGGGTCGATAAAGTAGTAAGGACCACCTTCGTTACGCTGAATGGTTGTGCCATCATCATTATACATTACCCAATCAGGATGCATCTGCAATACTTTTGCAGTCAAGTCAGTACCTACATAGAAGTTTTCAACCCATGCATGTACTTCAATACCGTTTTCAAGGCAACATGCAACGAATGCAGAAAGGTAATCATCATAAACAGTTCCATCGGGAGCTGTGTATTGGCTTGAAAGGTTCTTGTGATATGGGAACTCAACAACTTCACTTCTGAATGAAGAATAGCCGTTGTAAAGAGTTTCTACAAATACAAGGTTAATACCAATTTCTTTATACATAGCAATATTTGTTGCAATATCGCTATATGTTGTTTCAACAGGTCTGTGCCATACTGCACGAGCAGAAACTGCCTTACTTTCTGCAGAGGCAACAATGATATTGCGACGAAGCTTTTCAATTGAAAGCTGATTGTCGTTATATCTCATAAGAAGACTAAGTCTTGCGCTATCTGTAAGATTTGCATCTTCAAGAGCAAGTTCGATTTCTTCCTTAACGCTCTTCAATTCGTCAAGGTCAACTCTTACTGCGTCAATATAGGAATTCAAAAGATCTGCATTAACGTCATAAAGCTGTTTAATTCTTGTTTCTGCGTTTGTAATAGCTAATTCAACGCTTGTTACAAGATTTTCATAATAGGAGTTAAGTGTTGTTGATACAGCGTATGTTTGTGTTTCTTCATTAAGAACTACAGTTGCACCAAGAACGATATTAGCACGAATGAAGTCACGTCCCTTACCGTGTCCAGAAATTACGTAGCCGCCTTCAGGAATCTTAGAAACGTTAACACCAAGTTCAACTACAACACCGTTTGCAT
Source organism: Eubacteriales bacterium (assembly GCA_045635885.1). Classification (GTDB taxonomy): domain Bacteria; phylum Bacillota; class Clostridia; order Oscillospirales; family CAG-272; genus RGIG4608. Next base: position 13,775 of record JAZTWO010000076.1, on the reverse strand, counting down.
CAACAGCAGCTTCAAAACCGTAAACGTTTGCACCTGTACCGTTTGATTCTTTGTATTTCCAACCATCTCTATAGATAATTGTCTGGTCAGTACCACGGAAAGCAGGAAATTCTTCTGTAGCTGTTTCCATACCGTTGGGGTTGCTCTCTTTTGTGGGGTTAACATAATCATATGTACCAACAACTGTGCCACCAAAACGGATAAAGTCAAAACCAACCATCTTTACTTCGTCGCCTTCTTTGAACAACTGCAATTTAGCGAGAAGCTGACGGTAACCTGAACCGTAAGCACTAAGTACAAAGCCGTTATCAGGAATTACAGAACCGGAATCATCACCCATACCGAAACCACGGAAGGACTGAACAATGAAAGTATTCTTTTCAAAGTCATACTGACAAATCATTTCTGTACCGAATACGTTAGTACCTGTCTTTTCACCATACTGATAGTCATAATAAACTACCATGGGCATAGAACGGTTAGCATTAGTTGCGTCAACAACTATTCTCTTACCGCTTGTTGACTCAACTGCCTTGGTAGGAATCTTAAGCTTACCTGTATTAAGCTGAACTACATCTCCAAGTTTAGCAAAGTCGGAATAAAGCTCACTGCTAAGTGAGATAACAAAGCCGCCAACAGGAATATATGTGCTTCCATCACCGGATTCGTTGATAGCAGTAACTACAAACTGACCGTTTTCCATTTCGCAGGTATATTCAACAACTGCACCAACACGGCCTGTTGTTGTATCAGGATAGTATCCAGTATAAATAACTGAATCCTTTGCACCCACTGTTTTGTAACGAATCTCATAGTCGATCAATGATCCAGAGCTTGCTACTTCCCAGTATTCAACGGGGTCGGAATAGAGATAGTTTATGCTTTTATCACCAACTGTCAAACTGAGGTCAATTACACCAACCTCACGAGTTGATTCTCCCTCTTGCGCTGCGAAAATACCAAGTCCGCAAACAATTGCAAGTGTGAGAACTAAAAAGCACAAACCGAGCTTAATAAAATTTCTTTTCATGTTACCTCCTAATTGTGTGTTAGTTTTTTTATTAAAGTGTCATTTGCGACAAAATTAATCTTAATTAATTGTTTTGAGATTGCCCATATGTTTTGGACAAATATCCCTTATAATCTTGAGTTGCCTCAAAGAATGTTTTTGCGGCATCAAAAAGAACAACGCCATCTGCGCCCGCATTTTCACTTGCCTTTATGTGTTGTGCGAGTTCATCGGGAGTTTGATTGTGATATGTGGTGTAAAGTCCTGTATAACACTTTGCACCGTTGCACATTGATTTAAGGCGCTTAACCGCCTCACCAATCTGCTCTGCACCATAGAAATGAACCATGGGAGTTACCATATCAATATACTGATTGTCAAGCCACACCTTAATGCTTTGCTTCTTAAAATTGTATGTCTGCTCAATTTCAGGGAAAATAGCAGTGGATACAATTTTACCAGGGTGCTTTATATCAACCATATTGCGAATTCCTTTAATAAAGGAAGTAATATACTCAGCACGGTATTCAATCCATTCATTTTCAAGATTGTTCTCTTTAATAAGTGAATTGAACTCTGCAGGAGTAACATCTTGGTCAATTACCAAACCGCAACGATTTGGAAAAGCGCTCATAGAAACTTTGGTATATCCTGTATCAGTTTCCTCTTCAATAATTGAAATGGGATAGCGAATGTAGTCAAGGTTAAGTCCTTTTACACTTGGGAATTTCTCCAAAATTTCATCATAAAGCTCAGTAAGGAATTTTCTTACTTCAGGATTTGCAGGGTCTAAGAAAAGATAACCGCCAAATCCTGCGCCCTCTGTTGTATGTCTGATTTTTCCATCTTGATTGATAAGCATCCAATCGGGATGATTGATAATAAGATCCTTATCCTCGTCAACACCAACGTAAAAATCTTGAACCCATGCGTGAACACCGATTCCACGCTTTTCAGCTTCTTCAACAAAAGCGGTGAAATAGTCAGGATACTTGCCGTAATCATAACAAGCAAGCTTTTCTCTGTATGCTACCTTTTCAGATTTGAAAATTGCAGAACTGTGAAAAAATGTTTCAAGAAAAACAAGGTTAATACCCGCTTCTTTAAATTCGTCAAGAACTACGCAAAGTTCTTCAAGATTAGTTTCTCTTTCGCTTGAGTTTGGTCTATGCCAAACACCTCTAATTTGTGTAAGATTTAATTCGGATTGTTGTGCAACGTTTGCACCGGTAGATGTATTCATAAAAACTCCAGTTAATATAACCAATCACGCTAAGCGTTTTTTGATTAGTTAGATGGTTACGATTTATTTTTCAATTAATGCCAAGTCAACTTCAAACATTCTTGCCCATGGCATTTGACAAGTTTTAATTTGATATTTTTGAGAAATAGCTGGGAAATTACTTTCAACGTAAGAATCCAACTCACGTTTAACTATGTTAGCAACCTCACCGTTAACGGCTCCTGCATTGAAATAGTTAAATCCAAGTCCCTCTAAAATATTATTTGTAACGTAGGCACGAACATGGCCGCAATAACCAACGTCCTCATATATTCTTTCTGCCAAGAATCTTTTTTGCAAAGAGCTGTCACCAAAAAGATAAACAAACACTGCTTGGCAAATAACTGTTCCAAGTGTGTTAGATGATGTGTTCCAACCTGCATAAGCAGAAAGCTTAAGCAAGTCAATTTCCTTGCCAAGCATTTGAAGGAACTCTCTATCGCCACCGTTACAGTAAGCACCGTCTGCCAAAGCACAAACTCTGCCCAAACTGATGCTATTGATTATATTATTAGTAAATGTAGAAAGATTTCTTTCGTCATATCCCCTACTCTTTTCCTGCCAAACCTCAACCGGCTCGCATGAGGGGTAGTTCAAATAAAGATCAATGCCTGCCTTTGTCTTGTCGGCTTCGATTACGCAGCCGGCAGATTCAATTTGAAATGGCAATGTCTTTTCAAGTGGTCTATCTTCATACAAAGGAACAATCTTTGGCGAATTTTCGTGAGCAAACTCACAATAAACTCTTGGTGTAACCCCCTTGTATTCACAAGCAGCACGGGCAAGCAAGGTCATACCAACCTCGTCAGCTCCGGGATACATTGCAACATCGCTAAGTCCATTTTTCTTAAGCTCTCTCTTAATTGATTCCCTATCCATAGAGGTGTAACCATATTCCGCAGAGTCATCCTGTGGAATTATAAGGAAATCAATTGTCTTGTTAAGTCTTTCAACAACCTTAACAAGCATATTGCGATTAACTTTTCTTCTCTCTTCAAAATCCTCAAGATTACCGTTAATAACCCTGGAATAGGTAGCAAGAAGCTCATCCGCTTCAGCATTGTCAATCAAGCCAAGCTCACGCTTGTGCTTAACCTGTCCTGAGAGGAAAATTTCTCTGCCACAATATTCATAATAGTCGGGCTCTTCGTCAGAGCTTGAATATTTGGGGCATCTCATTATCAATGCAAAAGCATATATTTTAACCTTTGAATTTATTGTCTTGATTTTATCAACAACAGAGAGTCTTTCAAGCAACTCTTCCTCTGTCATACGGTGCAATCTTGATGGAATAATACCACCGTAAAGCAACATATCAAGAGAAAGAACGTAAGCATCTGCATTCTTTGCATTATCAAGCATAAACTTTTCAAGCTTTGCAAAATCAGCAGGAGTTTTTTTCTTGCCAAGAATATCAACTTCAGGTCTTATAAGATTAACCTCAGTACCCTGTGCTATTCTGCTTGCAAAGTGATAATTACAAGGTCTTTCGTCAAGTGGAATATAAACTATATTCATATCAATCTTCCAAATTCAAAGCGTCAAGCAATCTTTCTGTAATAACCTTGGGACGAGTAATAGCAGAACCAACAACAACCGCATAAGGATTAACCTTTGAAACCGCTTCCATATGAGAAACTTCAAAAATACCACCCTCTGCAATAACCTTTGCATGTTTAACATTTGCAATACATTCCGCAACAAGATCAATGTCGGGAATTTCATACTGCTTTGTATAGGGAGTATAACCTCTCAATGTTGTTGAAATATAATCAAATCCAAGTTTGTCTGCATTAATAGCTTCTTCTACAGTAGAAACGTCAGCCATAATTTCTCTGCCGTTTGCCTTGCTGCGTGCATATGCATACAACTCTTCAAGTGTTTCACCGTTGGGACGTGCACGAAGTGTTGCGTCCATACACAAAACGTCACATTTTGTTTGAAGCAATCTGTCAATTTCTGCTTTGGTAGGAGTTATGTAAATTTCGCTATCATCGTAACATTCTTTTACCAAACCGATAATGGGGAGACCAACTTCGTCCTTGATGCTATCAATATCGTCACACAAAGCTCTGATTCCGGTAGCTCCACCTTCTTTAGCGGCCTTAGCAAATAAATGCATAATTCCGTATCCATAAAGGGGTTCTCCCTTAACTGCCTGACAAGATACTATCAATCCTCTTTTTAAAATGCTCATACTTATCCTTTCTGCACATATCACGAATAGAATTTTTGTGCATTTTGCACAAGGCATTCTTTCGCATATTATTATCTAATTGTATTATATATCTTGAGACGCATAAAGTCAATAGTTTTTTTGAAATTTGTTTTTCATTTTCGCAACGTTTTTTTGAAAATTAACTCCAAAATAAGTAAGAAAAAAGGGCTCAAAAACCTGTGAGCCCTTGTGTTTATTAGATTATTTTAACTGTCTTAATTTCAAATGGTGAGAATTCAAATTCTGCAAAATTTTTGCTCAAAACTTTCACTTCGTCTTCAAGGATGTTACACTCAATAATCGTCTTCCCTTCAGCGCACAATTTTGCCTTTGAGGTTGCACCAAGTGTCTCGTACATACGAAGAACAATGCCGTTGTCCTCACCCAATTTCACAGTTTCAAGAACGACGCTACCATTGGTTGCGAATTCGAAAGGAAGTTGCATATTTTTGTGTGAAGTACGCACAGGTGCAAAGTTAAAGTCATATGCAGCTCTGATTGTATCCACACCCAAAGAATTCATGTGAGGATAGATTGCATATCTAAAATAGCTTTCACCATTATCGCCTCTTGGGTCGGGATGAGTACCACTCTTATGCAAGCTAATTCCCATCTTTCCGCCATGGCAAGAAACACCGTATTTGCAATCACTGAGCAATGAAATACCCATACCATATTCAGAAAGATCTGTCCATTTATGTGAGCACACCTCAAATTTTGCAATATCACTCTTATCCCTGTCAAAGCAGTTGCGATCAACATACCCAAACTGTGTTTCGCACTTATATGTGGGTGCAAACATTGTACTATCAAATTCAGCTCTCAAAAGAGTATGCTTGTCTCCAAACACGAGTCTGTTTTCAAACTCAACAGTTGGGTTGTCGTAACGGAAAATTACGTCAGTTTCAAGGAATGAACCGTCCGCTACCTCGTACTTAACACGAATAACAAGCAAATATTCGCCAATAGAAACAATCTCTTGACCAACAAAGCGAACACTCTTTTCTTTCATTGTGTAGTCAGCATCAATATCCCAGTTATCGTAAATGCAAGGAATATCCTCATATGCCTTAATCACGTTAAATCCGCCCTTAACAAGCTCTCTTCCCTCATAAACCAAGGATGTGAGAACGCCGTTTTCAAGTTTTGCAGAAAGATAAGGAGTAGTAATACAATTTTCGTTAACAACAAATGGAATTTTGCCATTTCCCTTTACCTTTTCTCCGTAAGAAAAACCGTTGAATTTATAAGGAGCAACCGTGCGCTCACCGTCGATAGCAAGATATGTTTGTCCATTTACAGATGGCAAAATTTCCTTGCGTGCATGGGGCAAAGTATTGAAATAAACTTTTCTGCCACTTCCGTTAACGTAAGAGCGTGCTTTTTTAAGTGCATCCTTCTGCTCTTCCAACGCAATATCAGTTGCCTCTGCCAAGCAAGTTCCCGGCAAAATATCGTGGAACTGATTGAGCATAAGTGTATCGTAAATAGCATCAATTTTCGCCTTTGAATCACGGTCATTTCTCATAACCGCACAAAGCTCTGCATCGTGCAATGCCTCTTCTAATCTGCGGTTATACATCTTCAAATCGTGATTTGTTGTGTATGTGCCACGGTGCAATTCAAGATAAAGCTCACCAAAATACATAGGAAGCTCTTGCTTGCTCACCTTTTTCATAAAGTCTGAAACAGTTGTATGTTCAACCACATAATCCTTGCAATGCTTTTCTGTGAATATTGCACGAGTAACCATTTCGTCAGCAGGACCGCCGCCACCGTCACCAAATCCATAAGCCATAAGGAAAGAATCTGTTTCTCTCATATTGCGAATATCGTTAACTCGCTTTGAAACGGCTTCTTCATCAATCCACGTTTGAATTGTGTTGAAATGAACAGGCACTTCACTTCCGTCAATACCCTTCCAAGTAAATGTTTCGTATGGGAAAATGTTAGTATCGTTCCAACTGAGCTTTGTTGTTAAGAAATAATCAACTCCACTCTTTTTCATAATCTGAGGCAATGCTGCAGAATATCCAAATGTATCAGGAAGCCAGAAAACGTCGGACTCAAATCCAAACTTTTCTCTCAAATATCTCTTACCTCTAACGAACTGTCTGCAAAACGCTTCAGAGCCGGTAAGATTTCCGTCGCACTCTACCCAAGTAGCCCCGTTAACTTCAAATCTTCCCTCTGCAACAAGGCGCTTAATTTCTTCAAAAAGCGCAGGGTCCTCATCCTCAATCCATTTGAGGTAAAGCACAGTTGACATAAAGAATTTATATTCGGGATGTCTGTTGAGAAGTGTTACTGCATTTGAAACAGTACGCATAAGCTTGCGTCTTGTTTCTTCAACAGGCCAAAGCCAAGCAGTATCAAGATGGCTGTGACCGATAACACCAACATAGGGCAATTTTTTATCCGCATTGAAATGTTCGTTGATAATATTGGTTGCCTTAATAATTTCTTCTTCAGTGGGCAACTGTTTTTCCATGGGCAATGTTTTGAAAAGCTCAACATAAACCTTTTCAATCTGTGCCTTTTGGAAACGGTCGGTTGAGGAGTTATAAAGCTTGTTGAAAAGCCAAAGCTTTTCATACAATTCCTTAAGTGGCTGATTCAAAACTGCAAGTGCAATTTCTTGATAGGGTCTATCTTCAGTGAGTGAATCAAACGCCCACGTAAATGGCTCATCATGAGGATTAAGTCCGGAAATTGGATGTGAAAAATATCCGTCAAGAGTAACAACATCTCCGTTTTTAAGTCCATCAAGCAAAAGGTATCTGTGAATACGAGCCATGGGTTCAAATGCGTGATCAACATAGTCAAGCATACCAACCTTTTTGCCGTTCACATAAACAAGATGCTCTGCCGCACCGCTATTGGCAAAAACATAATATTTTTCGCCATCTTTCAAGCCCTGCACAACAAATGAGAAAGTTTCTAACTTAAAATTCTTTCCCCACTTATAGCCCTTGCTAATCTGAACGTCTTTTCCGTTTTTGCAAACGGTAACTTTTTGTTGAACAATTCTTTCAACCATAAGGTCGGCATAAACCTTTTCAAGTCTTGCCACCTTTAATATCATTCTGTCAATTTGTTTATCCTGTAACATATTACCTCACTATAGCGACTTATTAGCTACCGATCTTGCAGATCTCATGGTAAATTCATCGCCATCCTTACCCAATTTTTCGTATATTGCATTATATAACACGTTTATGATGTATGATATAGAAACTATAGTTGACACCGATCCACCCTCATAAGCCGCTTCTCTTCTTGTTGAATATAATATGTAGTCGGCATATTTTGCAAGAGGCGAATGGTCATAACAAGTGATAACCACTATTTTTACACCATTCTTTTTGGCAATTTCTGCAACGTCAATTATATCCTTGGTACTTCCTGAAACGCTGATGAGAATTACCATATCATTTTCTGTCAAGTTACTTGTAATCATTGCCTGCAAGTGTGAATCGGGTGTGTATGTAACCATAACACCAATACGTGCAAGAACATTACTTATTTCCATAGCAGTAATAGCAGAATTTCCAACACCAAAGGCACAAATTTTTCCTGAATTAATCATTAAATCTGCAATGTTAAGACATTGGTCATAGCTTATGCTACGAGAAGTTTCGCTAATAGCATCAACCATTTGATTTGCAATTTTGGTAACAACGCAATAGTCGTCATTGTTCCCCATCTTGCCAACCTCTTGGCTAAGGTGGAGCTTAAAATCCTGAAATCCATTATAACCAAGCTTTTTGCAGAATCTAACCAATGTAGCTTCTGCCACGTTCAATCTTGTAGCAAGATCGCTTATGGACATATAAATAATCTCATTGGGTGGAATATCCAGTATTCTTTCAATCACCTTATATTCTGTTTTAGTGGCGATTTCTTTAGCAGCATATATTCTGTCAAGCGCTTTTCCTATCATTGAGAAACTCCTTTTGGAAAAATTTAATAAAATAAGCATTATCAGTTTATTTTAATATATTTTGCTTATCCTGTCAAGGTGTTTTGCCTTATTTAGCAAAAAAACTCCGCAGAATTTCTCTGCGGAGCTATAATTTTTATAAAAGTATAATACTTGCAAATGCAAAATAGATAAGCAATGACACGGCATCAACAATTGTTGTAATAAATGGGCTCGCCATAACTGCAGGGTCAAGACCTACTTTTTTAGCAGCTACGGGAAGCGCACAACCAACAATTTTTGCAACGATAATTGTGGCGATAAGCGTTATCGAAACCACCAAATTTGCCTCAATTGAAACGTCATTATGGAATATCAAATTGTCAACAAGAATTATTTTAACAAAGTTACAAGCAGAAAGAACAATTCCACAAAGAACGGCAACTCTTGCTTCCTTCCAAATAATTTTCCAAATATCGCCATTTTCAATTTCGCCAATAGCAAGGCCACGAATTATGGTTACCGATGACTGACCACCACTGTTACCACCAGTACCCATAAGCATGGGAATAAAGGCAATCAAAACAGGAATTGCCGCAAGCTTGCTTTCAAAGCTTGCAATAATTTGACCTGTAAATGTGGCAGAAAGCATCAAAAGAAGCAACCACGGAATTCTTGTTTTCCAAATTTCAAAAACGCTTGCGCGCATATATGGACGGTCAGAAGGCACGATAGCCGCCATTTTTTCAATGTCCTCAGTTGCCTCTTCTTCAATAACGTCAAGCGCGTCGTCAACCGTAACGATACCAACAAGGCGGCTTTCCTTGTCAACGATTGGGAGGGCAAGCATATCGTATTTTTGAATCATTGCAACAACCTCTTCTTGATGGTCAAGAGTGTTTGCGCAAAGTATATCCGTTTCCATTATATCGCCAATAAGTAACTCCGGCTCGGCAAAAATCAAATCCTTCAAGGAAACGATACCCTCAAGAACACGGGATTCGTTTGTAACGTAAGCAACGTAAACTGTTTCTTTGTCAATACCTTTTTTTCTAATGCTTGCAATCGCCTGCGCAACAGTCATTTCTTTGTGCAAGTCGATATATTCTGCAGTCATAACGCTACCTGCGCTGTCCTCGGGATATGACAAAAATTTATTAATCAAAGTTCTCGTTTCAGGACGTGAAAGCTTCAAAATTCGCTTAACCATAATTGCGGGAAGCTCTTCAAGGATGTCAACGGCGTCGTCGACGAAAAGGTCTTCAATGATAATTGCAATTTCGGCATCACTCATTCGGTTGATAATGCTTTCCTGCATATCCAAATCCATAAATGAAAAGATACCAGCGGCGGCATCCTTTTTAAGCATTCTGAAAACGCTTAAAGTCGCCTCGTCGGGCAGTGACATTAAATATTCCGCTGCGTCAATATCATTAAGCTCGTCAATCAAGCGCATAAATTCAGCATATTTTTTGTCCAAAAGCAAGGAATTCAATCTTTCAAAAATCTCTTCTCTGTTCTCCATTTTTACATCCTCCTTCGCCAAAAATCAATATATACCTATTTTAAACCTTTTTTAAGCCGTTGTCAACATTTATTATTTTATTTTTTCAAAAAAATATTAAAAAAGTACTTGATTTTTTTGAAAAGATATGGTACAATACCATTTGTTGAACGCCGGTGTGATGGAATTGGCAGACGTGCTGGACTCAAAATCCAGTGGTAGCGATACCGTATCGGTTCGACCCCGATCACCGGCACCAAAAAAGAGCAAGTCAATCGACTTGCTCTTTTTGTTTTTATTTATCAAGGCAGGGCTTTTAGCCCTGCCCTCTTATATTATATTTTGTTGATTGAATTATGTGGTATATGTAGTATAACACAATTTTTCGAGCATTTCAATACGTTTTAATAAATATTTCAACAAAAACACAAAAAAACGGCGATTTCTCGCCGTTTTTGAATTCATTAAACATACATCTTATACTTCAATCTCAAATTGTCTGCAATCATTGCAATAAACTCTGAGTTGGTCGGTTTTCCACGGTTAACTTGAATTGTGTAGCCGAAGTAGGAGTTAAGCACCTCAACGTCTCCCCTATCCCAAGCGACCTCGATTGCGTGGCGAATTGCCCTCTCAACCCTGCTTGTTGTGGTTTGATATTTTTTGGCAACAGTGGGATACAAAATCTTCGTTACAGAATTGATAATTTCGCTATCGTTCACAGTCAAAATAATCGCAGTTCTCAAATATTGATAGCCCTTGATGTGCGCAGGAACACCAATCTGATGTATAATTTTAGTAACCTGTGCCTCTATATCATTGCCCATATACTCATCACCCATTTCAAAATTATTATCAAATCCCAAGGGTATAAGATTTTCAATGTGATGCGCAACACTCTCTGCGTTAACGGGCTTTATCATACACATTGAAGCACCTGCGTTGCTCGCCTCAATCAACATATTATGATTGCTTAACGATGTCATGGCAATAAATTGCGGAGCTTCCTCGCCAAGACTCTTTTTGGCTTGTCTTATAACGCCAATGCCATCAAGTTTTGAAAGTAAAACGTCTATCAAAACAACCTCCGGCAAAATAGTCCCAATCATTGAAATCGCTTCTTCCCCGTTGCTTGCTTCATAAATATTTGCATATCCCTGTGCCTTAAGTTCGTCACGAAGAATCACTCGTGATGATGAATTTTCATCTGCAATAAGTATTTTTGTGTTATTCATTTCTTTTCTCCTTTTAATTGGTAATTTTTGACAATAATATTCTACCATATTTTACCAACTATTGCAAGATAAAAGCAAAACAAATATTAACCAAATTTTATTGGTATTTTTTGGTAATATTTTACATTTTGTCTCAAAAAAAGAAAAAAGTCCTTGAAAAAATCAAGGACTTTTATTTTTAAGGTTTTTTAATTGAAATGTTAAGTGCAAGCGCCCCAAGTGCAAGTGTAAGCAAGAGTGCGAAAGGCGCTACATATCCCCCACTTGAAATTTGAAGACTTGAGCAAGCGGTTGCAATAAATGATGCCGCCATCAAATTGAAGTTCACCACTCCAAGATTGGAAGCAAAGTGCTTTTGACCGTAAAAAGCAGAAGTAAACGCAGAAGCAACCGTAGGTGAAGCTCCGTATGACATACCTGTTAAGCAAAGACCAACTATGCACAAAGGAAGCGAATGAATACCAACCGCCAAAAGAGTCATTCCTGCCGCAAAAATTGTAAGCACGTTAGCAGCAAGCATTGTAAATCTTCTGCCCATTTTGTCAAATACGATACCTGTTAAAATTCTGCCAAGACCGTTAAACATTGCAAGCACTCCAACAAGTGTTGTAGCAAGGGCTGCAGTCGCTCCAACTGACAAAGCAAGGTCACGCGCAAAGCTAATCACCGCACTACCAACCGCAGTGTTGAAAACAAGGAACAAAAATGCTCTCCAAAACGTGAAACGTTTAATCATTTCAACAGAAGTATAATCACGAGATTCAAACTGCTCTTCTCTTTTTCTGCTTGACTTCTTAGGTGCAGGAAGAACAACACTACCGTCGGGCTTATCTATAAAGAATGCAGAAGTTATTGTCACCACCGCAATCGCAATACCTAAAATAACATAGGTTTTTCTCCATCCTATCGAATCAAACAAAGTATTTGACAAATTACCAAGAATCAACGTACTTGCACCAAAGCCCATCATAAGTGCGCCTGATGAAAATCCCCTTCTATCAGGAAACCAAGCATTTACTGTTGAAATTATTACAATATACGCAATTCCAATTCCAAGACCTGCCATAAAAGCATAGGTTACAAACAAAAGATATGATATTTCTGAATAAAGCATGCTTGTATTCATAAATCCAAATCCCGCAAGTGCGCCTGCAAAAACAATAACAGGTTTTGTTGTAAACTTCTTAACAAGAACACTTGAAAGAAGCCCACCTATACAGAAAAAGCACATAGTGAGCGTAAAGTTGAGCGCAAGTAATGACGGTTCATAAGAAAGCTCATGTGCAAAAGGCACTTTAAGAATTGACCACGCATAAATAATGCCTGCAAAAAGCATTGTAAACACTCCAACTGCCAACATAATGCCACGTTTTTTATTAATATTTTCTTTAATCATTTAAATCTCCTTTTTTATCAATTATTTATATATTATACCACAAAATCATATTATTGTAAACACAAAATCATTTTAGCAACAAAAATTTAACAAATGTGCCCTATGCGAAATACCCAGGTGCTTAATTGAAAAAAGCACTCGCTTTGCAAGTGCTTTTTTCTGGCTGGGATAGATGGATTCGAACCATCGAGATGCCAGAGTCAAAGTCTGGTGCCTTACCGCTTGGCTATATCCCAATATTTACAACAGTGGAATTATATCACAAAAATTACTTTCTGTCAATAGATTTTATTCTTTTTAAAAGCAAAAAATTCAAGTTTTATCAAAAAGTATTGCCATAAGCGTTTTTTTGTGCTATAATTAACAAGATAAATTAATCAAGAAATGGAAATTAATTAATGTGGTTGCTACAAACAAACAAACAAACAAACAAACAAACAAACAAACAAACAAACAAACAAACAAACAAACAAACAAATTATTAAGTTTAAATAATAATCAACTTAAAATTATCGCAATGATCTGCATGCTCCTCGACCACGTTGGATTGGCATTGTTACCCCAAGTTCAAATATTAAGAATTTTAGGGCGAATTTCACTCCCAATCTTTGCATATATGATTGCCGAGGGATGTAAATACACCAAAAATCGCAAAAGATATTTCGGCATAATTTTTGCCATGGCATTCGTTTTCCAATTAGTTTACCTTGTGTTTATGAATGACCTGTATCAAGGAATTCTTGTAACGTTTTCTTTGTCGATTGCAATTATCTTCTCTGTTGAATCCTTCTTTAAAAATCCTAATCCCACAAATAGACTTTTAATGTTGGTCGCTCTTACTGCGGCTTTGTGCTATGGTCTTGTCTGCCCTGTGATTTGGAAGCAATATGGATTTGCAATTGACTATAGAGCATATGGCATCTTCCTTCCCGTCATCATATATTTCACTCCCAAAAAGGTGTGGAAAATCACATTCACAGCACTGGCAATCATTGTTTTTGCTCTATGTACAAAACCAATTCATTTTTATCAACTTTTAGCAATTCCCCTTCTTATACTCTATAACGGTGAACGTGGAAATGCAAAATTAAAATATATGTTCTATATTTTCTATCCTCTCCACCTTGTTTTGATATATGCAATTATGTATTTAATTGTTTTTTTAAGACAAATTTAGTAATTTTTATTGAAAATTTCCCAAATATATGG
>JAZTWO010000075.1:0-19834 GCA_045635885.1 Eubacteriales bacterium | reverse complement strand
ATTTGCAAGACTTTTTTATTTTTAGAAGTAAAACACAAATTGTTCACTTTATACCCCTTTCGTTCAATTTATGGGGTAATCGTTAAATTTTTCCCACTTTTCATTTTTTATGTCTATTTTATATTGATTTTTTTCAAGAATTGTGGTACAATAATAGTGCTACACAATTTTTATATTCTAGACGGCCTAAGCTTGGTAAAAGCGTAGGCTTTGCTCGTCATATCCGTCTAGATGTGAAATTGTGTAGCAACAATGAGCGAGACCGCGTTTTTCGGTGCGTGGTTTCGGCTACGCACTTTTTTGATTTTGGAGGTATGTTATGAAAAAACTATTAGCTTTGGTATTAACAACGGTTTTATGTTTATGCACTCTTGCATCGTGCGGTGTTTTGGAATTTCATTCTATAAGTTATCAGGATGCTGACGCTGAAAGATTATTAATGGATGGTTATGCGCCCAAAAGAGCAAAGCCGGGTGATACCGTTGTACTCCGCACAGGTCCTATTATGGATGCCGACCTCGATTTCTACGCTAACGGTGTAAAGCTAGAGAATACCCATAACGATTCTGATTATTGGGAATATACCTTTATCATGCCCGACGAGGACGTTGTGATAACGCACGACATAATTGGTGGATTTGGACCAAAGGAATGCATTAACCACATTGACGAAAACAACGACGGCATTTGTGATGATTGCAATCACGAACATACTATTACCTATACTTCTGCTGACATAGCGGGGCATTTTGAGAACTTCACGTGCGGATGTCCTCAAGATTTCGGAGCGGTGCCACATTATGATGAAAATGATGACTATATCTGTGATGCTTGTGGATACGTTATGCCGGGGCACGAGCACACCTATGAATATAATCACGATGATGTAGGTCACGGCTGGTCTTATACCTGCGGTTGCATGACTCCGCCTAACTTTGCACAACACTTTGATGGCGACGGTGATGGAAAATGCGACGAGGATTCTTGCGGATATGAATATGCTGAATGCGACCATCAGTGGGATGATGGTGTAGAAATTGAAGGTGGAAACGGTGGTTATGTTATGGAATACACCTGTACCCTATGTGGATATAAGAAAAGAGAAACCATAACCATTATCCCCGAAGAAAACTACTTTATTCGCAATCAAACAGGAGCTGAATGGCTTTGTGAAATAACTACCGAGGATATTGCAGAAATCAAGATGATTTCAGGCGGTGGCGGTCCCTTGCCCCCTGTTTCGAAGACGCATATTTTCTCCTCAATAAATGATGCGGTAATTTCAAGTATTTTTGAGGAATATTATTGGCTTGATTCAAAGCCTGTTTCGGAGGAATCCACTCAAATTGCCGATGGCGGATATTTTATTGTTCAATTTATTTTGAATAACGGAGAAACTAAGCAGCTATATTTTATAAACGGTGATTTTTATCACGATGGAAACGGCAACTATTTTGAGATTGTGCGTTTGCCCGTGTTCCGTGACGGCACTGATTTTGTAACTCGTTACGGCTTCGAGCAACATTATAATCCTTGCCAAATTCATCTTATCGATGGAACTCCCGTTTGTGAAATTCCATTATCCGAGTTTGAATTTACAGAGCTTACAGATGATATTTACCTTGATAATGAGCTTCCCACTCATTACTTGGAAATCAATGGCGAAAGAGTATATTTCATTAGGGGAGAATATTTTTATATTGGTGATAACAGAGGTGAGTACTATCAGCTCATTGGAAATCTTGATGAATTGATTATTAAATACACTCAATAAGAAAAGCGAGCCGTGTGGCTCGCTTTTTTGCGTTTGTATTTATTTGTGAACTAATTATTTTGTTCAATACTAATTGTTTTCGTCGCAAAGCATCAAAATTCCTGCAACTGTATTAACAAAAATCAATGTGCAAATTTTAAAGCCCGTTCCAACCGGCTCGCCTCTTTTGATTTTGTTGCAATATGAAATAGTCATAGGTAAGCACCAAGCAAGGGGGATCAAATAAAGTCCCATAACAACAGTGCTAATAATCATAAAAACTTTAGCAATCTTCTGCAATGTTGTTGGACCTGCCGCAGGCTTCATATAGCTTGTATCATAGCCCTGATAACCTGTGTGGCAACCGCACTGTGGACAAATTACCGCTTCGTCAAAAAGTTCTTTTCCGCATTTAGAACAATATTTCATATCATTTTCCTCCAAAAGTAAAACTTTTTAGTTCGTAATTCGATTTTATCACATATATTTTATAATGTCAACAAAAATTTACAAAATTTTGGCTTATATTTGTTTATGGACCGATTTATATTCGTCGTAATATTTGTAATATGGACATTGTTTGCCCTTGCTTTGAGAGAAGCGAACGTATTCGTCCTCGTCAAGATTTATCGTGCAAACGTTGTCCTCGTATTCTTCGTCATAGTCAAAATATACACAGCTTTCGCAAAGAGTCATAACGCACCACCCATTCATATTCTTGAGTGTATTATATCACATAAATTTGCCAATTGCAACAAATAATGTGAATTAATTTGATAAATTGGGATTTGTAGGGGAAGTTAGAAAGTAAAGAAATGTTCTTTTTGAAAAAAAAACCAAAAACTTTTTAAACGTTTTTTACGAATGGATTTTGTGCAAATTGTGTCAACGAGTTGACACAGATGATTTTTCTCCCTTGTCGAAAAATCTAATTTGCTACCTCACTTATAGACATATAGTCGCCGAAATGCCTATGCATATAATAGCAAATCGAGGCACTCGATTTGTGCGAGCCATATTTATAAAACATATCAAAGTTTTTCGGGGGGCATAGGGGGCAGCTTTTCAAAAAAGCCCCCTAAATCGTTACTTTGTAACTTCCCCCACAAATCAAAATTTGAAAAATGATAAAAATTGTTTCGATTTATTGACACATGGAAAAAAATATGATATAATTCAATGTTAGAAAATTTTAATTTTTATATAGAGAGGTATCACAATGAACAACAAAAAGCTTGATACTATATGCGTGCAGGGAGCATATTCCCCCAAGAGTGGCGAGCCAAGAGTTTGTCCTGTTGTAAAAAGCACAACATTTTATTACGAAAAGGCGCAGGATATGGCGGACCTTTTCGACCTTAAAACAGATGGATATTTCTATTCAAGAATAGGCAACCCCACAGTAAATGCATTTGAAGAAAAGCTTTCAATGCTCGACGGTGGCACAGGAGCAATCGCATGCGCATCAGGTATGAGTGCAACAATGCTTGCAGTTCTTAATGTTTGCAATGCGGGGGATAATATCGTTTCTGCATCTGCGGTTTACGGTGGAACTTACAATCTTTTCTCTGTAACACTCAAAAAATACGGCATTGAAACAAGATTTTTCGATCCCGACGATAGTGCAGAGAATATCGAAAAGCTCATCGACGAGCATACAAAGGTGATTTTTGCTGAAACAGTTGCAAACCCCACCATCGTTGTGCTTGATTTTGATAAAATTGCAGGAATTGCAAAGAAGCATAATGTTCTTTTTATGGTGGATAACACACTCGTTACCCCTGTGCTTTGCAAACCCCGTGATTTTGGTGCAAACGTGGTGCTTTATTCGTCTTCAAAATATCTTGACGGACATGCAGTAGCACTTGGTGGTGCGATTGTAGACTGTGGCAATTTTGATTTTGCAAATAGCAACCGTTACCCCGAGTTCAACACTCCCGACGATAGCTATCACGGACTTGTTTATTCCACACTTGGCGACAAGGCGTTTGGGACAAAATGCCGTGTTCAGATGATGCGTGACCTTGGTGCAATTATGAGTCCTGAAAACGCATTTATGACAAATCTCGGAATGGAAACACTTGCTCTTAGAATGGAAAGACATTCTTCCAATGCTTCAAAGGTGGCGGAATATCTTTCAAAGCATCCTAAGGTTGAGTGGGTTAAATACGGCTCACTTGAAAGTGACCCATATCACGCACTTGCAAAGAAATATATGCCAAACGGACAGGGCGGAATGCTCAGCTTTGGCGTTAAGGGCGGAGCAGAAGCCGCAACCGTGGTTATGGAGGGAATGAAGATGATTGCAATCGTAACTCACGTTGCAGACGTGCGCTCTTGCGTTCTTCATCCCGCCTCAACCACACATCGTCAGCTTTCCAAAGCAGACCTTGAAAACATAGGAATTGCAGACAACCTCATTCGTTTGTCAGTTGGTATTGAAAATATCGACGATATTATTGCAGACCTTGAGGGCGCACTTTCTCAAATTTGATTTTATTAAGGAAGATAAAAAATGCCAATTATTATTCCGCAGGATATGCCTGCATATTCAACACTCGCAAGTGAAAACATATTCGTAATGAATGAGGTTCGTGCGCTTCGCCAGGATATTCGTCCGATTGAAATTGCCATTCTCAATCTTATGCCCACAAAGGTCGAAACCGAAACTCAGCTTATCAGAATGCTTTCAAACTCGCCCCTTCAAATTAGAGTAACGCTTCTTGGAACAAAATCCTACGTTGGAACGCACGCACCTGAAAACCACCTTGAAAAGTTTTATAAAACCTTTGACGAAATCAAGGATAGACGCTTTGACGGAATGATTATCACGGGCGCACCGGTTGAAACCATTCCATTTGAAGAGGTTAAATATTGGAATGAGCTTACTGAAATTATGGATTTTGCTCGCACCAACGTTCAAAGCACAATCTTTATTTGCTGGGGCGCACAGGCGGCGTTGCATTACTATTACGGCTTGCAGAAAACCGAGCTTCCCAAAAAGGTTTTTGGAATTTTCCCACACGAAAAGGTAATGCGCTATGACCCACTTTTAAAGGGGACTGATAAATATATCAACATTCCTCACTCCCGCCACACCGAGATTAGCGAATATGAAATTTCAAAGATTGACGACCTTGTAACACTTGCAAGAAGTGATGAGGTCGGCGCATCAATTTTGCGCTCAAGAGATGGACGTCAAATTTACTTTATGGGACACCTTGAATATAGTAAAGACACACTCAAAACCGAATATTTGCGTGATGTGAATAAAGGACTCCCCATCGAGCCGCCAAAGAATTATTTCGTTGATGAAACAATGAACGAAATCAATCCCAACTGGTATTCAACCACCTCGCTCATCTATTCAAACTGGCTTAACTATTACGTTTATCAGGTAACACCATATAATATTTCGCTTATATAAGCAAAAAATCCGCCATTGTTGGCGGATTTTTTATTAGTATTCATAGGATGAAAATGTTTTTTCAACCCATTTGTTGTGAGCAATTTGCGCCTCATAAAATTCTTTTTCCGCATACATTCTTGCGCTTTGAATGTTGTTGCTGATTTCTTGATTGCGCATAATACCGCTAACGTTACTGTCAATGCTTGACAAAATTCCCTTAACCTCAAGCATTGAGCTTGCAAGTTGACCAAGCATTTCGTGAATATTGTTAACACCACGAATAACTTGGTTGCGGAATTCCTTCTGCTCGTAATAGAGAATAGCTTCTTTCATACTGTCTGCAAGACCGTTTTTAAATGCGTGCTGCACAACCACAAGGCAGTCAACGTATCTATAGTAGGGCGGAACAATACCGCTTTTTTCATAGCATTGATCCAAAATTTCTTTAATTTCATATGCTTTCATGTCGCACTGATTAGCTTCGTCAAAAAGATCCTGCGCATTTTTTCTGTCCTTTGCGCAATCACGCTTAACAATTTCAAGCTTTTCAGGAGTAATTCTTGAATTTACAAGTTGTGGATTTTTCAATTGCTCTTCAAGATTTTTGGCTCTTGCCTGAAGGGACGCAACGTTTTTGCTTATAGTTGCTTTTGCGCGTTTTGTGGCTTTTTTCTTGAGCTTGTCATTGGAAATTTTAATGGCAACGAACATTGCAATAAGTGCAATCGGCATTGCAAAAGCCATTAAAAGATTAGAGTTGGCAAGTCGCTCTCCAAAAGTGGGATTTGCTGCGGAAATTACTCCTTCAAGCAAAACCGCACCAATTGAGCAGAGAAGTGCGGCAATAATCACAGTAACTACGGCAGAGATGATAACCGAGCCATAACCAAGCATTCTCATTTCATATTTAATTTCTTCGTCGAGCTTTGAATTTTCTTTTTTTATTTTTGTATTAACTTCGTTAAGCTCGCTTTGAATTTTAAACTCCTGCGCACTCATTCCACCCTCGGTTCGATATTTTTTCTCAACCTGAGTCCATTTATATGATGCGTCACTATTAATTTTTGATGCCTTTGCTCTCAATTTAGATGCTAATTCGTGCAAAGAATGAATTTTTATTTCCATTGCAAGCGCATCATCAACAAAGTCAGCTGCCTGTTGTTTGGATAATGCTATGTTGTTTTCCATATTTACAAAGCCCTTTCAAAAGTTGTCTATTACTGATTTATTTTATCATATCTCTTAAGCATTTGTCAACACAATTTTCATTTTTGTTTATTGTTTGATTTTTGTTTACCAAATGAGCTTTTTTATATAAATTCACTTGCAATTTATATTGAAATATGGTATTATATATATGTATGCAAATTTTAGAGAGGAGAGGCAAATGAAGGCGAAAATTATTGCGGTTGTAGGACCTACCGCAAGCGGCAAAAGTGCGCTTGCAATTGAGCTTGCAAAACGCTTTGATGGCGAAATAATCTGTTGCGATTCAATGCAGATTTACAAGCAAATGAATATTGGCACTGCCAAGCCCGATAAGGAAGAGTTAAGCTCTGCCGTGCATCACCTTTTTGACTTTGCCGACCCTAAGGTTAGCTTTTCCTGTGCGGATTATATCCCTCTTGCCGAAAGAGTGGTTGATGATATTTTGTCCCGTGGCAAAATGCCCATTTTCTGCGGTGGAACAGGACTTTATCTTGACAGATTTTTGTCCGGTGCAGAGTTTGAAAGCACAGAGGTCGATGAGAATTTCAGATGTGAAATGAATGATTTCGCTACCAATTTCGGCAACGAAGCACTCCACCAAAAGTTGCGTGAAATTGACCCAAAGTCTGCGGACGAAATTCACCCCAATAATGTGAAAAGAGTTATCCGTGCGCTTGAAATTTATAAAACATCGGGCAAAACAAAAAGCGAAATTGATAGTGAAAGCAAGAATTTTGAAAGCAAATACAATTGCATTCAAATCGGCATAAAATATGAAAACCGTGAATTTCTTTATGATAGAATAAACCTTCGTGTTGACAAAATGATTCAAGCGGGCTTGATTGAAGAAACAAAGCAGTTGCTTGATGACGGTATTTTTGAATGTAACGCAACCGCCGCACAGGCAATTGGATATAAGGAACTTTTGTCCTATCTTGATGGCAACAAAACGCTTATTGATGCCGTTGAAGACCTTAAAATTGCAACAAGACGATATGCAAAGCGTCAGTTGACTTGGTTTTCTGCACACGGAAACGTGAATTGGCTCTTGGCAGACGATAAAACCTTACTTGAGCTTTCAAACGAGGCAGAAAAAATAATTAACGAACAAATTTAGTGATAAAGGAGGTATATATGGAAAAGAGTGAAAAGAATAAAAAAAGATTTCCCCTTGCATGGAAGGCGTTGATTGCGCTCATCCTTTTGCTCATCATCTATACCGTTTATCACGTTGCTTTTGGACTTTCAGAAAGTGTCCCCACAACAACCTCAGGGCTTGTTGAACAAAGTGTTTCGGTTGTTCTTGAGGGGGTAATCTTTAGGGAAGAAGAGGTAATAAAAACTCAAAATTCCGGCGATTTGCGTCCCTATTATTCAAATGGTGAAAGAGTGTCTGTCGATTCTATTGTTGCGGCAGTTTATTCCAAAACCACAAACGCAAACACTAATCAAAGAATTGCCGAGCTTGAAGAAAAGCTTGATATTATGAAGCGGAGCAACGTAAAGGGCATCGTTTCAATCGTCGATATTGATAGACTCAATGCAGAAATTGAAAAGCTATATACAAATTTGATGCTCTCCGTTTCAAACGGTGACAATATAAAGGCACAAAAAATTGAAAAGGAAATTCTAATTTGCCTCAATCAGTTGAAAATTTATGAGGGGCAAGTGGATAATTATAACGATGAAATAAAGGAGCTTGAAACCGAGCTTGATGCCCTTTATAATTCATTTGTTGGCACGCCTGAATATATCAGTGCTGACAATGGGGGATACATATATTATTTCTGTGACGGTTATGAGCAGGATTTGACAACCGAAAAACTTAATTCACTCACAATCGATAACCTTTCTTCAATAATGAATCAGGTTAAAGAGAATTCAGTGGTTTCAAGCAATTACAAGTGCAAATTTGTATATACTAACGAGTGGAAAATTGCAACTCTTTGCGATAACGCAACAGCTTCTCTTTTGATAGAAAAGGCGAAATACGGTGTTACAATTTTTGACGTAAAAGAGAGAAATCTCACAATGACTCTTGAAAAAATTGGGGAAAGCGACGGCGAAAAAACCTTGCTCATCTTCTCCTGCCAAACTATGCCCGAGGGATTTGATTATACAAGATTCCAAAGCTTCAAGCTTGATATTTCAACCATCGAGGGATATAGAGTGCCCAAAGAAGCAATTGTAAATGTTGTGGATGAAGAAACCGGAGAAGAGATGACGGGTGTTTACATTCTAAACGGTAGCGTTGCATATTTCCGCAGAGTTGATATTATTGCCGAGGGGAATGGATATTACATATCCAAAAAAATTGACAAATCAAACGAAAATTATTACGAATATCTAACGTTGAATGACCTTATAATTCTTGATACTAAGGGAATTTATGATGGCAAGATGTTAACGAGGTAATTTTATGAATTATGATTACATAAACGAAAATTATCAAGAAGTAATTCAAAGAATTGAGGCGGCAAAGTTAAGATCGGGAAGAAGTGACCAGGTTGATTTGGTGGTAGCCATAAAAAGCGCAGAGCTTGATGAGATTGAATATCTTGTTAAGAATTGCGGAGTAAAAAAAGTTGGTGAAAATCGAGTTCAACAACTTTTGCAAAGGTATGACGAATTGCAAAAATTGGGCGTTGAAATTCACTTTATAGGTGCTTTGCAAACGAACAAGGTTAAGTATATAATTGACAAAGTTACAATGATTCACTCGCTTGACAGAATAGAACTTGCACGTGAAATTGACAAGCAAGCCAAGAAAAAGGGCATTGTTATGAACGTTCTTGTGGAGATAAATTCTGCAAAAGAGGAAAATAAAAGTGGTGTCGACCCATCTTGCATTTTGGAATTTTGTCAAGAAATTGCCACTTTAGAGAACATAAAAGTGTGCGGATTTATGACAATGGGCGCAAAAAGTGAAAAAAATAGCGAATATTTGAAATATTTTTGCGAAACTTATCAATTAGTGCTTGACATTTTGAATAAAAAAGTACATAATATAGATGTGGATATTTTGTCCATGGGAATGAGCGATAGTTTTGAGCCTGCGATTGAGGCAGGTTCGACCATGGTTAGAATAGGACGAAAAATGTTTATTAAAAAGTAAAATAAAAAGAAAGTGGAGAAAAGAAATGAAAAACTTTACATCCTTGTTTGGCAAGAAAGACAATAACGATTACGATAAGTACTACGATCGTGAAGACGATATGTACGATGGTGATGATGACGTAACTACTTACGGTGAAAACAAAGACGGTTTGTCCGTTGGCTCAAACGCAGCTCCTGTATCTCTTAAGGTAGTTAAGCCCAAGAGCTATTCAGACGGTCCTTCAATCGCAGATCACCTTTCTGCAGGTAGCACAGTTGTTCTCAATATCGAGTCTCTTGATAAGATGAGTGCAATTCGTCTTATCGACTTCCTTATGGGTGCAGTTCACGTTCTTGGCGGCGATATGAAGAGTGTTACAAAAACAACTCTCGTTTTTGCTCCCAGAAACGTAGGTGTAACTGATTTCGAAAACCTTGAAGAAGAGGTTGAAGAAATCGAAGAAGCTGAAGAAGTTGAAGATTACGAAGAATAATATTCAATGGGTATTTTTCTGGCTTGTGAAAATAAGGAGCTCAAGCTTTTTTATGCAAAGCTTGATGACCTTGAAAAACGTGCGTTAAGCGGCGTTGTTTCGCATTCGGGTTTTCTAACTCCAAGCGAGGCATATAAAGCAGAGAAGTATTTTGAGGCAAAAGGAAATAAAGAAAAGATTTGCTTTTTTGGAGGGTTTTATGCCTCTCAAAGAAAGCAAATCTTTCTTTTGCCCGAATATATTGTGGATTCTGCTTTTGAAAGTGATATTTTTGAAATGATAAATGACGAGCTTGACGAAGCCATAACTGCGCTTAAAATAAGCGGAAGCGGTTTTCGTGAGCTTACGCATAGAGATTATCTTGGCAGTATTCTTTCCCTTGGAATTGAAAGGGGAACACTTGGAGATATTTGCATTCTCGATAGCCATTCTGCTATCGTTTTTTGCAATGCAGAGGTGTCGAATTTTATACTTTTTGAGCTTTCTGCAATTGGCAACGATAAAGTTAAGGTTGAAAAAATCACGGTTGATAAGAATATGGAATCAATGCAGAAATTTCAGAGCTTTAGCGACACAGTTGCAAGTGAGCGAATTGATTGCGTGGTGGCGGCTATTTTTAATCTTTCAAGAGAAAAAGCGCAAAATCTTATTAAGGGTGGATTTGTGGAATTTAACTACGAAACCGCAACTAAAATTGACGTTAAGGTTGAAGCAAATGACATAATCTCCGCGCGCGGATACGGTAAATTCATCGTCCGCGACCTCTCCCAACCAACTAAAAAGGGCAGATTGAGATTGTTTGCGGATAAATATATTTAAGCTGCACTAAATTTGGTGCAGTTTTTTATTATCAAAATTTATCGTAACACAATAAATATATATTGACAAGCGATAAAAGGTGTGTTATAATGCAATCACATACAGTACAAAGGAGTATAAATTATGAAGGAAAAAGCTTTATTATGGTTGGTTAAGATTGTTATTGTTATTATGCTATTATGTGGTATTGCATTTAATATCTTTTTAGCACCTATGACCGCAACGGATATTGGAAGTAAGGGTATTGCCATTATTATTCAATGTGTATTTCAATGGTTGGTATCTATGCCGTGCTTTTTTGTATTGTTTTGGGCTTGGAAAATATGTTTGGAGATGCAAAACGGTAGATTGTTTACTTTTGAAAATGCCAAGCGTGTTAAATATGCATCTGTATCATTGTTTGCTTCAGTTTTTGGTTTTTTGTTTGGTAAAGTATTGTTTTACATATTCGGTTGGAATAAGGAATTAATTGTACATCTTATAATATTGATAGTTGGTTTAACTATTTTGGTAATGATGATGGTACTTTCACATTATATTTACTGCGCAGCCAAATTGCAGGAGGAGAGTGATTTTACTGTATGATAGTTATTAAAATTGATGTAATGCTTGCAAAAAGAAAAATGAGTGTTACTGAATTAACCGAAAAAGTTGGTTTAACAATGGCAAATATTTCGTTGTTGAAAAACGGAAAGGTGAAAGCAATAAAGTTATCAACGCTTAATAAGATATGTGAGGTCCTTGAATGCCAGCCCGCCGATATTCTTGAATATGTGGAGGATTGATTATGAATAAAAAAATACGTAATTGTTTGATTTTTATGATCATTATATCATGTTTTCTTACTATATCAAGTCCTGTGTTTGCAGAGGCAGGGATGAGTGAAATTACTGATGAAGAATGGAAAGAATTAGAGGAAGAGCTATGGTCATCTGGGATGGGAATAATTTTAATTCTTCTTTCACCGATTATATTATTATTAGGAATGGTGCTTTTGATTGTAAAGTTGTGCGCTGACTTTTTTAGTTCGGCGTGTATAATCTTGAATAGTTTTGATGTGGTGCACATTATTAATGTTTTACAGTTATTGATATAAAAGGAGATTATTATGGAAATATTGATAAAGAGTTATTCTATGACAAGAGCAATGTTCCGCAGGTGCAATATTGAACAACTTAATCACCCTGTCTTATGGCGGGGTGATTTTTGATATATATAAATATTATAAAATATATTGACAAAAAACCGTTTTTGTGATAATATTAATTTGGTTATATATGTGGCGATGAGAAAGACGGTGTTTTTTGAAGGGCTTTTAGAGAGTGCGCATTTGGTGAAAGCGCATAGCGAGTAGATAAACACAAATCACTTTTGAGCCGATTGCTGACTATAAACTCAGGCAATCCGTATCCCTGCGTTAAAGGGTTTGAGTGGCATTTTTATTAACTCACTGTGAACAATTATTAACAAACGGTGAAGTGGAAAAAATGCAAATTGAGTGGTACCACGGTAACTCCGTCTCAATGGTTTTTGACCATTGGGACTTTTTTTATACTTTGAAATTATTATTTTAAGGAGATATATTATGGCAAAGGATTACACAAGTTCTTTAAATCTTCCAAGCACCAAGTTTGAGATGAGAGCTAATCTTCCCACAAGAGAACCTCTTATGCTTGAATATTGGAACAGCATCAACCTCTACTCTCAGATGCAAGAGAGAGCCGCAGGCAGACCCACATTCGTGGTTCACGACGGTCCTCCATTCTCAAACGGAAATATCCACATGGGTACTTCCTTGAACAAAATTCTTAAGGATTTTATCAACAAATCAAAGGCGATGGAGGGATACCTTGTTCCATTCACTCCCGGTTGGGACAATCACGGTATGCCCATTGAGTCCGCCATCATCAAAAAGAATAAAATCGACAGAAAGAAAATGAGCATTTCTGACTTCCGTCGCCAGTGCCACGAATTCGCACAGGATTACGTTAACATTCAGATGGGTCAGTTTAAACGTCTTGGTGTTGTTGCGGATTGGGATCGCCCCTATCTTACAATGAACCCCGAATTTGAAGCAAAAGAAGTTCTCATTTTTGGTGAAATGTTCAAAAAGGGATACATCTATAAGGGTCTTAAGCCCGTTTACTGGTGTTCTAAGGAAGAAACTGCTCTTCCAGAGGCAGAAATCGAATATAAGACAGATAGTTGTACTTCCATTTATGTTAAGTTCCGTGTAAACGACGACATGGGCAAGCTTGACGGTATTTGTGATAAGAACAACACATATTTCATTATTTGGACAACAACAACATGGACTCTTCCCGGCAACCTTGCAATCGCACTTAATCCTGTTGAAGATTACGTTGTTGCAAAGGCAGAAAACGGTGAGTGCTATATCGTAGCAGAAGCTCTTCTTCCCAAAACTATGGAAGAGGGTAAGATTGAAAACTATGAAGTGCTTGCAAAAATGCCCGGTAGCGAGTTTGAATATATGAAGGCGCAGCACCCCTTCCTTGAAAGAGAAAGTCTTGTTTGCACAGCGGACTACGTTACAATGGATAGCGGTACAGGTTGTGTTCACACTGCTCCCGGCTTTGGTGCAGACGACTATCAGACATGCCAGAGATACGGTATCGAAATTATCGTTCCCGTTGATGACCGTGGTTATCAGACAAAGGATGCGGGCAAGTTTACAGGTCTTTATTATGAAGAATCCAACAAGGCAATTCTTGCGGATATGGTAGAAAGCGGCGCACTCTTTGCATCAAAGGAATTCGAGCACGAATATCCTCACTGCTGGAGATGTAAGAACCCCATCATCTTCCGTGCAACTCCCCAGTGGTTCTGCTCTGTAGAAGCATTCAAGGATGATGCAGTTGCTGCTTGCAAGGGCGTTCAGTGGCTCCCTGAATGGGGTGGCGACAGAATGGAACAGATGATTAGAGAAAGAGCCGACTGGTGTATCTCTCGTCAGCGTCATTGGGGTCTTCCCATTCCCGTGTTCTACTGTGAAGATTGCGGTAAGCCCATTTGCACAGATGAAACAATTAAGAGAATTTCTGAAATTTTTGGCAAGGAAGGTTCAAATGCTTGGTTTGATAAGGAAGCAAGCGAGCTTCTTCCTGAAAGCTTTGTGTGTCCTCATTGTGGCGGTGTTCACTTTACAAAGGAACACAACACACTTGACGGTTGGTTCGACTCAGGTTCATCACATTTCTGCGCTCCCGACCTTTATCGTGAAATAGGTGAAGCAGCAGACGTATATCTTGAAGGCGCAGACCAGTACAGAGGTTGGTTCCAGGCATCTCTTCTCACTGCCGTTGGCGCAGTTGGACAGGGGGCACCCTTTAAAACTGTTCTTACACACGGTTGGGTAGTTGACGGAGAGGGCAAGGCAATGCACAAGTCCCTTGGTAACTCTATCGCTCCCGAAGAAATGATTAGCAAATACGGTGCAGACCTTGTTCGTCTTTGGGTTGCTTCCAGTGACTATAGAGTTGACGTTCGTGTTTCTGACAACATCTTTAAGCAGCTTTCTGAAACATACAGAAAGATTAGAAACACAAGCCGTATCATTCTTGCTAACCTTAACGATTTCAACCCCGACACAGATATGGTTGCAATTGATGAGCTTTATGACATTGACAAGTGGGCTCTTAGCCGTCTTAACGCTCTTGCAAAGACAATTCGTCAGGGTTATGATACATTTGAATTCCACACGGTTTACCACAGTGTAAACAACTTCTGCACAAACGATCTTTCAAAGCTCTATATTGACATTACAAAGGATAGAGTTTACGTTGAAAAGAGCGACAGCAAGGCAAGAAGAAGCGCACAGACTGCAATGTACCTCATTCTTTCAGGCATGACACGTCTTATCGCTCCTATGCTTTCATTCACAGCGGAAGAAATTTGGCAGGCAATGCCCCACAAGGCAGATGACGTTGCGGATAGTGTATTCCTTAACCTTATGCCCGAATATTCTGAAGAAATGAACTTTGGTGAAATTAGCGAGCAGTGGAATAAGCTCTTTACACTTCGTGACGACGTTATGAAGGCACTTGAGCTTGCACGTGCATCCAAGCTTATTGGTAAGTCACTTGACGCTAAGGTTACAATTTACACTTCTAACGAAGAGCATAAAGCACTTCTTGACAGCTTTGCAAATGATCTTGCAACTGTATTTATCGTTTCACAGGCATACGTTAGCGGTGAAAATGCACCTGAAGGCGCATTTAGTGAAACTGAAAGCGGACTTGCAGTTCTTGTTGAAAAGGCAGACGGACACAAGTGCGACCGTTGTTGGACATACTCTACTGAGGGCGTTCACGACGAAGAAGGTTTCCTTTGCGAAAGATGCAGAAAGATTCTTGAATAATTATTTATGGCTTATAGCGTGACGGATTTTTCCGCCACGCTAATAGCAGAATGGAGAAAATAATGCTTGTATGGCTTATGATAATAGCTGGTATAATTTGCTTTGACCAGCTTTCAAAATGGCTGACAGTTATAAATCTTGAATATATCGCTCCACCACTTGAGCCCGACACAATCCCCATTATTAAGGATGTTTTTCACTTTACCTATGTGAGAAATCCTGGTGCTGCGTTTGGTTCGTTTGATGAGCCCAATCAAAGATGGATATTTATGAGTATATCATCAGTTGCAATTATTGCGCTTTTTGTGTACCTTTGGTTTAACCGAAAGGGAAGCAAACTTCTTTGCTTCTCACTTAGCATGATTATTGGTGGCGGTCTTGGCAACATGATTGATAGATGTGCGCTTAAATATGTAATTGACATGCTTGATTTTCGTCTTATTGACTTTGCAATATTTAACGTTGCGGATTCATTTGTTTGTGTTGGTGTTGGTTTGTTTGCTTTTGCCGCTATCAGAGAAGAAATTCGTTTGATGAAAAAGGAAAAGGCAGAAAAGCTTAAGGCGAAGCACGAGAGTGAAGAAGTAAGAGAAGAGATTGAAAACAATGAAGAAAACAACATTGAAGTTAATAATTGATGACATTGGTCAAAGAATTGACACTGTGATTGCCGAGAGAGAAAAAATCTCTCGCTCTGCAGGGGCAAAGCTTGTTGAGGGCGGTGCGGTGCTTGTCAATTCAAAAAATGTTGCCAAAAATTACAAAATTAGAGAAAATGACATTATTGAAATCATTTATCCCGAAGTGCAGGAATGCGAAATAATGCCACAAAATATTCCAATTAACATTGTTTATGAGGATAATGACATAATTATTGTTAACAAGAAGTCGGGTATGGTGGTACATCCTGCGCCGGGAAATCCTGATGGAACGCTTGTGAATGCCTTGCTTTATCATTGTGGCAATTCGCTTTCGGGAATTGGCGGTGTTGCTCGACCCGGAATTGTTCACAGAATTGACAAGGATACCAGTGGACTTTTAGTGGTGGCGAAAAATGATGACGCACACATGATGCTTTCAGAGGACTTGAAAAGGCACTCGGTAAGTCGCATTTATCATGCAGTTGTTGTTGGTAATCTTAAAAATCTATACGGCAAGATTAATGAGCCGATTGGTCGCCATCCCGTTGACAGAAAAAAGATGGCGGTTATTAAGAATGATGCCTATGCTTCTCGTGAAGCGATTACGCATTACAGGGTTATTAAGCGTTACCACGGATTTGATTATATTGAATGTGTGCTTGAAACAGGCAGAACGCATCAAATTAGGGTGCATATGGCCTATCTTGGTCATCCCTTACTTGGTGACGAGGTCTATGGTGGAAACAAGACTCGTTTTGAGGAGTTGCACAAGGATTGCATAAGCGGTCAGTGTTTGCACGCAAAGGTACTTCATCTGACGCATCCTGTTTCAAAATACAGAATGGAGTTTAATTCTGAGCTTCCAGACGATTTCAAGAGAGTTCTTGATTTGCTTGAGAAAACTTGTACTTAAATAAAAAAACAACCCAACGGTTTTACCGTTGGGTTTTTATTTTGCTTTGAATTATTTAACTTCAATAATGGATTCGTTCCAAACCTCAGGTGCTTCGTAGCCGAGGAGGTTAACCATTGTTGCGGCAACGTTTGCAAGACCGAACTGACCGTTGTCTGCCTTTACTGTGTAATTTTCTGAATAGAAATTGTCATAGATGATGCAGGGAACGGGGTTGAGTGTATGGCTTGTTTTAGACTTGAAGCTACCGTCCTTTTCGGGCTTGGGCTGCTTTGTCTTCTTATCCATTTCGTACATTTCGTCTGCGTTTCCGTGGTCTGCTGTGATAAGAGCAACACCGTGGAGCTTATCAACTACGTCGATAATTCTCTTGAGCTGAAGGTCGAGCGCTTCCATTGAGCAACGAGTTGCCTGGAGGTTGCCTGTGTGACCTACCATATCGCCATTGGGGAAGTTTACACGAAGATATGCGTATTTTCCGCTTTCAAGACATTCGATGAGCTTATCTGTGATCTCTGCACACTTCATCCAAGGTCTCTGCTCGAAGGGAACAACGTCGGAGGGGATTTCGATATAAGTTTCAAGCTCTTCAGAGAATTTGCCGGATTTGTTTCCGTTCCAGAAGTATGTTACATGACCATATTTCTGAGTTTCTGAAATGGCAAGCTGGCTTACACCTGTGTTTGTGAGGTATTCGCCAAGTGTGTTTGTGATTTCGGGGGGATTTACAAGGTATTTTGAAGGAATGTGAAGGTCGCCATCATATTCGAGCATACCTGCGTAAACAACGCTTGGCACACGAACTCTGTCGAACTTATCAAAGTCTGCGCCGCCTTCAAATGCCTTTGAAATTTCGATTGAACGGTCGCCACGGAAGTTGTAGAAGATTACGCTATCGCCATCATGGATTGTACCAACGGGTTCGCCATTTTCTGCAATAACGAAGGGGGGGAGGTCCTGGTCGATAACCTTATATTCTTCACGATATGTTTCAACTGCCTTTGCTGCGCAGCAGAACTGTCTGCCCTCGCCAAGAACGTGTGTCTTCCAACCAAGGTCAACCATTGCCCAGTTAGCTTCGTATCTATCCATTGTGATTTTCATTCTGCCACCGCCGCTTGCAATGCGTGCGTCAAAGCCGTCGCCGTTAAGGGAAGCAAGATAATCTTCAAAGGGAAGAATGTATTCAAGGGCACTTGTTTCACCAACGTCACGTCCGTCGATAAGAATGTGAATTCTAACCTTATTTACGCCCTCTTCCTTTGCCTGTGCAAGCATTGCCTTAAGGTGATCAATGTGGGAGTGAACGTTACCGTCAGAGAAAAGACCGATAAAGTGGAGAACGCTTGCGTTATCCTTTACGTTGGAGATGAGTTCGCACCAAGTGTTTGATGTGAACATTTTTTTGCTTTCAATAGAGTTAGAAACAAGCTTTGCACCCTGTGCAAAAACCTGACCTGAACCCAAAGCATTGTGTCCAACCTCAGAGTTACCCATATCGTCATCGGAGGGGAGACCTACTGCTGTTCCGTGTGCCTTAAGGGAAACCATGGGATACTTTGCCATAAGCATATCGAGTGTGGGTGTGTAAGCACCTGCAACTGCGTTTGAAATTGTGTCGGGAGCAAGACCAACACCGTCCATAACTATTGTGAGAACGGGGCCTTTTACTCCATCAAATGAATTCAATTTGTTAAGAGATTTGTTCATTTAGAACCTCCATTTATAGAATATAAATTTTCACTACCTTATAGTATAACTTTTTTTGCGCAATTTTGCAATAGATTTTTTGAAAAAATAAAATAATATTTTAACAAACTTGACTTTTATCAATTGGTGGTGTATAATAATTAAGTTGAAATCATCTTTTCGAAAGGAAGTAAACATATATGTCAGAATGTACACACAATTGTTCAAGCTGCTCGGCTAAATGCTCGACCAAGTCAAAGCAGGATTTTTTAGAGCCGCTTAACGCAAAATCTACAATTAAGCACGTTATTGGTGTTGTTAGTGGAAAGGGTGGCGTTGGTAAGTCAATGGTGACCTCTACTCTTGCAACCTTGATGCAAAGAGCAGGGTACAAGGTTGGCATACTTGATGCCGATATTACAGGTCCTTCCATACCCAAGGCGTTTGGAGTGAATGCTGGTGTTGAGGGCGACGATGATGGAATGATTCCACCAGAAACATCAACAGGAATTAAAATAATGAGTGTAAATCTTCTTTTGCCCGACGTAACTGCTCCTGTTGTTTGGCGTGGCCCTGTTATTGCAGGCACTGTTAAGCAATTCTGGTCGGGTACTGTTTGGGGAGACCTTGATTATCTTTTTGTTGACTGTCCTCCCGGAACAGGCGACGTTCCTTTGACCGTTTTCCAAAGCATTCCCCTTGATGGAATTGTTATCGTGTCATCACCACAAGAGCTTGTTTCAATGATTGTTGAAAAGGCAGCTAATATGGCGAAAATGATGGATGTGGACGTTGTTGGTCTTGTTGAAAATATGAGCTATGTCAAATGTCCTGATTGCGACAAGGAAATTAAGATTTTTGGCGAAAGTCATATTGATGAAATTGCACAAAAATTTGGTTATCCTCTTCTTGCAAAAATGCCCATTGATCCCACACTCGCTTCTCTTGTTGATGCAGGCAGAATTGAAGATATGAGCGTTAATTACCTTGACGGTGCAATCGAAATTCTTAAATCAGTTAAAAACGTTAAATAAATTAAAGCAACGCATTTTAATGCGTTGCTTTTTTATGAACATTGTGTACTTTGCTAAAAATATATTTTGTATTTTGTGTAAACAAACAATTTTATTTTTAGTCGACATTTTTGGGTTGACTTTATGGCGATAAATTATTATAATGTTTTATCATATAGTGTCTTTATATACTATATCTATCAAGTAAATTGAAAGGAGATAATTTTATGAAGAAAATTATCAAAACACTCCTTGTAGTGATGGTAGTAGTGCTTGTACTTGCAGCATTCACAGCATGTGAAGGCGAAGAAGTAACAACAACAGCACCTTGCCAGCACCAAGGCGGTACAGCTACTTGCACAGAGCAGGCAGTTTGTGAACTTTGCGGCGAAAGCTATGGCGCAGCTCTTGGACACAAGG
>JAZTWO010000074.1:0-25854 GCA_045635885.1 Eubacteriales bacterium | reverse complement strand
GCTTTCATGGTTTTCTCCTTTGTTTTTACATATTTTCACCCTCAAAAAAGGATTTTTCACCCCTTTTAATAAGTACTCTATATATATTACCTATTTTCTTCAAAAAATTCTTCAACTTTTTTGAAAAATTTCAAAAAAGTTCATTGTTTACAGTTTGTTGATAAATTCAAAACAATAATATAAAAACAAAAGGAGATGTGAAAATCACATCTCCATTTTTGTTATTAACAAATATTATTTGTATTTGCGCTTTCTTGCAGCCTCTGACTTCTTCTTGCGCTTAACACTGGGCTTTTCGTAGTGTTCTCTCTTACGAAGTTCAGTGAGGATACCGGAACGAGCGCACTGGCGCTTGAAGCGACGAAGAGCACTATCCAAAGATTCGCCTTCTTTAACTCTTACTTCTGCCATTTTCTGTTTCCCTCCCCTCAAGGTTCAAGTTCTCGTACAATTCGAGCTACCCGAACAATATACTGTTATATTTTACACCATAATTCCCCTTTTGTCAAGGGGTTTTTTAATTATTTTACAACGATATTTACAATTTTATTAGGAACGGAGATTTCTTTTACAATTGTTTTGCCCTCGATTGCTGCGGCAACCTTTTCGTCTGCCTTAGCAATAGCAATTGCCTCATCCTTATCGCAGTTCACAGGAAGCATTACTGTTGCACGGAGCTTGCCGTTAACCTGCACCGCTACCTCAACGGAATCGTCTGCGGTTTTGGATTCGTCATAAGTGGGCCAGCTTTCATATGCGATTGTTTCATTATGTCCAAGAATGCTCCACATTTCTTCACCGATATGAGGGCAGATGCAAGAAAGCATTTTGATAAGTCCTTCTGCATATTCTCTTGGGCATTTACCCTCTTTATAAACTGCGTTTACAAAAATCATCATCTGTGAAATTGCTGTATTAAACGCAAGCTTTTCAAAGTCCTCAGTAATCTTCTTCACGCTCTTATGATAAATCTTCTCAAGTGCAGGAACTTCGCCATCCACGATATTTTCTGCCTCTGTAAAGAATGCCCAAACACGATTCAAGAATCTTCTTGCGCCCTCTACACCCTGGTCGCTCCAAGGTTTAGAAACTTCAAGGGGACCCATAAACATTTCGTAAAGGCGGAGTGTATCTGCACCGTATTCACGAACTACGTCGGAGGGGTTTACAACAAATTCGGGGAATCTCTTACCCATTTTGATACCGTTTGAACCAAGAATCATACCCTGGTGAACGAGTTTTTTGATTGGCTCTTTTGTGGGAGCAATTCCCTTATCGTAAAGGTATCTATTCCAAATTCTTGAATACATAAGGTGACCAACTGCGTGCTCGGGACCACCGATATAGAGGTCGACGGGCATCCAATGCTTCAAAAGCCCTGGGTCTGCGAGCGCCTTATCGTTCTTGGGGTCGATGTAACGAAGGAAATACCAGCTTGATCCTGCAGAACCGGGCATAGTTGAGGTTTCTCTCTTACCCTTGATTCCGTTCTTATCGTAATACTTCCATTCCTCTGCGTTTTCAAGAGGCGCTTTGCCGCCAACGCCCTTATAGTTTTCAAGTTCGGGAAGAACCAAAGGAAGCTCTTCGTCAGGAAGAACGTGAACTGCACCGTCCTCACCGTGAACTACGGGAACGGGTTCGCCCCAATATCTTTGACGTGCGAAAATCCATTCTCTGAAGTGGTAGTTTACTGTTCTCTTTGCAACACCCATATTTTCAAGCTTGCAGGTAATTGCTTCCTTGGCTTCTTCAACAGTAAGACCGCTGAATTCTTCGGAATTAACAAGTCTATATCCCTTGCCAAGATAGTCGCCCTTTTCAAAGGCATGCTCGCTAACGTCAACGTGACCTAAAGTTTCATCGCCGTCTATTACCTGAATCATATCAATTCCGTGAACCTGCGCGTATTCAAAGTCACGCTGGTCGTGTGAAGGAACTGCCATAACCGCACCTGTTCCATAGCTTGCAAGCACGAAATCACCAATGAACATTCTTGCTTCCTTACCGTTTACGGGGTTGATGCAAGTTACGCCCTTAAGCTCACAACCGGATTTTGTCTTGTTAAGCTCGGTACGGTCCATATCGTTTTTCTTAAGAGTTTCTGCTATGTATGCTTCAACCTCTTCTTTATTTTGAATTCTTGGCATCAACTGTTTAACAACGTCACCGTCGGGCGCAAGCACCATGAATGTGATACCGTAAATTGTTTCAATGCAAGTTGTGAATATAGAGAATTCGCCACCGCCAACGATTTGGAATTTAACCTCTACACCTGTTGATTTGCCAATCCAGTTCTTTTGCATGAGCTTTGTAGATTCGGGCCAGTCGATTTCGTCAAGTCCCTCAAGAAGCTGCTCTGCAAAGGCGGGCTGATTGATTACCCACTGCTTCATATTCTTTCTTACTACGGGGAAGCCACCACGTTCGCTCTTACCGTCGATTACCTCGTCATTTGAAAGAACTGTGCCAAGCTCCTCGCACCAGTTTACAGGCATATCAATGTACTGTGCGTATCCGTCAAGATAGAGCTGCTTGAAAATCCACTGTGTCCACTTATAGAAATCGGGGTCACTTGTGGCAATCATCTTATCCCAATCATAGTCAAAACCAAGCTCACGAAGTTGGTTTGAGAATGTTTTAATATTTGCCTGTGTAAAGCCATTGGGGTGGTTACCTGTGCTTACCGCATACTGCTCTGCAGGGAGACCGAATGAGTCATATCCCATTGGGTGAAGAACGTTATAGCCCTGCATTCTCTTCATTCTTGACACAATGTCAGTTGCTGTATATCCCTCGGGGTGACCTGCGTGAAGTCCTACTCCTGATGGATATGGGAACATATCAAGCACGTAATATTTGGGCTTTGAAAAATCCCACACGTCTGTTTTAAAGGTGTGATTTTTCTCCCAATATTCTTGCCATTTCTTTTCAATTTCTAAATGTTCGTATTTCATATCTTATTCCTCTACCGGTGTAGTATTTTCGTATAATTTATCAAGATTATAAAATTCTCTTGCTTCTCTGTTAAAGATGTGCACCAAAACGTTGCAATAGTCAAGAACTACCCAAGAGTTGTTATCTCTGCCCTCGATATGATAGGGGGTAATTCCTCTTTTATCAAGCTGATATTCAACTTCGCCTGACAGTGCCTTAACGTGAGTGTTACTTGTTGCTGTGCATACCACAAAATAATCCGCGATATTGCTTACGTCTTCAACGTGAAGCACCTTAATATCTCTTCCCTTTTTGTTGTCAAGGAAAATCTCAATTGCCTTTGCCACTTCAAGTGGAGTTGCATTTTCAAGAGATACTATCTCTTCATTCAAACTTGTCATTTCTTCCATAGTTTTTCTCCTTAGTTTATATTAATCAGATTGTTTTCAATGTCCTCTGCGGTGTAAATTTTCACCTCGCAGTATTTATTGTATATATCGTAGAACGATTTATCGTTCTTGTCAACAAAT
The DNA here is from genome assembly GCA_045635885.1 of Eubacteriales bacterium. Classification (GTDB taxonomy): domain Bacteria; phylum Bacillota; class Clostridia; order Oscillospirales; family CAG-272; genus RGIG4608. The sequence goes on along the minus strand of JAZTWO010000074.1, from coordinate 22,387 downwards.
TTATTTTGTTTATCAAAATTTTCTTTTGAAGCAAAGCACTTATTCAAAATCTCGTTCACCGATGATGATGATAAAACGTAATACCAAGCTCCACTTTGACTACTTTGTATCGCTTGACCAGGGGCAGTCATATAAAACACATTGTGATTTTTAGCTTTTGCATAACGCAAGCCAATGGCTATAATATCCTGCTGTTTAAGATTGGTTTCGCTCGTGTTGCAAATCAATTTACAAAAATTATATGCTGAAAATGGATTGGTAATAGTTGCAAGGCGATTGATAAATGCATTTAAAAAGAGCTTTTGAGCATCAATTCTGCCAAGGTCGCCCGTAACGTAACCTGATCTGTATCTTAAAAAGCCGAGCGACTCTTTTCCACCAAGAGTTTGCTTGCCTGCTTTTAAATGAATTGAAAGATTTTGAGAAGAATCCTCATAATCCATATCAAAGGGCAGATCAATTTCAATGCCCGAAAGATTATCAACGATTTTTGCAACGTTTTCAAGAGTCAGACACAAATAATAGTCGATATCAATGCCCAACGCATCAGAAACAGCATCTGCCACTGCAGAAGCCGAGCCAAGCGCATTATATATTCCGTTTATTTTCTTATATGAGCTATCGCTATAGTTAAGATAGGTGTCCCTTGGAATTTGCATTATATTAATGTCACCATTTTCCATATTAATGGAGAGAAGCACCATCACGTCGCAAAGCCCTGCAGCACTATCCCTGCCGAGCATAAGGCAATTATAAACGTCATTTTTAGTGCGTGACACTGCATTTGCAGAATTAAAATTATCGACATTCTTTGTGGCAAAATACACCACGGTGTTGATAATTACAATAATGCCAAAAATTATTACAAAAATTGCAAGCGCCCTAAATTTACTATTTCTCTTTTTCATATCAAACCTCTTTAATTTTTTATGTAAAATAAGAGGTCTAATATATAAATGTTATTTTTCTAAAATCAAAAAGTTGCGTGCCTCAAAGGTCAATTTATCTATGTGCTTTCCGTCCTCAAGCAGCCCCTTAATTGTAAAATCATAGGACTGTATCAACGTGTCATTAAGATGAGTCATTTTTTCAGAATCTGTTGCATTTTCGAAATCAAAATCGAAAAAGTAATTGCGAAGCGCAACGCAATCTTCAAATGTTCTTGACATATCAATGTAATCCGCAAGGTAAATTATCTTCTCTACCAAAGACATATCAGCCCTGCCCGTTGTGTGATAGCGCACGGCAGAAATCAATTCGTCGGTGGCAAATTGGGGGTATTTATGTGGGATAACAATTGCCGCAGTTTTGGCATGGAACATTTTTGGGGAACGTTTTTCTGCTTCGCTCACCACAAATCCTTCACCCTCACAAATAGCAATATGCTCCTGTGCATTTCTCTCTTTAGTCACGTCGTGAAGCAATGCCGCCGCACGCAACATTGACACCTTTTGAGGAGCATAAATCTCCCCAAGTCGAGCTGCCATTTTTTCAACCTCAAGGGTATGAAAATAGCGCTTTTCTCCCATTTCATTTTTTACACTCTCTCGCAAATTAGAAAGCATTTCTTCACTAAATTTATTATTCATAGATGCCTCACTTTGTATGCGTTAAAACATAACGGTTAAATTTTGTCAAGAAAAATAAAAATTACATATAAAGATTGTTTTCTTTGATATATTGTGCAACCTTTTCGGGCACAAGATGTGAAATGTCATTACCTTCTTTCACTCTTTTGCGAATTTCAGATGAGGAAAGTTCAATTTCGTGTGTGATAATTCTACGGCAAATTTTACCATATTTTTTAAGATAAACATCGTTTTTCTCAATTATTTGCTTTTCAAGAAGCTTGTCGCTTTCTCTTCTTACATAAGTAGGATAGCAAAGTTTGAATATCTCATCCGGCTCGTTCCACTGATCAAGCTTTAATGCCATATCAGTTCCCAAAAGCATAAATAATCTGCGGTCCTCTCTTGCAAGAGCACGAAGAGTGTCAACGGTATGTTCTATTCCGCCCTTTTCTATCTCCATGTCGCTAACGACAACACCAATCTCACCCTCAAAGGCAAGCTCACACATTTTCAATCTGTGCTTGGCGTCGTCACCTTCATCTCTTATTTTCCATGGGGAAAGCGCTGTGGGAATTACAAAAAGATAATGAAGCTGCATTTGATCCATAAACGCTTTTGCCGCATTTACATGACCGTTGTGTATTGGGGCAAATGTGCCACAGTATATACCTATTCTTGTAATTTCTTCGTTCATAATCAAATCTCGATTCTCTTTTTATTTTGGCTCTCACGATAAAGAACAACTTTTCTACCAATAACCGCAACCACCTCGGATGAGGTTGCTTCTGCAAGTTCCTCTGCTATATCACGAGTGCCATAATCACAGTTTTCAAGCACTGTGAGTTTAATAAGCTCCCTTGCTTCAAGTGCATCAGAAACGGTTTTTACAAGGTTTTCTGTAATTCCGCCCTTGCCTATCTGCATAATGGGTTGTATCTGCGCCGCCATTGAACGAAGGGCGGCTCTTTGTTTTGAATTTAACATATTTTTCTCCATTTTTTATTTTCCAAAGCCCTCTGCGTGAAGCATTGACAAAAGCTCACGACAGTTTGTGGCAAATACACGAATGCATTTATCATATTCAAGAAAAATGTTGAGATAAATGTCATCAGTCATGGAAATTTTTTTAATCTCGCTTTTCTTTATTTCAAATTTGATTGGCTTATTGTTTTCTGTTGAAAGCACAAACATGCTATCTTTTGTTGCAATAATAAAGCCCTGTCTTATGTTATTACCCACAAGATAATTAACCCTTTCGTCAATCAAAATGGGCTCTCCTATCTCTTTTCTTAATGGCTTAAATTTTTTATCGGAAAGCGCAAACATTCCCGGAATAATAAGTGATATTCCAAGTGTTGTCAATGCCGAAAAAAGCACTGCCACGGGCAAATCTGTGATGTCGGATATTAGTGCAAACGTAACAACACCACCAAGTGTGCTGAAAATAAAGAGCGAGGTTGTATAATATCTGCTCATTTATTTTTTCTCCTTAATAGAAAGCTCATTACAAAATCTTTTTGCAAAGCTTTCAGTAGCCACTGCTCTGTGGCTGATTTGGTTTTTCTCATCAGGTAAAAGTTCGCCAAAGGTTTTGCCGTATGATTCAACAAAGAACAATGGGTCATAGCCAAAGCCACCGTTCCCTTTTTCTTCAGTTAAAATCACACCCTTACATTCGCCCCTAACAACAAAATCGTGTTTTTTCATATTTTCGGGGAATGCACAAGCTATGGTGCAAACGAAAGCACCGTTTCGATTTTCAATCCCCTGCATATCAGAAAGCAATTTAAGGTTATTCTTTTTATCATTTCCATGCTCGCCAGAATAACGGGCGGAAAATATTCCCGGTGCGCCGTCAAGTGCGTCAACCGAAAGCCCTGAATCGTCACCAATGCCAATATATCCATATTTAGCAACAGCACGAGCTTTTATCATTGCGTTTTCTTCAAAGGTTGTGCCATCTTCAACAATATCATCAAAAATTCCAACATCCTTCATAGAAAGCAATTCGATTTCAGGAATATATTTTCTTAAAATAGCCCCAAATTCTTCAATTTTGTGCTTATTACCTGATGCAAAAACTATTTTCATATTTTCTCCAATTATTCAAACAATGCAGAGATAAACTCTTCTGAACTAAAGGGTTGCATATCGTCAATCTTTTCGCCAACACCGATAAATTTAACGGGAATGCCAAGCTCACGCTTGATAGAAAGAACAATTCCGCCCTTTGCAGTACCATCAAGCTTGTTGAGAACAAGGCCTGTGATATTTGCAGCATTCTTAAATTCCTTTGCCTGAAGAACCGCATTCTGTCCTGTTGTTGCATCAAGCACCAAAAGGTTTTCACGAGATGCGCCGGGCAACTCTCTATCAATTACACGGTTAATCTTTTCAAGCTCGTTCATAAGGTTCTTCTTGTTATGAAGTCTGCCCGCAGTGTCAACGATAAGAACGTCTGCATTCTTATTTTTTGCATAATGAATTGCATCATACACTACTGCAGCAGGGTCACTGCCCTCGCTCTGCTTAACAATATCAACCTTACTTCTTTCACACCAAACTGCAAGCTGGTCAATTGCAGCTGCACGGAATGTATCTGCCGCAGCAACAACAACCTTTTTGCCATCTTGGCGAAGTTTGTTTGAAATTTTACCAATGGATGTTGTTTTCCCCGCACCGTTTACACCAATAACAAGAATTACTGATGGTTTTGTGTCAAGAACGAGAGGTCCACCCTCTCCAATCATCTCTTTGAGTGTGTTTTTAAGGAATGCACGAACCTCGTCTGCGTCCTTGATTTTTTCTTCTTTAATGTCAGCTCTAAGCTTTTCAATAATTTCATCTGTTGCGCCAGCACCAACATCTGCGCAAATAAGCATTTCTTCAAGCTCCTCTAAAAGCTCCTCATCAACCTTTGTAAATGATTTGAGCATTTGGTCAATGGGGTTAAAGAGTGCGTTTTTGGTTTTTTGAAGCCCTGCTTTTAATTTATCCAAAAATGCCATCCCAATCTCCTTCCTTCTTCTTTGCAATGTCGGCAACATTCAAAGAAAGTATCTTTGATATACCGTGTTCGGGCATAGTTACGCCGTACAAACGATTAGCGGATTCCATAGTACCACGTCTATGTGTGATAAGAATGAATTGTGTTCCGCCTGTGTATTTTTTAATATATTCTGAAAATCTTGAAACATTTGCCTCGTCAAGAGCAGCTTCAATTTCGTCAAGAATACAGAAGGGTGATGGATTAACCTGAAGCACCGCAAAGAAAAGTGCAATCGCAATAAACGCCTGCTCACCACCAGAAAGCTGCATAAGATTTTTAATAATCTTTCCGGGAGGCGCGGCTTTGATTTCAATGCCGCAATTAAGAACATCATCGGGATCTGTGAGCTGAAGCTCTGCATATCCACCGCCAAAAAGTTCAACAAACACACGATTAAAGTTTTCGTTAATCTTGTGGAAGGACTCAATAAATGACGTTTTCATTTCCTCATCAAGTTGAGAAATAATCTTTTCAAGCTCGGTCTTTGATGCATTAAGGTCACGGATTTGCTTATCCATATAGTCATATCTTTCCTTAACCTCTTTGTATTTATTTACTGCATCAAGGTCAACGTGTCCAATTGCACGAAGCTTGTTCTTACACTCGGTTTGAAGCTTTGCAAGTTCAGGACGTTGCTCTGCAGTAATCTCTTCATATCCAAGCTCCATTGCCTGATTTCTTGTAAGCTCGTGGTCATCCCAAAGCTTGCTTGAAAGCTTATCATAATCGTTTTTAAGATTTGCAAGCTTATTTTCATTGATGGAGTTTTCTCTAAAGAGAATGTCCTTATGCGCATTCTTCTCTTTGATTTTTGCGTTAATTTCGTTAATTTTTCTTTCGTATTCAGTTCCGTTTTCTTCAAGACGTGAACGCTCTGCATTGAGAAGGGCAAGTGCCTTTTCTCCCTGCGCAAGTTTTTCACGGTTTTCACCCCTTGCAACCTCAAGTGAAGCAAGTTTTTCACGGTATTCCTTAACTCTTTCGTCCTGACCCTCGATATCGCCCTTAAGAGATTCGATATGCTCTTTGCTCTTTTCGATAAGGAGATTTTCAGTTTCAATATCCTTTTGGAGTTCATTAATGCGAATGAAAATTGCAGTTAAGGACTGTGAAAGCTCGTCTTTTTTGTCTATAAGCTCGTTCTTTTGAACGTCCTTATCGCTTCTTATTTCGGCAATCGCACCAATCTTTTCGTCATATGCGGCAATTTGAGATGTGAGAGTTGCAAAATCCTCATCATATCTTTCACGCATTTTAACGATATTATCATAATCCTCTTGGATTTTATCCATAAGAGTTTTATTTGCTTCAATTTTTGCATTTATCTGCTGGAGCTTTGTATTTTCGCTTCCCGCCATAAGTGCAATAATCTTTTTTCTATCCTCAAGTGCCTTAATCTCACGCTCGATTTTTTCAAGCTCGGATGTAAGGGATTTTTGAGTTTGGGCAAGTTTGTCAACAGTTACCTGTGTTTTTTCAAGGTCCTCTTCAAGCTTTTTGATTTCGCCTGCTCGTGACAAAATGCTTTGTCCCTGCTTTACTGAACCACCTGTGAATGAACCGCCAACGTTGATTTGCTGACCGTCAAGTGTGATAGCACGAACACGGTATTTAAGCGCCTTTGCCATTTCGGTTGCGTTGTCAATATTATCAAACACCGCAATTCTGCCAAGCATATAGGACACGATATTCATATATTCGCTCTTTGCGCTAACAAGGTCGTCGGCAAAAGCAATAAAGCCACGAAAACCTGAAGCCTCCTTCATTTCTTGAGAAATAGTGGGTGCTTTGATTGCTGTGATGGGCATAAACGTTGCTCTGCCCTGCTCGTGCTTTTTCAATGAGAGCATTGCCGCCTTGGCAACGCTTTCGTTTTCAACAACGATATTCTGAATTGATGCGCCAAGTGATGTTTCAACTGCAACAACGTATTTTTCGTCAACACTGATAAGCTTTGAAACAGGACCGTGAATTTTACCAACACTTCTTCCGTTGGCGTCAACAAGTTTGCCCTCATTATATGACTTCATAATAAAGCGAACACTATTATTATAGCCCTCAAACTGATCATCCATAGCTCTATATGTATCAATTCGCTGCTTTGTTGATTGCAAAAGGAGATTTTTCTGCGTCAATTCGGCATCAACGCCCTCTTTTTGTTGCAAAATTCTCTGCAAGCTTTCATCAAGCTCAGCTATCTTTTGATCGCTTTTTTCAATGTCGGCATTATAATCGTCAACTGCACGTTGAACCTGCTTTTGATTTTTAGTAAGCTCGTCATCAATTCTTGCATATTCCTGCATTTCTGCAAGTAAGGTATCGTTTTTATCGCTATCGGTCATCTTTGCGTTTTCAATAACTGACAAACGAACCTTAAGCTGCATTTCCTCGCTCTCAAGCGCACGCATATCTTCAAAGGCAATCGCTATTTCTTTTTCAAGACGTGCAATTTCCTTTTCAAGACGTTCAATTTCATCCTCTGCCTTATCGTGCTCGACAAACTTTGCCTTTGCCTCAAGCTTTATCTGCTCGATTTTAGCAAGATGATTTTCAATGTCTTTATTTTCATTTTCAATTGTTTGACGTATCTGCGCCTTTGTTTCACCGGTTGCATTAATCAAGGATTGAATGTGCAACGCATCATTTTCATTTACACGATAAGCACTTTCAAGACGGTGATTGATTTCTGTTTGCTCGTGAATTTGAGTGAGCAATTTTTCAGACTCATATCTATTGCTTTGAGAAACCTCGGTAAGATGGTCCCTCTGAGTTTCGAATGAAGCGACCGCCTCTTCTGCGGCAGCAAGCTCGAATGAGGACTGCTTATAAAGCGCCTCTATTCTTGCAATATCGTTGCGATATTTTTCAGTGTCGAAGAACCATAGCTGAACGTCGACCTTCTTTTTTGTTTCAAGAAGCTCGATGGCACGTTTTGCCTTTTCCGCCTCTTTTTCAAGGGGGCCAACCTGCGCACTAATCTCAACGAAAATATCGTTGATACGAGTCATATTATCCTCGGTTTGAGCAAGCTTTCTTTCGCTCTCGGTCTTTTTGTGGCGGAATTTGGCAATGCCCGAAGCATCTTCAAATATGCTTCTCCTATCCTCGCTCTTTCGGGAAATGATTTCCGCAATCTTACCCTGACCGATTATAGAATAACCCTCACGTCCGATACCTGTATTCATAAACAGCTCATATATGTCACGAAGACGAACTGCTCTTTTATTAATAAAATATTCGCTCTCGCCCGAACGATAGTAACGTCTTGTAACAATAACCTCGTCATAGGGTGCATCAAGGCGATTATCGGGATCGGTGTTGTCAAAGGTTACAGAAACTTCTGCAAAGCCCATGGGCTTGCGAGAGTCAGCACCGCCAAAGATGACGTCTTCCATCTTGCTGGAACGCAAACTCTTTGACGAAATTTCACCAAGAACCCAGCGCATAGCGTCTGAAATATTTGATTTTCCGCTTCCGTTTGGACCAACGATTACAGTTGCACCGTGTTCAAACGTAAGCTTGGTTTTATCGGGGAATGATTTAAACCCCTGCATTTCAAGGCACTTTAAGTACAAAGCAATATCCTCCTTTTTTCAGGATAGATTATGTATAATTAAAATCTATTATTATATTATAACTCAAAAGTTCATTTTTTTCAAGGACTTTTATGTTCTTTATTCCATATTTTTGACAAATTTTTTCAATATTTTGCCGTTTTTGACCCACGATTTTTGAAATTTCGCCTTTGGGACAATAAATCAAGATTTTTTGTGGAATTTCTTGCGGCGATTTTGCTTCAATCTGTTCGCAAATTTTATCAAAATAAACGCCACTCATTGCCATTTCGCCAATTGCAGAATGGTTTGCGCCACCCGCAACCAAGGACGAGTCCGAAAGATTTTCGCCCGATTGAAGTCCCACTCTTATACAAGGGACACCGTTTTCAACAAAAATTTTAAGCGCTTCTTTTGTGCGGTAAACCGCATCCTCATTTGAGAGTGGAGAGTAAACTCCGCTTTGCATCATATCGCAAAGCTCAGTTTGATAAAACACAACGGTGGGATAAATTCTGGCACCGTCAGCACCCATTTGGCATATTTTTTTGGCGGTGTAAATTTCCTTTTCAACATTGGAGTCGGGCAATCCAATCATCATTTGTCCAATCAAAGAAAAACCGCGCTCTTTAATCATTTTACAAGCGTTTTCGGCGCAAATAGCTGTGTGTCCTCGCTTGCTTTTTTCAAGCACAATGTCGTCCATACTTTGAAGTCCAAGTTCGATTGTACCAACGGAATATGAGGACAAAATATCAAGAATTTCCTCACTAATATAGTCGGGGCGGGTGGAAAGTCTAATTGACGAAACTTTTCCCATATCAATGTATTTTTGAGCAAGAGAAAGCAAGTCAATCATAAGCGCTCTATCAATGCCTGTAAACGAGCCACCAAAGAATGCAATCTCAATAAAATCGTCTTTTTTAGTTGTTGAAAGAACTTCTTCTATCTCATTTTGAACCTTTGAAATATCAAAACTAACCCTGCCTGAAATGGAACGTTGATTGCAAAAAACGCACATATTTGGGCATCCCATATGGGGTATGAAAATGGGTATATTTATATGTCTCATTTGACTTTTTTCTCCTTTCCCTGCTATTTTTTATTCTCTTTAAAAAGCAAGAAAGGGAATCGGGCAAAAAACACGATTCCAATTCTTGTTTAATTTAATTATATCTCTCCAAAAAGCGACAATGCCTCTTTTGCGGCATTCTGCTCTGCCTCACGTTTGGTTTTTCCCTTTCCTCTGCCAACAATGTTTGAATTGAGTCTTGCCTCAATCTCAAACGTCTTTTCGTGGTCGGGTCCTGTTGAGCCAATCATAACGTATGTAAGACTGTCAACACCTGATTGCTGAATCATTTGCTGAAGCTCGGATTTATAATCCTTAACGATTTTACCCTCTTCCCAAGCTTGAAGCTCCGCTTCAAAGAAGGGATGAACGATAGAATGAATAATCTCCATTCTAAACTTATCGCCATCAAGGTAAATTGCACCCATAAGCGCTTCAAATGTGTTTTCAAGCAATGATTTTCTTTCACGAGCATTATTCTTCTCTTCGCCATTTCCAAGAAACAAAAATGAGCCAAGGTCAAGAGATTTTGCATAGGAAGAAAGCGCATCACGGCAAACAATTACCGCACGACGACGGGTTAATTCCCCCTCTGGAGAATCTGGATATTTATTGAACAAATAGTTTGCAGCTATGATTGAAAGCACACTATCGCCAAGAAATTCAAGACGCTCGTTGCACTCAACTATAGTGCCCTTAAGCTTTAATTCGTTTGAATATGAAGAATGTGTAAGCGCAGTTTTAAGATAATCTATATTCTTAAATGAGTATCCAAGCTTTTTTTCAAGCTCACAAAGATTAGTATTCTGCATTTTTTACACTCCTTTCTTATTTTTTCATTTCTGCGATAACCTGATCTATCGCTTCAAGTGCACGGTTTGAGATAACCTCATTCTTTGCACTCTTGCCTCCCTTTACTCTGAATTCAAGGGGCTTTATAATTCCAAAATTAGCATTCATTGGAACAAATTTGCCCATGGATCCGTTTTGAACGTAAAGTGCCATTGAGCCAATCATTGTGGTTTCAGGGAAAAGTGTGCCCTCTTCACCCAAAGCTCTTGCGGCGGCATTAATTCCCGCCACAAGTCCACTTCCTGCAGACTCGATATATCCCTCAACACCCGTCATTTGCCCTGCAAAGAAAACATTGGGATTCTTAATCATTGAATAGTCATTATTAAGAAGCCCGGGAGAGTTTAAATATGTGTTTCTGTGCATAATTCCGTATCTCAAAAACTCTGCGTTTTCAAGACCGGGAATCATTCTAAACACTCTTCTTTGCTCAGGGAATGTAAGATGGGTTTGAAAGCCAACAAGGTTATACATTGTGCCCTCTTTATTCTCTTTACGAAGCTGAACAACCGCAAAAGACTCTTTTTGAGTTCTTGGGTCAACAAGTCCAACGGGCTTGAGTGGTCCATAGCAAAGTGTGTCATATCCTCGCTTTGCCATTACCTCAACGGGCATACACCCCTCAAAAACCTGGAGCTTTTTCTTTTGCTCCTCACGGTCAAATTCTTTAATTTCTGCTTCTTTTGCACCGATAAGCTCGGTATAGAAAGCGTCATATTGCTCACGAGTCATGGGACAGTTGATATAGTCCGCATCTCCCTTATCATAGCGAGAAGCAAAGAATGCAACGTCCATATTGATAGTTGAAAAATCAACGATGGGGGCGGCTGCGTCAAAGAAATGGAGTCCTGAGCAACCAAGCTCGTTTTCAATATATTCCGCCATCTTATCGCTTGTAAGGGGGCCTGTTGCAATTACTGTAATCTCATCTTGATTAACCTGTGTAACCTCGCCCTCAACAACCTCGATAAGAGGATGATTTTTGATTTTTTCTGTAATGAATGCAGAGAAAAGCTCTCTATCAACCGCCAAAGCGGAGCCCGCAGGAACCTTTGTTTCCTCTGCCGCCATCATAATCAATGAGCCAAGGCGACGCATTTCCTCTTTAAGCAAGCCAACTGCATTTATTACGCTATCACTTCTTAAAGAGTTTGAACAAACAAGCTCTGCAAAGCCATTTGAATGATGGGCGGGGGTGAATTTGTGGGGCTTCATTTCATAAAGCTTAACCTTAACTCCACGCTCGGCAATCTGCCAAGCCGCTTCACATCCCGCAAGCCCTGCGCCATATACGTTTACAAATTTAATTTCACTCATTATTCTTCTACCTGTTCCTTAAGGGGCTCACATGCCACCTTATATCCGCAATCCTTATCTGCGCAAATCAAAAGGTCTTTGCCCTTCTTTCTAAAAAGCATTTTGCCACAATTGGGGCAATTTTCTTTTGTGGGCATATCCCAACTTGAGAAATCGCACTTGGGATAATTTTCACAGCTATAGAACACTGTCTTTTTCTTGCCGTATTTCGTCAATACTTTGCCGCCACATGTGGGACAAGGAACGTCAATTTCCTTTGTTTTTGTTTTAATAAACTTACATTCGGGATACTTTGAGCAAGCATAGAACGTTCCAAATCTGCTTGAACGAAGAACCATATCAGAGCCACATTTTTCGCATTTGAAATCTGCAATAACTTCCTTTTTGGGCTCTTTCTTTTCCTCAACCTCTTGAGTTTCGGGAGGTGTGAGGGGCTTTGTGTTTCTGCACTTGGGGAAGTTGGGACATGCGGCAAATTTGCCGAATTTACCCATTCTAACTACCATTTTTGCACCACATTTTTCGCAGATGATATCCGTTTCTTCCACGGGAACTTTTATATCCTCGGATCCAATTTTCTTTTCTGCCTCTTCAAGATCAAGCGCAAAGTCCTTCCAAAAATCAGAAAGAACGTCAAGATAGTTAAGGTCACCTGCCTCAATTTTGTCAAGGTCGGTTTCCATATTAGCTGTGAATTTATAGTCAACCACGGTGTTGAAGTTTTCTTCCATAATCTTGGTTGTAAGCATGCCAAGCTGTGTGGGAACAAGTGCCTTACCCTCTCTGTGAACATAATTACGAGCAAGAATTGTTGTAATTATAGGGGTATAGGTACTCGGTCTTCCAATTCCCTTTTCTTCAAGGAATTTGATAAGACATGCTTCTGTATATCTTGGTGGAGCTTCTGTAAAGTGCTGTTCAGAGTCAACTGAAACAACGTCGAGATTTTCACCGTTTTTAAGAGCTGGAATTCTAATATCCTTAACCACTGCAACCTCGTCGCCACTTGATTTAACCTCTTCAGTTGCCTCATAAACCGCCATATAACCGGGGAATGCAACACTGTATCCACTTGTTCGGAAAATGTATCCGTTATTCTCAAAGTCTGCGGTTACTGTGCTAAGCTTTGCAGACTGCATTTGAGATGCAACAAATCTTTCCCAAATCAATTTATAAAGCTTATACTGTTCGGGTGTAAGTGACTTTCTTACAAGTGCAGGGGTGAGGTCAACCTTTGAAGGTCTGATTGCTTCGTGAGCATCCTGTGCACTCTTTGCCGCCTTGAATTTTCTTGGTGCGCTTGGAGCATATTCTTCACCGTATTTTTCAACAATGAAATCCTTTGCCGCCTTTTGTGCGTCGTCTGAAATTCTCAAGGAGTCAGTTCTCATGTATGTGATAAGACCCTGCACGCCGCCAAATTCAGAGCCAAGGTTAATGCCTTCATAAAGCTCCTGTGCAACCTTCATTGTGCGTGCGGACTGGAAACCGAGCTTGTAGGATGCTTCCTGCTGAAGTGTTGATGTTGTGAATGGGGGGGCGGGTAATTTCTGCTTATCTGCACGTTTAACGGATTTTACAATGAATCGTCCGTTTTTAACTGCATTAAGCACCTTATTTGCCTCTGATTCGTTAGAAAGCTTAATCTTGCCGTTTTCATCACCGTAAAAACGAACGGAAAAGCTCTTACCCTCAACGTTTTGAAGTTCTGCTTCGATTGTCCAATATTCAACGGGAACAAAGGATGCAATTTCATTTTCTCTTTCAACAATAATTCTTGTGGCAACGGATTGAACACGTCCTGCAGAAAGTCCGCTTTTTACGGTCTTCCAAAGCAATGGGCTAATCTTATAGCCAACAATTCTGTCAAGAAGACGTCTTGTTTGCTGAGAGTTTACAAGATTCATATCAATGTTTCTTGGCTCTTTGATTGACGCCTTTACTACTGTGGGGGTAATTTCATTAAAGCTTACACGCAAGGTTTTCTCAACAGGAATACCAAGAACGGTTGCAAGATGCCATGCAATTGCCTCTCCCTCACGGTCAGGGTCGGTTGCAAGGAAAACTTTTTTTGCTCCCTTTGCTTCTTTCTTTATGTCTTTAATAAGGTCGCCCTTACCTCTAATGTTTATATAATGTGGTTCAAATCCATTTTCAATATCAATGCCAAGCGCACTTTTGGGAAGGTCACGCAAGTGTCCCTTTGATGCAACTACTTTATAATTCGAGCCAAGATATTTCTTTATAGGTCCTACTTTTGTGGGTGATTCCACTATAACAAGATTTGCCATAATTATTCCTTTCGTTTGTTTATTTTCTAATGTACAATCCACCGGGCAACGATGTTATAAGTCCTTTAATTTCAAGAACTGTAAGCGCTGCCATGGTCTTTCCTACAGGATAGCCACATTTCATCAGTTTGTCAACTGAAGTTGGCTTATCACACGGGAAAGCATCAAATATTTTTCTTTCTTCTTCACTCAAAGATGCAACCATGTTTTCTTCAACTGTGCTCCCCTTTGGCATTGACTTGTTAACAGCTTCGTCAATGCTTGAGGATTTTGCCTCTTTGATTCGTTTTATCTGTGGAACGGCATAATAATCGCTATTTTGTTCGGCATTATTATTAAGCTCGTTATTTAACTTTTCAAGCAATGATTTGGGTGTTCCCTTAGATCCCTTGCCATTACAATCGCAAGAAACCTCAATGCTATCAAGAAATTGTTTGTCAAAATCAGAACTGAGCTCGCCCTGACGAAGTTTTACAGGATTGACAAGACGAGAATGATTTTCAAAATAATAGTTTAAAATGTCACGTGCACTTGTTACTGCCACTGCGCCGTTTTTAATAAGATAGTTAGGTCCTTCGCTCATTGGTTCTTCAATACTACCCGGGAGTGCGTAAACAGTTCTTGACTGCTCTGCCGCACGGTCGGCTGTAATTAAAGCGCCACTGTTTTTGGGTGCTTCAACAACAACGGTCCCCTCACTCAATGCGCTAATAATTTCATTTCTTTCGGGAAAATTATTCTTATATGCGTTTGTTGATGGGTGATAGGTTGTAATTACTGCACCGTTTTGCATAATATGTTTTCTTAATTTTCTGTGTTGTTTGGGATAAATCACGTCTATTCCGCAACCCAAAACCGCAACGGTTGTTCCGTTTGCCGCAAGTGCGCCTGCGTGAGCAACACTATCAATTCCAAGCGCCATTCCGCTTACTACCACCACACCTGCAGAGGCAAGCTCATAAGAAAGCTTATAAGCAGAGCGCATTCCGTATTCCGTCATTTTACGAGTGCCGACAACCGAAACGCATACTCTACTATTAAAATCGGGCACTTTCCCAAGGCAATACAATACGATTGGTGGGTTTTTGATTGATTTGAGCGAATCGGGATAGGATTCGTCACAATAATTAATCACCTTGACATTATTCCATTTACAATAGCTGTGAATGGACATTGCCTCGTCTATATTTTTATCAAGCAGAGATTGCTTTTGATATTCGGAAAGGAATTCCACACGTGAGAAAATTGACTCATCCGCACGGTAAATTTCATATGGCGAATTATCAAAAATGTCGAGCAATCTTTGAAAAACTGTGTTGCGATTATTTAGTTTTAGTGCGAGCCATATCCAATAGACATGCTCGGATTTTTTGAACAAATTAATCTCCATATCGCACCTTCTAAAACAGATTTATTAACGGATTTTATAAAGCTCCCACATGCAAACTGATGCGGCTATTGATGCGTTTAGCGATTCGCTTCCCGCTTCCATTGGAATATAGAGGCATTCATCACAAGCATCAATTGACTCTGCAGAAAGACCGTGCCCCTCGTTGCCAATCAAAATTGCATCTCCAATTTTAAGCTCAACCTCGCCAAGCTTTTTAGCATCTCTTACAAGAGCTGCCGCATAAACGTGCGAGCCATTTTGTTTTATAGCGCAAACGGCTTGTGGGATTGAAGAAACCCACACTATTTTTTGTGTGAACAATGCGCCCATTGAGGCACGAATTGTTTTGGAATTATACAAGTCGGCACAGTCGGCACTTATCACAAGCAAGTCGATTCCAAATGCCTTTGCGCTTCTTATTATTGTGCCCATATTTCCAACGTCTCGAACACTTTCAAGCATAAGCACTCGTTTGCCAAACGCTTTGGCAGAAAGCTCGCTAACATCGTCGATATTTTCAATATTTTCAAGATTTGAGCAGATGGTTATAACTCCCTCAGGCGATTGCTCGTCGGTGAGCTTTGAGAAAACCTCGTCCGCCAAAACGTAGAGCTTTTGGCAGGACGTTGCGCCCTCGATTTCGGCACAATATTTGCCCAAAGCACTTTCGCAAACAAGCACATATTCAATTGGTGCCCCAGAATTTGCCGCCTCGAAAAAGAGCTTTATTCCGTCAAACTTAAAAAGCCCTTCTGCTTTTCTGTATTTTTTCTCCTTGAGCTTTGCAAGTCTTATCACAAGCTGATTGCTTTTTGATGAAATATATTGCCACTCCATAACGAAAAGTATGCTCCTTTCCCACAAAACATTAATTATAAAAATTGAAAAATCATTGAATTTTTGTCGTTTTCTATGATTTTTCAACGCTCATAAAGGCATCTATCGGTACAGTTTTGCAAAAAAACTGTACCGATAAATATGACAAAAAACCCGGCAAACCGGGTTTTTTAATCTGATTAAAGAGCTGCCTTTGCCTGTTCTACAAGCGCTGCAAATGCTGCCTTGTCATTAACTGCAAGGTCTGCAAGCATCTTTCTATTAAGGTCAATACCAGCTTTTTTAAGGCCGTGCATAAACTGTGAGTAGTTGATGCCGTTTACCTTTGCCTGTGCATTGATACGAGCGATCCAAAGAGAACGGAAGTCTCTCTTCTTCATCTTTCTGCCTGCGAATGCGTAGTTACCGCTCTTCATTACAGCTTGCTTAGCCATCTTGAAGTGCTTGGATTTTGCACCCCAGTAACCCTCTGCTGCCTTAAGTACTTTATTTCTTCTCTTACGCGTCATCATCGCGCCTTTAACTCTTGCCATTTTTCTATCCTCCTAATAAATTCTCTTTAGATTATTTCTGAATAAGTGCTCTGTAGTTTGCTGCCATAGCGTCGCTAAGGTATGCATTTTCTCTACCCTGTCTAAGTGCCTTACCTGTCTTCTTACCTGTCTTATGACGACGGAAGCAGTGATTGAGCTTAACCTTACCTGTACCTGTTACAGAAAATCTCTTGGATGAAGCCTTATGTGTTTTGATTTTTCCCATTGTTTTATCTCCTTTGATATTTATTTCGGTTGCCCGAAACATAATTTTTATCTTCAGGTCAAAGACCTATTGTGTACTATTTTATTTCTTTATGGGTGAAATTACCATGCTGAGCATTCTGCCATCAAGAACGGGCTTTTTATCAACTGTGCCAAGTTCCTCACAAGCAGCTCTGAATTTCTCCATAATTTCTGCACCAAGATCCTGATGTGCCATTTCTCTACCCTTAAAGCGAAGAACAACACGAACCTTGTTACCGCTCGACAAGAACTTGTGAGCGTGCTTAAGCTTTGTTTCGAAATCGTGATTTTCAATTCTGCAAGAAAGCTGAATTTCTTTAAGTTCAACAACCTGTTGTTTCTTTTTAGCTTCTTTCTCTTTCTTTTCACGTTCAAAACGGAATTTTCCAAAATTCATAATCTTGCAAACGGGGGGAGTTGAATTTCCTGTCATCATAACAAGGTCAAGACCCTCGTTATATGCCATTCTGAGCGCCTGTTCTGTGCTCATAATTCCAAGCTGTTCTCCGTCTGCGCCGATAACTCTGATTTCCTTTGCGTCAATCTGCTCGTTGATCAGCATTTCTTTTGCGTTAGCGATGGTTAAACACCTCCAAAAAATAAAAGTCGTACGCAGATTTCTCCCGTACGACACACATAGCCCATTTTAGGCTTTTATATCAAAAATATCAACACAAGCGCACCTATGTGGCAGGGTGAGAACGGGGTGTTCTGCTTCATTACTGATGTATTTTACCACATAAGTGCGCTTTTGTCAATAGGTTTTTGAAAATATTTTTGATTATTTTTCCCCATTCCATCTTGAAAAAAATGCGCTTTTGTGGTAAAATCATTTGCAGTAATTAATATATTAATTAAATGGAGAAAAAATGCAGAATTTACACGATAGATACATTAAAGCAAAGCGCACTTTGTTTGTTAAAGCATATAGCGAACTTAACAAAGAGCAGATGAGAGCGGTTTTCACCGTTGACGGTCCACTCCTCATTCTTGCAGGTGCAGGAAGCGGAAAAACCACTGTTTTGGTTAAGAGAATTGCGTTCATTATCAAATACGGAAACGCATACGCAAGTGATTACGTTCCTTTTGACGTTGACGAGCAAATGGTTTTGCGACTTGAAAATGCGGCCAATCTTTCAAAGGAAGAAATTCTTCCCATTCTTGACAGATTTGCAGAAAACCCCTGCGCCCCCTGGCGCATGCTTGCCATCACCTTCACAAACAAGGCAGCGGGCGAAATTAAATCAAGAATAAATGCTCAACTTGGCGACTCCACAATCGCAAGTGAAATTTGGAGTGGCACGTTCCATTCAATTTGCCTTCGCATTCTTCGTTCTCACGGCGAAAAAATCGGTTATGCAAGCGGTTTTTCAATCTATGACCAGGACGACAGCAAAAAGGCAATTACCGCTTGTATGAAGGACCTTGACATTGACACAAAGATGCTTCCCGTTAAGAGCGTTCAAAACACCATTTCAAGAGCCAAGGACAAGATGATTACCCCTGAGGCATTTTACAGTGAAGTTGGCAACGATTATCGCTTAAAGCAGATTGGCAGAATTTATGAGGCGTATCAAAACAAATTAAAGGCATCAAATGCCCTTGATTTTGACGATATTATTATGCAAACCGTTATTCTTCTTCGCAAATTCCCCGACGTGCGTGAATATTATCAAAATCGCTTCAGATACGTCTGCGTTGACGAGTATCAGGACACCAACGAGGCGCAATTTGCACTCACTGCGCTCCTTTCGGGCGGATTTGGCAACATAATGGTTGTTGGTGATGATGACCAGAGTATATATAAATTCCGTGGCGCAACAATTGAAAATATTCTCAATTTCGACAAGACATTCCCAAGTGCAAAAATTATTCGTCTTGAGCAAAATTACCGTTCAACACAGAATATTCTTGATGCTGCCAACGCAGTTATCAAAAACAACACGGGCAGAAAGGGCAAAACCCTCTGGACTGACGCAGGTGAGGGCGAAAAAATTCATCTTAAAAAGGTATTTGACCACAACGAAGAAGCTCGTTATATTGCCGATAAAATTCAAAAGATGGTGAGCGAGGGCAAGGAGTTCCGTGATTTTGCGCTTCTCTATCGAAACAACGCGCAATCAAGCACCATTGAGCGTACGTTTGCGAAAAGCGGTATTCCCTATCGAATTATCGGTGGCGTGCGCTTTGCCGACAGAAAGGAAATCAAGGATATCGTTGCATATTTGCAACTCATTCAGAACCACAATGATGACGAGCGACTTGTTCGTATCATCAACGAGCCAAAGCGTAAAATTGGTGACAAAACTATTGAGGGTGTTCGTGCAATCGCAAGAGAACAGGGCTCTTCAATGTTCAAAATTCTTGAAAATGCAGATAAATACACAGCCCTTTCAAAAAGCGCAGACAAGTTAAAGGAATTTGCAGATTTAATCAATTATCTCACTTCCCTTGTTAAAGAGGTTTCACTTGAAACACTTATCAATCAGGTTATGGACAAGTCGGGCTATCGCCAAATGCTTATTGCCGCAGGCGAGGTTGAGCGCGACCGCCTTGAAAACCTTGAAGAATTTTTAACAGGTGCTATTGAATATGAAAACAACTACGTTGACGATGGCTCATACACAAGCGTGCTTGAGGGCTTTATGGAAGAAACCTCGCTCGTTGCCGACGTTGACAGATATGACGAAACCGCAGATGCTGTGGTCCTTATGACCGCGCACAGTGCAAAGGGACTTGAATTCCCCTATGTTTTCCTTCCCGGTATGGAAGAGGGCATGTTCCCCTCTATGCAATCAATCACCGCCACAAACGCAGAGGTTGAAGAGGAGCGCCGACTTGCCTACGTTGCGATTACAAGAGCAAAAAAGGAGCTTTTTATTGTTCACGCAAATCAAAGAATGCTCTATGGCAGAACACAGTTCAATCCCGAATCGAGATTTTTAAAGGAAATTCCTGAAAATCTTATTGCAAGAGAAAAATCTCCTTATGACAAGCAAAAGCAAACGGTTTATGCATATTCAAACCGTGACGAAAAGCCACATTACGATACACTCACAATCAATGCAGCCCCCAAAAAGCCCGCTGCAAGCGCAGGCGCAGTGCTTGAGGCAGGCGACAGAGTCTTTCACGCAACCTTTGGCGAGGGCGACTTGATTAGCGTTAAGCGAATGGGTGCGGACTGGCTTTATGAGGTGATTTTTGACAAGGTAGGTACCAAAAAGCTGATGGCAACATATGCAAAATTAAAGAAAATATAACAAAAAGCCCGACGAAAAGTCGGGCTTGTTTTTATTGAATTTGCGGCAAATTGTTCTTGTCATAGAACACAAGCGTTCCGTTGAGATATTTTTTCATAATTATATCTCCTCAAATAAAATCTATTTTCCCCAACAAATATCAACAATTACAGAAATGGGAATGCAATATTTTACTTTTGTTTTCGTGATTTCTCCGTTTTCGTAATAATATTCGTTTAGTGACTCATTTTTTGTAATATATGGGAGCATTTCAGATTTATGTCTACCAAAACGCCATGCATGAATACTAAAATATTCGTAATTTTTAAATGGCATTGCCAAATATTCAATACCGTTTTCATCAATAAAATATTCATACTGTTCTTTCATCATATCTTCGACAAAGAAAAGTGTATGTAAAATAACGGTGGTGGTCGGTCTGCCAAAAATCTTGTATATATCTATCCACAAAACAGACTCGCACAACCCATATAAATAAGCTAAATTACAAGGTTCATAACCATTTGTTAACGGAAGATAATATTTTGTTTCATAATTGTAATCCACACCGTTAAGAATATCTTTTTCTATAACGCAATTATACACGGCATAAACGCCTACCAAATCCTCTCCGTCGATTGATTGCGGAATGTCCTCATACTCATTAAATTTTCTCCATTTCACCATATCAACGCATCCACCCAAGACCAAAATATAAGCTCCAATGTCATTATATACAGCAACAAAGTAAAGAGGATTTTCAATATCAACACTGATTTTATAAAATGTGTTTTCTTCAGTGTTTAATTCTAACATATGCGTACAAAAATCAGCAGGTTTTTCGTACTCATTTACAGGCGGAAATGAAGTTAAATTACGTTCGTACATATGCTTTATAAACTCAACGTCATATTCATCAAAATCATCAGTATAATCCAATACAAATTCATCAAGTATTGGATCTCTTTCGGATGGTGGAATTTTCTTTTGTGTAGTTGTGGTTGTTGTAGTGGGCATGGTACTGCTTGTATTTCCCCACTCACACCCTGCAAGCAACGAGCTTGCAAAAACAACTACAAGCATAAGACAAATTAGTTTTTTCATAATATTTTTTCCTTTCTGTAAATATTTTTGTTATAATTTTTTAGCACAATCTAATATCACCCCATCAATGATAGGGTGATAATTTATTTATTGAAATTGCGGCAAATTGTTTTTGTCAATCAAGATGAGCATACCAGTCTGGTTCAGCGGCTTTTATTCCTTCTATTTGTTCTAAAGTTTTAATTGCTTCAATTACTGCTTCTTTTGTTTTATCAACCAATATCAGAAGTAGCATTTGTCTAAACTCTTCTTTGGAATCTACAGGGTAGTCACGGCAACTTAAATCAATAATTTCTTCAATTTCAACACCAGCAAAAAAATTTTTACTGTGAACTTTGTTCGGTTCGCTAATAGCCTTATCTAACAGGATCAAAACATGCCCAGGAACAAAATCATCTTCCACTGTAGCATTGCAATACACCTTTTCTTCCCATTCTATTTTATGTGTTCTATGAAAAATATTAAGATTTATTAAATCTGACATCTTTTTCCATGTACACCCTGCAAGCAACGAGCTTGCAAAAACAACTACAAGCATAAGACAAATTAGTTTTTTCATAATGTTTTTTCCTTTCTGTAAATATTTTTGTTATAATTTTTTAGCACAATCTAATATCACCCCATCAATGATAGGGTGATAATTTATTTATTGAAATTGCGGCAAATTGTTTTTGTCATAGAACACAAGCGTTCCGTTGAGATCCTGTGGAAAAATCCCATACTCTTCTAACATTTATATCATCCAATCCCCATTGTTAATCAATAGAATAATTAGCGGAAGCACTATCACCGGCAACTAAAATAGGCCATTCAGAACCCGCAGAGAATACTCCGGGCTTTTTTTCCAAAGCTGCGGCATAGAGCATCAACTCCATACAAGAATAAGCTTTATCAAAAACAAGTTCAATATACCATAACTTTCGATCATAATAGTATTTATACTCCTCAGACAAATCAACAACTTCAACAATTTCAAGTTGTCTTGCAGAACCCACATCATAAAAGCTCAATGGCGGCAATTCTCCACCATAATGCAATACAACTTTCAATCTGTCGGATGTGTATTCATGATCTTGTGGAAAATAAGGTTCAGAAAGTCCCGTCTGGGGATAATCATGTATATCACAAAATTCGTAATAATAGGTTTTTTCAGCAGAAAAGTTCTTTTCAATTTCCACAAGGTTTTCAGTGGAAAGTATACCTTTATTAAACGCTTCTTCCAAGCTCAAAAACTCGCCGTTCTTATATGCAATCAAGCGATTGCCATCAAAATAAGTAAACTCAACACCGCCAACGTTTACGGTTGCTTTTTCATAAGTGTGTCTTGTTGCA
>JAZTWO010000073.1:0-6486 GCA_045635885.1 Eubacteriales bacterium | reverse complement strand
CGCCTTGTGTGAGTGAACTCCCACCGACGATTTTCTTGCCCAAACTACGAAAACCACTATTTACATAGTGATTTTCTAAAATTTACTTTGCTAAACTATAGCCGTTTGATAGCAAAATGGCTACATACCCAGTAGCAAATCACAGATTTTCGAATGTATGAGAAAATCGTTATGTATTGTTTGATTTCAATCAAACAATACGATTTGCGCAGATTAATTTAACTCACACGATTAAAAGTTTTTTGCGAGCTTTTTTCAAAAAAGCGAAAATCTTTACTCAACTAACTACTCGATAAATCCCAATTTGTTTAAGGAGGAATTAACATATGTTTATTTATTCAATGCATGCAAACACAATTAAATTTTTTGCGGTGATATGTTTGGCTTTAACTGCACTTATTGCGCTAATCGCATTTGTGCCGACCTATGTTAGCAACGAAGGTGTTGTACAGGTTGGAGTTGATGCGACCTACAATTACGAAAAAATAAAAAATAATGAGGACAGAGTCAACTTTTTAAAGCAATTCGGTTGGGAGGTCGAGGCGCAACCGATTAATGAGCAGCAGGTGACAATCCCAAAGGAATTTGACAAGGTTTTTGCCGCTTATAACGAGATTCAACGCAAGCAGGGACTTGATTTGGCATCTTTTAAGAAGAAAAACGTTATGCGATATACTTATACCGTGACAAACTATCCTGATTACGAGGGCGAGGTTTACGTTAACATTCTCGTTTATCGCAATACGGTTATTGGTGGCGACGTGTGTTCTGCCGACGTCAACGGATTTATACACGGATTTGAACAACAATGATAACAAAACAGAGAACGGATTTTCCGTTCTCTGTTTTGCATATTTATTTATGTAAATTAATTTCGGGCCATGAATAATCAACAACTACCCATTTTCCATCATATTTAATCAAAGTAATTTCTTGATATTCTTCAATGGGCGCGCCACCATTTGAACTCTTTAAGAGGTACATAGTTACAAGACTGTAATCCTCAACCTTCTTTTCGTCAAATCCTGAAATTTTCTTTAATTTTTGCAAAATCTCAGATTTTTCTGTGCTATCAAGATTAATATAAGTTTGTCTATGCTCGCAATCAAGCTCCATGCCAAAGTTTGTATAATATGTCTTAATTAAGTAGTTAAGAGACTCGGCATATTGAGTAACAAATTGATCCTTTTTACCTCTGAAGATAAAATCGGGCATATATGAGCAAGCAGTAGCTCCATCTTGCTTAACGCAAGCTTCCATAAATGCCACACCAACGTCTTTGGGGGTGTCGGGATAGTTGTCGTCGCCCTTATTGCCTTTTCCGGATCCGGAGCCACCTGCCAATACGGCTATAAGAACCGTGGTGAGCACAATTGCAGCAATAGCACCGATTGCAACGGGTCTTTTGGTATTCCAAAGATTTACAGCGAAATCCTTGGCTTTGATAGCAAGCTCTTTGATTTTAATTCCAACTGGCTTTAATTTTTGAATCAATGGCTTAACCTTTTCAAGCAAAGGTTTTACTTTGTCGAGTACGGATTGTAATTTTTCATTGTTAATGTTTGACATAATAGTTTTCCTTTCCAAAATAGAAAAAATTTGCAATTTTGACAAATTGTACATACTATTATATATATATATATATTGTCAATAGGTTTTAAGAAATTTTGGGGTAAAATAATACTCAAGGAGGAAAATTATTCAAGCCAAGGAACGCAACTTTGCCTCTCACCGCTATCGGCAAGGCAAAAAACTTGACAACACACATTATTGTGTGCTACAATTAATTAAGGAAAACGAAAGGAGATTTTGTTATGAAAAACACAAATCTTGGATTTACCAAATCCAAACTCATTGCGAGGTTGATGCTTGTTGTGATTTCGGTGATATGCGTGTTTAATTTGTCTGCTTGTGAACGGAATGATTTTTTCACAAGCACGCAAAGTGGATTGAAAACAACTAAATCAACATCAATAAGTAGTCAAAACTTGCCCAACACCATTGAAACTGTACAATCAGAGGTTGAATTGGAAAATGGTGAAACTATTACTATTGCGCACGGTAAGGATTTTAATCAAGATGATATTGATTTTCTTTTATCTTTTCACAAAAATACAAGAAATGATATGGAAATATGTGAACCTCTTATGAGCTACAATTTGAAAAACATATTATCTGCGGGTAAACAGGGACATTCGATATTATTGGCACATTTTGAAAATCCGTATTTTATTTCTGCATATCTTAAATCCGATGCTTCCGATTATGAGTTGAATGAGTGGGGCGATTATAAATTTGACGTTACAAAATATGTGTGGTTCAAGTTTTATGATCTCACTCAAATTGTTGATGAAATAGATGGGATGGAGCGCACCAATGATACATATTTGCTTTATGATTGCACCATTAAGAAGGATATAGTAAATGGTGTTGAGTATAACAAAAATTGCAAATATTATATGGAATTCAAGAGCGAATACACGTTAGAGCTAACTACCGCTAATATGCTCTTGTATTTCGAACCACAGTTTGTTGCCGATGTTGTAGGAGATGAAAAATATATTCTTTATCCTGAGTACGGCGGTGGCACTTTAGAGGTTTACGTGGATGAAATCGGTGTGGAGTATTTGTACTTTTACTATGGTTCATATTATGAAGATGGCACTGAATATGAAAATTACACACAGCAAAGATTCGGTGATCATTATGATTATTTATCACAACATTTTGAGATTTTGAATGAATATATTAACGATTCCGGTGTAAGAGTAAAATCAGCAGGAATCAAATTGGATTTACTCACAAAATACTTAACTGATGGGAGATAAAGCACGAAAACGTTACATAAAAATTCTTGCTCCTGGCGAATTTGTTCCAGTAATAAAAACAAAAATCAAAATTGACGAGGAAACCGAATAAATAATAAATCCCCCAACTGTCAGTTTGGGGGATATTGTTTATTGACAATCGGAGGTTATTATGCTAAAATAATCACAAGAAAGAGGTGATATTATGCTTTCATTTGAAAGTGATTACATAATTGGTGCGCACGAAAAGGTGCTTGAGGCACTTTGCAAAACCAATAACGAGGTAATGTCGGGCTATGGCAACGACGTTCACACGAAAAACGCAGAGGAGCTTATTAAAAATGCGTGTGGTACTCATAACAGTGAGGTGTTTTTCCTCACAGGAGGCACGCAGGCAAATGCTGTTGTTATTTCCACGATGCTTCAAAGCTTTGAGGGCGTTGTTTCCGCAAAAACAGGGCATATTGCTCTTCACGAGGTGGGGGCAATCGAGTTCACGGGGCACAAGGTAATCGAGCTTGACGGAATTGATGGCAAATTGCCTGCAAAAAATCTAATTTCCTATCTTGAAACATTTTACGGCGACGAAAACAATTCGATGATGGTTCGTCCCGGAATGGTATATATTTCACACCCCACCGAATACGGTACACTCTATTCAAAGGGCGAGCTTACAAAGCTCCGTGAAATTTGCGACAAATACGGAATGAAGCTTTTCCTTGACGGTGCACGTCTTGGCTACGGTTTGATGAGCAGAGAAACCGACGTCACATTGAACGATATTGCCACTCTTTGCGACGTATTTTATATTGGTGGAACAAAGGTTGGCGCTCTTTGTGGCGAAGCGGTTGTTTTTGCCAAAGGACAAACCCCACCGTTTTTCCGTTCCCAAACCAAGCAGCACGGTGCGATGCTTGCCAAGGGACGCCTTACGGGGGTTCAATTTGAAGCGCTTTTTGAGGACGGATTGTATTTTGAAATAAGCAAAAATGCAATTGACCGTGCCGAAGAATTAAAGGAGCTTTTTGCATCCCGTGGCTATGAATTTTTCTTGGATTCTCCAACAAATCAGCAGTTTATTATTCTCACAAATGAGCAAATGGAAGCCATTTCACAAAAATGCCGCTTTGGTTTTTGGGAACGAATTGACGAAAACCGTTGCGTAGTCCGTTTTGCAACCTCATTTGCAACCACAAAAGCCGATATTGAAGCGCTTGCGGACATTATTTGAGATTTTGCGCCAATGCAACCAATAGTTGAGTGAAAAATCTCCATTTAGTTGAGTGATTTGGGGCTTATTCAACCGTTGTTATCTTTACTTTCTTTACTTTTTGGAATATAATTTGGTCATCAAAAGAAAGGAGTTTGTGATATGAACATAACTTTAGGTAAAAGAATTGCTGCTTTGCGCCATGAAAAAGGATTGAAACAGGAGGAGCTTGCCCAAATGCTTTGCGTAACTGCGCAAGCAATAAGCAAATGGGAAAACGATCAAACCTGCCCTGATATTTCTTTACTGCCACAACTTGCAAGAATTTTGGGAGTTAGTGTTGACGAATTGCTTTCGGGCAAAGCAGAAAACGAGCCCGTGGTTAAAATGCTTAAAGAGGACGAGATGAAGGATATTGGAGATTTGATGCTTCGTATCGTTGTCAATGGTAAGAATGGCGACGTTGTTCGTGTAAATTTTCCACTTGCAATAATTGAGGTCGCCATAAATTCGGGAGTTGATATGTCTGAAATGTCGGACAATACTGCACTTAAAAATATTGATTGGAATAAAATTATGAACATGGTAAAGCATGGTGTAATTGGAAATCTTGTTGAGGTTGAAAGTGCCGACGGTGAAACCGTTCAAATATTTGTTGAGTGAATATGAAAATAACGGTAAATACTCGAACTGTTTTTGCCTTTCCAACAATACTTTTATTTAATCGCATGGTTGCAGGAATTATCCGTAGAAGATTAAAAAAAGAGGGGATTGTGCTAAATCGAAAACAAACCCTACTTTTGATAAAGAAAATCCGACAGTATAAAAAGAATCATTCCGAATGGAATATTGTAGAAGTTGAGGCTAAAAACGGTAATCTAATAAAGGTTAGAATATAAATGCGAAGGATTAATATCCTTCGCATTTTGTTTTATTTGTTTATAACTTTCAAAATTTCTTTCATAGCTCCGCTTGAGGCGACCTTGCGAATGTATTCACGGTCACGTTGACGTGAGATTGTTAATTTGACGGAATATGCCGTGGATTTTGTTGCAATTCCGATAAATACCGTGCCAACGGGTTGCTTTGTTGCAGGGTCGGGGTCGGGTCCTGCCTCACCTGTGATGGAAATTGCAATGTCTGTGTCAAGCTTTGCACGAGCGCCCATAGCCATTTCAATTGCAACTTCACTTGAAACAGCAGAATATTTTTCAAGAGTTTCGGGCTTTACATCGAGCAAATTGGTTTTTGCTTTGTTTGAATAGGTGATAAATCCACCTGCAAAAATTGACGAAGCACCTGCAATATCCGTTATGCGCTTTCCGAAATACCCACCCGTACAGGATTCTGCGCAAGAGAGGGTTAAATTCTTCTCTTTGAGCTTTTTAACCACCAATTTTTCTATATATTCGGCATCAAATGCATAAATATGCTCGCCAACGGGACTTTTCTTAACCTTATCAATCATCTCTTGACACATTCTTTCGCCCTCTTCTTCGCTTGAGGCGAGCGCACCAACACGAAGACGCATTTCGCCCTCTTTTGCATAGGGGGCCAGGGAAGGATTGGTGCTGTTTTTCATTAAGTCCAAAAGATGCATTTCCACTTCACTCTCGCCCATTCCCATAATGTGGATGTTGTGACTGATTAGTATTTTGTCACTCATTTGGCGAAGACGTGGAAAGGCAAATTCCTCGAACATCGGGATTAATTCAAATGGTGGGCCGGGGAGAAGGATTACAACCTTTTTATCAGTTTCTATAAATATTCCTGGCGCGGTGCCTGTTCGATTTTTAAGTGCAGTTGCACCAAGCGGAATGTCTGCCTGCTTTGCGTTATTGGGGGGCATTTTTCTGTTTGATGAGGCAAAATATTCTTCAATTTCCTTCAAAATTGCCTCGTCACGCACCATTGGGAGCCCCAAAACCTCGGCAACGGTTTCCTTTGTTAAATCGTCATAGGTCGGACCAAGTCCACCCGAAAGAATAAGCAAATCTGCATTGTTAAGCGCACCTCTAACTGCATTTTCAAGTCGCTTGGGATTGTCACCAACAACACTTGTGTGATAAACTGCAATTCCAAGCTTTGCAAGTTGACGTGAAAGGTATGCCGCATTTGTGTTGATTACCTCGCCTAAAAGAAGCTCCGTCCCAACACATAATATTTCAGCATTTCTTATTTTCATATTTGCCTCCTTGTTTTAATTTCAAATTTTGATTTATCAGGGAGTTAGTGAAGTAAAAATATTGTTCTTTTTGAAAAAAGAACCAAAAACTTTTAATCGTATTATGGTAAACAAATTTTGCGCAATGCGCGTGACTCACTTCTTCGCGCTCGTCACACTCGTTTTTGTTGCATAAATGCAACAAAAACTGCGCCTTGCTACTCTGCACATAGAGTTTTTGATAGCAAAATGGCTATAGTTTGTATTAGCAAATTACAGTTTTTCGAGCCGCCTGTTAAAATGGC
>JAZTWO010000072.1:0-22945 GCA_045635885.1 Eubacteriales bacterium | reverse complement strand
AGTGGGCCTTCTTGCTTCAAAAGAAAAAGCGTTATAGCCCCTTTGATACCAAAGGTCTTTAGCCGCTTTTCTTTGACAAAACGAGCGCAAAGAAAAGCTAACAAAAGAAACGCTGAGTCGCCTGCGCGGCGGGCGCCACTGCTCGTGGAGAGCCACCTTTGAAAAGGTGGACGAAACAATCGCACAAGGTGATCACTATCTCCCCCACAAATCAAAATTTGAATTACAATTTAAACATATAAGGCATAAGAGAGCCAAGAGTCTCCTCAATATAGTCACCCTCACTCGAAGTAACCAAAATCACCTTGAAATCGGGCGAACAAAACTCGCTCATAACCTGACGGCATACACCGCATGGGGCAGCAACACCCTTGATGTCGCCTTGATGTCCGCCGACAATGGCGATTGCCTCAAATTCACGCTCACCGTTGTGAACGGCGGTGAAAATGGCGGTTCTTTCGGCGCAAATTGTGGGAGTGTATGACGCATTTTCAATGTTCGCCCCCGTGTAGATTTTGCCATCCTTTGTGAGAAGAGCAGCCCCCACCGTAAAATTTGAATAGGGCGAATATGATTTTTTCATCGCTTCAATTGCCGATTTGGCAAGCGAGCGATAATTTGTTTTGTTTTCTACCATTTTGTTTTAATTCTCCTTTCGGGGAGCTTATGCTTCTGGGGTTACGTTGCCGTTGCTTTGGATTTCTCCATCATAATGACGACCAACAATAGGATTGAATATTATTTCGATAGAAGTGTTGTATTCGTATTTTTTAAAACCTTTTTTAAGAGTGGAATTTTCTCTTGAAATCATAATAATAACGGGAGAAGCATATCTGGTTTTTTTAAAAATACCGTTATCTCCGTAATTGTTTAATTCGGGAGTTGTGGAAAAAATAAAGTTTTGTGAAGTGGGAGTAATGCTATATTCATCAGTTAATGGCAAATAGTGATGATCGTTTGTGGGGGATCCGTATCCCTTGTAATACGCATCTTCTTTTGCCAAAAGGTACGCAAGAATTTTTTGACAGTATTCAATAAATTCGTTATCAGTCATGTTCAAATGTACAACGTTGGCTTCTGTCATTGCTGAGCCGTCAAGATTGGGCAACGGCATGTCAGAGAGCTTGCGTTGAAGCATAAATTCATCATCATAAAATGTGTCAAATGCTTCAATCTTTTTCTCAGCCGCATTGTCAAAGAAAAGAAGCAATAATCCCACACCCACAACTGCCGCGCCGTTTGCGTCTTTTCTATCAAAACAAGACGAAAACAAGGTTGCGCATAAAGTTAATAATAATATAAGAGCAATAATTCTTTTCATAATAGACGTCCTTTCAAAATTTGCATTACAATGCAAATTATTTTATATCATACTTGTTCCCGGGCACTCAAAATCAACCTCAAGATACTCAGCAATTGTGGCTGCAATATCTGCATAGGTTGAACGAGTTCCAAGATTGGCGGGAGTGATATTCTTTCCGTACATAATGCAAGGAACGTATTCACGAGTGTGGTCGGTGTGATGGTCACCGGGGTCGCAACCGTGGTCGGCAGTGATAATAAGAATGTCATCGTCACGCATTCCTTCAACAAAGGAGGGAAGCCATCTGTCAAACTCTGCAAATGCATTTGCATAACCGTCAATATCTTGGCGGTGACCGTAAAGCATGTCAAAATCAACCAAGTTGATAAAGCAAAGTCCGTTGAATGTGTGATCAAGCGCATCAAGAGAAAGCTCCATACCCTCTTTGTTAGAGTGGGTAAAGGTCTTGTGGCTAACGCCCTTGCCGGCAAAAATGTCATAAATTTTGCCAATTGCATAAACGGTTTTGCCCTGCTCAACAATTGCGTCAAGCACGGTTTTTCCGTATGGCTCAAGAGAGAAATCGTGACGGTTTGCAGTTCTCTTAAAGGGATGCTCGCCCTCAAACGGACGTGCAATAACTCTGCCAACGTTGTGCGCTCCGCAAAGAATTTCACGAGCTATGCGGCAGTATTCATAAAGATCGTCAACGGGAACAATGTTCTCGTGAGCAGCGATTTGGAAAACGGAGTCTGCGCTTGTATAGACAATAAGGTCGCCCGTGCGCAAATGTTCATTTCCGTAATCTCTAATAACGTCAGTACCTGAATAGGGGAGGTTGCAAATAACCTTTCTGCCGGTTCTTGCGGTAAATTCGTCAAGAATTTCCTGTGGGAAACCGTTGGGATAGGTGGGGAGAGGGGTCTCGCTCACAATACCTGCAATTTCCCAGTGACCGATAGTGGTGTCCTTGCCCATTGAACGCTCGGCCAAGCGTGCAACACGAGCTGTGGGATTGTCAACCGTGCCAAGGAATTCAAGGCCGTCAATGTTGCCAATTCCCATCTTGCGAAGGTTTTCGCAAGAAAATTTATCAGAAGTTGAAATCCTTTTAATTGTGTGGCAATCGTGATCCCCAAAGCTTTCGCAATCAGGCATCGCACCTGCCCCACAAGAGTCAAGGACAATTAAAAATACTCTTTTTTTCATTTATTTTTTCCTTTTTTAGTTACAAAGTTAATAATTGTTACTTTTTCGAGAAAAAGTAACCAAAAAGCTTTCAATCGCTTTTTGTGAACAAAATCCGCGCAAATTGTGTCAACTAATTGACACTGATGATTTTTCTCCGATGTCGAAAAATCCAATTTGCTACCAAATGCGTAACCATATTGTTATCAGAAGGGCTACGCACGCACAAAGTAAATTTTAGAAAAACAAATCTTTGATTTGGTTTTCGTAGTGCGAATAATAAAATATCCGTCGAAAATTCATTTTCGTAAGGGTATTTATTTGTTCGTACCGATAAAACACCCGTGTTTTATCGAAAATTTACGTCGAGTCTGCGCAAACCCATCTGCTGTTTCGCCCACCTTTTCAAAGGTGGAGCCCAAGCGGCTTAGGGGTTCCCCGAAGCGACATTTATGAGCTTTGGGGGTTTCCGTCTTGAGCGATTTTGTTTTAACTAATTAAAAATTAAAGATTCTCCAACTTAACCGCAGTTTCAAGAGCCAAAGTCATCATATCTGTGAATGAATTTTGTCTTTCCTCTGCTGTGCAGCCTGTGTGTTCGATAAGGTTGTCGGAAATTGTGCAAATTGCAAGAGCACGCTTACCGTAGCGAGCCGCATTCATGTAAAGAGCCGCCGCTTCCATTTCAACCGCCATAACGCCCATTTTTTCGCCCCATTCACAGTCGGGGAGAGCACCGTTTTCACGAAGGGGCGCATCACGATAGAACGTGTCGGATGACAAAATATTTCCAACCTTGTAATTAAGATTCAATTCTTCGGCAGTTTCAACGCACTTGCGAAGCATAGTGAAGTCGCAAATGGGAGCGTAAGTGCCGGGGAGGTTGAAATTGCATGCGAAATTGGAGTTTGTACAAGCGCCCATACCCATAACGATGTCACGGAGCTGAATATCGTTTGTAAGAGCACCTGCAGAGCCAATTCTCATAATGTTTTCAACGCCAAAGAAGTTGTAAAGCTCGAATGAGTAAATGCCGATAGAGGGCATACCCATACCACTTGCCATAACTGATACCTTGACACCCTTGTAAGTGCCTGTGTAACCCTGAACACCACGCACATTGTTAACAAGAACAGGGTTCTCAAGGAATGTTTCTGCTATAAATTTTGCGCGTAACGGGTCGCCAGGCATAAGCACGGTCTTACCGAAATCGCCTATTTCTGCTTTAATATGAGCTGTCGCCATTGTTTTGTTCTCCTGTCTTAACAATTTTTACAATTCTTGATGTACCAAGACGAGATGCGCCAAGGTTAATGAAATCCTCTGCATCCTGAATAGAAGCGATGCCGCCTGCGGCTTTAATAAGAGTACCGTTTGAAACGTGCGCAGCAAAAATTTCAACGTCGTGACGAGTAGCACCTGCGGTTGAGAAACCTGTGCTTGTCTTGATGTAGTCTGCACGGCTTTCAGAAACAATTTCTGTCATTTTAACCTTTTCCTCGTCGGTGAGAAGACAGGTTTCAATAATAACCTTGAGAATTTTGTCACCGCAAGCATACTTGATGGAGTTAATTTCTTCAAGAATTTCGGCATATTTTTTATCCTTAAGCCAACCGATATTGATAACCATATCAATTTCGTCGGCACCGTTGGCAATTGCATCGGCAGTTTCAAAAACTTTAGTTGCGGTGGTGCTGTAACCGTTGGGAAAGCCGATAACTGTGCAGATAGCGAGCTTGTCACCAACGTATTCCTTTGCCTGCTGAACGTAAGAAGCAGGAATACAAACAGATGCGGTTTCATATTTCATACCGTCATCACAAATAGCTTTAATTTCGGACCAAGTAGCGCCTTGAGCAAGCAAGGTGTGGTCAACTTTTGAGAGAATGTCTTTGATTTCCATAGTCATGTTTCCTTTCAACAAATAAAATATAAGTTTAGATAACTTTCCAATTTAATTATAACACATATTTTCCGTTTTTACAATAGTTTTGTTTGTTTAATATATATAAATTATATGAATTTATATTATTTCCACAAATTTAAAGCTTTTTTATCGATTGGCTTACTCCTGACTCGACGTAAAATTTCGACAATTTGCGAGAAAAGGTTAGAAAGTACCAATCTCCGCTTTTGAAAAAAGTTAGAAAGTACCGATTTCCGCTTTTGAAAAAGCTTGGCAAAACTTTTTTATCGCACGGGTTGGGTGGTTGTCTGCGTACATTTTCGATAAAACACAAGTGTTTTATCGGTTTGACCAACAAAATCCCCTTATGTGAGTAAACTCCCAACGGTGATTTTCTTGCCCAAACTACGAAAACCAATCCCAAAGGATTGTTTTTCTAAAATTTACTTTGCTTGAGTGTAGCCGTGGAGTTTTATAGTTAGATAAAATCACCATATTGTATGTATAATATCGCTTACCGTAGGGAATCAATCCGTGAGTCCGCTTCCAACCTCAACTAACTTTTTATATCACACAAAAACATTTCTCTGTGTCTAAAACGGACGCACACGGTGCGCCCCTACGGTGTTTTCTGGTATGATGTCGCTTATTGTAGGGCAGGGGCTTGCTCCTGCTGTTCCCAACACAAACTAACTTCCGTATGTGACGGTATCTCGACGTCCCGAACTTAACATAAACTAACTTTTGGGTGTCCTATTTCAAAATATTAGGTAGAAAATTTTCAAAAGGTATTGACAATTTAAAATAAAAGTAATATAATAATTAAGTCGCGTAAGCGGGCCATTAGCTCAGTTGGTTAGAGCTACCGGCTCATAACCGGTCGGTCTTAGGTTCGAGTCCTAAATGGCCCACCAGAAAAAGCACTTGCATTGCAGGTGCTTTTTTCATTATCTAAAAACCTTCACAATAACAAATTTGATTAAAAAAACAAAAATGGGCAAGATAATTGTAAAAAATATAGCATAAAAACATAAACTCTACGATTTATGTCTAATTATGTTGACAAAATGAAAAAAATATTTTATAATTGTAGCAATTAATCCATCAATAACTTTCATTAAGGGGGGGAGAAAAATGCATTGGTTTTTGAATTTATTTCGCAATCCGTTTTTGTTAACTGCAGTTTGCGCTTGGTTTGTTTCTCAAACACTCAAGATATTCACTCACGCAGTTGTATACAGAAAAATTGAACTTAAAAGATTTTTTGGCGACGGTGGAATGCCAAGCTCCCACACTGCAACGGTGACTTCAATGGCAGGTTTTTCTGCGCTTGCCTATGGTCTTGACAGTTTTCAGTTTGCAATTTGTGCTATTCTCACTATGATTGTGTGCAAGGATGCAGTTGGGGTTCGCCGTGAAACAGGCAAGCAGAGTCTTATCATCAACGAGCTTAAAAAGGTGATTGAAAACAAAGAGATTACTGATATTGAACTTAAAAAGTTTGTTGGTCACTCGCCTCTTCAGGTTGTTGCGGGATTCTTCTTGGGTCTTTTCGTTTCCGCTGTGATGTTCTTTGTTATTTTAAAATAATTTATGAATAAGAAAAAGAAAATATTAATAATAATTGTCGCATCCGTTTTGGCTTTGGGTGTAATCGGTGGCTTGCTCTATTTGTTTTTGGGATACATTCCCCAAAAGCGAGAAGAGGAAGAAAGAGAACGCCTTGTTAAAGAATATTATGAGGCAAAATATGTTAAATATGCCCAAGAAAATGAAAGATATTCCGACTATGAGGTTGACGTCGCTTTTATTGGCGATAGCTTGACGGACGGATATGACATAGAAAAATACTATCCCGAATATCTTGTTTCAAATCGAGGAATTGGTGGCGAAACCACACACGGATTGTTGGCTCGCCTTGATTTGTCGGTGTATCAGCTCAAGCCTAAGGTTATAGTTATGCTTATTGGTGCAAACAATTTTGACACAATGTTTGAGGATTATGAGGATCTTATTATTGGAATAAGACAAAATCTTCCCGAAACGGAGCTTATTGTTTGCTCGCTCACGTCAATGGGAGGTGAACATTGGGGAAGAAAAAATCAGCTTGCGGCTTTTAACAACGTGAAAATTAAGGCATATGCTGAAAAGCACGGTTGCTACTTTGTTGATTTATTCACTCCTTTGTTAAATCTTGAAACAAACGAGATTTATGAGCATTATACAACTGATGGTGGTCACCTAACCGCAGAGGGATACGTTGTTCTTACGTCTGCAATAAAACCTGTGATTGATGAAATATTAAAAAACGGTGCTGATTAAAGCACCGTTTGTTTTTATTTTAATTGTATCTTTTTGGCATTGATTTGTGGTGGATAGCTCAACATTACCTGACCGTTATAGGTGATTTCAACTGTGTCGCCAACCTTTAATGAGGATTGAATAATTCGATTATTATTTTGGTCTGCGTAAACTGTATCGGATGAAATTCTGACCCAATATATACCTGATGCACCGTAATCGCCCTCGATTACCTCAACCTCAAAGCCGTTGCCTATGCTTTTGATTACTGCGGTCATTTTAGCACCTTCCATATTTTTCTCCTCTTCAGTAAGTGAGCAGGCAGAAAGGAGTGAGAGTATCAACAAAACTGATGTTATAAAAACAATTTTTTTCATATTATCCCCTAAAATTATTATTTTCTTAAATTTGCCTAATGATTTTAACATATTTTTGCATACTTGTCAATTAATAGATTGTAAACAAATAAAAAGGACACGCAAAGGTGTCCTTTTTGATTAATATTTCTTTTCGTCGATAATTTCGTCGATATATTCACGTCTATACTTTCTATAGTACTTATTAACCGCCTTAAGCTTTGCTCTAAGATTTTTATTTTCACGTCTTTGTTCAAGCATTTCGGGCAGATACCACCAGAACATATAGAAAACCACGAATGGTATTACAAATAAAACGTAAAAATATTGAACGGGAACAAGCTGATAAATAAAGGCAAGAAATTCGTTTGTGGGCATAACTGATGACATATAGTTCACCTTAAATCCCGCAAAGTGATGAATTGCAGAGTTTGTTAAATAAACGATTGTATAAGTGAAAATTGAAACCCATAACGTGCGCTTAAGAGTTTTTGGGTTACGTTTTTCAAGGCGAAGCTCGAAGATAAGAATTGATGTTCCGGCACAGATTACGTCAACAACGTATGCCAAAATGTTTTCTGCGGTGAAATATTCAACTCCTGTTACATCGAGGTTGAAAATCAATCTCCAAAGTGAGCCAAGCGACCACAAAAGAAGAATGTTACATGTGTATTTTCCTCTAAAAAGAACCGCAAAGGGAAGAATGAGTGTGGCAAGTGCCCACCAGTCGAGAGGGAGATTTCTCAAAACGTCCTCATAAGTGCCTGCGGTTGCGGTGTTATAAAGCACGGTGCCTGCTGCAAAAAGAGAGAGCGTGAACAATGCAAGTATCTGTATTCTTTTGCTTGCGTTTCTAAGTATGAAATAGGTTACAATGGTAAGAATTACCGCAAGGGCTAACAGGGCAATATGAACTGTGCCAAACGTTCCCCAAAGATTTTCATCAAACATAATGCTCCTCCTTTAATTTTTTATAAATAGTGTACTTTATGCATACAAAAACATAATACCACAAAAAAATCATTTTGTCAATAACGATAAAAATTTTATATAAAATAATGATAAAAGATGATTAAAATCTCAAATTTTGTGCAAAATTACATCTTGAGGGGGGTCGAGTGCTAAAAATCAACTAATGTTGATAAAAAAATTTGAAAAAACCCTTGACAAAACGTTTAAAAGGTGGTAAATTAATATTGTAAATTAGCACTTGACCCAAAAGAGTGCTAAAAGTGAGGTGAAGAAGAAAATGAGCGAACTTGGCAAGGAATTAAGTCCAAGAAAAAAACAAATACTTAAAGCAGTTGTTGAGGCGCACATTGCCGCAGGAGAGCCCGTTGGCTCAAAATTCTTGGTACAAAGCAACCTTCTCGCCTGCTCATCTGCCACGATTAGAAACGAGATGGCTGAGCTTGAGGAAATGGGTTATCTTGAACAACCTCACACTTCCGCAGGTAGAGTGCCAAGTGAACTTGGCTACAGATTTTACGTTGACTCATTGCTCCAGCACTATGCAATGACGAGCAATGAAATTGAGGAAATCAACTCGCTTTTAA
This sequence comes from Eubacteriales bacterium, assembly GCA_045635885.1. Classification (GTDB taxonomy): domain Bacteria; phylum Bacillota; class Clostridia; order Oscillospirales; family CAG-272; genus RGIG4608. The sequence goes on along the minus strand of JAZTWO010000072.1, from coordinate 14,335 downwards.
AGGTTAAAATGGGCGAGCTTGATAAAATTCTTGAGGTTGCCTCAAAGGTGGCTTCAAACATCACCAACTATACGGGAATTGCAATAAAGCCCAAGCAATCGCTTGTAAAGGTTTTAAAATATGAGCTTGTTGGAATCGACTTGCATCAATTTGCGGTTGTTATGATTCTTTCCACTGGTGCAATTAAAACCAAAAAGGTTAAAATTGCCATTGAGGTTGACGAGTTAACCCTTGCGCGTTTTAGTGCGGCGCTTAACACATATCTTACAGGACTTTGTGCTGACGAGATTACACTCACCTCGGTTATGAATCTTGAAAGGACCATGGGCGACAACTTTGGTCTTGTGAACACAACAATCAAAGCGATTTATGAAACAATGAGCGAAATTGACGGCGGCGACCTTCATTATAGTGGTCTTGACCATCTTTTGCAGTATCCTGAATATTCCGACGTGAATAAATTCGGTGAGATAATTAATACATTTGAAGAGAAGGAACAAATTCTCAATCTTGTTTCGGCTGTCAACGATAACGACGTTAACGTTCTTATCGGCTCTGAAAACAGTGTGAACGTTATGAAGGACTCTGCAATTGTATTCAAACAGATTAAAAAAGACGGAAAAACGATTGGAGCTATTGGTGTTGTTGGCCCAAGACGAATGGATTATGCAAGAGTTTTGGCAACACTTAACGAGCTTAGCGAAAACATTACCGACCTTATAGAAGAAAAACGATATTTGGAAGAAAACGGAGGAGATAATGGTGCAGGAAGAAATTAAAGATACTGAAACTGTTGAAAAAACAGTTGAGGCAGAAGAAACAAAAAAAGAAAAGAAAAAAAGCAAAAAATCCGATTCTGAAATTGCCGAGCTTAAAGCGGCGCTTGAAGAAAAGGAGAGAGAAGTGGCAGATCTTAATGACAAATATTTAAGACTCTATGCCGAATACGACAATTTCCGTCGCAGAAGCTCAAAGGAAAGAGAAAATACCTATTTTGATGCAAAAAGCGACACACTTAAAAACGTTCTTCCCATTCTTGACAATATGGAAAGGGCAACTGCCTTTAGTGAGGCGGATAAAATTCTTGAGGGAATGAATCTTATTTTGAAGAGCTTTAACGAAAGCTTTGCAAAAATGGACGTTAAAGAGATTGAAGCCCTTGGAAAAACCTTTGACCCCAACGTTCACTATGCGGTGATGCACATTGAAGACGAAAACTATGGCGAAAGCGAAGTAGTTGAAGTTCTTCAAAAGGGTTATATTTGTGGCGATAAGGTCATAAGATACGCAATGGTTAAGGTTGCGAATTAATTTAGTTAAACAAAATCTTTTATTATACTTGGAGGAAAAATTATTATGGGAAAAATTATTGGTATTGACTTAGGTACAACTAACTCTTGTGTGGCAGTTTTTGAGGGCGGCGAGCCCGTTGTTATCCCCAATCCCGAGGGAGCAAGAACCACACCTTCAGTTGTAGCATTTACAAAAACAGGCGAAAGAATTATCGGTCAGGTTGCAAAGCGTCAGGCAATCACTAACCCCGACAAAACAGTTATGAGTATCAAGCGTCACATGGGTAGCGACTATAAGGTGAACATTGACGGTAAAGCTTATACTCCACAGGAAATTTCTGCAATGACACTTCAAAAGCTCAAAGCAGATGCAGAAGCATACCTTGGTGCGCCCGTAACTGAGGCGGTTATCACAGTTCCCGCTTACTTTAGCGATGCTCAGCGTCAGGCAACAAAGGACGCAGGTAAGATTGCAGGCCTTGAGGTTAAGAGAATTATCAACGAGCCCACAGCTGCAGCTCTTGCTTACGGTATCGACAAGGAAAATGACCAAAAGGTTATGGTATTTGACCTTGGTGGTGGTACATTCGACGTATCAATTCTTGAAATCTCTGATGGTGTGTTCGAGGTTCTTGCTACAAACGGTGACACAATGCTCGGTGGTGACGACTTTGACCAGCGCCTTATCGACTGGATGGTTAAAAAGTTCCAGGCAGAGAACGGTGTTGACCTTAGAACTGACAAAATGGTAATGCAGCGTCTTAAAGAAGCTGCTGAAAAGGCAAAGATTGAGCTTTCAGGTATGACAAGCACAAATATCAATCTTCCTTTCATCACAGCAACTGCTGCAGGTCCTCTTCACTTTGATGCAACTCTTACAAGAGCAGAATTTGACAGAATTACAAGCGATCTTGTGGATAGATCAATCGTTCCCACAAAGAAGGCACTTGCAGACGCAGGTCTTTCTGTAAGCCAGATTGATAAGGTTCTTTTGGTTGGTGGTTCAACAAGAATTCCCGCAGTTCAAGAAGCAGTTAAGAAGCTCATCGGCAAAGAGCCCTTCAAGGGTATCAACCCCGACGAATGTGTAGCGGTTGGTGCTGCAATTCAGGCAGGTGTTCTTGGCGGCGACGTTAAAGACCTTCTTCTTCTTGACGTTACACCTCTTTCACTCGGTATTGAAACACTTGGTGGTGTATTCAACAGAATTATTGACAGAAACACAACAATTCCTGTAAAGAAGAGCCAAATTTACTCCACAGCGGCAGACGGTCAGACATCCGTTGAAATCCACGTTCTTCAGGGTGAAAGAGAAATGGCTTCCGGTAATACTACACTTGGTAGATTCCATCTCGATGGTATTCCTGCAGCTCCCCGTGGAGTTCCTCAAATTGAGGTTACATTCGATATTGACGCAAACGGTATCGTTAACGTTACTGCTTGTGACAAGGGAACAGGTAAAGAAACTCACATCACAATCACATCTTCTACAAACATGAGCCAAGAAGACATTGACAGAGCTGTTCGTGATGCAGAAAGATTTGCAGAAGAGGATAAGAAGCAGAAGGAAGCAGTTGACGTTAAGAACCACGCAGATACACTCATCTTCCAAAGTGAAAAGACTCTTGCAGAAATTGGCGATAAGCTCCCCGAAAGCGATCTTGCAGACGTTAAGGCAGGCATTGAAAAGCTTAAGGAAACTGTTAAGGGCAACGATACAGAAGCAATTAAGGCAGATACAGAGGCACTTCAAAAGGCATTCTATGCTTTGTCAGAAAAGCTTTACAGTCAGTCAGGTGGTGCACAGGGCGATCCTAATGCAGACTTTGGTGGCGCACAGGGTGGCGACGATAACGGCACATACTACGACGCAGGTTTTGAAGATAAAACTAATCAGTAATTAATAAAATCAGGCAGGGAAAGGGCAAAATCGCCCTTTCCTATGTCCGTTTAGAGAGAGAATAAAATGGCAGATAAAAGAGATTATTACGAGGTCTTAGGGCTTGACAGAAATGCCGACGAGGCGTCGATAAAAAAAGCATATAGAACACTTGCAAAAAAATATCACCCCGATATGAATCCGGGAAATGCCGAGGCAGAGCAGAAATTTAAAGAGGTAAACGAGGCATATAGCGTGCTTTCGGACTCAGAGAAAAAGGCAAAATATGACCAATTTGGTCATGCGGCATTCGAGCAGGGCGCAGGCGGTTACGGTGGATATGGCGGATTTTCTGATTTTGGAGATTTTGGCGATATTTTCTCAAGCTTCTTCGGTGGCGGCTTTGGCGGTGGCTTTGGTGGTTCTTCGGGCAGAAGAAATGCCCCCCAACGTGGTGAAGACATTAGGGCTTTTGTCACATTGACCTTTGAAGAAGCGGCTTTTGGCACAAAAAAGGATATTTCATTTAACAGAATAGAAAAATGTCCCGATTGTCACGGTTCGGGCGCAGAAAAGGGAACAAGTGCAGAAACCTGCTCTGTTTGTCGTGGCACAGGTCAAAAACGTGTTATGCAGAGAATGGGTGGAATGCAATTCCAAACCACAGTTACCTGCGATAACTGTCGCGGAACGGGTAAAATTATTAAAAATCCTTGCTCCAACTGTCGCTCAACGGGTTATGTTAGAGTTACCAAGAAGCTCTCGGTTGACATTCCTGCAGGCATTAACGATGGTGAAAGAATTGCACTTCGTTCACAGGGATCGGACGGTAAAAACGGTGGTCCGACAGGTGACCTTATTATTTCAGTAACCGTTAAGCCACACAAGGTTTTCAAGCGAGATGGATACAACGTTTATTGCGACGTTCCGATTACCGTTTCAGAGGCGATTTTGGGTGCGGAAATTACAATTCCCACACTTGATGGCGACCAGAAATATGACATTCCCGAGGGCACTCAACCCGGAACACAATTTACATTGCGTGGCAAGGGCATTCAACACCTCAACTATCCCAATCGCCGTGGCGATTTGATCTTTACTGTGGTTGTTGAAATTCCCAAGGGACTTTCACAAAAACAAAAGGATCACATGCGTGCTTTTGCAGACTCTTGCGGCGAAAGTAATTACAGAAAAAAGAGCAGCTTTTTTAAAAATATTTTTTAAGATAAGGGGAAGAACAAAATGATTACAGATCCCGATTACATTTGCGGAGAAACCTCTGAAATCAAGGATTGGACACAGATTAAGGTGACTGTTAAGCTCCACGAGCTTGACACTGCCATGGCGGTGATGAGTGTGCTTGACAACAACTTGATGGTTGAGGATTATTCCGATATTGACCTTAAGACCTGCTATGGCGATCTTATTGACGAAAGCATACTTAATGCGGACAAGACCGTGGCTTCGGTGTCACTCTTTTTGCCTGCGGATCAGAACTATAATATGGCAATTTCCTTTATTCGTGAGCGACTTGAATCCGAGGGCATTGAGCCAAAGGTTGAAATTGTTGGCGTTAATGAAGAGGATTGGGCAAACTCTTGGAAAAAGTATTACACAACCTTGCACATTGGCAAGAGAACGGTTATCGTTCCTATGTGGGAAGAATATGAAGCTAAAGAGGGTGAAATTGTTGTAAAAATGGATCCCGGTATGGCATTTGGCACGGGCTCTCATGAAACAACTCGTCTTGTTATCGAATTGCTTGAAAAATATACAAAAGCAGGCGTTAGAATGCTTGACGTTGGTTGCGGAAGCGGTATTTTGGCAATCTGCGCTTCAAAGCTTGGCGCGGGCGAGTGCAAGGCGTATGACATTGACCCGATTGCAGTTAAGGTCGCCAACGAAAATATTGCCGAAAGCGGTCAAACAAACATCACTTGCGAGGTTTCTGACCTTCTTAAGCAGGTTGACCTTGATGGCGGAAAATACGATCTTATTTGTGCAAATATCGTTGCCGACATCATTATCAGAATGACTCCCGACATTGGCAGATTTATGAAGGACGATTGCGTTCTTCTTTGCTCGGGCATCATTCGTGAAAGGGCAGAGGACGTTACAAAAAAGCTTAACGAATATGCTTTGAAGGTTGTTGAAAGAATCGACGATAACGGTTGGTGCGCACTTGCCGTTATGAAGGATAAATAATTTATTAAAATGAGCCCTTAAAAAAGGGCTTATTTTTTATTAAAAGTAGTAAATTACTATTGACATATTTGGGTATTTGTGTTAAAATGTTAGATAAGAAAAGAAAATAGGGTAGTTGTACCCGCAAAATGTTGATTTTTTGCCTTGCAAAAAAGAAAAACAAATTCTTGGATAACATTTTTTATGGAGGAAGAAAATATGAACAAGATTTTCTCATTAATGATTCTTGTTGCTATTTTGGCAACAGCGCTTCTTCTCGCTTCATGCTCGCAAGAAACCGTCGTTAATAATATTCCCGACGTTACTGCGCCTGAAAGTGAACAAGCTCACACCCATACCTTTACAACAAAAACTTATAAACCTACATGTGATACTGAAGGTTACACAGAGCACACATGCAGATGCGGTTACTACTACCGTGACGAAATTAAGCCCATCAACCCCGACAATCACACACATTATGATGCTCAGAATAAAGAACAAAGCTCAATCGTTACGAAGAGCTATCCTGCAAAGAACTGTTCTGAAACAAGCTACAGTGTTAAGACATGTACTCAGTGTGGATACAGCAGCGAGCCCATTCCCGGTAGTCAGGGCGCTCACGTTTGGAGAAACACTGCAGATAACAATGTTCCCGATGTTGTTATAGAACCTACATGTACAACAAACGGTAAGAATATTTACTACTGCCAGTTGTGTGGTACTGAAACATCCACAACATTGAAGGCAGTTGGTCACTTGTGGGGCGAATGGATTGTTGATGTTGAAGCAGAATGCAGCATCACACACATCAAGCTTGGCAGCCAGCACAGAACTTGCACAAAGTGTGAAGAAATTCAAACTGAAGTTATCCTTCCTCACACAAGCTCACAGGCACCCACAGTAATTGCTCCCACATGTACAACAGTTGGTTACTCAATTTACATTTGTGACCACTGCGGCGCAGAATATAGAAGAGACTTCCGTGAAAAGCTTCCTCATACATTCACAGAATGGTGCGAATTAGAAGCTAACCACGGTTTCGAAAGCCACACATGTAAGGGTTGTGGATATATCGAACTTAGAATTAAAGAAGAAAAATAATCAATAGGAGGATTGAAATATGAATAAATTAGTTGCTATTATACTTTTTAGTGTTTTATTGATCGTTTCTCTTACTCTTGTTGGTTGTCAACCTGAAACAAAAGTAATAGATCTTCCTTGTGTTCACTCTGAATACGAATCATTCGTAGTTGAATCCACATGTACAGAAAAGGGTTACACACTTCACACATGTGTTTCTTGCGGTGTTGAATACCGTGATAACTACACAGAAGAGCATCACTACATTGATAACGTAGTTGCTGCTACATGTGACAAAGAGGGTTACACAGAACGCACATGTCAGGATTGCGGCAAGTACATTCGTGTTGACATTACACCCAAGGATTCTACTCGTCATAATGAATTTGTTATCACAGGTGCAGTAGCTCCCACATGCACAGAATTTGGTTACAACATTGCTACTTGTACAGATTGCGGTTACCAGTATAACACAGATTACGTTGCTCCTGCACACAACTTTGGTGAATGGCAGTTGACTGCTCCCGTTTCTTGCGGTGAGTACGGTATCGACTATAAGGTTTGCTCAAGCTGTGGCGCATACGAAGAAAGACTTAACTCAAATCCCGCACATATTGAAAAGAACGTTACAGTATTCCCCTCTACAGGTAAGATGACACATTACTGCGATTGCGGTGAATATAGTCACACAACTGATGAATACAAAGACGTTCTTGAGTTCGAGCTTAAGAAGAATGCAGACGGTACAGAATACTATGTTGTTAAGGGCTTCAAGTCCGGCATCTCTGCTGAAGATAAGAAGTACGTTTACATTCCTGTTACTGTAAATCACATTTTGGTAACTGAAATCGCTCCCAATGCGTTTATGAATGATGCAAATCTTGAAGAAATTCACGTTGCATTCTCAGTTACAAAGATTGGTGCTTATGCATTTGCAGGTTGTACAAATCTTAAGACAATCACTTATGATGCTAAGATGGCTAAGTGGAACGAAATTCAGAAGGCAGCAGGTTGGAACTACCAGTGCGGCTTGTATGTAATTTTGTGCAAGGACGGAGTAATCTCCAAATAATTAAATTGATATTTAATAAAATAAGTCCACCCGATTGGGTGGACTTATTGTTTTATTTAATTGGTTCAAAGTCGCTTGCGGGGTGCTTACAAAGGGGGCAGATGAAATCGTCAGGGAGTGGCTCTCCCTCATAAACGTAGCCACAAATTTTGCAAACGTAACCCTTCTTGCCCTCGGTTTCGGGCTTGGGTTTAACGTTTTCGTGATAGAAGCTATAGGTCATTGTGTCCTTGTCGCTAATCACTCTTGCCTCGTCGATTAAGCAAATGAACATTCCGTGTGAGCCAAGGTCGACGTAATTTTCAACGGTAAGACTCATAAACGAGTTGATGTATTTTGAAAGAAATACAAGCCCATTGTCGCTTCGAAGAACGGTTTCGCCTGCGAATTTATCAACGTTTCGTCCACTTACAAAGCCGAATTTTTCAAATATGGAGAAGGGGGCATCAACAGTTAAGCAGTTGACGTTCATTTTGCCCGTTTGCTTGATAACGTGGTGGGAATAATTTTCTTTATTTATCGTTACCGAAATTCTTTTTGGATTGTCTGAAACCTGTGAAACAGTGTTGACGATAAGTCCGTTGTCCTTTTTACCGTCGTGGCTTGTTACAACGTAAAGACCGTAGCCGATTTTAAAAAGAGCGGTCATATCGTTCTTGTTTGCGGTATCGTTTTGGCGGGCGAGATATTCCATACAAAGCTCGTCTGCCATTGCATCAAGTTGAGCCAAGCTATCCTTGTTGAGTGCGGAACGAATTGAGCAGGTTGCGTTAAGATAGGTGATGTTTTTTGAGCCCTCAAGCAAGTTTTTCATAATTTTTGTTGCTGTAGGAGCCCAACTTCCGTTTTCGATAAAACCGACTGTGCGATTTTGAAAATTTCGCTCGGTCAGGTGGTCGATAAACTGTCGCATATAGGGGAAAATGTCGGAGTTATATGTTGTTGTTGCAAACACGATTTTGCCGAATTTAAAGGCAGTGGCAACCGCATCTGACCACTCTGTTCGTGCAAGATCCATTGTCAAAACCGAGGGGCAGCCCCTTGCCTTGAGCTTGTCTGCAAGTGTCATAACTGCCTTTTTTGTGTTACCGTAAATGGAGGTGTAGGCGATAAGAATACCGTCGTCCTCGGGTGTATATGACGACCACATATTGTAAAGATTGATATAGTGAGAAAGGTTTTCGCTCAAAACAGGTCCGTGGAGTGGGCAGATGGTTTGGATGTCGATTTTTGCCGCCTTGGAGAGCACGTTTTGAACTTGCACACCGTATTTTCCCACTATTCCGATATAATATCTGCGTGCCTCGTCGTCCCAATTTTCGTTTGCGTCGGGCACACCGAATTTGCCGAATGCGTCGGCAGAGAATAAAATCTTTTCTGTGCTTTCATAGGTGAACATAACCTCGGGCCAATGGACCATGGGGGCATGGATAAAGGTTAAAAGGTGTTCGCCAAGTGAAAGGGTGGAGCCGTTTTCGGCAGGGATTTTTTTTGCGTTATCAATGCCACCAAAAAAGTTATCCATCATTGCAAACGCTTTGGGATTTGCCACGATTTTTGCATTTGGATAGTTCTTTATAAAATTTGCAATATTTGCAGAGTGGTCTGGTTCCATGTGTTGAATGATGAGATAGTCGGGGTTGCGACCATTCAATGCGCTTGCAAGATTGTCAAGCCATTCGTGAGTGAAATTTGCGTCAACGGTGTCAAAAACCGCTACCTTTTCATCAAGTATAACGTAAGAATTGTAACTTAATCCGTTGGGAACTTTATATTGACCTTCAAACAAGTCAATTTTCTTGTCGTTTACTCCAACGTATTTTATGTTTTTGCTTATTTTCATATGTTTGCCTTTCTTTATTTATTTTTGGGAAGTTACAAAGGAAAAAGAATATATCATTACTTTCTAACTATTTATTTTCAAATCTTTGAAGATATTCCTCATAGCAGAGGCCTGTTTGATGAATGACAGAAGCAACGTCAAATCCCACAAAACGATAGTGCCATGATTCATATATATAGCCGGTCACGTTTTCTTTATCCTCGGGATAGCGAAGGATGAAACCATATTTCCACGCATTATCTTTAAGCCAAGAGAATGCCTCGGTAGTTTCAAACACGTCATCCACCACGCCGCCAATTGAGTTTGTAGTAAAGTCGACGCAAAGTCCTGTTCTATGTTCACTGTGTTCAGGTCTTGCCGAGAATTTATTAGCCAATTCGGTTGCCTCTTCACGAGTATAGCCCTTTGCTATTTCGCCATCAATATAGTTGTTAAAGAGCATATTCTGATAAGCATATGTTCTGTAAGCGCTTTGAACAAACACGTCGGTTATGCCTGCGGCATTCATATCTTGAATCATTGCTTCAAGCGCCTTAAGTGTAGTCGCTTCAAGCTCCGTGCCCTTGCCGTGCTTATATGCGTGAAGATATTTTTCAGGAATTTCAACAAGATTTGACGGAGTGAAATCGTCATCAATGGGGTTTTGCTTGTTGAGGAGAATGTAGATATAACTGTTAGTTGAGTTTATATATTCACGGTAGTTTGAAAGGTCGGTTTCATATTCTATATTGAAATTATCCACAATCATATACACGTCCTTTTTTGCAAGAGTAACGGTTGCTTTGTTCTTATTCACCTCGATTGTAAGACCGTTAAAAATCGTCTTAACGGTTGAAAGGGGAACAAGACAATATCCGTTTTTAATTGCCGCTTTCGAGGGCATTTTAACGTTTATTCCGTTAATTTTTGCCATATCGGAGCCATTTTCGAATATGGCTTTTGTTCCGTTAAGCAAGAATGTGGCAACGCTTGTGCTAACGTTTTTTTCCATACCGCAAAAGTCTGCAAGGGCGATAAAATCAATGGTATGCACGTCACCCTCGGCGGCTATTTTCTGCTCAACGTCGCCGTAATAATAGACGTATTGATCCTTTGTTGAGTTTTGAAGAAGCGCCGCACAAAACAGGAGTGTGGAAGCCAAAAAGAGAGTTCCAAGGGCAAGCCAGATTATTTTTTTGCGGTGTGCTTTTTCAATTTCGTCAACGCTTTTATAAAAGCCGCGTCTTATTTTGTTATATGCCGAAATTTTTCTTTGTTTCTTTTCCATAAAAATCCTTTATTTTGTTTCAATCATCATAAAATATGGGGATGTGGGTGAGTTCACAATTTGCACCTTGGTACAGCAAACCTTAAAGCGAGAGAGTGTAGAGAGGTATTCTGTAATCTCCTTACCCTCGGCATCGCCCTCGGGGTGACCGGGGTAAACTGCGATAAGAAGGATTGCATCCTTGCCAAGAAGCTCAATTGCCGCCTCGATTGCAGGCAGGGTTGTTGATCGCATTGTGGTTATGGATTTATCTCCACCGGGCAAATAGCCAAGATTGAACATTCCCGCTTTAATTGGCTCTTTAACGTAATTTTTCACGTTATGGTGGGAGTCGTGAATAAGGGTGTAGTTGTTGGGGCAACCAGCCGCTTCAAGATTGCGCTTTGTTGACTCAACGGCACTTGCCTGAATGTCAAAGGCGTAAACGTGACCGTTTTCGCCCACAGTTTTGGACAAAAATTCGGTATCGTGACCGTTTCCCATAGTGAAATCGACTGCCACGTCGCCCTCTTTAAGATGTTCAAGTATGAATTTTTTATGTAAATCGAGAAGTTCTATCATTATTATTGACTCATCCTTTATAAAATTATTGCAAAAAACAAAAATATGTGCTACAATAATTATATAATATTTTATCTATTAAAGCAAGAGATTTTTGCAGAATTGGAAGAAAAAATGAGCAAATTTTTTAAAAATATTAAAACTGAATACGAAGGGGAGCTTCCTTTTGTCAAAGTGACGTTTGATGGAGCATACAATCTTGACAAAACTCTTGATTGCGGTCAGTGTTTCAGGTGGGAAAAGATTGGTGACGAGTGGCTTGGTGTTGCTTTTGGGCGACTGATTTCTGTTAAGCAGGATGGTGAGCAGTTGATTATTTACAATGCCACAAAAGAGGATTTTGAAAATCTTTGGTGTCACTATTTTGCGCTTGATGAGGACTATGATGCGATTGACAAGGAATTGCTTGAAAATTGCCAAAATTCGACCTTTATTAAGGCATTGGAGCAGGGCAGGGGCATTAGAATTTTGCACCAAGACGCTTGGGAGAGTGTTTGCTCGTTCATTATTTCGCAGAACAACAATATTCCAAGAATAAAGAAGATTATCGACGCACTTTCGTTTGCTCTTGGCAAGCAGATTGATGCCACAAATATGGCAAATCACGGTGCAAGCGGCAGGGAATTTTATTCGTTCCCAACTGCAGAAGCCATTTTGAATTCGGGCGAGGATTTTATCTTCTCGCTCAAAACGGGTTTTCGTGCAAAATACATAATTGATGCGGCGCAAAAGTGGTGCGACGGCACGATAAACGAGGCAGAATTAAAGCAAATTGAGGCGCTTGATGATGCGCTTGACTATCTTTGCAAGGTAAAGGGAATAGGGCTCAAGGTGGCTTCGTGTGCGCTTCTTTTCGGCTTTGAAAGGCACGATCCCTTTCCCGTTGACGTGTGGATGAAGCGTGTGCTTGATAAATATTTTGAAAAGGATTTTGATCCCTCAACCTTTGGCAAATATGCAGGCATTGCCCAGCAGTATTTGTTTGATTTTGAGAGGAATACTTAGAAAGTACCGTTTTCCGCTTTTTAAAAAAGTTAGAAAGTACCGATTTTTTAGTTACAAAGTACCGATTTCCGCTTTTGAAAAAGCTTGGCAAAACTTTTTTATCGCTTTGGTTTGTGGTGGTTCGACGTAAATTTTCGATAATTTGCGAGCAAATTATCGGTTCACCCCACAAAATCCGCTTACGAAAATGAATTTTCGACGTGGATTTTATGTGCCGAACTACGAAAACCCCTCTTTCAGAGTGATTTTCTAAAATTTACTTTGCTTGTGCGTAGCCGTGAGGTTTTATAGTTAGATAAAATTGCCATACCGTAGGGGACGACGCCACGAAGTGTCGTGAGCGCAATGAATGACAACACAGTGTGTTGTCAGAACGCGAGCGTGACCGAGCCCGCAGGCGAGACCCTCGACGTCCCGCACTCAACCCAAACTAACTTTCGTAGGGGGAGGGGTCTCCGTCCCAAGCGCATTTTGATTTATTTAGAAGTTAGTTGAACTTAAATGCCCTCTCCGTCAGGCATTCGCCTGCCACCTCTCCCAAAGTGAGAGGCATTGTCATACAGTAAATTGCTAAGTGAATGGCTCGCCCTATGGGAGAGCTGGCGCTTGCGCCTGAGAGGGTATTTTAAGCAAAGTAACTAATTGCTAAATCGCAATTTACATATTAATTTCATAAAAACAAAAACAGGACACGATTTCGTGTCCTGTTTTGTACAGCAAGTAATAAGAGCTTGAAATTAAATTATTTAATTTCAACTGTTGCACCAGCTGCAACAAGAGCTTCTTTGATTTTTTCAGCTTCGTCCTTGGAAACGCCTTCCTTAAGTGTCTTGGGAGCGCCTTCAACGAGGTCCTTAGCGTCCTTAAGGCCGAGACCTGTAAGTTCACGAACAACCTTGATAACGTCGAGCTTCTTAGCACCGAAGGATGCAAGAACTACGTCAAATTCTGTCTTTTCTTCAACTGCAGCAGCGGGAGCAGCAACACCAACAGCAGCAACGGGAGCAGCAGATACGCCGAATTCCTCTTCAACTGCCTTTACGAGTTCGTTCAACTCAAGAATAGTCAAACCTTTAATTGTTTCAACAATAGCTGTAATCTTTTCGTTAGCCATTTTAAAATCCTCCAAAATTCAATAAAAAATTCTTTTGTTTATTTATGCGATTTTTTTACGCAATGAGTTTTGTTTGCAGATTATTCTGCAGCGGGAGCTTCTTCTGCGGGAGCAGGAGCAGCTTCTCCGTTTTTGTCCACGATTGCCTGGATTGCATATGCAAAGCCGTAAAGAGGGCTCTGAACGCTTCCAAGGAACTTGGCAATAAGTGTTTCTCTTGAGGGGATGTCTGCGAGTTCGTTAACTGTAGCTTCGTTAACAACAACACCGTCAACATAACCGGCAAGAATCTGGAATGACTTAACCTTGTCAGAATATTTCTTAAGAATCTTTGCAGGTGCAACTGCGTCGTCCTTAGAAATAGCAATAGCTGTCATACCAGTAAGGTACTGCTTCATTTCGCCGTAACCAGCTTCTTCACAAGCTCTGCCTGTAAGGGAGTTTTTAACTACCTTATAGTCAACGCCTGCTTCACGGAGTTCCTTACGCATAGCAGTATCAGCATCAACTGTGATACCCTGGTAATTTACAAGAACACCTGAAACGGATTCTTTGATCTGAGCAGAAAGTTCAGCAACAACCTGTTGCTTCTTTTCAAGTATTACTTTACTTGGCATTGTACTTTCCTCCTGTAATATTAAACGAATATAATAAAAAAATCCTTCCGAAAGGCATAGCACCCCAAGGAAAGACACACATTTAACATAATATTAAAGTATAAAATCTTCCTCGGCAGGAGAGCTTTCGCCTTTACTGGAACCTGCTGTCTTTGGATAACATAAGCATTATACCACATTTTTTCTATTTGTCAATAGGTTTTTGAAAAATATTTTGATAATTTTGTTGTATGTGTAAATTTTGATTTGTAGGGAAAGTTACAAAGATAAAAAAGGTCGCTTTTGAAAAAGCTTGGCAAAACTTTTTTATCGCTTTGGTTTGCACTGACTCTACGTAAATTTTCGATAAAACACGAGTGTTTTATCGGTTTGACCAATAAAATCGCCTTGTGTGAGTGAACTCCCACCGACGATTTTC
>JAZTWO010000071.1:0-31760 GCA_045635885.1 Eubacteriales bacterium | reverse complement strand
TTTTCTCATACATTCGAAAATCTGTGATTTGCTACTGGGTATGTAGCCATATCACTATCAAACGGCTATAGTTTAGCAAAGTAAATTTTAGAAAATCACTATGTAAATAGTGGTTTTCGTAGTTTGGGCAAGAAAATCGTCGGTGGGAGTTCACTCACACAAGGCGATTTTATTGGTCAAACCGATAAAACACTCGTGTTTTATCGAAAATTTACGTCGACTCGACACACACCAATCGATTGTTTTGCCGCGCTTTTTCAAAAGCGCGCGCCCAAGCGGCGTGAGCGGGTTTGTTTTAACTAACTTCCCCGATAAATCAAAATTTGAACATTTCACAAAAAAGGGAGCTTTAAAAGCTCCCTTAAATTTTTATTTTTCAACCGCAGTTATAACGGGTTTGCCTTCACGGTCAAGCAAAACGGTAAGACCGCCTGCATAACCGGTAGCACGCCAAAGATAGTTTACGCCGGTTTCTTTGTCAACCCAAATTTCAAATCCGTCGCCACCAAAAGCGCCTTCTTTATAAATTCTTTCAAATCTATCTTGATCTTTTGACATAATAAAACCTCTTAATTAGTTGCAGCAAACGTCTTTTTTAGCGGGATTTTTAGCCTTGGGAGCTTCTTCTGTTGCATCACCAAGACCTGTTGTTTCGGTAAATACAGCATTTCTCTTAACCATTTCAACTGTATCAGTGGGAACAATAAGCTTGGAAGCTGTACCATTAGCCATTTCAACAAGAGCTTCATATCTCTTAAGCTCGATAACTTCAGGAGTGGGACAAGCCGACATAATAGCACGAAGACCATCTGCCTCTGCCTGTTTTTGAAGAAGAACTGCCTTTGCTTCACCTTCTGCGCGAGCAATACGAGCATCTCTTTCACCTTCTGCCGCAAGAATCATTGCCTGCTTATCACCCTCTGCACGAGTGATAACTGCCTGCTTGTGACCTTCTGCCTCAAGCAATGTTTCACGACGGTTTCTTTCTGCCTTCATCTGCTTTTCCATGGATTCACGAATGTCAGCAGAAGGAGTAATGTTGCGAATTTCAACACGAGTTACACGAATACCCCATTCGTCAGTAGCTCTGTCAAGATTTTCTGTCATTTTTGCATTGATGGAATCACGGGATGTGAGAGATTCGTCAAGAGTCAATTCACCAACAATGTTACGCAAGGTTGTTGTTGTGAGATTTGCAAGTGCCTCAACGGGATTTGCAGCGCCGTAAGCATAGAGCTTAGGATCAAATGTTTTGTGGTAAACAACTGCGTCGATTGTAAGGGGTACGTTATCACTTGTAATAACGGACTGAGGAGGTGTATCAAGCACCTTCTCTTTTGTGGTTGCACGGGCAGTTATTCTGTCAATGCCAAAGGGGGCAAGAAAATGAAGACCTGCGGGCCAAATAGCATGGAATTTACCAAGACGTTCAACAACGTAAGATTCTGTGTGGGGAACAACTTTAATGCAAGAAACAATAATAAGCACAAGAAGTACCACGGGGATAGTAATGAAATACATAATTTTTCTCCTTTTTTTCAATAGATTTATGTAAACGATTTGTTTCGTTTCACATTTGAATTATATCACAAAAGTGTAATATTGTCAAGAAATTATCAATTTTTATTGGTTTTAAAATTTCCTGTGTTCTCAGCTGATGTATTCATTATACAACACAAAAAAGAAAAATAAAATAGCAACAAGTGAAAAATAAAGGGGCTTATTTTGTCAAAAATTGCAAAATAAATTATTTTTTTGTAAAAAAAGCACTTGACTTTTAGTTTTCTTTGTGTTATAATCTCTCCCAGTGTGAAAAGAAAGGCGGACAAAACAATGTTGAAATTTACTGTAACAAACAAAAATTTCTTTGCTGTGGTGTCCTATTCCCTTTTTATCTTTTCATTTAATATTTGATTTATTGCTGACGAATTTTCGTCAGCTTTTTTTATGTCAAAAAATAAATTAAATAAATTTTTTAGGAGGAAAGTTCAAATGAAACTTATCTACAACGTTGACACAAAGCCCAAACAAATAGGATATCTCCAAATGGCTTTGTTCTCTCTTCAGCAGCTTCTTGCTATTATGGCGGCAACAATTTTGGTGCCTGCAATCATTGGCAGAGGAATGTCACAAACTGCAGCTCTTTTTGGCGCAGGTGTGGGCACACTCGTTTACTTATTCTTAACAAAATTTAAGAGCCCTGTATTCCTTGGTTCATCCTTTGCATTCCTTGGCTCCATGGGTGCTGCATTCGCAGGCGGCGTTTCTATGAGCGCAGGTTACCTTGGTCTTATCCTTGGTGCGCTTATGGCAGGTCTTGTATACGTTGTTATCTCAATCGTTATCAAGTTTGCAGGCGTTAACTGGATTAACAAGCTCATGCCCATTGTTGTTATCGGCCCAACAGTTGCTCTTATCGGTCTTTCACTTGCGGGTACTGCAGTTAGCAATCTTACACAGGGCGGCGTTGTAAATGAATATGGAATGACAGTTACTTCCCCCTACGTTGCACTTATTTGCGGTCTTGTAACACTTTTTGCAACAATCGCTGCTTCAGTATATGGCAAAAAGATGGCGAAAATGATTCCTTTCATTATCGGTATTGCTGCAGGATATATCGTGGCAACACTTTTCACAGTTGTTGGTAAAATCACAGACAATTCCGCGCTCCTTGTAATAGATTTTTCAAAGTTCAATGACATTCAGTGGGTTCCCGACTTCACATTCCTCACCGCATTCAGTGGTGATTATAGTTTTGGAAGCATTGGTTCATTCGGTGCATACCTCGGAACAATTGCAATGGCTTATATTCCCGTTGCTTTCGTAGTATTCGCAGAACATATCGCAGACCACAAAAACCTTTCTACAATTATTGAAAAAGACCTTCTTGAAGAGCCCGGTCTTCACAGAACTCTTCTTGGTGACGGTATTGGTTCAATGGCAGGTGCATTCTTTGGCGGTTGCCCCAACACAACATACGGTGAATGCGTTGGATGTGTTGCAATTTCAGGTAACGCATCAGTTTGCACAATCGTTCTCACAGCAATTATGGCAATTGCAATCAGCTTCTTTGGCCCTTTTGCAACATTGCTTGCAACAATTCCCGCTTGCGTAATTATGGGTGGTATTTGCGTAGCTCTTTACGGATTTATCGCAGTAAGCGGTCTTAAAATGGTTCAAAAGGTTGACCTCAACGATAACAGAAATCTCTTTGTTGTATCAGTTATCCTTATCACAGGTATCGGTGGTCTTTCACTTACATTCGGCAAGGTTACTATCACAAATATCGCTTGCGCACTTATTCTTGGTATCATCACAAATATACTTGTAAATCTTAAAAAGACAGAAAAATAATAAACAATAGAAAAAGCCCCTCGGATTGTTCCGAGGGGCTAATTTTATTTACTTAAATTAATAAGCGATGGTTATTGCTTTCAAATAGTCGTTGCCTGTGCAAGTGATTGTACAAACACCGTCAACTATTTCAATTGTAAAGTTGTCTGCGCTTGAGTATGCAGTTACTGATACTTGTGCGCCCTCAACTACGTTCAATGTGATGATTGTGCCTGCGTTCACTTGAGTCCAACCACTGTTGTTATCAGCAAACTTTCCGTTTGTAGCATCAACAGAGAGTCCTTCGTATTCACCGGTTGTCTTCTGAATGTTAGCTCCTGTTGCGGAAAGGTCAATAGTTGTTGCTTCACTATATACTATCGCATACTTAATTGTAATCGCCTTCAAATAATCGTTTGCTATACAAGTAATTGTGCAAACACCATCAACTACTGCGATAGTGAAATTATCTGCGCTTGAATATGCAGTTACGGATACTTCTGCGCCCTCAAGTACATTCAATGTGATGATTGTACCTGCGTTTACCTGTACCCAACCACCGTTGTTATCTGCAAACTTACCGTTTGTAGCATCGATAGAGAGACCTTCGTATTTACCTGTTCCACCCTGGATATTTGCACCTGTTGCAGAAAGGTCAACAGTTGTTGCTTCTTCAAATACATAGGGATATTCAATATCTATTGAATAGAAATAGTTGTTGCCTGTTGTGTGGGAAATCGTGATTACGCAATCTGCCCATGCTTCATAAGTAAAGTATTCATCGGTAAGATCTTCAAAGGTAAGGTCGCCGTCGTTAAGGTTATATGATGTGTATCCGGAGTAACCGTGAACTGTAACCTTTGCGCCCTCTCTTACTGCAAATGAGAATGAGCCGTTTTTAACCTGTGAGTTGTTTCCGCCGTTGTCAGCAATAGTGATACCGGAGAAATCAATAACGGAATCCTTATAGTTACCTGCAGAACCGAAGTTTATAGTTGTGCTTTCCTCTATATAGGTGGGAAGCTTTAAGTCGATATATGTGATATAGGACTTATTGTATGCAGGAGCTTCTTCAGTACCAACGTTAACTGCTTCGATAATTACTGTTGTAGGATAAGCAGGAGTAAATACATACTGAGCATTTGCATTCATCTCAAGGGTTTGACCGTCAACATAAACCAAAAGCTGACCGTAGTTTGTGTCATAGCCCTGAATTGTAACTGTTGCAAGCGCGGGAGCTATAAAGATGATCTGAGAAGTAGCATCAAGCTGTGCGCCGCCACTATGAGTCTTGAAAGTGCCGGTAATAGACATACCGGGAATGGATTCAAGGATACCTGTTACATCGCCTTCATCAGATGAGCCACCGAATACGTACTTGCCTTCAGCAAGAGGGCATTCAATTATAATAGAAACAAGATAGTTGTTAGAAAGACCTGTGTAAACCACTGTGCAATCTTGCGCGAACATAACACTCATTGCTTCGCTACAGATTGTAAGTCCTTCTTCACCCTCTTCACCAATGGTGTAAGAAGCATACTGTGTATTAACATAAGGAATAACAGTAACTACTGTTCCTGCCTTAACCTTAAAGGAGATTGTACCTGTAATCTGGATTTCAGCACCATTATGTCTTACAGAACCTTCAATTGTAACCTTGGGGTTATTCTGTACAGCTGCAAGACCATCTGGTGTTGAGAAATCAAGAACCGTATTTTTTGTAATTTCGGGACCTGCGTTAGGATCTTCGTAAGTTACCTTAACAGTAACACTCTTACCCTCGTAAGAGATAACGATTTCATATTCACCCTCAGCATTTATATTAACTGCAGAAGAATCAACTGTATATCCAGTTACGGGAATGATAGAATTATCAGAATAGTAAGCATTTACTACAAGTCCTTCAAGTGAAAGCTCTGTGCCAACTGTATAGTTAACGTTAAGTCCGCTAACTTTGATTTCGTTAAGAGTTGCCTCTGCGGGAGCTTCGCTATTGGGATCTATAATGATGGAGTAGATGTAAAGGTCACCTGTTGAAAGGAGAGTAACCTCTGTTTCCTCAGCATAGTACTGAGAAAGCATATTTGCACTTGCTGTGCCAACACCGTTAAGTGTGAAATAATTGTAATTAGGATATGTTTCAACAATAACTGTTGTTCCTGCTTCAACTGTGAACTTAATGAACGCACCTGCCTTCATATTGAGGGAGTTTGCGTTGGAGTTCCAAGCAACGTTACCGTTTTCTGCACTGATGAGAAGTCCATCCCATTCAAGTGTTCCGCCTTTTGCGATTGTAGTTGTTGTATCAAATGTGTGGGACGTTCCTGTTGAGCTTGAGCTACCGTTGAAATAGTAGTAATCTCTATCGTCAACTACAACCTCAGTTGAGTTGGGATTCCAAGAATCAAGGTAAGAAACGTTGCCGTTGATTGTGCCGTAAATTACTGCGAAATCAGCATATTTAGCAGCCTCTTCAGCAGTGAGCATTCTCATACCTGCAACTGCTTCAGTAAGAGCGCCTGCACCTGTGTTGTTGTATTCAACGTACTGAACTGTTGCATCTGTGGGCTTTGCATTCATAGAAACGTAACGTTCATTCTTACCACCTGTAAAGCCCGCTGTGGAGATATGTCCACCAAGTTCGGAATTGATAACTGCAACTGCAGCATATGCGCCCCAAGGACGTCCAATTGCTGTGCAACCGGGTGTCAAGCCTTCATCTGCTGTGAACTTACATCCGTCAAATATAGCACCGTAAGTGATGGCATCAGCTTCACCCTTGTTAGAGCCCTTGAATGCTGTGATGTAACCTGCTGTGCCCTGATCGTCCTTAACTGTATCAATTACGTGGATTGTACAATCCTTAAAGTATGTTGTATTGTTTGTACCGAAAACGAAATCGGTGTAACCTGAAATAAATACGTTTTCGAAATACTGACGGCCTGTGAAGAGCTCAAGAGTATCCTGGATACCGAGAAGTCGGCTATCCTTCATAATAAATCTGTCGGACTGAACGAGGAGCGCAAGACCGCGTTCGATTGCAAGACCTGCTGCGTCCATTCTCTCCTGTGTATTCCAGTAGTTAGAAATTGTTACGTTTTTGATTTCAACGTTAACCGCACTGTCTCTGATAGCTACAGTTGCTGTTGAGTCGGTTGTATGTGTGAATCCGCCTGCGTCAACAAGACCGTAGAGAGAATCCCATTCGATAACAACGTCCTCGGGCTTTTCACCAAAGCCTTCAATCTTAAGGTTAGGAATTGTGATTTCAAGCTTTTCATTATATTGACCGGGAGCAATGTAAATTGCTTTTTGTGTTGCAGGGTCAACGTGAGCAAGGAAATCAAGCGCCTGCTGAATTGTGCTGAAGCAGTGATAAGGACCACTGAGATGTCCGCGAAGACCCAAATATGCAGGATCTACAAGCGCTTTAACAACACCGTCCTCATCGGGTGTGATTGTAACGTTGCAAACGTGAACTATAGTTGTTGCAGAAACACCATTTGCAGAAATTGTGAGTGTCTGCTCACCTTCCTCTGCAGAATTAAATCCTTCGATTGTATAGTCATCAACCTTGAATTTAAGTGTTCTTTCACCGCATTTCGCAACTACGATAACGGAAAGTCCCTTTGTATCAAGATCTTCACCAAGGAAGTATAATTCCTTAAAACTATGGTTATAGTAAACACCGTTGCCTGCTGCAGAGTTCTGCGCAAGTTTTTCAATAGCATCAAAGCCAAGTTCAATGCTTTCAGGCGCATAAATGTCAACATAGTATGTGATGGGTGCATATTCCTTGTAAGAAATTACTACAGGATATGTGCCGGCTGTTGTCATATCAACTGCGCTTGTATCGATTGTAACATTTGCAAGAGGAAGATTATCTGTCTTTCCGTTAGCATATGTTGCATTAAGGCGAATACCACTTACATCAAGAGTATCACCTACAAGGAAATCTGTCTTGCCGGGAGTAACAAGTTCAAAGCCGTTTTCTTCCGCAACAGCAACTACACAGTCAAGTTCAAGATAGAAGATATCCTGCGTACCGCCGTTCTTACCACGTGCAATTGTCCATTCGCCTTCTGTTACGGGAACTTCAATCATTACAAGAGGATTGGATTCTGCGCCCGCTACGAATTCGATATCATAAACAGTTCCGTCAGGTCCTGTAACCTTTGTGTACTGCATATCAACGCCACTTGAACCGTTTTGAATGATAAATCTGAGTGTACCTGTTCCGGGAACGGATACAACTACCTTGTGAGCATTGCCGCCAATTTTAATTGACTTGTTGTATTCGATACCGTTATAAGTTTTTGTTCTGTTTCTTACTTCAGTACCTGAAACGATAGTAAACTTACCGTTGATGTCATCAGCGGAACGAACGCCTGCTTCAATGTCACTGATGTTAAGCGTATACTTAACCTGCTCAAACATTACGTAACCGCAAACATCACAAGCCAAGTCGCCATCTGCATCCTTATGCTCTTCGCATACAGGAGGTTGGGGCGCAGGAACTTCTGCTCCGCAAACGTCACATTTTTCGTCACCGTCTTCGTCCTTATGCTCTGTGCATACAGGAGGTTCAGGTCTTGGGAATTCTTTGCCACAATGGTCGCAAAGATAGTCGCCATCACCGTCAAAATGTCCGGGACATTCTTGCTTGCTTGTAGTTGTTTGTGAAGGTTGGGGGTCTCCACCAAACCAATCACAAGAAGCAAGGGTGGTCATAAGCATGCAGCCTATGATAAACAATGCTAAAAATTTCTTCATAAAGTTTTCCTTTCTTGATTATAAATTTTTTCGCCTTGGGCGAACAATAATCAGTAAATACATTTTAGCATCAATAAAACAAAAATGCAATAGTTTTTTGCATTTTTTAATAATTTTTTATATAAATTTTTTTCATTACTGTGCATTATGCACAATTTTTTGGATTCAAATTTAGTTAATTAAGAATAAACAAAATCATAAACGCCACAACAAAATCAAATTAAAATTAATAATTGATTCAAAAATGTCGATAATGTATTGTCAATACAGATAATAAAATTGTTAAAATTTTATCATTTTCCTTAAAACCCATTGACAAACGCAAATGTTTGTGATAAAATTAACAAAGTTGAGGAAATCCTCAAAGACTTTTTAAAAAATATCATTTGAAAACGGAGGCATTTATTAAAATGGCAAGATTTACTCTCCCCCGCGACCTCTACCACGGTAAAGGCGCGCTCGAAAACCTTAAAAACCTTCAGGGTAAAAAGGCAGTTATCGTCGTTGGCGGCGGTGCAATGAAAAGAAACGGTTTCCTTCAGAGAGCAGAAGACTACCTCAAGGAAGCAGGAATGGAAGTTAAAATTATCGAAGGAGTTGAGCCCGACCCCTCTGTAACAACAGTTATGAACGGTGCGGCTCTTATGTCTGAATTCCAGCCCGACTGGATCGTTGCTATGGGCGGCGGTTCTCCCATCGACGCAGCTAAGGCTATGTGGATTAAGTATGAATATCCCGAAACAACATTCGAACAGATGTGCGTAGTATTCGGTCTTCCCAAGCTTCGTACAAAGGCTAAATTCGTAGCAATTCCCTCCACATCCGGTACTGCTACTGAAGTTACAGCATTCTCCGTAATCACAGACTACGAAAAGGGTATCAAATATCCTCTTGCTGACTTCGAAATCACTCCCGACGTTGCAATTGTTGATCCCGACCTTGCAGAAACAATGCCCCAGAAGCTTGTTGCTCACACAGGTATGGACGCAATCACACACGCAATTGAAGCATACGTTTCAACTTGCAACTGTGACTACACAGATCCCCTTGCAATCTTCGCTATCACAATGATTCAAAGAGACCTTGTTGGCTCTTACAATGGCGATATGACAAAGAGAGCTTCTATGCACAACGCACAGTGCCTTGCAGGCATGTCCTTCTCTAACGCTCTTCTTGGTATCGTTCACTCAATGGCTCACAAGACAGGTGCTGCATTCGATGACTACGGCGCACACATCATCCACGGTGCCGCTAATGCTATGTACCTTCCCAAAGTTATCGCATTCAACTCTAAGAACGAAGTTGCAAAGGCTCGTTACGGTGTAATCGCAGACTACATGGGTCTTGGTGGTGCTAACGATGACGAAAAGGTTGCAAACCTTATCGCTTACCTTCGTCAGATGAACAGCGACCTCAACATTCCTCAGTGCATCAAGAACTACGGTGCAGACAGCTATCCTTGCGAACAGGGCTTCATTCCCGAAGAAGTATTCCTTGCAAGACTTCCCGAAATCGCAAAGAACGCAGTTGCGGACGCATGCACAGGCTCCAATCCTCGTCAGCCCTCTGTTGAAGAGATGGAAAAGCTTCTTAAGTGCTGCTACTACGACACAGAAGTTGATTTCTAATCAAATAAATTCATTAAACCGCCGAGCAATCGGCGGGTTTTCTTGACAAAACGATACTTTTGTGATATACTTAACAAAAACCTATGAAAAGGAAAAAACAATATGAAATCACCAATGCTTATCGGAATTGCAGGCGGCACAGGAAGCGGAAAATCCACTTTTGCAGAACGTCTTCTTGCTATATTTCCCGAAGAAATTACTGTAATATCCTACGATAATTATTACAAACCCCAAGACCATCTTGAGTTTGAAGAAAGAATTAAAACTAACTATGACTGTCCCGACGCACTGGACACCGATTTGCTTGTTAAACACCTTCGTGAGCTTCAAGGTGGAATGCCCGTTGACATTCCCAATTACGATTTCAAGCTCCACACAAGAAAATCAGAGCTTACCCGTCTTGTTCCCTCGCCCGTTATCATTGTTGACGGAATTTTGACATTCCACGACGAAAGACTGCGTGAAATGTTCGACATAAAGATTTTTACTGATGCCGATGCGGATGAAAGAATTTTGCGCCGACTCCGCCGCGACGTTAACGAGCGCGGACGTGATATCGACGGTGTGATTTCACAGTATCTCGGCACGGTAAAGCCCATGCACGGAATTTATGTTGAACCAACCAAAAAATATGCCGACATTATCATCAACGGTGGCAAAAACACAACTGCGCTTGACATTGTGGCAACAAGAATTGCAAAACGTTTAAATGAAGAATAAAACACAAAGTGCCGCAATTTCTGCGGCACTTTTTATTTTATCTTAAATAATAGGTAGAAAAAAACCTAAAAATGCAATTTATTATTCGCTTGATAGAAAATAATTGCGAATTTTTGGCAATTTTGCCGAAAAAACGTTGTGCATTTTTACCAAATACGAATAATTATTTTTTTATATTTTAAACAAATTCAACAAAGTTTTACCTTTTTGGCATAAGGATGTTAAAAAAATAACAAAAACTGTTGACTTTTGTTTCCTACATATGATATAATAAACTGCTGTATTTTGGGCGGAATGCTAATTTAAACGTTTGTTTATTAGAGCGTACATAGGCGAACAACTACATTGGCACTTTGCACAATCAAATAACAGAAAAATATTTATTTTTCTAAATCAGAAAGGAAAAAACAAAAATGAAAATGAACAAGAAGACTCTCATTATCATCGCTGCTGCAGTAGTAGTTGTACTTGCAGTAGTACTCGCAGTTGTTCTTGCAGGCGGAAATGATACTCCTGATGCAACAACAACTACAACAACAACTACAACAACTACAACCACAACAAAAAAGCCCGCTGGTAACGATCCTGTCGTTACAGGTGACTACACACTCGGTTTGGGTGTTGCTTTCGGCGATCACACAAATGCTCAGATCAACATGACAATCGCTACTGTTGTTGTTGATGCTAACGGCGTTATCGTTGCTTGCAGACTCGATGCAGTTCAGAACAAGTTCGCAGTTGACTTCGATAACGAAGCAGTTAACTTCACATCTCTTAAAACAAAGATGGAACTTGGTGATGCATACGGTATGGCTACTAGCCCCTACAGCCCTGACAACAACGGCGACGGTATTGTTAAGGAATGGTACGAACAGGCTAAGGCTTTCGAAGCTCACGTTGTTGGTATGACAGCAGCAGAAGTTGCTGCTATGACAACACAGTTTGTTAACGATCACCACATTTCTACAGATGCTGACCTTCTTGCTGCAGGTTGCACAATCCAGATTGGTGAATTCAGAGATGCAGTAGTTGCAGCTTGCAATGACGATCAGGCAGTTAAATTTGCTGCAGTTGATAACTTCGTTCTTGGTCTCGGTGCTAACAGCGCAGACAATGGTTCCGCTCTCAACGATGACGGTGCTGCAGTTAAGATGAATGTTGATTTCGCATCCGTAGTAGTAGTTGACGGTGTTATCGTTGCTGCTCTTAACGATGCTTACCAGCCCACAGTTTCTATCGACTGGGAAAATGCTGTTACAAACACAGGCGACCAGAGAACAAAGAGAGAAAAGAAGGAAGACTACGGTATGGCTTCCAGCCCCTACAGCCCTGACAACGATGGCGACGGTAGAGTTCTTGAATGGTACGTTCAGTCCGCAGCATTCTCTGCTCACGTTGTTGGTATGACAGGTGCACAGGTTGAAGGTATGGAAACACAGTTTAAGAACGACCACTACATCTCTACAGATGCTGACCTCCTTGCTGCAGGTTGCACAATCCAGATCACAGGTCTTACAGCAGTTGTTGCAGAAGCAGCTACAAACGCTAGATAATTTAAACTAAATTCAGGAGATTACTGCCTTGAAACAGTTTTTTAAAGAAAACAACAAGGTGATAATCTGCGCATGCATTCTTTTAGGGCTTCTTGCTATTTTATTAGCTTGTAGCCCTAAAAGTCCGCAAGAGGAACCTCCTCAAAATGACCCAAATGCTTTAAAACCGGGCACAGGAGTCGTGAATTATGCACTTTTTGACACCGTTTCATACGTTTATACTTATGCCGGTGACACAAAAGAAGTGTTTGATGCTAACTGTGAGGAGGTTTGGTCCATGCTCGCAGAATATCATCAATTATTTGACATTTATCATGAATATAGCGGCATTAACAATCTTTGTACGCTCAACAAAAATGCCGGTGGAGAGGCTTTGGAGGTTAGTCCAAAGCTTATTGACTTTTTAAAGTATGCTAAAAATCTCTATGTTTTGACAAACGGAGAGATGAATATTATGATGGGTGCCGTGCTTAGCCTTTGGCACGATGCAAGAGAAGATGGAAAACGCATTCCCACAGAAGAAGCATTGACCGAGGCAAGCAAGCACGTATCATTCGACTGCCTTGAAATAGACGAAGTAAACAACACAGTTAGAATTACTGATAAGGACGCGCGCATTGACGTTGGCGCGCTCGGTAAGGGTTATGCCACCGAGCTTGCGGCAAAGCACCTTGAAAGCAAGGGCGTTAAATCATATGTTCTTAACATTGGTGGAAACATTCGAATTGTTGGCACAAAAACCGACGGTTCAGGTTGGGGTACAGGCATTAAAGACCCAAGAAATCCCTCAACATTCATCACAAAAATAACAATTGCCGATATTTCTTGCGTAACAAGTGGTGACTATGAAAGATATATCACCGTTGGCGGTAAAAAATATCATCACATTATCGATAAGGATACACTCATGCCCGCCGAATACTTCTCGTCAATTACAATTTTGACAAAGGATTCCGGACTTGCAGATGCACTTTCCACTGCTCTTTTCTGTATGAGCTATGAAGAAGGTCTTGCGTTAATCCAAGAAATCGGAAACGTTGACGTTCTTTGGGTTTATCCCGACGGAACAACGGTAATGACCGACGGCTTTGAAGCACGTTTGATGAAATAAAATTTAGTTTACTTTAAACAGAATCGTTTCGGGCGATTCGTGAATTACCCCTACATATTCAGGGGTAATTCCCAAAACGTCCGAACCACATTTATATCGCTTATATAACTTTTATATATAAAAAATTAAAATAAAAATATTAAAAAGGAGTAAAGAGAGAATGAAAAACATCTCATCCTTGCACGTGCCCCATAATAAGCACACAGACAAGCTCGATCCTATAAGAATCGCAGTTCCATCTGAAGTTGTGCTTCCAATGAATATGCATTCGGGTCACGATGCAGAACCCATCGTAAGCGTTGGCGACTACGTTAGAGTAGGTCAGCTTATCGCTCGTGAAGAAGGAAGATTCTCTTCCCCCGTTCACGCAACAGTTTCAGGTACTGTAGTTGAAATTGCTCCCATTAAGCACGGTGACGGCAAAGAAGTAATTGCAATCCGTATCGAAAGCGACGGAAAAATGGAAGCAGATCCTAACCTCAAAGCACCCGTTATCAACAACTGTGACGAATTTCTCCAGGCAGTTAGAGAAAGTGGTGTAGTTGGTCTTGGTGGTGCGGCATTCCCCACTTGGGCAAAGTTTAACGAAGCAAAGAACCCCGACTATAAGGTTGATACAGTTCTCGTTAATGCGGCTGAGTGCGAACCCTACATCACAAGCGACCACAAAATGATGACTCTTCATCCCGAACTCATTTCCGATGGTATCGAATACCTCAGAAAGTATATGAATGAATATCTCGGTGAAGCAGTTTTCAAAATTTGTATTGAAAAGAACAAGCCCGATGCAATCGAAGTTCTCAAAAAGACATTTGAAGGCAAGGATTACGTTGTAATTCACGAGCTTGATGCTATTTATCCTCAGGGTGCAAAACAGGTAATGCTTTACAATGCTACAGGCAGAGTTGCAGTTGCAGGCAAGCGTTTCCCCTCATTTGGCGCACTCATCATCAACGTTTCTTCTCTTGCGAAGATGGCTGAATACCTCAATACAGGTATGCCCCTTGTTGAAAGAATCGTTACCGTTGACGGTCCTGCTGTAACAGAACCCAAAATCGTTATCGCTCCCATCGGAACAAGAATCAGCTACCTTATGAAGCAGGTTACCGTTAAGGGCGAAATCGGTAAAGTTGTTGTTGGTGGTCCTATGAACGGTACTGCAGTATTCTCAACAGAAAGCCCCATCGTTAAGGTTGCTAACGCAGTTCTTATCTTTGGCGAAAAGGAATCCGTTCTTCCCGATTACTCCGCATGTATTCACTGTGGAAGATGTATTGATAAATGCCCTGTTAACATCGACGTTGTAAGCGTTGAAAGACACCTTCGTGATCCCAGAGAACACAAGCGTGAAAAGAGACTTATCGAAACAGGCGTTCGCCAGTGCGTTGACTGTGGATGCTGCTCTTACGTTTGTCCCGCAAACCGTCCTCTTCTTGCTTGGAACCAGGATGCAAAGTGGTGGCTTAAGCAGTACGCAGCTTCTAAAAAAGAAGGAGGTAAGGCATAATGAAACAGCTTCACGTATCTAATGCTCCTCATATCCATTCAGGAGATTCTACACAAAAAATAATGCTTGACGTTGTTATTGCAATGATTCCCGCTTCTATCGCAGGCGTTGCAATCTTCGGCTTGAAAGCACTTTGGATTATTTTAACTTGCGTTGCAAGTGCAGTTCTTGCAGAACTTCTCTTCAACCTTTCTTGCGGTAAGAAGTCCACAATTCATGACTGCTCTGCAGTAGTAACAGGTCTTCTTCTCGCACTCAACCTCAGCACAAGAGTTCCCCTTTGGCAGTGTGTTCTTGGCTCCGTTTTCGCAATTGTTATTGTTAAAGGAGTGTTTGGTGGTATCGGTAAAAATATCGTTAACCCCGCAATCGCAGCTCGTGTATTGATGCTCCTCACATTCACAACAGTTGGTGGCGGTGCAAACCCCACACTTCAGGGTGAAAATATTCTTACAAGTGGTGCAACTCCTCTCGTTGGTCTTAACGAAGGCACACAGAGCGCAACACTTTCTCAGCTCTTCTTGGGTACTCACGGTGGTGCAATTGGTGAAACATGTGCGCTTGCACTTCTTCTTGGTTTCATCTACCTTGTTGTTCGCAAGGTAATTAAGTGGTATGTTCCCACAGCTTTCGTTGCAACAACATTCCTTTGCTATATCGTAAGCACAGGCAACGTAACACTTTCACTTTCTCACGTTCTTGCAGGTGGTCTTCTTCTCGGTGCTATCTTTATGGCTACTGACTATGTTACAACTCCTGTTACCAACAAGGGCAAGGTAGTATTCTGCATTGGATGCGGTCTTCTTACATTCTACATCAGACAGTCAGGTACTTATCCAGAAGGCGTTTCAATCTCAATTCTTGTTATGAACCTTCTCGTTCCCTTTATTGAAAAGCTCACAGCTAAAAAGACTTTGGGAGGTATTAAATAATGAAAATCTCTGAAATTCTTAAATCAGCTGCTATAATCGTAGTAATTTTATTGGTATTTAGCTTTGCGGCTTTCGGTCTTAACTTCTACACAGCAGATAAAATCGCCGCAAACGAAGCAGGTGCAGCAAACGGTGTGCTCATTGAAGTACTTCCCAATGGTAAAAACTTTGAAGAGCGTGACCCCGCAGCTTTAAAACTCCCTGCAAACGTTCTTAAAGTAAATGAAGAAACAAATGGTGCAGGTTTTGTATTCGAAGTATCCGTTAAGGGCTATGCAGAAGGTCTTGTAATTAGAGTTGGTGTTGATTCCAATGGTAAAATTACCGGCTCAAGCGTTGTTTCTTCAAACGAAACATGGGGTCAGGAAACATCTCTTAATGGCAAGTACAATGGAAAAGATGCAGAAACACTTGAACTTATAATCGCTGCAGGTGCAACACCCGAAAGTGATACATCAGAAGGCTACTATGCAGCAATCGAGCTTGCTCTTCAGGCATACGTTCTCGCTTCAGGCGGCAAACTTGATCCCACAGTAGTTCTTGGCAATATGGTTGCATCTCTCCACACAGGTCTTACTAATAACGGTACACTCGTATATGACGAAGTTGCCGCAAGTGGTAATATCGTTAAGGGTTGGGCTTCTAAGAACAATACAGGCGCGGCTTACGTTATGACAAAGGCAGATGCTTACTATCTTGTAGTTGTAAACGGTGTTGGTTATGCTCAGGTTTATGACGTAGATGGTGCTGAGGTAACTGCAGATCATGCCGATCTTGTTGAAGAAGCAAAGACAGCAACAAAGGCTAATACACTCGGCGCTGCAATCAAGAACAAGATTAAGAACTTGTTTGGTGAAGCAGCAAGAGATTCTGCAAAACTTGTTGAACACACAACATTCAACACAGTAACAACAGTTATTGAATTCACACACGAAGGCAATACACTTTACCTCGTTCAGTCTAAGCCCTACACTTATGGTAATAGCGCAATGACTGTTTACACAGTTATCGATGCAGAAGGCAAGATCGTTAAGCAGGATACTTCTACTCTTATCTATGATCACTATTCTGCAGACGGATACAATAGCAACAAGGATGCAGCATTCATTGCTTGGCTTGAAAAATATACAGGTAAAACAGAAACTACACTCGGTGACGATTTGCTTATCGCAGGTGTAACACTTTCTTCTACAGCGGTTAAGAATGCAACTGCTGATGCATTCGCTGCATTTAATTCTATTAATAAATAAGGAGGAGAACGAAAATGAGTAACAAAATTTATATGCTTAGAAAAACACCCTCTCCCCTTCTCGTTCTTGCGGCAGGATTTGTAATGGCTTCAAGTAAAACTGTTAAGGCAGCCGTTGGTATGGGCGTTGCAGTAATGGTAGTACTTCTTCTTTCATCAATCGTAATCTCCGCAATTCATAACATTATTCCCAAAACTTCAAGACTCCCCATTTACGTTCTTATCATCACAGGATTTGTAACACTTGTGGACATGCTTATGCAGGCATGGGCTCCCGGAGTTTCTTCTGCGCTTGGTGTTCACCTTGCGTGCCTTTCAGTTTCTGCAGTTATCTATCGTGACGCAGACGAGGTTGCAGGTTGCCATGGCGAATTTGAATCCATCGCAGTTTCACTTGTAACCGGTGGTTTCCTTATGATAATTATGCTCTTCTGCGCACTTATTCGTGAGTTTTTCGGAAGCGCAAGCATCTGGGGTCATGAAATCGCATTTATGAATGACTATAAAATCTCTGCTATCGCAGGCGCATTTGGTGGTTATCTCATTCTTGCTCTCGTTCTTGCACTTATTCGCAAGATTGACGTAGTAGTTCACAAAAACAAGGAGGTAGAATAATATGACATTTCAGGTAATTCTCGGCATGATTTTGGCTGGTATCCTTTCTAACAACTACCCCCTTATCGAATGCCTTGGTACAGGCGCAGTTCTTGAAAACGAAAGAAGCAATAAGAGAAGCTTGGTTCTCGGTCTTGGCACAACAGTGGTAATGCTTATTTCCACTCTCGTAACTTGGCCCGTAAACAAGTTCCTTCTTGTAAACGTTCCCTATCTTCAGACACTCGTTTTCGTTTGTGTAGTTCTTATAGTAGTTGAAGTTATTCACCTTCTTGAGCACAACACTCTCGAAAAGTTCTGCAGAGTTGACTTTACAAAGTTCGCTATTAACGGTGCGGTTCTTGGTCTTTGCATCCACAACACACACCTTGGTTTCCCTGAAGCACTTATCACAACTCTGGGTGTTGGCCTTGGTTTTACAGTAGTTCTTACAGTATTCTCTGCTCTTGAATTTAGAATTGATTATGATGCAGTTCCCTATGCATTCCGTGGTTTGCCCATTCACTTGCTCATCGCCGGAATGATGGTTCTTGCTCTTCTCTGCTTCTAATTAAATGAAGAAAAGAGATTTTATATTGATCGGCGCAATCGTAGCCGTGGCGCTCGTTCTCCTTGTCTGCGTAAAGCTTACGCAGAAGGAGGGCGCAGGTGTAATCGTTAAAATTGACGGTAAAGAGGTTGGAACTTATTCCCTTTCAGTTAATGGCACATATTCGCTTAATGGCGGAACGAACATCCTTGTAATAGAGAATGGACAAGCATATCTTAAAGATGCAAATTGCCCCGACCACCTTTGCGTAAAGCAAGGAAAAATCAGTAAAACAGGACAGGTTATTACTTGTCTTCCAAATAAACTCACCGTCACCGTTTACGGCGGCGAAGAAAATGATGTTGACTTAGTAAGTTAACTATGTTATAATATAATTTGGAGTGAAAATGAGGAGGAAGAAATGAAAACATCAAAAGTAACCTTTTTGGGACTTTTCACCGCACTTGCAATGATACTTTCATTTGTTGAGGCCTTACTTCCACCCTTAAGTCTCACCTTCCCCGGAATAAAAATGGGGCTTCCCAACATTGCGATAATGTTCATCCTTTATCGTGTTGGTTGGAAAGAGGCAGCAATTGTAAGCATTGTTCGTGTATTGCTTGTAAGCATAATTTTCGGTAATATCGCAACCAGCATGCCATATAGCTTGGCAGGAGCTGTGTTGAGTCTTCTTATCATGATTCTTATGCACAAGTTTACACCGTTTAACAAGGTTAGTACAAGCGTTGTCGGTGGCGTTTGCCATAATATCGGTCAGATACTTGTAGCTTGGCTTGTTACAAGCACTGCACAAATCATCTATTATCTCCCCGTGCTTCTTATTTCAGGATGTGCGGCAGGAATTTTAGTTGGTCTTGTTGCGGGAATGCTCGAAAATCGTGTTCCCAAAATCAAATTTCGTTAAAAACTCATTTTATTAAAAAAGAGGTAAAATACTATGTACAAAATTCTTAGAAAGAAAGTCCTCAATCCTACAGTAACACTTATGGATGTTGAGGCACCCCTCATTGCCAAAAAGGCAGAGCCCGGTCAGTTCATCATTCTTAGAGTTGATGAAGCAGGCGAAAGAATTCCTCTCACAATCGCAGATTACGATCGTGAAGCAGGTACAATCACAATTATTTTCCAGATTGTTGGTGCTACAACAGAAAAACTCAACCAGCTTAACGAAGGCGAATACATCCACGACTTTGTAGGCCCTCTTGGAGTTCCCTCTCACACAGAAGGACTTAAGAAGGTTGCAGTTGTAGGTGGTGGTGTTGGTTGCGCTATCGCATACCCCATCGCAAAGAAGCTTCACGCAATGGGCGCTGAGGTTCACTCCATCGTTGGTTTCAGAAACAAGGATCTTGTAATTCTTGAAGACGAATTTGCAGCAGTTTCTGACGTTATGAAAATGATGACAGACGACGGTTCACACGGTGAAAAGGGTCTTGTTACAAACGCTCTTCAGGCACTTATCGAAGAAGGAAACGTTTATGATGAAGTTATCACAATCGGTCCTCTTATTATGATGAAGTTCGTTTGCAAGCTCACAAAAGAGCACAACATTCCCACTATAGTTTCTATGAACCCCATTATGATTGACGGTACAGGAATGTGCGGCGGTTGCCGTCTTACTGTTGGTGGCGAAACAAAGTTCGCTTGCGTTGACGGTCCCGACTTCGACGGTCACCTTGTTGACTTCGACGAAGCAATTGAACGTTCCTCTATGTATAGAGATTTCGAAAGACATAGACACGAAGAGGCTTGCAATCTCTTCAAAAAGGAGGTAAAATAATATGCCTAATATGAGTCTTAAAAAGAATGAAATGCCCGTTCAGGACCCAATGGTCCGCAACGGTAACTTCCTTGAAGTAGCACTTGGCTACACAGAAGAACAGGCAGTTAATGAAGCTGAAAGATGCCTTAACTGTAAGAATAAGCCCTGTGTTGGCGGTTGTCCCGTTTCTATCGACATTCCCGCTTTCATTACAAAGATTAAAGAGCACGATTTTGAAGGTGCTTACCAGATTATTTCCAAGAGCTCCGCTCTTCCCGCAGTTTGCGGACGTGTTTGTCCTCAGGAATCACAGTGCGAAAGCAAGTGTGTAAGAGGTATTAAGGGTGAGCCCGTTGCTATCGGACGTCTTGAAAGATTTGTTGCTGACTGGCACAATGCTCACGCAACAGAAAAGCCCGTAAAGCCCGAATCTAACGGTCATAAGTGCGCTATCATCGGTGCAGGTCCTTCAGGCCTTACATGTGCCGGTGACCTTGCAAGACTTGGCTACGAAGTAACAATTTTCGAAGCACTCCACCTTGCAGGCGGTGTTCTTGTTTACGGTATTCCCGAATTCCGTCTTCCTAAGAAGATCGTTCAGAACGAAATTGAAAACCTTCAGGCACTTGGTGTTAAGGTTGAAACAAACGTTGTTGTTGGTAGAACAATCGAAGTTGATGAGCTCTTCGATATGGGCTTTGAAGCTATCTTCATCGGTTCCGGTGCAGGTCTTCCCAACTTCATGAACATCCCCGGTGAAAACCTTAAGGGTGTTTACTCCGCTAACGAATTCCTTACCCGTGTAAATCTTATGAAGGCATATAGACCCGACTCTGATACACCCATTAAGAATTCTAAGAACGTTGCAATCGTTGGTGGTGGTAACGTTGCTATGGACGCAGCTCGTTCCGCTAAGCGTCTTGGTGCAGAAAACGTTTACATCGTTTACCGTCGTGGTATGAGTGAGCTTCCTGCTCGTAAGGAAGAAGTTGAACATGCTGAAGAAGAAGGCATCATCTTCAAGACACTCACATCTCCCGTTGAAATTCTTGGTGACGACCACAAGTTCGTTACAGGTATGAAGTGCGTAGAGATGGAACTTGGTGAGCCCGACGCATCCGGCAGACGTCGTCCCATCGTTAAGCCCGATTCTGAATTCGTTCTTGACGTTGACTGCGTAATCATGTCCATCGGTACAAGCCCCAACCCCCTTATTAGAAACACAACAAAGGGTCTTGAAACAAATAAGCACGGTTGCTTTATCGCAGACGAAAACGGTCTCACATCTCGTGAAGGCGTTTACGCAGGCGGTGACGCAGTAACAGGTGCTGCAACAGTAATTCTTGCTATGGGCGCTGGTAAGACAGCTGCTAAGGCAATGGATGAATACATTAAGAGCAAATAATTTAATGTAAATACATAAAACACCCGACGGAAATTCCGTCGGGGTTTTTGTTATTCGGTATAAAGTTCATCAATTTGCCATTTTAGAGGGTTTTCGTAAATATATCTCGATATTTCTTCGTAATCATGTTTGTCGCGGATTATGTGGTCGTAAAATCCGCGTTGCCAAACATCTAAATCGGGATTATTTTTATGAATTTCTTTTGAAGAATTTGCTTTAATAAAACCAACAATCTGCGAAATTACAGACCGCGACTGTAGGGGCGATTCACGAATCGCCCCTACAGTTTTAGATAGCGTTTTTC
This sequence comes from Eubacteriales bacterium, assembly GCA_045635885.1. Taxonomy (GTDB): domain Bacteria; phylum Bacillota; class Clostridia; order Oscillospirales; family CAG-272; genus RGIG4608. The sequence goes on along the minus strand of JAZTWO010000071.1, from coordinate 10,318 downwards.
GTTTTCCTTTGGTGCATATCGTTATGAAATACGCTCCATATTACGAATAATCGTAATTTTTCAATCTTAAATCTTTTATTTTTGGTAAATTTTCGCTCATATCTCAAGCAACTTCTCTTTATCAAAATCTATATGCATCATAATATGACCGATGTTACCCTCGCCTGCGTAGAGGGTGGGATCAAAGAAATTATGGTCAAAATCCGACCAGTAGAGTATGTTTTCGTCGCCTTTTATTTCAACATCTTTGTTCAATCTTCCAACGTAAACTTCAACGTATTCCTGTGCCATATGATAGGTGAAATCAAGCAAATGAGTGAGTTTTATATCTTCTTTGCGGATTGCAGTTTCCTCAAATAGCTCACGATATGCCGCATCCATTCCGTCCTCGCCCGCTTCAATTTTGCCGCCCACAAAATTAGACAAGCCCTTGTATGGCTCTTTCACCCTCTTGCACATAAGCATTTTGTCAGCTGCCGTATTAAATACCACGATCAAATTATATCCCTTCATTTTCGCGCTCCTTTGGTTCGTTTGGTTTATTATAGCACATACAGAAAAAATATTCAATAGTTACCCATAAATTGGGATTTATGGGGCAGTTTAAAAAGTTAGTTTTGCGCAAATGAGGAACTCCCTCCGAGTGCTTCGCCCCCACCTCCCTCCTCGGAAGGAGGCTCGGTAAGGCAATCTCTCGCTTGTAGCCGTAAAGCCTTGTAAAATCTAACAATTTGCACTATATGGCTACTGTAAAAAGTATATCTAACAGAGGCTCCTTCCGCAGAGGGAGCTGTCGCGTTAGCGACTGAGGGAGTTCCCCTTTTTTACACAAAGTTACTTATTAAACACACCGATAAATCAAAATTTGAAAGGGGAGCTTAAAAAGCTCCCTTTAATCTTATTAAACTAATTTTACGAAAATAGCCAGAGCTATTGCGGCAAAAGCGATAGAACAAATAACGAGACATATTGGCAAAACCACGCGCATCAAAGTATTACTTTTAACTGTTTGATTTTTTTGATTGACAGAGCTATTATTCGCATTTTCCCCATTTAAGATTTCTTCCATATTTTCCTTATCATCAAAAATAAGGTAATCTGCGGATACATTAAAATATTGGCAAAGTCCAATCAAATTTGTCATATCGGGTGTGGAATCTCCCGACTCCCAACGTGAAATTGCCTGTCTTGAAACGCCAAGAGCTTCTGCAAGTTGCTCTTGTGATATACCCCTACTCTTTCTCAAATTGATCAACTTATTTTCAAATTTCATAAATGCCTCCTGAATTTTTGTGTACTTAATTATAGCACACAACCACTAAAAAATCAACTCCGTCTGCGTTACAACACCGCAATCAAATGTAACATTTGTGTTTTTTTGACTTTCTAGAGTAAAAAATGATATGGAATATGGGGCATTTTAAAAAATGCCCCACGTTTTTTATATCTTATCTCTTATCTCTTATTATAAATCGCTCTGAATTCTTCAACTGCATTTTTGAAATCTTCAATAGCGCCGTTAACAACTTCGGGATCTCTCATATCAATTCCTGCAACAAGGAGTGAATCGAGAGGAGATTTGGAGCCGCCACACTTAAGGAAATCAATGTACTGATTTACATAAGCATCGCCTTCGTTTTCAATTCTCTTAACGATAGCAGAAGCCGCAGAAATGCAGGTTGCATACTTATAAACGTAGAAGCTTGAATAGAAGTGAGGAATTCTCATCCATTCCATAGAAATCTGCTTGTCAACCGCAACGTCACGTCCGAAATACTTCTTAACAAGCTTATAATAGTGCTTGTTTACCACGTCGGCGGTAAGAGGAGTTCCCTTTTCACTCATCGCGTGCATATCTCTTTCAAATTCCGCAAACATTGTCTGGCGGTAAAGTGTGCCCTTATATGTTTCCATCAACTGATTGAGAATGTAGAGCTTTTCGTTATCGTCTGTGCATTCACGGAGCTTTCTGTGGAACAAAAGAAGTTCATTCACAGTGGATGCAACCTCTGCTACGAAAATTGTGTAGTTAGAGTTGTGGGGCTCGTTATAGTGAGTTGAGAACCAAGAATGCATTGAGTGACCTGCTTCGTGAGCGAGTGTGGACACGTCATCAAGAGTTTCCTTGTAGTTAAGAAGAATGTATGGCTCGGTTACGGGTGTACCTGCGCTGAATGCGCCGCCACGCTTACCTCTTGAGGGATATACGTCAACCCAACCCTTGTTAAGAAGACCGTCGCTCAAAGCATTGTAATACTCATCACCGTAAATCTTAACTGTTTCAAGAACCTCTGTAACTGCCTCGTCATAAGTATAAACTCTGTCAAGTTCACCAATAAGGGGCGCATAAACGTCATAAAGATGAAGCTTCTGAAGTCCAAGAACCTCTCTCTTCAATTCATAATAATCGTAAAGCACGGGGAGTCCTGTGTGAACACAATTAATAAGGTTGTTATAAATATCGGGTGTTACTTCGTCACGGAATGTGGACGCTGTAATAGAGTTCTTATAACCTCTAACCTTTGCAAGAGTACCTCTTTCACGAACCATTGCGTTAAATGTTGTTGCAAATGTGTTGCCAAACTGTGCATATGTTTCATAAATCTTTCTGAATGCCGCCTGACGAACACGTCTGTCACCACTCATAAGGAATGTAACGTAGTTTGTGTCTGTAAGTTCAACAAGCTTTCCCTCTTCGTTTCTAATCTTGCCAAAACGAAGGTCACTGTTTGCAAAAATACTTCTGATGTCACCGTGAGTGCCAAAGCCATCCTGAAGCTTGGACATAAGCTGCTCACACTCGTCAGAGAGCATGTGGGGCTTTGTTCTCATTGTTGTTTCAATCATTCTGCGGAATGTTTCAAGCGCAGGATATTCTGCAAACCAACCGTTAATAACCTCAACGTCAAGTGAGAGCAAACGGGGGTCAACAAACCAAGATGCACTGCCTGCCCCAACTGCAAGCGCACGAACCTTACCGTTAAGTGCTTGGAAAGCGTTGTTTGTTGAGTCAACCGAGAAGTTAAGAGAAGCATAGCTCCAAAGCTTTTCAATAATCGCTTCAACGTCGCACATCGCACGAAGGCAGTTATAAAGTCCTTCTGCACTCTTTGTCATTGTCTTTTCGTGCTTAGGGAATTCCTTAAGCATCTTTTCAACCTTGGCATAATCATCATAAAATGCCTTTTCGTCCGCATAAATCACGGACAAGTCCCACTTATATTTTGCGGGAATGTCTTTTCTGTCTTTCATAATTTATCTCCTTTTTACAAAATTACCAATATATATATTTTATAGCAAAACCCTTGATTTGTCAAGATTTTTGAGCAACAAATACTATATATTATGTATTGTTAGTGTAGCTTAAGACAGGTGTGATATTATTTAAACAATGAAATTAGTATTATTTCATATTGATAAGACGTTTTTTCATAATTTCATATTTTTTCCTAAAAAAGCGGGGGATTGTGCGCAAGTGCAATCCTTTGCTTTTTGTTTTTTGTCAAAATAAAATATTTGTGAATATACTGAATAAAAATATTATTTTATATTGAAAAAATAAAAAAAGTGTGCTATAATTACTATGTATTATTGTGTAAAGTTATATTTGGAGATATATTTTATGAATTTAGTATTATTAACCGCTCTTGGAGTGGGCAGCGCAACAGTTTTTGGCGCACTGCTTGGTTTTGCATTCAAAAAAATATCGCACAAATTCACTGATATAACCCTTGGCTTTGCCGCAGGCGTTATGCTCTCGGCGGCTGTGCTTGGATTGATTCTGCCATCCATTGAATATGGTGGAGAATTTGGAATTGTAACAACGGTTATTGGCATATTCGTTGGTGCATTCTGCCTCAATCTTGTTGATAAGCTCGTCCCACACCTTCATAAATTGGTTGGTCCGGACATTGAAGAGCATAACAACACAAGCTTAAATAAGGTGTTGCTTTTCGTAACAGCAATTGCAATTCACAATTTGCCCGAGGGTATTGCCGCAGGCGTTGGCTTTGGCGCAGGAGATTCCTCGCAGGCATTGTTGATTGCAGGTGGTATTGCCCTTCAAAATATTCCTGAGGGTATGGTTATTATTGCGCCAATGCTCGCAAGCGGAATCAGCCCCAAAAAGACATTCATTTGTGCGGCGGCTACCGGTCTTGTTGAGGTGGTTGGCACAATGATTGGTTATTTTGCGGTTAGTGTTGCACAAATAATTCTCCCCTTCTCCCTCGCATTTGCAGGTGGTACAATGCTTTACGTTATCAGTGACGAAATGATTCCCGAAACTCACGCACACGGAAACGAAAGAGGAGCAACCTATGCCTTGCTTATCGGCTTCTGTTTAATGCTTATTTCAGACGTTTTACTCACATAAAAATAGAGAGGTGAAAAACTAATGCAATCAAGAACATTAAGAAAATTCTTTTCCAACATCAACTACCAAAACCTTCTTTTCACAATTTTGGGTTCTGCGTTGGTTGCGTTTGGTACTACAGTCCACATAGACAGTGAAGCCGCCGATGGTGGTCTTATCGGTATCTGTCGTCTTATTGAATATTACACAAACGGTAAAATCGAGGTTTCAGTATCTTCCCTTGTGCTTAACGCATTCTGTTACACACTTGCGTGGCGTTTGATGAACGCAAAGTTCATCTTTAACATGGCAATGGGTACGGTTACTTACTCCCTCTTTGTTATGCTTTTCGACCAATTCCTTCACCTTCACATTCCGTACGTTCTTCTTGCAACATTGTTTGGTATGCTTTGTATCGAGTTGGGTACGGGTATCATGCTTAGATACGGAAGCTCGCCCAACGGTGAATACGTTTTGACAATGTCAATCGTTAAAAAAGGTGACTTTAACTTTGGTTGGTTCCACTTTATTAAAGACTTTATCATCATCGTTCTCTTCTTGCCCGTATTCGGACTTAAGGCGATTATCTACTCACTTCTTCTTATGACAACGTTCATGCCCATGCTTGACTTTATTGCAACATCCCCCAAAAGATCAAGTGTTAAGCATACAATTTCAAGCAGAAGAAAGCATTGGATTCCCATTCTTATCACAGGATTTGTGCTTGTAATAATCTTTACTATTGGCATTATCTACATTAATGATTACTACAAAGCAGATTATATCACAATCAGTAACAATCAGCACGAAACCGTTGAAGTGCTTGAGCCCGAAAAGGGCTTTACCGCCTATGCTCCCGACGGAGAAATTAAGGCAGGTCTTGTATTCTATCCCGGCGCAAAGATTGAATATATCTCATATGCTCCACTTCTTGAGGAGTGTGCAGAACAAGGTATTTTGTGCGTGGTGGTTGAAATGCCGTGCAACCTTGCATTCCTCGGAATTAACCGAGCTATGAAGGCGATTGAACTTTATCCTGAAATTGACACTTGGTATATCGGTGGTCACTCACTCGGCGGAACAATGGCAGCAAGCTGTGCTTCAGTTCATAGCGACATTTTTGAAGGCGTTGTTTTGCTTGGCTCTTATTCAACCGCAAACATCTCATCAATTCCCACAGTTTCCATTTTTGGTAGCCAAGACAAAGTTTTGAACTTGGATAAATACCAAAAGAATAAATCCAATTTGCCAGAAGATTATTCTGAAGTTGTTATAGAAGGCGGAAATCACGCATATTTTGGAATGTATGGTGAACAAAGAGGCGACGGTGATGCTACAATCACAAATCTTGAACAGATTAAAATCACCGCAAGCCACATCATCAATTTTATTCTTAATAGGGACTGATTTTATGAAGGTATTAATCATTAACGGAAGTCCAAGAGTTAACGGGAACACTTCCCTCGCCCTTTCACAAATATCTAAGATATTTGAAGAAAACGGTGTTGAAGTTGATATGGTTCAGGTTGGAAACATGAATATTCGTGGATGCCTTGCCTGTGCCGCCTGTCACAACGGACGTCAAAATTGCGTTATAGACGATATTGTAAACGAGCTTGCTCTTAAATTTGAAGCATGCGACGGCATGGTAATCGCCTCACCCGTTTATTATGCAAACGCAAATGCAACTCTTGTTGCCTGCCTTGACAGACTTTTTTACAGCACTCAATTCGATAAGCGAATGAAGGTTGGCGCATCAGTTGTCGTTGCAAGACGAGGTGGATGCTCTGCAACGTTCGACCAACTTAACAAATACTTTACAATAAGCGGCATGCCAATTGCATCAAGTCAATATTGGAATAGTGTTCACGGTGGTGCGCAGGGCGAAGCCGAGCAGGACCTTGAGGGCTTGCAAACAATGCGAACCTTGGCAAACAATATGCTCTTCCTTATGAAAAGCATTGAGCTTGGTAAAGAGAAATTCGGTCTGCCGGAAAAAGAAAATCCCGCAAGAACAAATTTTATAAGATAATGAAAAGCCCACTCCAAACGGAGTGGGCTTAAATTATTATTTGTTATTGATTATTTCATCAATGTAACAGAAATCTTCTGGAATGCCTCTTCTTCAAAAGGACTGTCAAGACCTGCTTTTTCAAGTGCACCAAGGAATCCATCTTCTTTAGTAACACCTTCAACAAGTGTTATGTAAGCCGCATAAGCTGCCGCTTCATCAATCTCTGCCAAAGCAAAGATTTCAACAGCTGCTGCTGCAGAAATTGCATAACTGATATAGTAAACAGGATTGCTAATAGCAACCAAACGCCAATAGTCATTGGGATTTGTAATATTTGTTGTTACCCAATCAATGCCGCCGTAAGGTTCACAAACCTCTGTCATAATTGCATCAAAATCGTCGCTTGTCATGTTAGCAATTGTTTCGTTATCAAGCGCATATACTCTCTGTTCAAATTCATCAACAATTGTTGCAAGAATCATTGTTTGGCAAGTTGACAAAAGATTATATGCTCTTACACAATCATAAATAGCCGCATTCAACTGACCCTCACAGAACTTAATGAACAAAAATTCATTACCCTGTGAATGTGTTTCGCAAAGGTCATAGTTGTTAAGATCTTTGTTTACAGTCGCTGCATAATAGTGTCCAATTTCGTGAACCATTGTGTTTGCGGTTTGTCCGTTGTGACCGAACATGCAAATTCCTTTTTCATCCTCATAAAGATATGTTTGGAAAGCTGTGGGATGAGAGTTTGAATTGTTAGAGAATATGCAGTTCTTACCGATAAACATATCTCTCATAGCTTCACCCATTTCACCCTCAAGAGAGTTGAGGTACAAAAGAAGATAATTCTTCTTTGTAGTGTCAAAGTCCTCGTTAACAAAGCCAAGGAATGTATCCTGACGGCTTGAAGACAAGTTCTTCCACTTAAGAAAATCAGAATAAATTGACTTATATGAAGAAACAACATACTTAACTATATTATCTCTGAATGACTGAAGATCTTCAGCAGAATAATCTCTGCCGTAAGCGTTCTTTGAAGCATATTCGTAATAGTTATCATAACCGTTAAGTGCTGCAAGCTCATTGTTCTTAACAATAAGCTGCTTGTAAATTTCTACACTTTCTTTAGTAAATCCGTGGCTTTTTTGATCAAGGTTATCAAACTGAACCTGAAGCTCTTCAATTTCTTTCTTCAAAGCTACAATAGTTGGGTCATACTCAAGCATTTCAGCAATTTCCTGTTCTGTCCAACCTTCAAAAAGCTCATCACGAAGATGTTCTGATTCAAGATAGATTGTTCTGAGAGACTGGAAATACTTATCCTGAAGGTCATAGAATTTTTCCTGTGTATCAAGATAACGTTCACTTGCTGTTTCGTCAGCGGTGTTGTAGTAATAGATGATCATCGAAATTGTCATCTGTTGAGCAAGATGATAAAAAGCGATTTCAAACTCTTCATAAATAGCATCAACAGGGTCTACTGTTTCTGCAGTTTTTGATGTTTCAACCATAGCGTCAAGCAATGCCATTGCAACTTCAAACTCTTCTTCTGTAAGTGTGTACATTGCAATAAGCTCACTTCTTGATTTTGAGTATTTTGTTCTGTCAAATGTTTCAATGTCAATGAGGTTTTTAACGGGCTCAATAACACCGGGATCATCAACACCGGGATCTTCAACAGGTGTAGTTGTTGTTGTAGGAGTAGTTGTCTGCTCCTCTGTTCCACCAATAAATGGGATATTTTGCAAAATGGTGTCAATTGATACTGCACAAGATGTGAACATCATCATAACAACCAAAAGCAATGCTAAAAGTTTTAATTTGAAATTCATAGTTTTTCCTCCTTAATAATATTAAAAATTTCAAATAAATAAAAGGTTTTTATTTAACTTTTATATAATTTTAACACTATTAATTTTAAAAATCAAGTGCTTTTTAAAATTTTTAATTAATTATTCAATTTTTTGTTTCTTTTATACAACTTTTGTGGTATAATATTATTACAAATACACTAAAGGACGGCGGATATGTTACGAATTGACATCAAATTACCCCTCAAATTCACCGAAAATGATATAAAATTCAAAATTGAATCTGTCTTTCCAATAGAAATTGAGGACATTAAAAATTTTGAAATATTAAAACTTGCGCTTGATTTGACCGACAAATCAAATATTTGCTACAAGGCGGCAATTGGAGTTTGCTTTGATACCGAGCTTGAAGAAAAATTCAAATTGCGCAAAAAGGTTGCCGTCGAAGTACCTGCGCTTGAATTTACATACAAAAAATATAACACCGCTTCCCTCTCACCCGTTGTAATCGGAGCAGGTCCATGTGGGCTTTTTGCGGCTCTAATTTTGGCAGAGGCAGGTGCAAGTCCCATAGTGCTTGAACGTGGACTTCCCATTGACGAGCGAGAAAAAGAAGTTGAAAACTTTTTAAGATTTGGTATTCTCAATCCCGAATGCAACGTGCAGTTTGGTGAAGGTGGCGCAGGCACTTATTCCGACGGAAAATTAAAAGTGGGAGCAAAAAACGCAACCAAGCAAAAAATTCTTGACGAATTTATCCGTGCAGGAGCAACCGCTGACATTTCATACTCCGCAACCGCCCATCTTGGCACGGACAAGCTTGGCTCAATAGTTAAAAACATTCGCCAAAAGATAATCGACAACGGTGGCAGCTTCATTTTCGGGGCAAAATTCACCGAATTCATCTACAAGGGCGAAAAGCTTGAGGCAATTAAATATATTAAGGATGGCGAGGAAATTATTCTCCCCTGCACCGACGCAATTTTGGCAATCGGACACAGTGCCCGTGACACAATCAGTACACTTTACAATAGTGGTTTTCAAATAATACCCAAGGGATTTGGCGTGGGTATGAGAATTGAACATCCAAGAGAATATATGAATGAGTTGGTTTACGGCAAAAATTACGATTCCTCGCTTGAAACAGCAACCTATCACCTTGTTACACACCTTAAAAACGGACGAAGTGTTTATAGCTTTTGCATGTGTCCCGGCGGCACGGTAGTGCCCGCTGCAAGTGAGTGCGGTGGAATTGTCACCAACGGAATGAGCGAATTTAATCGAGATGCAGACAACTCAAACTCTGCTCTCCTCGTTTCAGTAACTCCCGAAGATTTTGGCTCTGATCACGCATTGGCAGGCATTGAATTTCAAAGACAAATTGAGCAAAGTGCATTTGCCCTTTCCAATTCCTATCGCGCACCAATAGCGAAAATGAGCGATATTTTTGAAAATAAAATTCCAAATGGCAAGGATTTGAGCGTTAAACCATCATATAAAATCGGCACTCTTCCCGCTTCTCCAAGCGAATATATGCCAAACTACGTTGTTTCTTCGCTCGCAGAGTCATTTGCCGACTTTGACGATTGGATGCCCGGCTTCTATCTTCCCGAGGCGATACTCACAGGCCCTGAAACAAGAACAACGTCACCAATCAGAATGCTCCGTGACGAAAAATCTCGCCAAGCAATCGCTCACCCCCACGTTTTCCCTGCAGGAGAGGGCGCAGGATATGCAGGCGGCATTGTTACAAGTGCCTATGATGGTGTGCTTTCAGCTCTCGCATTGCTTGAAAAATTCAAAATTGACTAACAAATTAAAAGCACTCACGAAAGTGGGTGCTTTTTGTTATATAAATTGGGATTTATCGAATAGTTACAAAGATAAAAAAGGTCGCTTTTGAAAAAGCATCGCGCGAACCCCCAAAGCTCATAAATGTCGCTTCGGGGAACCCCGCACGCAAAACTTTTAAATCGTTTTTTGAAAATAAATTCTGCGCAAATCGTATTGTTTGATTGAAATCAAACAATACATAACGATTTTCTCATACATTCGAAAATCTGTGATTTGCTACTGGGTATGTAGCCATATCACTATCAAACGGCTATAGTTTAGCAAAGTAAATTTTAGAAA
>JAZTWO010000070.1:0-1668 GCA_045635885.1 Eubacteriales bacterium | reverse complement strand
CAAATAAAGAAACAAAATCCAGTACATTTGTTTATCGAGTTTAATATTAGTAATTCGTAAAATAACGAACGATAAGTTCAAAAAAAGAGGCCGACTACCAGTGTCAACACTCTTTCTTGCAAACGCAATCATTGAAAAACTCGCAGAAGAGCTCCTTCGCCAATTTCCAGTTCTCGCGGTTGATGCAATACTTCACCTTAGGAGGTTCCACCTCGCCCTGTATCAATCCGGCTTCCTTCAGCTCCTTGAGGTGCTGCGAAACGGTAGCCTTGGCAATGGGCAATTCTTCGTGGATGCACCCGAAACAACAATCCTCCCGCTTGGCAAGGAACTGAAGTATCGCAATGCGTGCAGGATGCCCCATAGCTTTAGCAAAACGAGCCACCTGCTCCTGTTTGAGGGTATAATTTTTATTCGGCATACGCTTTCTTTTTATTTATTATTCGCAAAAGTACGAACAATATTTGAATTAAGCAAATAATTGTCCATAATTTGATATTTGCACTTGCTGGTTTTGCAGAAACTGAAAACATGATGTATATTTGCTCTACTTAAATCTAAAACTCTATAATCATGAAATTTATCTACCCGTTGGCGGAATTAATTCAGTGCATATTTAATTTCACCAATGGGTCTGTTGTTTAATTTGTTTACATATTGTAAGATTGTAAAAGCACTGATTTTTCCGATAATTCGGGTAAACAGTCCTTTTGTATCTTTGGCGTAATTCCTTATTATCATAAACTGGTCACATAATTGTGAAAAATCCGTTTCTATTCTTTTACGTGCTTTAGCGAATGGGAGGAACTGTGGTATCCAATCCTTTTGATTCACTCTATAAGGGCATTCCAGTTTAATGTTTGCACTTCCAAATAAGTCCAGTTGTATATCTTTGCCAATATATCCTCTATCACCGAAAATGCTGCAATCATGATATACCAGTTTAATGTCTTGAAGATAATTGATGTCATGAACGCTTGCTTTTGTCAGATCATAAGAGTGAATGACTCCACTTAAGCCGCAAAGGACATGCAACTTATACCCGTAATAATGAGTCTTTTGCGATGCGCAATATCCAAAACTGGGAGCTTTGCTATAGTCGGTTTTTCCCATTGTACAACGTTTCCCTCTTGCAACACGACATACTTCAATAGGTTTTGAATCAATGCAGAAATAGTCTTCACCTCCGTCTATACTGTCTGCCATACGCTTTCTGATTGTTTCACAAAGATTACGGGTAAACTTCCTTCTGTCATTATATTGACGACGGGATATCAAATTGGGAAATTCTTCTTTATAGCCTTTCAAGATACTAAACAAATAGGCTTCACTGTCTATGCCTAAACTCTCTGAAGTCATACTTAAGGATAATACTTCCAAGTCCGAGAATTTGGGAACAACACCTCTTCGAGGAATATTACCGTCTTTATTGACTAAATCTTTGCCTATTTTCTTGCATATCTCAAGAATTTTGACGAACCTTGCATATAAGTTGTGCATAATATGATTGGATATTAATAGTTTGGTCACTACTAATATATTAAAAATCAACCATATGCACAACTTTTTTTGTTTTCAAAAGGTTAAAACTTTAATTCCGCCAACGGGTTTTATCTATCTATTTCTAGCCATATTCTTGGCTTTATCCCCCATGAATGCCAAGGACTG
>JAZTWO010000069.1:0-6051 GCA_045635885.1 Eubacteriales bacterium | reverse complement strand
CGACAAGGGTGACACAGGTGTTGGCATTGCCTCAATCGTAATCGACGCAGACGGTAACACAGTTATTACATATACTGACGGTAGAGTTGAAACTCTTGGTCACGAATGGGAATTATTTTCAACATTAAGAAATCCCACTTGTGCAGAAGTAGGTCTTGAAATTCAATATTGCTCCGATTGTGGCTTTATGAGAATTGCAGAAACCCCCAAGCTTTCTGAAGAACATTGTATCGAAGGCGATTGGATTGTTGACCAAAAACCAACATCAACAGAAGAAGGCAAGCGACACACCGAATGCGTTGTTTGCGGCAGAATAATTAAAGAAGAAAATTATACACTCGAAAATACCTACGATGGTTCAGAAGTGACAATTGTATTTTATCATACAATGGGTCAGAGTCAAAGAAGCGTTCTTGATAAATACATTGAAGAATTTAACAAGATGTATCCCAACATCACAGTCAAACACCAACAGATAGGTAGCTACGATGATGTTTATTCTACAGTTTCTAAGCAGATTACCACAGGCACACAGCCAAACATCGCTTATTGCTACCCCGACCACGTTGCAGAATATAAAAACGCAGGCGCAGTTGTACCTCTTGATGAGTTTATTTATAGCAAAGAAACCGTAGTTGATGCTTTGGGTAACGAAACAACCATTGGTTTAAATTACCTTCAATTTGAGGATTTCATTGATGCGTTTTGGAATGAAGGTATGGTTTATGGCGACGGAAAAATGTATACTCTTCCTCTTTCTAAGTCAATGGAAGTTCTTTACTACAACAAGACATATTTTGAAGCAAACGGTTTCCTCGTTCCTAAAACTTGGGATGATGTTGAAGAAATTAGCAAAATGATTCTTGAACTTGAAAGCTACAATTCTTATGTTGTACCATTTACTTACGACTCCGAATCCAACTGGTTCATCACAATGTGCGAGCAGCTTGGCTCTCCCTATACATCTGCAACAGGTACAAAGTACCTCTTCAACAATGATATAAATAAGGAGTTCGTAGAAAGATTTGCTTCTTGGTATAATGAAGGTATTGTTACAACCCAAGAACTTTATGGAAGCTATACATCTAATTTGTTTACTCAACAGTATACATTTATGTCCATCGGTTCTATCGCAAGTGCGCGTTACTATCTCCCCGATAGCTATGATAACACGTATGCTTTTGAAGTGGGTATTGCTCCCATTCCTCAGGTTGATCCTTCTAATCCCAAGGCTATTTCGCAGGGTCCATCTCTTGTAATTCTTAACAACGAGAATAGACAGGAAGTTATCGCTTCTTGGCTCTTTGTTAAGTTCCTTACAACAAATGCTGAATTCCAAGCAGAGTTTTCAATGACATCGGGTTATATGCCTGTAATTGAATCTGTAATGTACTATCCTTATTATGAAGAATTTATTAATAAGGCAGATAGCGGTAGATACATTTCAGCACTCGCTATTAAGACAGCGTTTGAAATGAAGGATTATTACTTTACTACTCCTGCTTTCTCAGGTTCTTCTACGGCTCGTGAGGAAGTTGGTAAGATTATGCAGGATGTATTTTGGAGGTATGGTTCTGCTACCAATAAAGATGCATTGATTGATGAGTGCTTTAGTAAAGCTATTGAAAATTGTGAAAACAAATAAAAATTATTTAGTGGCAGGTGAAAACCTGCCACTTTTTGTGAAAACGTATTGAAAAATATATATTATAGGTGTATAGTGAACTCATATCCCACCGAGGAGAAACGGAGAAAGGGAAGTTTAATAAAGAATTAAGGGGCTATCTCATTAAGCGCAGGACAAAAGCCACTGAAACAAAAAATAGAAAAATGCACTGATTTTTAAGTGCAAATTTCTCATAATGAAGAAAACCGCCGACAAAAATCGGCGGATTTCTTCATTTTTTATGTGGCTTTTTAGCGTCGACTTTGCTCTCTACCGTGCCTTTGTATGCCGACGAGAACAAATTCACGACTTTTGCATCTAAATGAGACAGCCCCTTTTGATTTTGATTAATTATTTGATGTCGAAGCTATAGATACCAAGGTCTGTATCGTCGCTGAGCAACTTGATTGTCAAGTTGAATGCTACGCCTGAAATTGTTACTGTTACGGTTACTTCGTAAACGTTGCCGTCAAGCTCTTTATCGTTAAAGTTAAATTTGGGTGTTGAGAAGTTGCCAATGGAAACGTCGTTCATTGATGTAACGTTAAGGTTAGCAATCTTTTCGTTTGATTTAAACTGTTCAAGAATGGAATCCTTTGTGAGAGTTGACTTGGGGTGAACCAATCCGCTAATCTTTTCGATAGCTTCGTCTTTAGAATGTGTATTCTTAACAATGTCAGAGATGTCTTCTGTCAATGAGATAACTCTGGGAACGTCACGAGTGATTGCTTGCACTGCGCCACAGCTGCAAACAGAGAGTGCGAGGGAAAGGATTGTAACTAACAAGAGAATTTTTGCGATGATTTTCATGATGAAATCTCCTTTAAAATATTAATATTGACGTAGAAAATATATTTATATATCTCTATCTTTTACTATATCACAAAAAATCGTGTTTGTCAATTGATAAAACAAAAAATGAGAATGTTTTCAAGTTGACAATTATATTAATATGTGATAAAATATTATTATATCATTTTTAGGAGGATATTATGAGGACAAAACTCAGTGGAAAATTTTGGGTTGCTTTAACGCTTTTCAGTCTTGTTGGACAGGTTGCGTGGGTAATTGAGAACATGTATCTTAACGTGTTCATTTATGAAATGTTCAAGGCAGATGCCAACGATATTTCAACAATGGTTGCGGCGAGTGCTATTGCGGCAACTTTAACAACTATTTTTATTGGCGCACTTTCTGACAGAATTGGTAAAAGAAAGCTCTTTATTTGTGGTGGTTACATTCTTTGGGGTATTTCTATTCTTGGATTTGCTCTTATTCGTGAAGATGTGATTGCTCCCATTGTGCCTGCGACCGTTAGTGCCGCAAGTGTGGGAATTAGTCTTGTGATTATTCTTGACTGTGTGATGACTTTCTTTGGCTCGTCTGCCAATGATGCGGCATTTAATGCTTGGTTGACTGACTCAACTGACGAAACAAACCGTGGCTCTGCCGAGGGTATCAATGCAATGATGCCTCTTGTTGCCATTTTGGTGGTATTTGGTGGTTTTATGTTGATTCCAAAGGAAAATAATCCTGCTTATTGGCCAACTGTTTTCACAATTATCGGTGTTGCGGTGCTTGCTATTGGTGTGATTGGATTCTTTGTTATTGATGACCCCGAAATCAAGCCCAGTGAAACGGGATATTTGAGAAATATTGTTCACGGATTTTTGCCTTCTACAATCAAGTCAAACGTGGCTTTATACATTTGTCTTGCTTGTTTTATTATATTTAATATTTCAATTCAGATTTTTATGCCATATCTTATTTTGTACTATGAAAAGTCATTGGAAATGGCAAATTATGTGCTTATCATGGCTCCTGCTATTGTTGTGGCATCGGTTGTTACGGCATTTTGGGGCAAGACATATGACAAAAAGGGATTTAGATATTCGCTTACATTCTCAATGGCATGGCTTTGCGCGGGATATGTAGTTTTGTTCATATTTAAGAATACTGCGCTTGTATTTATTGGCTCGCTTCTTATGATGAGTGGATACCTTTCTTCAATGGCGGTATTTGGCGCGAGAGTGCGTGATCTTACTCCCGTTGGCAAGGCGGGAATGTTCCAGGGCGTTAGAATTTTCTCACAGGTGCTTGTTCCCGGTGTTATTGGTCCTAAAATTGGTTCTTGGATTTTGAGAAATGCCGAAATGATTGAAAATTCTGACGGTACAAAATCATTCATTCCCAATCAAAATATTTTCCTTGGTGCTCTTATTGCCGCATTCGTTGCTATTGCGGTTATGGTTGCTTGCTCTAAATTCAGCAAGTCAAAGACGAATATTTGAGGTTTATTATGGCTAAAAAAGAGATAATTTTAAATAAATATTTGAAAACTCCCTTTGAAAATGATAATTCGTCAAGTTGGGATGAGTATCCTCGTCCCCAATTTAAAAGGGATTCCTATCTTTGCTTGAACGGTGAGTGGGAACTTTCTGCAGAGAAGTGCGGAAAGGAAACTAAACTTGGCAAAATAATTGTTCCGTTTGCTCCTGAAACAAGACTTTCCGGTATCCATAGAGAAAAGCAGGACGGAGAAATGTATGTTTATAGAAGATCTTTTGTTATTGACAAGGGATTTAACAAGGGTAACGTGCTTCTTCATTTTGGGGCAGTTGACCAGATTTGCAGAGTTTTTGTGAACGGTGCTTACGTTGGCGAACATATTGGCGGATATTTGCCATTCAGTTTTGATATTACTGCCTTTATTAAAGAGGGAACTAACACTATCAAGCTCACGGTTGTGGACAACCTTGACAAGAATTATGCTTACGGAAAGCAAAGACGTGATCGAGGCGGAATGTGGTACACTCCAATTTCGGGTGTTTGGCAGACCGTGTGGTGCGAAAGTGTTCCGCTTAACTACATCAGATCAATTAAGGTTACTCCAAGTCTTAACGGTGCGCATTTTGAAATTAAGGCGGCTAAGGGTGAGAAAACTCTTATTGTTGACGGAAAAGAGTATAAGTTTGATGGCAATTCGTTTGATTTGAAGCTTGAAAATCCTATTCTTTGGACTCCTGACAACCCTCATTTATATGATTTCACTCTTATTTATGGCAAGGACAGAGTTGAATCCTATTTTGCGTGCAGAACAATCAGTATTGAAAACAGAAATGGAAAATCCTTTATTTGCCTTAATGAAAAGCCAATTTTGTGTCACGGACTTTTGGACCAGGGTTATTACAGCGACGGAATTTATCTCCCTGCAACTCCAAAGGGATTTGAATTTGATATTCTTGAAATGAAGAAGCTTGGCTTTAACATGCTTAGAAAGCATATCAAAATTGAGCCGGAATTGTTCTATTATTATTGCGATAAATACGGTATGCTTGTATTTCAGGATATGGTTAACAGTGGCAAATATCACTATTTTGTTGATACAATTTTGCCAAACGTTGGCATTAAGAGATGGCGTGACCGTGGCGCAAGTAAGGTGCGTAAGCATGCATTTGAAAAGGATGCAAGAAGTACCATCGATTTGCTTTACAATCACCCCTCGGTTATTTATTATACAATTTTTAACGAGGGTTGGGGACAGTATGAGGCGGACAGAAACTATCTTGAGCTTAAGGCATACGATCCCACCCGTGTTTATGACGCAACTTCGGGTTGGTTCTGGGAAAAGCATAGCGATGTTCACTCCGAGCATATCTATATGAGAAAGCTCAAGCTTAAGGCGAGAAAAAATAGACCACTTGTTCTTTCTGAATTTGGTGGTTATTCTTGGAAAGAGAGAAAGCATTCCTTTAACCTCACTAACACCTATAGCTATAAGGATTTTAAGAGTATTTCGGATTTTGAGGCGGCTTTTGTTAATCTTTACGACGAGCAGGTTCTTCCTCACATCAAAAAGGAAGGTCTTTGTGCGCTTGTTTACACTCAGGTTAGCGACGTTGAGGATGAAACCAACGGTCTTCTTACCTATGATAGACAGTTCCTTAAGGTTGACCCCGAAATCGTTAAGGTGATGAGCGACAGACTATATAAGGCTTTTGAAGAAACAGTTAAATAATATTAAAAGCCCACTCGCAAGAGTGGGCTTTTTGATAAATTGGGATTTATCGAGTAGTTAGTTGAGTAAAGATTTTCGCTTTTTTGAAAAAAGCTCGCAAAAAACTTTTAATCGTATTATGGCAAACAAATTTCGCGCAATGCGCGTGACTCACTTCTTTGCGCTCGTCACACTCGTTTTTGTTGCACAGATGCAACAAAAACTGCGCCTTGCTACTCTGCACATAGAGTTTTTGATAGCAAAATGGCTTCGCTTTTAGTAGCAAATCACAGATTTTCGAATGTATGAGAAAATCGTTATGTATTTTTAGGTAAACTTTATAGCAAACCACCGTTTTTGCTTGCAAAATGAGGTTGTAAAACCTCAA
>JAZTWO010000068.1:0-13865 GCA_045635885.1 Eubacteriales bacterium | reverse complement strand
CGCAAATTGTGTCAATAAATTGACACATAACGTTTTTCTCGCCATTTTAACAGGCGGCTCGAAAAACTGTAATTTGCTAATACAAACTATAGCCATTTTGCTATCAAAAACTCTATGTGCAGAGTAGCAAGACGCAGTTTTTGTTGCATCTGTGCAATAAAAACGAGTGTGATGAGCGCGAAGAAGTGAGTCACGTGCATTGCGCAAAATTTGTTTACCCTAATACGATTAAAAGTTTTTTGCGAGCTTTTTTTCAAAAAAGCGAAAATTTTTATCTTTGTAACTTCCCCGATAAATCAAAATCCATCACCAAATTTTCATCACTGGAGAGCATCATCATGAGCAACAAAAAAACCATATTTTCAGGAGCATGCACAGCACTAATTACTCCATTTCAAGATGGCGAAATCGACTATAAGGCACTAAAAAATTTAATAGAATTTCAAATCAATAGCGGCATCGATGCCCTTTTAATCAACGGAACAACGGGCGAAAGTGCCACACTAACAGAGAACGAAAAGCGAGAGCTTATTTCCTTTGCAGTTCACGAAGTGGGGGGACGTGTTCCAATTATTGCAGGAACCGGCTCAAATGACACGCAAAAAGCCGTTCTCCTATCCCAATTTGCCTCTGACGTGGGGGTAGATGCCATCTTGGTGGTAACTCCATATTATAATAAAGCGAGCAACGAAGGACTAATCAAGCATTACGAAACCATAGCAAATTCCGTCAATGTGCCAATGATACTTTACAACGTACCCTCGCGCACAGGAGTCAACATTCCCCTCTCCGTCTATGATAAATTGGCAAATCACAAAAACATAGTTGCCGTAAAAGAGGCGAGTGCTCAAGTTTCCGACATGGCAAAATTATGCTCAAAATGTATTGATAGATTGGACATTTACAGTGGCAACGACGACCTTATTTTGCCTACCTTATCCCTTGGTGGCAGGGGCGTAATTTCAGTTTTGTCAAATATTTTACCCAAAGAAACAAGTGAAATTTGCAAACTTTGGTTTGCGGGCAAACCAAAAGAGGCAATAGATTTGCAACTCAAACTCTTGCCCCTGATAAACGCAATTTTCAGCGAAGTAAACCCAATCCCCATCAAAGCCCTGCTTGCCCAAACGGGCTTTTGCACCGAGGAATACCGCCTCCCCCTCTGCCAAATGAATGAGGAAAAGAAAAACGAATTAATAAAAACCTTTGAAAGCTTTCAATTCACATAAAAAAAGGAGAGCAGCGCTCTCCTTTCAATTTTTTATTAATTCGAAGTTTCAAACAATCGCAAGCTCTCTTGCGATGCAATAGCGAATAAAGTCAAAGTTTTCGGGCGTATTTTCAAGGTCGCCACGTTCCAAAAGGAGTGTCGCCTCAAAAACAATGGCACGAATAACAAAGCTCTTTCTTCTCGCTTCTCTTACAGAAACGTTGTTGATTTTCATATAATGCTCAAGTTCAAGCTCAATAAAGTTTCTTGCACTTTCAATATCAGTATAACTTTCATCATCAACCTCAACATTATCAAGCATAATGATAGAGCGGTAATTGGGGTTACCAACAAGGAATTTAATATAGAAAACGCAAAGTTCAATAAGAAGCTGCTTTTCGTCATTTCTATAAAGTTTATTAATTTCGGTTTTAAGAAGCGACCATTGATGCTTAATATATTGAATAATTTCAATAACAAATCCCTCTTTATTTTTGAAGTAGTTATAGGGAGTTGCGCATGAAACGTTGCAGGCAACCGCAACCTGACGCAATGAGAAATTAGCAACGCCACTATTTCCAATTTCGTCAATTCCTGCCAATATAAGCTTCTCTTTTATAGTTTTTCTTGCAAATTTATTATCCATTGAAATCACCTTCTTATAGATTGTCAAGTATATTATATACAATTTTTTTAAAGTTGTCAATGATAATTTTTAAAATTTATTTAAAAAATGTATTGACTTTTTTAACAAAAAAGAGTAAAATATAGAAAAGTTATCATTGATAATTATCTATTTTGTAAAAGGAGCATTTTATGGACAAGCTTTTGCGTGCAAGAGAAAAAATAAATAGCATTGATTCTCAAATGGCAAAACTCTTCTGTCAGCGCATGGAAGCAGTTCGTGAAGTTGCAGAATTTAAGGCAGAGTATGCTCTGCCCATTCTTGACGCCTCCCGCGAGGCAGAGATTATTAAAAACAATTCCGTCTTTATCAAAGACGAAACCATTAAGGCGCACTATATCAACTTTTTGCAGAATAATTTCAAAATTTCCCACTCATATCAGGCAGAGTTATATCCTGAATTATTGAGTGGCGTTATTTATGAAAAGGACAACGTCAAAAAAATACACGTCAATCTTCAAAAAGATAGTTATGATATTCTTTTGGGTTGCGAACTCTTGTCACAAGCTCACAAATATTTCAAGCTTGATAGAAAAGTGCTCATTCTTACAGACTCCGGTGTTCCATCTAAATATGCAGATAAAATTGCAAAACAGTGTAAAGAGCCATTTATATTTGTAATCGACCAAGGTGAAGACAGCAAAAACTTTAATAATTTCCAAGACATTTTGAACTTTATGGCAAATAATAAGTTCACTCGCACCGACTGTGTTGTTGCAGTTGGCGGTGGTGTTTGTGGCGACCTTGCAGGATTTGTGGCGTCATCCTATATGCGTGGCATTGATTTTTATAATGTGCCAACCACCCTTCTCTCACAAGTGGATTCTTCAATTGGTGGCAAGGTAGCTATCAATCTTGAGAGATACAAAAACACCGTTGGCGCATTCTATCAGCCAAAGGCAGTACTTATCGATCCCGAAACTCTTTTAACACTCGATATAAGACAAATTCGTGCAGGACTTGCAGAGTCACTTAAAATGGCAACCACAAGTGACACAGAATTGTTTGAAATTTTTGAAAGCAGTGAATATCTTAACGACATAGAAGACGTTATTCTTCGTTCCCTTCTTATCAAAAAAGGCATTGTAGAACGTGACGTCAACGAAAAGGGCGAAAGGAAAATTCTCAACTTTGGACACACTATCGGTCACGCAATCGAAAGCACCACTCCATTAATTCACGGTGAAGCGGTAGCCATTGGTATGCTCTTTATGTGTGAAGAAAACGTTAAAAATCGTCTTTTGCCAATAATCGACGAAATGGGACTCCCCCTCGACGTTGAAATTGACAAGGATGAGCTTTATCACTTCATTCTCCGTGACAAAAAAGCGGACGGTGATAACATCACGATAACTTATGTAAACGAAATAGGCAAAGCAGAACTTAGAAAATTGCCTATTGAAAATATAAAAGATCTTATTGATCCAAGCATTTATGGAGGCATTCAATGAAAAATACTTTTGGCAACGCCGTAAAAGTTACTCTTTTCGGCGAAAGCCATGGATATGCCATTGGAGTGGTTATTGACGGAATTGCTCCCGGCATTGAAATTGACTATAATTTTATCGACAGACAACTTGACCGCAGAAGATCAAAAACTCACGTTTGTACACCAAGATCCGAAATAGACGACTATAAAATAATAAGTGGCGTGTTTGAGGGTCACACAACGGGAACTCCAATTTGCATCGTAATTCCCAACCGTGACACAAAAAGCTCAGATTATCAGCTTTTCAGTTCAGTAGCTCGTCCGGGACATGCCGACTACACAGCAAATTGCAAATATCACGGATATCAGGATTACCGTGGTGGTGGACATTTTTCGGGCAGAATAACAGTTGCCCTTGTGGCAGCAGGCGCAATCATTCAATCCGCACTTGAGAAAAAAGGCATCTACGTTGGCACTCACATCAAAAGATGTGCAGGAGTTAATGACCGTGCGTTTGGAGATTATATCAGCGACATCAAAAAAATACATTCATCCAAATTTTCCATTCTTGATGATGAAAAAGGCAACGAGATGATTGAAAGTGCTTCCACTATCAAAGCAAATAACGATAGCACGGGTGGAATTATGGAAACCGCAATCATAGGTGTTCCTGCAGGTGTTGGTGAACCTTGGTTTGACAGCATCGAAAGCATGCTCTCGCACGCAATGTTCTCAATCCCCGCAATCAAGGGTGTGGAATTTGGCGCAGGATTTTCTTGTGCAGATATGACCGGCTCTCAAATGAATGATGAATTCTATGTTGACGGTGAAAAAATACTCACAAAAAGCAATAATAACGGTGGCATCAACGGTGGAATCAGCAACGGAATGCCAATCGTTTTCAACTGTGCAGTTAAACCCACCTCATCAATTTCAAGAAAGCAAAAAACAGTTAATTTTATAGATATGGTTGATACCGAGGTTGAAATCAATGGTCGCCATGACTCCACAATCATTCCAAGAGCTTGCGTTGTGGCAGAAACTCTCTCTGCAATGGTTATCGCAGACCTTTTGGTTGAAAGATTCGGAACGGACTATTTGTTATAATTCAGAAAAGGAGAACTCTATGCAATACGGACTCATAGGCGAAAAGCTTTCACACAGTTTTTCAAAAGAGATACACGAAGCACTTGCAAACTATACCTATGAGCTTTGTGAAATTTCCAAAGATGAACTTGCCTCATTTTTGGCAAAACGTGAATTTAATGCAATCAACGTCACAATCCCGTATAAAAAAGAGGTCATTTCCCATCTTGATTTTGTGTCGGATGCCGCAAAAAAGCTTAATGCAGTCAATTGTATTGTAAATCTTGAAGGAAAACTTTATGGTTATAACACAGATTACTTCGGCATGCGTGACACAATAAAAAAATCGGGCATTTCGCTTGAAACCAAGAAAGTATTAATTCTTGGCACAGGCGGAACATCTCGCACATCTGCCCTTGTGTGCAAGGATTTGGGTGCTAACGAGATCATTTTCGTTTCAAGAGAAGAAAAAAGTGGCTCTGTCACCTATGAAAACGCATATTTGCTCCATAGCGATGCGGATGTAATTATCAACACAACCCCCGTTGGAATGTACCCAAGCTCTTATTCTTCCCCAATTGATATAAGCAGATTTAATAATCTGTTGGCGGTTTTCGATGCGGTTTATAATCCATTAAGAACAAAATTAGTTCTCGATGCGCAAAAATCGGGAATATATGCTTCTGGCGGACTCTTAATGCTTGTTTCACAAGCAGTTCGTGCAATTGAACTCTTTTTGGATAAGCCCATCGACGAAAGCAAAGCCGAAGAAATTTACACTAAAATATTAAAAGAAAAAGAAAACATCATCCTTGTCGGTATGCCAAGCTCGGGTAAAACCACAATTGGCAAAATTCTTGCAAAAGAAATGAACCGTGAGCTTGTCGACCTCGATTGCGAAATCGAAAAGCATATCGGTTGCACAATTGCAGAATTTTTTAAATCACACAGCGAAAAGGATTTTAGAGATATAGAAACTCAAATTACAAAAGAAATTTCAAAAAAGAACGGCATAATCATCTCCACAGGCGGTGGATGTATTTTAAGGGATGAAAACGTTTGCGCCCTTCGTTCAAACGGCAGACTCTATTTTTTGAATAGAAGTCTTGAAAATCTCACCCCCACCGATAGCCGTCCGCTTGCCACTAAAAAGGAAGCGATTGAAAAGCTTTATAAAGAAAGATACCAATTATATATAAGTGCAAGTGACGTTGAAGTCAACGGAAATTTAACTCCCGAAGCCGAAGCTGAACTTATAAGAGAGGAGTTTTTAAAATGAAGATATTGGTTATAAACGGCCCAAATCTCAATATGCTTGGCATTCGTGAGCCAGAGCATTACGGAAAAGAAACGTATCTTGATCTTGAAAACAAAATAAAAAACTATTGCCTTGAAAAATGCGAGGTTGAATTAAAGCAATCCAATCACGAGGGTGAGCTTGTCGACTTTATTCAAAGTGCATATTTCAATCATATTGATGGCATTGTTATAAATCCAGGTGCATATACGCACACAAGTATTGCAATTCTTGACGCAGTTAAATCGGTAATGATTCCAACAGTTGAGGTGCATATTTCAGACGTTAGCGCAAGAGAGGATTTCAGACAAATAAGCTACATAAGACAAGCTTGCATTAAAACCATTTCAGGAAAAGGAACTAACGGCTATCTTTTAGCTATAGACGAAGTTATAAATTACGTTAAGGAGGGAAACAAATGAACGTTACCATAAAACGAGGCAAAGCACACGGCACAATTATTGCGCCGCCCTCAAAAAGCGTTGCGCACAGAATGTTAATTTGTGGCGGTCTTGCAAACGCAAAAAGTACAATTACAGGCATTAATAATTCTGAAGACGTTCAGGCAACACTTGACTGTCTTGCCGCAATCGGCGTTCAGTATAAGCACACAGGCGACGTTCTTGAAATAACAGGACGAGAGGTTAAGAAAAATAAACAAATTCAAGAGTTCTATTGCCGTGAAAGTGGTGCAACTCTTCGTTTTTTCATTCCCCTTGCTCTCCTTACAGGTAAAAAGAGTATTTTCTATGGCACACCTTCCCTTCTTTCACGTCCCTTGTCAGTTTATCAGGGAATTTGCAAAGAACAGGAACTTATGTTTGAAAAGGAAAAGGATAGAATTTTGCTTGAAGGTCCACTTAAAGCAGGCAATTTTAAGGTTCAGGGAAACATCTCAAGCCAGTTCGTCAGCGGACTTCTCTTCGCACTTCCCGTTCTCAAAAAGGATAGCCAAATTTCCATCACACAGCCCATCGAAAGTCACTCTTACATAGACCTCACCCTTCACGTTATGAGAAAATTCGGCATGAAGATTGAGTGGAAAAACGAAAGAACCCTCTACATCCCCGGCGGTCAAAAATATAGCCCCGTTGTTGGAACCGTTGAAGGTGACTATTCTAACGCAGCATTCTTTGCCGCACTCAACGTGCTTGATGGTGACGTAACCATTAACGGACTTGATGAAAACTCCGTTCAGGGTGATAAAATTTATGCAAAATATTTTGAAATGATCAAAAAAGGAACTCCCTCAATCAACGTTTCAGACTGTCCCGACTTAGGCCCCATCCTCTTTGCACTTGCCGCCGCTAATAATGGTGGTGTGTTCACGGGAACTCGACGTCTCCGCCTTAAAGAAAGTGACAGATGTGAAGCGATGGCAGAGGAGCTTCGCAAATTCGGTGTAACGGTAACCGTTAACGAAGATGACGTTGTAATTTTCCCCAAGGAATTCCACCGTCCTTCAACCGTACTCAACGGTCATAATGACCACCGTGTTGTAATGGCACTCGCAGTTCTCTGCACCATTTTCGGTGGCGAAATTGAGGGTGCAGAAGCAGTAAATAAGAGCTTCCCCGACTTCTTTGAAAAGCTCCAGAGCGTTGGAATAGACGTTACAAAGCACTAAACGAGGTACAATAGATGATATTCAAAAGAAAATTACCTATACCCCAAGAGGTTAAAGAGGAATTTCCACTTTCAGACCACCTTGCCGCTATAAAAGCCAAGAATGATGAAGAAATCAGAAAAATATTCACGGGCGAAAGCGATAAGTTTTTGCTTGTTATAGGACCTTGCTCTGCGGATAGAGAGGATGCGGTTATGGAATATACCCACCGCCTCAAAAAGCTCTCTGAACAGGTGCAGGATAAAATTCTCATCGTTCCAAGAGTTTATACAGGTAAACCAAGAACCACGGGCGAAGGATATAAGGGGCTTGTTCATCAGCCCAACTCCACAGAGCCACCCGATATGATGAAGGGCATTGTTGCCATTAGAAAAATTCATATGCGAGTTCTTGAAGAAACAGGTTTTTCAACTGCCGATGAAATGCTCTACCCCGAAAATCATCGTTATATTTCCGACCTTCTTAGCTATGTGGCAGTTGGCGCGCGCTCGGTTGAAAATCAGCAGCACCGCCTTCTTGCAAGCGGACTTGACGTGCCCGTTGGTATGAAAAACCCCACCTCCGGTGACATTTCAGTAATGATGAACGCAATCAAAGCAGGCCAATCATCACACATGTTCATCTATCGTGGTTGGGAGGTTGAAAGCGCAGGTAACCCTTACGCACACGCAATTTTGCGTGGATATGTAAATAAGAACGGTGAAAGCCAACCCAACTATCACTATGAGGACCTTTCCCACCTCTATGATAACTATATGAAAATGGGACTTCAAAACCCCACCGCAATAGTTGACTGTAGCCACTCAAACTGCGCAAAGCATTATAAAGCGCAGATAAGAATTGCAAAGGAAGTTTGCCATAACCGTCAGCATTCAAAGAATATTCATTCGCTTGTTAAGGGCTTGATGATTGAAAGCTACCTTGAAGACGGCTCACAAAAAATTGGCGAAAGTGTGTATGGAAAATCCATCACAGACCCCTGCATCGGCTGGGCAAAAACCGAAAAGCTCGTGCTCGATATCGCAGATTTGGTATAAAATCAAAGGAACGGATAACCTCCGTTCCTTTTTTGTATGCAAAAACACGGCGAGGATTAACATCCTCGCCGTTATTGTTGGGTTAATCAGATACATATCCCCATTCTACTTTTTTGTAATCATTCCAACTGTATTCCCAACCACTTGGTTTAGATTCCGCTTCACAATAAATTGTAATCGCAGAACAATCATTAAAAGCATTTCTGCCAATGGTTGTTACAGAAATAGGAATAACCACTTCTCTAAGAATTATACAATCAGCAAAAGCATATTCACCTATGCTTGTAAGGTTTTTGCCAAGCTGCGCAATTGTCATTGATGTGCAATTTTGGAATGCATAATTTCCAATGATTGTTAATGAATCAGGAAGAATAATCTTTTTAAGCAATGAACAACCGTCAAATGCATAGTTATTAATAGTTTTTACGGAATTTCCAAATGTCACGTCCGTCAATCCGGTGCATTTTTGGAATGCATAATATCCAATGCTTTCTACTGAATTACCTATTGTAACATTTTCTAATGCCTTACATTCACTAAACGCATATCTTTCGATATTAGATACACTATCGGGAATATTTACGCTTGTAATATTAGTTTGGAAAAATGCAAACTTCCAAATTGTATATTTCTTACCGCCCTCATATTCAGGAAGAGTAAGGTCCTTTTCGTTTCCAAAATATTTAACAAGATAAGCATCTGTTCCGTCATCGTAAAATACGTAATCACCAACGGTTTTAAGTGCTGTTTCAGATTCATCAACAATAATACGCTTTGCATAATATCCTATATAACCGTAATCGGTTGAACCGGTTTTAATTGTCAAGGATGTTTTTTTGTACACCTCAATAAGTGAGAAGCACTCATAGAAAGCGTAAGTCTCAATAGTTGATACCTTTTTTCCCAAGGTTACACTCGTAAGTGAATCACAAAAAGCAAATGCGTGCTTGCCAATGCTCGTTACTGAATCCGGTATAATAACCTTGACAAGTGATTCAGATCCTGAAAACGCATATTGACCAATGGTAGCAACAGAATTTCCTATAGTAAGATCTTTAAGCGAACCGCAATTATAAAAAGCATAAGAATCAATAACTGTTACAGAATCGGGAATTGTTACACTTGTCATAGAGGTACAACTTGAAAATGTGTGTGTGTTGATAGCAGTCAAGTTTTTGGGGATATTAACATTGCCCAATTTTCTGCAATAACTAAATGCACTTGCACCGATAACAGTAATAGAATCCAAAAGATTTATGCTTTCAAGTGAATAGCACTCATAAAATGCGTAATCTTCAACAGTTGTTACTGTTTCGGGAAGAATTACACTTTTAATTGTTTCATCATAAGCAAAAGCACGTGATCCAATATTAGTTACAGGCAATCCGTTATAATAATCGGGAATAACAACGTCAACATCTGTGCAAGTTCCCTTTTTAACGGTATATCCAAGTCCGTCGTCATTAAGAGTATATTCAAGTCCCTTAGAAGGAACGAGCTTTGCAATCACTTCAGTTTGATTTTTACCGCAAGCGCAAATTCTCTCTTTAAATCCTTCTTCATCGGTGGTGGGCTTTTTAACAATCACCCATTCGCCAAAGCTGTGTCCCTTTGCGGATACGTAATTAGCATTATAACTGTCTCCACACTCACAAGCATATTTTGTATATCCTTGCTTTTCACATGTGGGTTCAATAACAGTAACGTTTGAATAATTATGGTCAAGAACGTCAATAACCTTTTGCGCTACCAAAACCACAAAACAATATCCGCAATGGCTTCCCTCAGTTAAACCTGTTGATGTGCAAGTGGGTTCAACCGCAGAGTCAATTACCTTTGTGTGAGGCTTTGTTGCAATAATTTGCTGTTCTACTAATATTTCACCGCATTTTTTACATTTAGAACCGCTTGTAAGACCTGTTGAAACACAGGTTGCATCATATCCTTGAATAGCTTCGGACTCTCTGTGTGCGCATTCCGCATCACGAATAAATCCGCAAGCATTACAGCTTTCATCATATTTGTCATCAAAAGAGTGAGCAATCACAGGAACTTCCATTTGTGAAAGCAAAATCGTGTTACAAGAAGAGCATTTCTTGCCCTCTGTCAAGCCGGTGATTGTACAAGTGGCATCAATAGCAGGAATTACCTCTTCAATATGCTCTTTAAGGGGAGCTTCTGTCTGCGCCACTAAAATTTCGTTACAAACAGAACATTTTTTGCCCTCTGTCAATCCCGTCTCATTACAAGTTGAATCAACCGCTTCAATTATTTCCACCGTGTGAGAAGCAAGAGGTGTCACCTCTTGGGCAACAATAACTTCACCGCATTCAGAACAATGCTTGCCTTCAGTAAGACCGTTTTCTGTGCAGCTTGATGGCACTGCTTCATCAATCACTATTGTGTGTTCGTGAACAGAAGGTTTTGTTGTTGTCGTAGTAGTTGTTGTCGCTTGATTTTTTCCACCGCACGAAGCAAGTATAAAAGCGAGTGACAAAATTACAAGTGTAATAGTCAAAATTTTCTTCATTTGCCTTCTCCTTTATAATTACATAGTCGAATAAACATATTATATCACAAGAAAATGTATTTTTCAAGCTTTTATCATAAATTAATATTATATATTGAATGCACATATACTTTTAAAAAAACAAAGGTAGGGCAATAGATGACGAGGTTGAAAAAATATTTGGCAAATGGGGCGCTAATGACGTCCGTGGCACTTTTGTTGCGTGGACTTGCGGTAGCTTTTAATGCCTACATAACAAAGAAAATTGGCGCAGAGGCGCTCGGACTTTACACCCTTTTGGGCAGTGTTTATTCGTTTGCCCTCACCCTTGCACTTTCAGGCATAAATTTAACAACAACACGACTCGTTTCAGATGGCTTGGGAGAAAAAAACAATATAAAAGTCCGCATTTCAATGAGAAAGTGCATCTGCTATGCGCTGTTTTTCGGTGTGCTTTCATCAATCGCACTACTTTCTTTTGCAGAAACACTTTCACTAAACGTGTTAAAGGACGCAAGAGTAATAAAACCCCTGCGTCTTTGTGCGGCAACGTTACCGCTAATTTCCCTTTCCGCCTGCTTTAACGGATATTTCACCGCCGTGCGCAGAGTATATAAAAACGCAATTTCACAAATAACAGAGCAACTTGCAAGAATGCTTTTTTGCATAACTCTGCTAAATTTCTTTTTCGGCAAGGATATGGAATCCTGTTGTATCGCCCTGGTGCTTGGCGGTGCGCTTGCCGAAATGCTTTCGTTTTGCATTTCCCTATTTTTCTTCGTTTTCGATAGGAAAACCATTGGCGCAAATACAATAGAAAAGCCACTAAAAAACACAGAAAAGAAAATCACCAAAAAGATGCTTTCAATTGGGCTCCCCCTCGCCCTCTCAACCTATTTTCGCTCGGCGCTATTAACTATTGAGCATATTTTAATACCCATCGGAATTGAAAAAAGCGGCTCAAACCGAGCAGAGTCCCTTGTTGCCTACGGCACTTTACAAAGCATGGTTATGCCCCTTGTCCTTTTTCCCAGCGCAATGATACATTCCTTTTCAGGACTCCTTGTGCCCGAGCTTGCCGAACTAAAAATTCAAAATAACAAAACCGAAATAAAATACGTCGCCTCCCGTGTTTGCCACCTCGCCCTGATTTTCGCCATTGGTGTTTCGGGAGTGATGATATATTTTGCAAATGAACTTGGAGTTGGAATTTACGGCTCAACGGATGCAGGACATTACATTCGCCTTGTTGCGCACATCATTCCAATCATGTATCTTGACACCACGGTTGACAATATGTTAAAGGGACTTGGCGAACATATTTATACAATGACTGTTAATATTATAGACACACTGTGTTCACTAATTATGGTGTGGATTTTGATTCCCAAAATGGGAATTTACGGTTACATAACACTAATTATAGTGAGTGAATTTTTCAATTCAAGTGCCAGTATTTATAAGCTTGTAAAGGTCACAAAAATGAGATTTAAACCAATAAAATGGTTTGCTATGCCCGTGTTTTCAATAGTTATAAGCACTCACGTTTTTGGCATGATAAACTCCATTTTTCACATTGGAACTTTACCTGCCATTGCCCTTTCAATAGCCCTCTATTTTGTCCTGTTACGAATTGTAAAATCAATAAATCAAGAGGAAATAAAATGGATTAAATCCGCCATTACCAAAACTTCGCACCTGCAATAAATTTTGTGTTTTTATATATTGATTTTTTCATTTTTATGTGTTAAAATACTTCTAAATATGTATTTTAGAGGTCCATTATGAGTAAAAAAGCGATTATTATAACAATTTCAATTGTTTTGATTGTTTGCGCAATACTTTCATATTTTTCATATTTTTATTTTCCACTCATCCTATTTCGCAAAGCACCTGGAAGTAGAATTGAGGTGAGCAACGAGGAAGGCACACTTATCGCCTCTGAAAACGATATTAAAATTCTTCAACTCACCGATTTGCACACAAACGGTAAAATTGAAATGTCGCTTATGTTTTCAATTGTAAAAGCCACCATTATGAAAAGCAAACCTGACCTTATTGTAATTACGGGTGATGTTTTTAGCAACGGTTGTGATGAAGAAAACATTGAAACTTTTTGCGCATTTATGGCACAATTTGATATTCCTTGGGCTACAGTGCTTGGAAATCACGACGACGAAACACCTTATTCCCTTGAAGAATTATCAACTATTTTGGAAAACAGCCAGCATTCCCTTTTCAAACGAGGAGATTTGAGCGATAGACACGGAAATTATTACTATTACGTTCATTTTCCAGATGGGAACGTTCAACAATTGATATTTATGGATACAAGAAGCGGTGGCTTTAACGAAGAAAGTGTTGCATTTTATGAAAATGCGGTGCTTGATTCTGCAAAATTCGACAGTACAAACGAGGTTCAAAATCTTCTTTTCTATCATATTCCCTTACAGGAACTTAGGGACGCCATAAATGCCTATGAAAAAGATCCTTCAATAGGTAGTGGCAAAATTGGAGAATCCCCAAGTCTTCAAAGCTTATCGATTGGATTTTTTGACAAGGTTTTAGAACTTGGTAAAACCAAGGCAATGATTTTTGGTCACGACCACTCCAACAACACAATAATCAATTACAAGGGTGTGGATTTCTGTTATGGCACAAAAACAGGTCTTGCGGGCGGTCACAATTTTAAATTCGGTGGTAATCTGATAACACTAACTTCAGATGGAAATTACACCATTAAAAGAATGCTCCGTTGGGGCATAGATACTATGCACGAAGCATCATCAAAATAATATATCAATAAACATAAACCACCCTACCTGTTGGTCGGGTGGTTTATGTTTGGTGCAGATGAAGGGACTTAGGAACCACTTTTGCGCGAGCGTTTGCACTTGTCTTTAGTTCCCTGACGCAAAAGGGTGTTTGCAAGCAAACACCAAGGATTCAATCGTTAATTTGTCATAAAATAAACAAAACCAAACC
>JAZTWO010000067.1:0-10636 GCA_045635885.1 Eubacteriales bacterium | reverse complement strand
ATCCTCCCCTACGGTGTGGTTAAAAAATGGAACGATAAATTGGGATTTATAGGAGAGCGAGCTTGTAGGGGCGCGCTTTGCGCGTCCGCTCAAAATACTAGTAATTTCAAAGGCAGCCCCCACGATGTTTTCGGGTATGATGTCGTTATTGTATGATTCTGTCTTATATCTCTTGCGCAGAGGAAGGTGGGAATTTCACACGCAAAAGCCCAAATTCACATGTAAAAAGCCAATTTCACATACAAAAAAGGAAAATTTCGCTCACAAAAAAGGGGGAGACCCTCATTTGAGAGCCCCCGCCGTATTTCAATTTGGGCGAAAAACGTTATATTTTACGTTTTTTGCACTTAGTAATTATCCTTTTTCAATTAAATCAATAAATTCCTGTGAAAGCTTTGCCTTATGCATCAAGGGTGCAAATGCGACAATGTCCTCAAAGCCCTTTTTCGCCTCTTCAAGTCTGCCAAGCTTATAGAGTGAAACTGCACGATAGAAGCCAACGTTCACTCTTGTGAGCTTGTGATTCTGCGCTTTGGGATTAATCGCTCTCAAATCAATGTCACAAACGTCAACAACGTATTCATAATCCTCGTCTGCAAATGCGTCATACTTATCAAAAACAGTAAAATTGTTAAGCGCGTATTGAATTTTGGGGTTGTCGGACTTCAATTTTTCGTATTTTTGAATAACTGAAGGCAATTTATTATACTCACCACGTTCAAAATAAACGTATCCCTCACGATAGATGTTGTTGCATTTATCAATGGGGTGCATTGTCTTTTCTTCACTCTCTTTAACAAGAGCCAAAATTTCTTCGTGCTTGCCTGCAGAAGCAAGGTAGAGGAGCTTATGACGATTGGAGTTTTTAAGCACTCCAAGACTCATAATTTCGTTAAATTTTTCGGGGTCGAGATTATCATAAATAACGCTCTCAATCTCTTTTTCACGCAACTTGTCAAATGGCATTCTAACGCTGACTGCAAGAACGAGCATTATCATAAGTCCGGCAAATAAAAATTTCAATGTAAGAAGGATGCAAAGCGCTATCGCAAGGACATAGCCGATAGCGAGAAGGACGAGCTTTGTTTTGTATCCTTTAACAATTTGTTTAGCAGTTTTTGTGTTCATTAAAAAGTACCTCGTTTTATAAATTTTCTTTTAAAAAATCGTTAATCCAAATGCCAAGATCCTCAATTGGATCAAGGGTTAGCGCATAATACACAAACTTTCCGTTTCGGTGTGTGCAAACCAAATCCGCTTCACGCAGAACGGAAAGATGGCGTGAAATTGCGGGGGCAGAAATGTCAAATCTTTCGGCAATTTCGCCAGCGGTTTTATCACCCTTTTTCAGCATTTTCAATATCTCTCTGCGAGTGGGATCACACAGAGCCAAAAGAGTTTGTTGAATCATTTTTCCTCCCGTTAAAATTAGCACAAAATCACCAAAAAACCCTTAAAATTCGCAATGCTTTGATTTATATGAATTTTTAATTGAATTTTGAACAATTAACAATTAAGTTAAATGTTAAATGTATTATAGCACATTTTTAAAATTCTGTCAATAACAATTGGAGAAAATTTCTTTTAAAAAACCCGAAAAATATCAAAAATAATCATTGACTGTTGAAGATATTTGTAGTATAATCATTACACTATCTTGATAGTATATTCTTCTCCCTTGGCACTTTCCCTTAGGAGATTGTTTTTTGAGGCAATTATGTATAGAATAAAATTTAAAGATTGGATGTATATGAACTTTGGCATTGTGCTTATTGCATGTGCTACATATTTCTTTCTTGTGCCAAATCATTTCGTAACCGGTGGTATGACCGGTCTTGCAACAATGCTTGGTGATATTTTCTCGTTTATAACAACTTCAACGTGGTTGATGATTCTCAACGTTACAATGCTTATTGTCGGATTTATCTTTTTGGGCAAAAAAACCGGCATTTGGACGGTTTATTGCAGTCTTAGTTATACCGTCTTGATGCTTGTTTTTGAAAGAATTATCCCTCTTTCTCGTCCGTTGACAGATGAATCCTTTATGGAGCTTTGCTTTGGCATTCTCATCTATGCGGTTGGAACAGCTGTTATTTTCTATGCCGGTGCATCAAGTGGTGGCATGGATATTATGGCATTGATTGTTCAAAAATATGCAAAATTGGATGTTGGTAAGGCGGTGCTTTGTGTAAATACTGCCATCGCAATCGGAGCGATTTTCACTTTCTCACATTATGAAAATAATATAGAGAGAAGCATTCTTTCTATGATTGGTTTGTTTGCGAACTCATATATTATTGATATCGTTATTGATAACTTCCATTCCTGCAAATATTTTGTGGTTATTACAGACAAAACCGAGCTTGTTTCTGAATACATAATGAATCAGCTCCACCACGGTGTAACCATTACCGACGCAATTGGCGCTTATACACAGTCTCCAAAGGGAATGATTCACACGGTTTGCCGTCGATATGAGGCGATTAAGCTCCGCGCGGCAATCAAGCAAATTGATGAAAATGCGTTTATTGTGGTTACAACGAGTAGCGAAATCATTGGCAAGGGCTTTAGAAGTGTTTAAATTCAAATTAAAAGAGGAGCGTTTTGCTCCTCTTTTTGTTTTGTTGTGTGGTGTTCAGAGGTGGGGTGATGTAGCATTTGCAAACGTTACGGTGTGAGATGTTATACCTGCAAACCCGTAGGGGAGGATATCATCCTCCCGCTTGGCACGGTGGAAAGTTAGTTGTGGTTCGGGGCGGGCGATTTGTAAATCGCCCCTACGGTGTTGGCGGAGAAAGACGATTGTTTGCTTAAACCGTGTTCTCCCCATCCGTCAACCTTCGATTGCCACCTTCATCGGCGGAAAAAGTCAAAGGGTGAACTATGCTTCACAAAACAAAAGAACGCACTGCTTTGGTGCGTTCTTTTCGTTTCTATTAATTTAGTCGACGTAATAATTGGGGAACAATTTTTCCCAAACCTTGCGACATCCATAGGTGTCGGCGATTGAGGAGTGCGCAACGCCTTCCCATTCGATTTCAAAGCAAGCCATAGCATCGGTGAGCGATGCGTGAACAAGCTCGGGGTGATTTTCGTGCATATATCTAACGTATTCAAATGCGCAGCAACGGATTTTTGACTTGAGCGCCGCACGTTCCTGCTCGGTTTCATATATGTACTTAATGTGGGAATAGTCGGTTGAAACACCGTATGCGATAATGTTTTCTGCCTTGGCAAAAATCTCCTTAATTTGAGGAGTAAGCTCGTCAAGAGTGGGGGAATTTTGCACCATTTCGGGAGTAATTCCGTGAATTTTCTCGGTTTTTTTCCACTTTGTTGTGTGGGTGGGCTTAACGAATGTGTTCATAATGAGCTTACCCGTTCCGTCAACAATGGAAATTGAGATAATTTCATCTCTGTCATAAAAGCCGGTTAACTCAAGGTCAAAGAAAAGGACGTTTTCACGCTTCATATTAAAGCTTTGGGCACGGTATGCGTTGCCGATTTCACGTCTTTGAGCAAGGTCCTTTTGATAGCAGCTTTCGCAGAGCTTTTTCTTGTAGCGAATGTGCTTGCCACACTGAACGCACATAAGGGGTTGACGAATGCAAGTTTTTTTGTCATAGAAATAAACCTTGCTACCGTCTTTTCTGAGTGAGAAACCAACGGGTTCTTCAACTGCTTCAAAATGGATTTGCAAAAGGCGTTCTTTTGTAAAGAATCCATAAGAAGCGGCACGGCGAGTACTCATGCGCTCGATAATAGTGCCTGAGGGAAGAATTTCGACCTGTTCTTTTGAATAAGTGAAGTGCCAATCGTCGATTTCTGCTTCTTCAACTGTGTCGGGACTAAAATAGAAAATGACGCTTTCGTCGGGGTTTTCCCTAAAAGCGCAGGGAAGAGCGATGGACTTAAGATGGAGTTTCTTAAGGTCGGCTCTTGTTAAATACTGCTTTGCCTTTGCGGCTTCCTCGGTAATCGAGGAGATTACAATGCCGGGGCGTAATTGCAATGTAGTTTTCAAAATTTTTTCTCCGTATATATAAAAATATTAATAAAAATCACAAACTAAAATTTAGTATAACATATTTTTCACATTTTTTCAATAGGGTAGCAAAATATTTTGCGCTCAATTTTTGATTTACAAAAGCGAGTCACCTTTGCGACTCGCTTTTTAGAAAAAAATATTAACTTATTCGCCCTTATAACCCCAAACAACAGGTCTGTTATCGCTATTCCACTTATTATCCCATCCTTCGGACTTGGACTCTGCTTCACAGTAAATTGTGAGGACCTTGCAATCATCAAATGCATACCAGTCAATAGTTGTTACAGCATTGGGAATAACAATACTCTCAAGAGATGTGCAAACGTAAAACGCATGATTTCCAATGCTTGTTATCGAATGGGGAATTGCTATGCTTGTAAGCGAGGTACAATTATCAAAAGCATTGCTGCCAATACTTGTTACCGAATTGGGTATTACTATGCTTGTAATAGCGGTACAATGTGCGAATAATGCGTGTTGGATGCTTTCCAAAGAATTGGAAAGTGTAATATTTTTAAGTGATGTGCAATATCTAAACGCACCCTGATCGATGCTTGTTACCGAGTCGGGAATAACAATGCTTTCAAGAGATGTACAACGCTCGAATGCCCAGTCCCCAATGCTCTTTAGCGAATCGGGAAGCGCTATATTTGCAAGGGAAGAGCAGCCTAAGAAAGCAGAGCCTTCAATATTTGTTAGCGAATTTCCAAACGTTACATTTTTAAGTGACGAGCATCCCGCAAACAACTTGAAGCCGATGGTTGTCAAGGAATTGGAAAGTATTACACTTTCAAGAGAAGTGCAACAGTAGAACGCTTCATCACCTATACTCGTCACCGAATCGGGAATAACAATGCTTTCAAGAGAGGTGCAACCCTCGAACGCACTAATTCCGATGCTTGTTACTGAATTTGGAATAACTATATTTTTAAGGGATGTGCATCCATTAAATGCGTGCCACCCTATGCTCGTTACGGAATCGGGAATTATAATGCTTTCAAGGGATGTGCAATCTTTGAAAGCGTCATTTTCTATAATGGTTACCGAGTTGGGAATTGTAATATTTTTAAGGGATTTGCAATCAATGAATGCGTTCCTTTTAATATTTGTTACTGAAGTTGGTATTGCAAACGTGTCATCTTCCTTGCCGGCTGCGTACTTTAAAAGCGTTTTTTCGTCCTTGGTATACAAATTTCCGTCAATGGATTTAAAATATTGATTATTTTCATCCACGTCTATGTTTTTAAGCGAGGTGCAACCTTCAAAAAACGAAGGAGTACCCAAGCTTTCTACTGAAGATGAAACGACAAAGGTGGTGAGAGACGTGCAATTTCTAAAATATAAAGCGTTAGCAACTGTTACTCCATCCTTTAGAATAACTGTGGTAAGGTTTTCAAAGTCATAATATGGGTGGTATGGTACTTGTTTTGCAAAGGTGATGGTTGTAACCGATGTGCAACCGTTGAATACACTCCAATCTACAAATTCTATTGAAGCAGGGAAGTCAATTCTTGTAAGTGATTCACAAGCGGCAAAAGCACCCCTGTCAATTTTTACGTTGTCGGGCAATGTGATGCTTTTAAGAGATTTGCAAGCTTGGAATGCGCCCCTTCCGATATACGTTACCGAATCGGACATTACAACATTTTCAAGGGATTTGCAATAACTGAATGCATAATCGCCGATGAATGTAAGAGAATTGGGGAGTTCAATGCTTTTTAAAGCGGAGCACGCCTCAAAAGCACTGCGTTCAAGGGATTTTAGAGAGCTTGAAAGCGTAACACTTTCAAGGGAATCACAGTTTATAAAAGCATATGTTTTAATCGTAGTAACCGAATCGGGAATAACCACCTCGGTAATATCTTCTGATTTAAATGCATAAGCTCCGATTTCTGTAATCGGCTTGCCTTGATAGGTGCTTGGAATAATTATAACCTTGTCGGTGCAATCGCCAATTCCCGTTAAGGAATAACTTTCACCGTCGCTATTGAGTTCAAAAAGCAAATTCTCCGACTCAGTCACCTTGTTTTCATCAATTTTACCGCACGAGCTAAAGAAAAAAGCAGTGCAGAGAATTGCTGACAGAGTCAAGATTGTTAAAATAATTCTAAAATTTGACTTGTTTTTCATAATTTTCTCCTTCCAAAGAGTTTTCCACTTCAATTATAGCATCTGCAAGGCGAAATTGCAAGCATTTTTGGTGAAAAAATGGGAGCACAAAAGCCGTGCGAGGAAGTTCGCACTTGACAGTTGCGAAAATATATATTATAATTATAATGAATAATAATGTAATTTTATAAAAAGGAATATATAACATGGTTGAACTTTTATCCCCTGCGGGAAATTTTGAGAAAATGAAATCTGCGCTCAATTACGGTGCGGATGCGGTATATTTGGCGGGCAACGTTTTTGGAATGCGCTCCGCCGCCGATAATTTTACAAACGACGAGCTTTATGAGGCGGTTGAATATGCTCACAATTTGGGCAAAAAGGTATATTTAACGGTTAATACAATGCCCCACGAGCACGAATACAGCGTTCTTCGTGAATATTTGTTGGCTCTTAAGGACTGCAAAATTGATGCTATGATTGTTGCAGATCTTGGTGTTATGGCAACAATTCAAGAGATTTTGCCCGAAATGGAAATTCACGTTTCAACGCAGGCAAGCATTGTCAGTGTTGCGGCGGCAAAGGCGTATATTGCGCTTGGTGCAAAGCGACTTGTTTTGGCTCGTGAGCTTACACTTGGTGAAATTAAGAAGATTAGAGCAGGAATCCCTGACGAAATTGAGCTTGAAGCATTTGTTCACGGTTCTATGTGTGTTTCTTATAGTGGCAGATGTATGCTCTCCCATCACATTACGGGCAGGGACGCAAACCGTGGTGCGTGCGCTCAACCTTGCCGTTGGAATTTCACACTTGTTGAAGAAAAGCGCCCCGATATGCCCCTTCCCATTGAACAAAACGAGCACGGAACTTTCATTATGTCCTCAAAGGATATGTGCACAATTGAGCACATTCCGGAACTTATCGAGGCAGGTATAAAATCCTTTAAAATCGAGGGCAGAATGAAGTCTGCGTACTACACCGCAGTTGTTTCAAATGCCTATAGAATGGCTATTGACGCCTATTATCGTGATAAAGAAAATTACAAATTTGATCCCCTTTGGATGCGTGAGCTTGAGTCCGTTAGCCACAGGGAATATTGCACGGGATTTTATTTTGATTATCCCATCGAAAGCGCTCAACTTGCTTCAAACACGGGTTATATTCGTGAAAAGGCATATTTCGCCATCGCTTGCGAGATGAGTGAAGCGGAGAGGGAAGTGCAGGCACGTCTTAACGATGGCGCAGAGGATGAAAAATACTATCTCTTTATGCAGAAGAACAAGTGCAAAATTGGAGATAGCGCAGAAATTATTTCTCCAAGTCAGGTTGGAAAGGCGCTCACAATTTGCGATTTGCGTGATGAAAAGGGTAACGAAATTGAGTCCTCACCCCACCCCTTTATGCATTTCTTTGTCAAAGTGCCCTTTGACGTTAAGGTCGGCGATATTTTGAGAGCCGGGGAATAAAAATAATTCAAATTATGAACGCAAAAACAATGAAGGCGTAATTTTAAATTTTGATTTATCGAGATGTTAGTTTATGTTAATACCCCTCTCACCGCTTACGCGGAGCTCTCCCAAAGGGCGAGCCTTTTTCGAGCGAATGCTTACAAATCAAAGCCTCTCACTCAGGGAGAGGTGGATTTGCCGCAGGCGAAGACGGAGAGGGCATTTACTTCAACTATCTTCTCCCCGACAAATCCCAATTTATTGTTAAAAGTACATTTTTATATGGTAACGAAAATGAAAAAATTAAAAATAGCATACCCGATAATAGTTGAGGGTAAATATGACAGAATGAAGCTCCAAGCGATATGCGAGGGGTTAATAATAAAAACGGACGGTTTTGGTGTTTTCAAGGCACAGGAAAAGAGTGCGCTTATCCGTGCGCTTGCCAAAAATTCGCCCATAATCGTGCTTACGGACAGTGACGGAGGGGGTAGAGTAATTCGCTCGCACATCTCGTCGCTCGTTCCCAAGGACAAGTTAATTCAACTCTACATTCCCAAAATTGAGGGCAAGGAAAAGCGCAAAAGCGAGCCGTCAAAAGAGGGAACTTTGGGCGTTGAGGGCATGGAAAACGAGCTTTTATACAATCTTCTTGCTCCGTTTTCAAGCGAAAATGATGAGAGTGTGAGTGAAAAGCTGCTTGAAATTGCTAAAAATCCATTATCAAAGGTCGATTTCTTTGTCGACGGCTTAACGGGTGGCAAAAATTCCTCACAAAAACGTGACGAATTGGCTAAAAAATTCGATTTACCAGGTGGAATGACTCCCAACGCACTAATTGAGGCACTTAAGGTGGTTGCCACCTATGAAGAATATCTCAAGGCGGTTGACAGGGTCGAAAAATAAAGCTGTATTGACAATTTTTGATCGTTGTGATATTATTATTTTATATTATTTATCAAGAGGTACTAAATGGTTATTGGTGAGATAAGTGCGGCGGCACTTGCATATTTGGGCGACAGCGTAATTGAAATTTGCGTTAGAGAAATGCTTGTTAAAAAGGGTGTTTCGTCCGCCAAAAATCTAAATAGCACGGCACTTTCGTTTGTCAAAGCAGAGGCGCAGGCAGATGCAATGAAAAGGATTTTGCCGCTTTTAACTGAAGATGAAAATGCCGCATATCGCAGGGGCAGAAACATTGGCCACACCAATACGCCAAAGAGCGCAACCGTTGGTCAATATCGAATGGCGACGGGAATGGAGTCGCTTTTCGGCTATCTTCATTTTCTTGGCAAACAGGACAGAATAAACGAGCTGTTTTTGCTCGCTTATGAAGATAAAATTAATGAAATTAACATATAAGGAGAAAGAAA
Organism: Eubacteriales bacterium; assembly: GCA_045635885.1. GTDB lineage: Bacteria > Bacillota > Clostridia > Oscillospirales > CAG-272 > RGIG4608. The sequence continues at coordinate 1,658 of JAZTWO010000067.1, read as the reverse complement.
AATGAGCAATCCAAAAATTAGAATTAAGGTTGAGGGATTTGGGGATATGTGCGCAGAGCTTTATCCCGAGGTAGCTCCCATTACAGTTAAAAACTTTATGGATCTCGTTCGTGCGGGATTCTTCGACGGTCTTATTTTCCACCGTGTTATTCCCGGATTTATGATTCAGGGCGGCGGATTTGATACCGATTTTGAACAGAAGGAAGCAAAGTCCATCAAGGGCGAATTCCGTGCAAACGGTGTTAAAAACGATCTTAAGCACGAGCGTGGTGTTCTTTCTATGGCAAGAACAAGCGCTCCCAACTCTGCTTCAAGCCAGTTCTTCATTATGCACGCTCGTGCGCCCCATCTTGACGGTCAGTATGCGGCTTTTGGCAAGGTTTATGAAGGCCTTGAGGTTGTTGATAAAATTGCAAACGTTCCCACAACCGTTAAAATGTGGATGTATCAGGACTGTCCTCGCAAGGACGTTGTTATTACAACTATCGAGGAAATTACTGAATAATGGCTAAAAGAACTTTAAAGGGCGGTGCGCTCGTTTGTCCCCTGCCACCAACAATGGTTTCTTGCGGTGATATGGAAAACAGCAATATCATCACAATTGGTTGGACGGGAATTTTAAACACAATTCCGCCCAAAACATATATTTCCGTGCGCCCGACAAGGCATTCCTATAATATAATTAAGGAAAAGGGCGAGTTTGTTATCAATCTCACGCCCTCAAATCTTGTTAAAGAGGCGGATTATTGCGGAATTTATACAGGCAAAAAGGTTAATAAATTCGAAAAGTGCAAGCTCACTAAGGTGAAGGGAACTGTGGTGGATGCTCCTATGATCGACGAGTGCCCTGTGTCCATTGAATGTAAGGTGACGGATATTATCCCACTTGGCTCGCACGATATGTTTATGGCAGACATTGTTGCTGTGAACGTTGACGAAACGCTTTTCGATAAGGACGATAAAATGCGCCTTGATAAAGCAAATCTCGTTGCCTATGCCCACGGTGAATACTACGAGCTTGGCAAAAAAATCGGCAAATTCGGCTTTTCTACTAATAAAAAGAAAAAGAAAAGATAGTTAGAAAGTACCGTTTTCCGCTTTTGAAAAAGCTTGGCAAAACTTTTTTATTGCGTGGGTTTTTGCTGACTCGACGTAAATTTTCGACAATTTGCGAGCAAATTATCGGTTCACCCCACAAAATCCGCTTACGAAAATAAATTTTCGACGTGGATTTTATGTGCCGAACTACGAAAACCAATCCCAAAGGATTGTTTTTCTAAAATTTACTCTGCTTGTGCGTAGCCATAAGGTTTTATAGTTAGATAAAATCACCATATTGTGTGTATAATATCACTCACCGTAGGGGACGACGTCCTCGACGTCCCGTTCCAAACACAAACTAACTTCCGTAGCCGTGAAGTTTTTTAGCGAGATAAAATCACCATATTGTGTGTATGATGTCGCTTATCGTAGGGGCTCACTCCGTGAGCCCGCTTCCAAACACAAACTAACTTTTCGTTTGGAACAAATAGTCTATAGTTCGCTATCCGCACAAGATCCTTCGGTCGCTTTGCTCCCTCAAGGATGACGTGCGGAGGCGGTATTGGTTGGTTGACGTTTAATCGGGTCGTCGAGGGTCTCGCCTGCGGGCTCGGTCA
>JAZTWO010000066.1:0-3254 GCA_045635885.1 Eubacteriales bacterium | reverse complement strand
CAGCCCCTACGATGTTTTCGAGTATAATGTCACTTACCGTAGGGGCTCACTCCGTGAGCCCGCTTCCAAACCCAAACTAACTTTTCGTTTGGAACAAATAGTCTATAGTTCACTATCCGCACAAGATCCTTCGGTCGCTTTGCTCCCTCGAGGATGACGTGCGGAGGCGGCATTGGTTGACGTTTAAACGGGTCGTCGAGGGTCTCGCACTCAACCCAAACTAACTTTTCGTTTGGAACAAATAGTCTATAGTTCACTATCCGCACAAGATCCTTCGGTCGCTTTGCTCCCTCGAGGATGACGTGCGGAGGTGGTATTGGTTGGTTGAGGTTTAAACGGGAGGATGGTATCCTCCCCCACGGATTTGCGGATAAAACACCGCACATCGTCTGCAAAAATTAAAAAAATCAAAAAAATTCAACAAAAACATCCGAATTTGGCACGTTGTGGCACACTTTGGCACGTTGTGGCATCTTTTTTTGTAGTATTTTATATTCACAGAACGATCGAGCTGAATACACAAAAACGGAAGGTAAAATGAAAGAAAATACAAAAGAGAAGATTGATGAGCCATTTTTTATCGTGCCGAGCAGGGTTTTTGAGCTTGAACTCAGCCCCTATGAATTGACGGTACTATTCTATTTGATGATGCGAGCCGACAACCAAACGCACACGTGTTTTCCGAGCGAAAAAGGAATTGCACGGGCTTGTGGGATGTCGTTGGCAAGTGTTAAAAGAACGGTTAAATCTTTATTGGAAAAACAATTAATTGATGTGAATAAACAATTTACTCAAAGCAAGAATGGATTAAATAGGCAAACTGCAAATTTATACATTATACAGCTCTGTAGGACACCCCCTGATGCTCAGACAGATACCCACCCCAGCTCTGTGAGACACTCCCCCCAGCTCACACAGATACGGGAAATAAATAAAACTATACCCAATATAACTAAAACCAATATAACTATATCCACCGAACTAAGAGAGGTGGTAGAAAGAGTTCCGAAAATGGAATTTTGTGCCGAAAAAGCAAAAAACATAAAAAAATATTTCCGATTTAAGAAAAAATGTCTTGACAAATGAAAAAATATGGTGTATAATGTGCTCGTGAATTAAATTTAGACCAAATTTGGAGGTAATTGATAATGGCAACTAAAAAGGCAACTACTGCAAAAACTACACCTATTGATGATAAAGAAGCTCGTAAAAAGGCGTTAAGTACTGCGCTTGCTCAACTTGAAAGAGATTTTGGAACAGGCACTGTTATGAAGCTTGGTGAAAACACTCATATGGAAGTTCAGGCGGTTCACACAGGTTCTCTTGCGCTCGACTTTGCGCTTGGCATTGGTGGTGTTCCGAAGGGAAGAATTGTTGAAATTTTTGGTCCTGAATCATCCGGTAAGACAACCGTTGCGCTTCACATTATTGCAGAGGTTCAAAAGGCAGGCGGTGAAGCGGCATTTATCGACGCAGAGCACGCTCTTGACCCTGTTTATGCAAAGGCGCTTGGCGTTAATATTAACGAATTGCTCGTGTCCCAGCCCGACTGCGGTGAAGATGCGCTTGAAATTACAGAGGCACTTGTTCGCTCAGGTGCTATCGACGTAGTTGTTGTTGACTCTGTGGCGGCTCTTGTTCCTCGTCAGGAAATCGACGGTGAAATGGGTGCTACAATGGTTGGTGTGCAGGCACGTCTTATGTCACAGGCAATGAGAAAGCTCTCTGCGGTTATTTCAAAGAGTAATGCGGTTGTTATTTTCATCAACCAGCTTCGTGAAAAGGTTGGCGTTATGTATGGCAACCCCGAAACAACTCCCGGCGGACGTGCGCTTAAGTTCTATTCTTCTGTTCGTATTGATATTAGAAAGACTGAGCAGCTTAAAAACGGTGCGGACGTTTACGGTAACCGTGTTAAGTGCAAGATTGTTAAAAACAAGGTTGCTCCACCCTTTAAGGTAGCGGAGTTTGATATTCTTTACGGAAAGGGAATTTCCAAGTCAAGCGAGCTTATTGATATGGGCATCACACTTGGAATTATCAAGAAGAGCGGTTCTTGGTTCTCTTATGAGGGTGAAAGACTTGCGCAGGGTAAGGACAATGCTCGCAAGGTATTTGAAAGCAATCAGGAGCTTATGGACGAGCTTGAAGCAAAGGTTCGTGCAATGGCAGACAAGCTTGTTGACAACAATGACGAGTTTGAGCTTGATGACGAGGACGAAATCGACGCATTTGAAATCGAAACTCTTTCTGATGAAGATTAATTTATAAGAATGAAAATAGAAGTTGTTTCCGTTGGTGCTTTAAGTGAGGGGGCAGAAATGGTTGTCACCCTTTCGCTTTGTAATGACGAAGGGTTTAACGAAAAGCGAAAGTTTTTGCTTTTTACTGAACAATATCTTGACCTGGGCATTCGCAAGGGGACGATTATTGACGAAGAAACCTTTGACAAAATTGAAAATTTGTCCAAAACCTGCAGGGCGATAAGAAAGGGAACTGATTTGCTTTCCTACTCCTCGTCTTCTAAGGTGCGCCTTGTGGGGCGATTGCGCTCAAAGGGAATTGACAAAGAGAGCGCTACAAGTGCCGCCGAGCATCTTGAAAAAATAGGTCTTATTGACGAGGAGCTTGACGTTGAAAGGCAGGTCGCCTCTTGTCTGAAAAAGCTTTGGGGAAGAAAACGCATATATCAAGAGCTTTGCGCTAAGGGGTATGAAAAATCCATTGTTGAAAGTGAAATTTCAAAGCTTGACGAGGATTTGATGATTCAAAACTGCGTCGCACTTTTGAAAAAGAAGCACAGGGTTATTCCAGCCGACCCCGACGTTGTGAAAAAAATTGTCGCATCCCTCGTGCGATATGGCTATACTTTCTCTGAAATCAAAGAAGCATTCAGAATAATTGCAGAAGAATAAAAAAACAGCATCCGAGAGCAATTCACTCTTGGATGCTGTTGCATTATAAATTGTGGATTTAGTGGGGAGAAGTTACAAAGTAAAAAAAGGTCGCTTTTGAAAAAGCTCCGCAAAACTTTTAATCGTGTTATGGTAAACAAATTTCGCGCAACGCGCGTGACTCACTTCTTCGCGCTCGTCACACTCGTTTTTATTGCACAGGTGCAACAAAAACCGCGCCTTGCTACTCTGCACATAGAGTTTTTGATAGCAAAATGGCTTCGTTTTTAGTAGCAAATCATAGATTTTTAAGGCGCCTGTTAAAATGCCTTAAAAATCGTTATGTATTGTTTGATTTCA
>JAZTWO010000065.1:0-68359 GCA_045635885.1 Eubacteriales bacterium | reverse complement strand
AATCGTCGGTGGGAGTTCACTCACACAAGGCGATTTTATTGATCAAACCGATAAAACACTCGTGTTTTATCGAAAATTTACGTCGAGTCAGTGCAAACCAAAGCGATAAAAAAGTTTTGCCAAGCTTTTTCAAAAGCGACCTTTTTATCTTTGTAACTCCCCGACAAATCAAAATTTGAACAGTAAACCCGCGCTAAAAATACCTCTTGACTATTCGACAAAAAAGTGATAAAATATTTATGTATGCAAATATTGGCAGCATACATAAACACAAAACCAAGGAGATCAAAAATGTTTGATATATTTGATGTTTTAGCCCTGATTGGTGGCTTATGTCTTTTCTTATTTGGTATGAATATTATGGGTGAGGGTCTTGAACGTCGTGCCGGAAACAAGCTCAAAGACTTGCTTGGCAAACTCACCAATAGCAAAGTAAAGGGTTTTTTAACCGGTATGGGCGTAACGTCCGTAATTCAAAGCTCATCCGCCACAACAGTTATGGTGGTTGGTTTTGTAAACTCCAATATTATGACATTGAAACAATGTATCCCTGTAATTATGGGTGCAAAGCTTGGAACTACAATTACCGCTTGGATTCTTTCGCTTGGTGGAATTTCAAGCGACAATGTATTTATCAAACTTTTAAAGCCCACATCATTTACACCAATTCTTGCTTTAATAGGTATTGGACTTACAATGTTTGGCAAATCCTCAAAGAAAAAGGACACAGGAACAATCCTTTTGGGTTTTGCAACACTTATGTTCGGTATGGAAGCAATGAGCGACGCAGTTAAAGGTCTTTCAACCATTCCCGAATTCCAAAATCTTTTCATTAAATTTGCAAATCCCATTCTCGGTGTGCTTGTTGGTGCATTGGTAACCGCAATAATTCAGTCAAGCTCTGCCTCTGTTGGTATTCTTCAGGCACTTAGTGCAACGGGTGCAGTTTCTTATGCCGCAGCTGTTCCGATTATTATGGGACAAAACATCGGCACTTGCGTTACCGCAATGCTCTCCTCTCTCGGTGCGAACAAAAACGCAAAAAGAGCATCCCTCATCCACCTTTCATCCAGTGTTATCGGTACTGTGATTTGGCTTGCAGTATTTAGTATAATTTCTGCAATTTTCAAGCCATTGATTCTCACTGAACAAGCCAGCTATCTTGGAATTGCCGCTTGCCACACAATATTTAACATCCTTTGTGTAGCAATACTTCTTCCCGCTTCCTCTCTTCTTGAAAAGCTCACATACGTTATCATTCCCGACACCGCAGACGATAAAGAAGAAAGGGTTGCACTTGACGACCGTCTTCTTGCAACTCCCGCAATCGCACTTGCACAAAGTGTTAACCTTGCTAACAAAATGGCAACAAGAGCCATCGACGGATTCAAATTGAGTATTGAATCAATTAATGACTACACACCCGAAAAAGCGGCAAGAATTCGTGAGCTTGAAAAGAAAGTTGACCGATATGAAGACGTCCTTGGAACATATCTTGCAAAACTCAGTCAGCACCAAATGTCCGACCAAGACGGTGCTAAAATCACAATGCTCCTAAAGGCAATTGGAGATTTTGAACGTATTTCCGACCACTCTGTAAACGTTCTTGAATCCGTTGAGGAGCTTCGTGATAAGAATATCGAGTTTTCTGACGAAGCAAAGCGAGAGCTTCAAATTCTTACAAAGGCAGTTGATGAAATTCTTGTTTTCACTCAAAAGGCATTCATTGAAAACGACCTTTCCACCGCATACAATGTTGAGCCACTTGAGGAGGTTATTGACGCACTTAAAAGAGCGCTTCGTAACACCCACGTTGTTCGTCTTCAGGGCGGTGAATGTACAGTCGAGGCAGGATTTATCTGGTCAGATATGCTCACCGACTTTGAGCGTGTCGGCGACCACTGTTCAAATATCGCACTTGGTGTAATTGACACAAACAACCACAATATGAACTCTCACGCAGTTCTTAGATCAATTCACCACGACGATCCCGACTTTAGAAAAAAATATACCGAGTATTTAACTAAATACGCACTCTAAAATAAACATACGATCTAAAAGCACCAATTCATTGGTGCTTTTTGTCATCTTTCGACATATACTGTCATTGGCGGGTAACCACCAATACAGCTTTAGGAGAATTTATGAATAGAGATAATCAATTTAATCGTAACGGTAGATGTGGTTGCTCTTACAACCCCTGCGACGACGATAAATGCTTTATTTGCCCCCAAGGACCGCAAGGAATACAAGGCCCCGTGGGTCCTCAAGGCCCCGCAGGTGAGCAAGGTCCCCGTGGACCTCAAGGAGTTCAAGGTGTTATAGGTCCAACAGGTCCTCAAGGACCTATGGGCGCACAAGGGCCGCAGGGCGAAACAGGACCTCAAGGTCCCATTGGTCTTACAGGTCCTCAAGGACCGCAAGGACCTGCAGGTCCTATGGGTGCAACAGGTGCAACCGGCGCAACAGGTGCGCAAGGCCCTCAGGGTGAAACAGGTCCCCAGGGCATTCAAGGTCCCGTGGGCGCAACAGGCCCACAGGGAGCGCAAGGCCCTCAAGGTGAGGTTGGTCCTCAAGGTCCTCGTGGTTTGCCCGGAGGTGTGCTCTCTTATGCAGATTTTTATGCTTTAATGCCCACCGACAACGCAACCGCCATCACTCCCGGCTCGGATGTCGCATTTCCCCGCAACGGAGTAATTGCCAACACAAATATTGGCAGAACAAACGACACCGACTTTTTGCTTAATGCAACAGGCACCTATCTTGTAATGTGGAATGCAAGCATTGGTGAAGCAGGTCAACTTGTTTTAACCTTGAATGATACAGAGCTTCCCTATACCGTTGTCGGCACAGAAACAGGCGAGGAGCTTGCAGGATTTACAATCTTGAATATCACCACTCCCTCTACTATTACCGTACGCAACCCCATAGCAAACACAACAAACGTAACCTTAGCTCCTAACGCAGGCGGCACAGACCCCGTTTCTGCGCATATTACAATCGTTCAAATCGCATAAACAAAACCCACCCTCTCGGGTGGGTACATATTTTCAAAAATAAACAACATTTTTCACTCAAATACTTGAAAACGTTAAAAGTTTTTGATATAATCACCTCAACAAGACATTTTATATGCAAAAATGACATTTGAAAGGTGGTAAAATTATGAAAAAGTTTTCACAAATGAAATTCAAAAAGCCCGATTTAAAGAAAATTGAGCGAGATTTTGATGCGATTATTAACGAATTTAATTCCGCAGAATGCTTTGAAGATCAAAATAAGGCATTAAAAAAGATGTTTAAATACAGCGATCATCTTTATACCAATTTCAGCATTGGATATGTTAAGTACACATGCGACACACAAGATCCCCAAAACGTTGCAAATCAGGAATTGATGGACGAGATTTCCCCCTTGATTTCAGTTTTTTCAAACAAGTTCAACAAGGCACTTGTAAACTCAAAATTCAGACCCGAGCTTGAAGCAAGATGGGGCAAACACCTTTTCAATATGGTGCAAAATCAACTTGAGGTTTTTGACGAGAAAATCGTCCCCGAGCTTCAAGAAATCAATAAGCTTTCAAGCGAATATACAAAGCTCATTTCCTCTGCTAAAATCGAGTTTAGGGGCGACGTTTACAACCTTCCCCAAATGGGCAAATTTACAACAAGCAACGATAGAAAAACAAGAAAAGAAGCAACAATCGCTTATTGCAAATTCTTTGAGGAAAACTTTGACACACTTGGTGAAATCTATGATAAGCTTGTAAAGACAAGACACGCAATGGCACTTAAGCTCGGATACGAAAATTACATTGAGCTCGGATATAAATCCCTTGGCAGAACTGACTATAATGCAGCAGACGTAAAGGGATATAGAGAGCAGATTTACACCGACCTCGTTCCCCTTACAAATAAGCTCTTTAAAGAGCAGGCAAAGAGATTGAAAATCAGAAATCCCCAGTCCTACGACTATAATATCGACTTCCTTAGTGGAAACGCAACTCCCAAGGGTGACAAAGATTATCTTGTTGCTCAGGCGACAAAAATGTATGCCGAGCTTTCAACCGAAACCGATGAATTCTTCGCATTTATGAAGGAATATGAGCTTCTCGACCTCGAAGCACGTCAGGGCAAGGCAGGCGGCGGATATATGACTTATTTCCCCGACTATAAAGCTCCCTTCATTTTCTCTAACTTCAACGGAACAAGCGGTGACGTTGACGTTCTTACGCACGAATTCGGACATGCATTCCAGGGCTATATGTCAAGAAATATCGGTTGCCCCGATTATCGCAGTCCAACACTTGAAGCGTGCGAGATGCACTCTATGAGTATGGAATTTATCACATATCCTTGGATGGAATACTTCTTTAATGAGGATGCCGATAAATATAGATATTCTCACGTTTGTGACGGTCTTACTTTCATTCCATACGGTGTTGCGGTTGACGAATTCCAGCACTTTGTTTATGAAAATCCCGAAGTTTCACACGAAGAAAGATGCGCAAAGTGGAGAGAAATTGAAAAGAAATATCTCCCCCATATCAAATATGATAATACTCCCGTTTTGGAAAAAGGTGGCTATTGGTTAAGACAAAGCCATATCTTCTCTTCACCCTTCTATTATATCGACTATACCTTGGCGCAGGTTGTTGCCTTCCAGTTCTTTAACGAGGCAAGACGCGACCACGCAAAAGCTTGGAGAAAGTACGTTAAGCTTTGTAAAATGGGCGGTAAATACCCCTTCACCGAGCTTGTAAAACGCGCATCACTTAAAAATCCATTTGTTGACGGAACAGTTAAAAACACAGTTAAGCCCTTGAAGAAATATCTTAAAGAATTTGACACATCAAAGTTTTAATTTGTAAAAATTCTGGATATACTATTATAAAAAACGAAAGGAGTTTTTATATGAAGTATGTTTGCCAGGTATGTGGCTGGGAATTTGACGAAAGAATTGGCGACGAAGAGCATGGCATAGACGTTGGAATGTCCTTTGAAGACCTTCCCGAAGATTTCGAATGTCCACTCTGCGGAGTCGGAAAAGAAATGTTCTCGCTCGAAGAATAAAACATATAACCCCACCAAGAATGGTGGGGTTTTTGATTGGAAACAAATCAAAATCATATATATTTAAACAAATTTCAGATAAATTAAAGAAAATCTATTGACAACTCAGTATAAATATGATATTATAATAAGGTCGTAAGACACGGAGGATTAGATCGGCTTTGCCGATGAACTACGCAGTGTATTCGATTGCCATTGGCAACCGAGCCACCTCTCAAATCTCTCCGTGACAAGACACGGAGGATTATCGAAGTGGTCATAACGAGGCGGTCTTGAAAACCGTTTGCCTTTACGGGCACGAGGGTTCGAATCCCCCATCCTCCGCCAAAACAAGAAAGCATTCACGAAAGTGAGTGCTTTTTTGTTTTCTATGAAACAATATTGGGGGATTCGAACGCAGTGAAAAAACAACACAGTGCGTTGTTTTTGAACGGTGACCGAAGATTTTTGCAAAGCATACACTAACGATTTTTCTTTCTTGCTTTGCAAAAATCAAGAGCGATATCCCCCATCCTCCGCCAAAACAAGAAAAGCATTCTCGCAAGAGAGTGCTTTTTTTGTTTTCCACAAAATAATATTGGGGGATTTTCCAATCCCACAACCTTTATTGACTATTCAACAAAAATATGATATAATATCAAAAAACAACTAAAAGCAAAGGAGTTTCCCATGGCTTATTTGTTCCCCTTTGGACAAGAATTGCACCCCCTGATTCAAGAAGATCAATCACCCAAAAAGGTTTTTGTTTTGGGCGTTTACGCAAGCGCCGTTCACGCAAGATGGAAATTTGAAAATCAAATTATCTGTCAAGCATTGGCAGTGGCTTCTGAACCAAGAATTTTTTGGGACGGAAACCCCAAAGAAGCAAAGGAAATAATAAATAAAATACAAATCCCCAAAGAATTAGGGTATTTAGAGCCCGCCGGCAAACAGTTGAACGGTCCGTCTGCTAAAGTTCTTGACAATAACATTCTCGCACCGCTTGGATATACAAGGGATGATGCTTGGCTTTGCGATTGCCTGCCCGAAACACGTCTTAATTCAAGTCAGGTTAAGGCAATAAAAGAAAAATATAATCCTTTAATCGAAAAATACAATCTAAATCCTGTCACAATCCCCGTGCGCCCCAACATGTTTTGCAACAAAGACAGAAGCTCTGAAATCACCGACGAATTGATGCGTTCAGAAGCAAATTTGTTGGTTTTACTTGGCGACATTCCCATAGCACAATATCTTAAAAAGGTCGCAAACGTCCCTTTTTCATCCCTTGGCGAATACGCCCAAGAATACGGTTACGGGAACAGAATAAAAGTGACAATAGCGGATAAGGAAATCGACATTTTGCCACTTGCCCATCCAAGACAAATTGGCGCACTTGGAACTCATAGCGAAAAATGGTTTTTGGCGCATCAACAATGGGAAAATTCAATTAAACAGGCATAATTAAAGCACAATCATCTTTTTTGATGATTGTGCTTTTTGTTATTTCCCTGCTTTTTCTTCCCACTCGGCTTCTTTAAAACCAACAAGCACGAAATTTTCACCCACAAGCAAAGGCCTTTTGACAAGCATACCGTCCGTTGCAAGCAAATTCAACATCTCTTCATCGCTCATCAAAGGTAACTTGCTTTTAAGTTCCATCGACTTATAAAGCAATCCGCTTGTGTTGAAGAACTTTTTAAGTGGCAATCCGCTTTTTTCGTGCCACTCCTTCAATTCCTCAAGTGTAGGATTATCAAGCTTAATATCTCTAAGCTCATATTCAATATTTCTGTCATCAAGCCATCTCTTCGCCTTCTGACAAGTAGTGCATTTGGGATAGCAAATAAATTTAAGCATGTTTATAACTCCTATATATATATTAATTTTATTATATCACAAAAATAAATTTTTACAACCCCATAGACAAATATAAAAAAATATGTTATACTAATATGAATATCTATATAAAACATCTTTTCAGAAAAGAGGACAATATTGTGAGCAATAATTTATTATCCACACAGCCATATAAAGGCACTCGTGACTTCTATCCCGCACAGATGAGATTCCGCAACTGGTTCTTTGGCAAAATCCGTGAGGTGCTTGAAAAATCCGCTTATGAAGAATATAACGCACCAATGCTTGAATCCTTTGAGATTTATGCTGCAAAAAGTGGCGAGGAGCTTGCAAGCACACAAACATATAACTTTATGGACAGGGGCGATCGCCACTTGGCAATCAGACCTGAAATGACTCCCAGCGTTGCCCGTATGGTTGCCGCTAAAATGTACGATTTGAATATGCCTCTTAAGTGGTTTGCAATTCCCAATATGTACCGTTGCGAAGCACCACAAAGAGGTCGCCTTCGTGAATTCTGGCAGCTCAACGTTGACATATTTGGTTGCGACGGATTCGAAGCGGATATGGACGTAATCGAAAGCGCAATTAATATCTTGCGTGTTTTTGGTGCGGACGAAACAATGTTCAAGGTTCACATCAACAATCGTCGCTTCTTTAACGACGTTATTTGTGCTATCAGTGGCGCAGATGCAGACGGCGCTAAAAAGGTTTCTAAAATCGTTGATAAAAAGAATAAAATTCCTCGTGAAGTTTATGAAAAAGAAATGCGTGAGCTCGGTCTTTCTGACGAGCAAATCGCTAAAATTGATGCTCTTTACACAATGAGTGTTGAAGAAGCAACCGCCCTCTGCCCCGACTCCGTTGGTGCAAAAGAGCTTGCAGACCTTTTCTCTTTACTTAAGGAAACAGGACTTGATAAATATTGCGTATTCGACTTCGGCATCATCCGTGGTCTTGACTACTATACAGGAACTGTATTCGAGGTGTTCGACGAAGCTCCCGAAAACAACCGTGCTATGTACGGTGGTGGAAGATACGATAACCTCGTTGGACTTTTTGTAAAGAACGCAAAGGTTAGTGGCGTTGGCTACGGCATGGGCGACGTAACTCTTGAAAACTTCCTTGTAACACATAACCTTGTTCCCGATTTTTCACAGGGCGAAACAAAGGTGCTTGTGGCAAGATTCAATGACGTTCCCTATAGGGAATACATCAATCTCACGTCTTCCATTCGTGATGCAGGAACAACCTGCGCCCTCTATCTTGGAACAAAGAAATTCGGCAAGCAGATTGATTATGCCTTCAAAGAAAATTATACCCATATCGTAATTATGGGCGGCACTGAGTTCGAAAACGGCGTTGTTAAGGTTAAAAACCTCATCACTCGTGAAGAAGTTGACGTTGCAATCTCTGAACTTGGTAACTATTTCACAAAATAAAGTTGGTTAAAAACAACTTTGCCCCCTTTCAACTTTAAAAGGAGAAAAAATATGATATACGTATTCTTAGCAGAGGGTTTTGAAGAAATCGAAGCGCTCACCCCCGTTGACATATTAAGACGTGCAGGTCTTGAAGTAACCACCGTGGCTGTTGGCGAAAGCAAAACCGTTAAGGGCTCACACGGAATAGAGGTTGTGGCAGATATAACTGAAAACGAGCTTTCAGACGAGGTTGCACAAGCAATTATTCTTCCCGGTGGAATGCCCGGCACGGTAAATCTTGAAGAAAGCGTTAAGGTAATAGAGGCGCTCGGTCGAGCAATTATGAACGATTCCCTTGTTTGCGCAATTTGCGCAGCCCCCTCAATCCTTGGCATTTCGGGATTTTTAAAGGGCAAAAAGGCAACCTGTTACCCCGGCTTTGAAGAATATCTTGATGATGCAATTTTCACAAATGAAAGGGTTGTTCGTGACGGAAACATAATCACGTCCAAAGGCATGGGTTGTGCCGCAGAATTTGCGCTTTGCATTGTTGAGGCACTTGTATCAAAAGAAAAGGCAGACGAAATTGCCCTCTCTGCAATAATCAAATAATGAATATCCAAAACAAAAATGAACTTCGCCAAAAATACCGTCTTGTGCGCAATACTTTTGGCGAAGAATTTGTAAAAGAGGCAAGTGAACTCGCTTGCCAAAATCTTGCAAAAAGTGAGGCATTTGTAAATGCCGACACAGTTTTGCTCTATTATCCCGTAAAAAATGAAATTTCTCCCCTGCCCCTTTTTGAGCTTTGCTTGAAAACGGGCAAGGAAATTGCATTCCCCGTGTGTCAAAATGAAACTTCCACCCTGGAGTTTAGAAAAATATTGTCATTGGACGAGCTTTCTCCCTCTTGCTTTGGTATTTTAGAGCCAAATTCATCCTGCAAGATTGCAAATCCAAACAAAAATACCCTTTGCCTTGTCCCCGCAATCGCATTTTCAAAAAGTGGTCACCGACTCGGCTATGGAAAGGGATTTTACGATAGATTTTTAAGCAATTTTGAAGGTGTTAGCACAGGATTTTCATATTCTGCCCTAGTGCTTGACACCCTTCCACACAAAGAACACGATATTCCACTTAATATGATAGTAACTGAAAGCGAGGTAATGTATTTTGCTAAAAAGAATTAAAGATTTCTTTGCCGAAATGCTCAATGCCCCAATTGGAGCATTGCTTTTGGTGTTTGCAATAATGCTAATGCTCTCAATTTTTAATTTAATAAACACAACGCTTTTGTTTTCAAGCAACACTTGGATGTTGCCAATGATTGCCCTTGCTTTTCTTGTTCCCTATTTCATATTTAGGGCATTCCGTGGGGGCAAAAAATACCTTCCTGCCCAACACCTTGAAACACCCAAAAGGTATCATATTCCAATCATTTTGCTTTCAACGGGCTTAATTTTGCTTGGAAGTATGTTAATTAAAATTTTACTAATCAAAGGTAAATACGTTGAATTTCCGCTTTACAGCGCATTTTTTGCCAACCGAAACGGAAGTGTTTTTAACGATATATATCTCGCTCTTGCATTTTGCTTAATCCCCCCAATATTCGAGGGGCTTATTTTCAGAGGAGTCCTTTTAAAAGAATTCTACCGTCGTGGATTTCTTTGCGCAGTCCTCTGCTCGTCAATTTTCTTCTCGTTGCTTGGATTTAGCTTTTTTGAGCTTTTGCCAAGGTTTTTCCTTGGAATAATGCTTTGCATTGTTATCTATGCAACAGAATCATTGGCGATAACAATTACTATGCACATAGCATATAATCTTTTTGCCACTTTTTTTGAGCCGACCTTCATCTCGCTTAAAAACATTAGCGCAAACACAGATTTATTTATATTCATCACAACAATTATTACCCTTATTATAGGAATTTTCCTTTTCTCCCACCTTTCACGTCTTTATCGTAAATATTCACATACAAAGTTTGAAGAAAATTTTGTTAAATCAACTTCAATTGAGCGTACTTTTTGGCACTTGGTGGAATTGATGCTCTCAATTCCTGCAATTGCATGCTACGTTTTATTTATGATAGTCACACTTATAATGTACGCTTGATCAAATTATTTTTATGAGGTAAATTAATGGCACTTATTCACTGCCCCGAATGTGGAAACAGAATATCAAACCTTGCACCCGTCTGCGTATATTGCGGATACAAGGTCATTGATGAAAATGATTCCACAGCATATGAAATTAGAAATAACACACTTGTTAAATATCACGGTAACAGAGAAATTATTAGCATTCCCGGAAACGTAGAAAGTATCTCCCGTGGAGCTTTTGAAGATGCTAAAACACTTAAAAAGGTCATTATCAGCAATAATATGACATCCATCAGTGACTATGCATTCATTGGTTGCACTTCTCTTGAAACCGTTGAGCTTAGTGAAAATATAACACAAATCGGATTAAAAGCATTTGCAGGTTGCACCTCGCTTAAGGAAATCAATTTCCCACGCAAGTTAAAAATTTTGGCAGACCGTTGCTTTGAAGATTGCTCGTCACTTGAAAAGGTTAACGTTCCAAGTTGTGTAGAGTCAATCGGATCTGGCGCATTTATGAACTGTTCTTCTATTAAAAAATTAACACTTTCAGATTCAGTGGTAATGATTTGCTATGAAGCATTTTCAGGATGCACCTCGCTCAAAAATATCAAGCTTGGTCAAAATCTTGTAAACATTGGCGCACGAGCATTTGCTAATTGCAAACACATCACCGAAATGACATTACCCAACACCGTTGAAAGCATCGGTGCTGAGGCATTTACAGGTTGTAAACGCCTTAAATCCATTACTTTAGGCGAAAAATTAAAGACCATAGGTATGCTTTCGTTTAACGAATGCACCTCGCTTAAGGAAATATACATTCCCGAAACCGTAACAAGTATCGGCGCAGAGGCATTTGAGGGATGCTCATCTCTTACCAAGGTGGAACTCAATTTTGGACTTCGTGAGATAACCTCCGGCGCTTTCAAGCATTGTACAAGTCTTGAGCATATTACAATCCCCAAAAGCGTAAGAACCTTTGGCTCTGAAGTGTTTACGGGATGCACAAACCTCAAATCCATCGAAATTGTTGAAATAAAACGCTGGTGCGTAATCGACTTTAAAAGCACAAAGATAAACCCCGAGCCATATAATAACTGTTTGGCATTTGAGGGAGAGCTTATAAGGGATTTGGTAATTCCCGAAAACGTTCAATACATTCACAACGCAGCTTTCTCTAACTGTGAAAATATTAAAAGCGTGTATATTAACGAGGGAGTTACAACCATAGGCGCAAACGCATTTAGCAATTGCACTCAAGTTGAATCAATCAAACTGCCAAATTCACTTGGCATTATCGAAAAAATGGCATTTTCAGGTTGCTCCTCATTAAAGGAAATCAATATTCCCGACAGTGTTGCAAGCATATCAAGTGAAGCATTTAATGGTTGTAAAGATCTTAAAAAAGTAAAAATCGGCAACAAACTTAGGGCAATCGAAACCCTCGTTTTTGCAAATTGTTCCTCGCTTGAAGAAATCATTCTTGGAGAAGAGATAACCTCAATTGGTAAAAGTGCTTTTCTTAATTGCTCTTCACTCAAAAAGATTGTAATGGGCAAAAACGTTTCAAGTATAAGTGCAGGCGCATTTGAAAATTGCAACTCACTTGAAAGCATATTCTTTGAACACACAATTGACAATATCCCAAGAATTCTTATCAGGGATAACCCCGAAATCGATTTTGCAATCATCTATCACTATAGTGATAAGCCCGACCCACTGGGTCACTCTTGGCACTATAACGAACACGGCGAAATCGAAATTTGGTAAAATTAAAAGGAAGACTTTGTAAAAAGTCTTCCTTTTTGTGTTAATTAGTTCCAAAAAGCACGGTGTGAATAACCTTTGCCGCCATTTCCTCGCCCATTTCAGACTTAAAAACGTCAACCGCAGGACCACCGTTTGTGATAAGTCCATTTGAATATACCCTTGTGCGAGCAAGCTTCTCTTCTTTGTCGCAAATTTCAGCATCAAGCTCTAAATATGCAGAAAAGCTTTCTAAAGTATAGGCATCAAAATCTTTGCTATTCTTCTTTTTGCCCTTTTTGTTGGCAGTTTCGGATAAGCGAATATCATCATACCAATGCTTTGGCTCTTTACCCTTTTCAAATCTATCGGGAAGATAAGCATATTTTTTGCTAATTGCAGTAAGGGGCGAAATGTCCAGCTTGTTTTCACTCATTGTATCATAAAATTCAATAAAGAGAGTGTCGTTCCCCATTGCATAAATTCTATCGTAAGAAAACAAAGGCAAATCCTTGTCGATGGGAGCGATAACTATCGTGTCCATCTTCATAAGCCCGAAAAAGCCCTTTGCTTGCATTACAGACACATGACCAAGCCCCTGCGCTTCGTATGCCGCACAAGTGAATGTCATTCCCTTAACCTTAAAGGTTTCAAATTCGCCAATATCCTTTAAAGTAAATGGGTGTTTGCTTTTTATTAAGTTTAATATCTTAGTTATCATTTTACTTTCCTTCTCTAATTAGTATTTTATCAATACTTGCAAGAAACAAAATTGTTTGTGAATTCTCCTTTTATTTCTTGTTAAGATGATAAATGGGAACAAGAGGAATGATAATGGGCGTCTTGTTCGCATATTCATTATATGCCTTGTCATCACCATATCTTTCCATCTGACGTTTTTCAAGTCGCTGCGCACCGTTGAACATAATGTAAACAATAGAAATATAGGCAAGAGATGCAAGAATCCACTGACCAATTGTTTTGTATGTAGTAATACCGCTTACAAACACACCTGTCCAGAATGTAATTTCACCAAGATAGTTGGGGCAACGAACAATTCTGTAAAGCCCCTTTGTTGCAACCGCATTGGGATTTTCTTTTTTCTGTGCAGATTTCTGCTTGTCGGCAACTGATTCAAGAATAAGGCCGAAAATTGAAATTGCAAAGCCCACAATGGGAACAATCACGTCTGCGCTTCCGTTAGCGAAACGGAAAAGCATAGGAGAAACCTGTGCAGTGTAAAGAATTGCAACAACAATCCAAATTGTAACAAGCACAAAAATGGGCATCTTCTGTTCACCACTCTTAGAAAGAGTTTCCTTGGCTACGTCAGTCTTCTTAAACGTTGCGTTCTTAAGCTCACGAATAAGAAGAAAGCCCGAAAGACGTGCACCGTATGCCACAAAAAGTACGGCTTGAACAAGCACAATCCAAATCGGAGTTGCAGAAGGATTAACCAAATACATAACAAGTGTCGCAAGACCACCCGCCGCTACTGCAAAACCGTATCCAATTGAAAGAAAATATACAAATTTATAAAATCCCACACAGCACGCAATTGCGCATACCGCAAAAAGTATCCCAAGAAGATTCCAATACATAACTTTTTCTCCTTTTATATTTTTGATATTTCAAATTTTGATTTATCAGGAAGTTAGTTAAAGAAAAAACATTGTTCTTTTTGAAAAAAGAACCAAAAACTTTTTTGAACGTGGGACTAAATTAAATCCGCGCAAATCGTATTGTTTGATTGAAATCAAACAATACATAACGATTTTCTCACTGTTGGCAGGCAGTTCGAAAATCTATGATTTGCTAATGCCCAACGTAGCCATTTTGCTATCAAAAACTCTATGTGCAGAGTAGCAAAGCGCGGTTTTTGTTGCACCTGTGCAACAAAAACGAGTGTGACGAGCGCGAAGAAGTGAGTCACGCGCGTTGCGCGAAATTTGTTTACCATAACACGATTAAAAGTTTTGCGGAGCTTTTTCAAAAGCGACCTTTTTTATCTTTGTAACTATTCAATAAATCCCAATTTATTGATGATTACTTACTACCGAAATAGTTGTAAACATATTCCTTAAAGCTCTTGTCACCGATTTCGGTATCACCAACAAGATCGTGAGAGAGAGTCCACTTTGAGAAAAGGATAATATCGTGCTTACCTGCTTTTTTGATTTTGGGAAGATTTGCAAGCACCGCAAAAAGCCACTTGGGAGCCCATTTAATCTTCAAAATCTTTTCTGCGGCATCAAAGCACATTTCTGCCATTTCTTCATAGGAATATGTTTCCTTACCGCCAACGTTATATGTAACGTTTGTATCGTTCATATGGTCAACGATAAAGCGGGCAAAATCAGAGCAGTCAACAACGTTTGCCTTAACGTGTCCATAGCCCTTAAGCAACTGCATTTCACCCTTGTCAACATAGGGCTTGAATACCTTTGCAATGTCATAGAAATAACCTGTGGGACGGTAAATAACGTAGTCCATGGGCTGTTTTTTAATTTCTTCTTCAACAAGATATTTTGCGTGGAGCATGGGCACATCCTCAGCACCGGGCTCGTCGCAAGAAATAACAGAAATATAGTTAAATTTTTTAACACCTGCTCTCACACATTCTTCATAAAGGTTCATATTGCCCTTATAGTCAATGTCATAAGAGGTGAAGCGTGTAGAAGCACCCGTAAGACCCATTGTTGTAATAACAACGTCTGCGCCCTCGCAAAGTCCCTTAAGTGTTTCGGGATTGGTGGCGTCAATTTTAACAAAGGAATATTTACCCTCTGTTCCCTCAATTTTGCCTTCTTTCAAGTCTGCCGCAACGATTTCGTGACCGTCTGCAACAAGGCATTTAAGAATGTCGGCGCCAAGATTTCCAAATGCGCCCGCAAGTACAACTTTCATAAATTTTCTCCTTTACTGATTATATTATTTTGCAAACAATTTGCTAATAATCGGTTCTAATTCTTGATAGGATTTGTCAACGCTTACCCAAACGATAATGGATTCTGCCACATAAAGCGAAAGAAATTCAGCGTTTTCATAACCGTTTGCCTCGCAAATCTTTTTAATTGGTTCTGCTATCTGAGATCTAAACATTCTGTGATAATGTGTTCCAACAAGGGATGCAAAAGATCTCATAGCGTTTTCAGATGTAAACACACCTTGATTGGTTACAACAAATTCTTTAAGCTCATTGCATAACTCACAAACCGCAACCATGGGGTCACTTGCATTTTCACTTTTTTCATTCACACGATCAATTCTGCTCTGCCAATCTTCAAGAAGATAAGCTGCAACAACCAAATCTTTGGTTTTGAAGTAGTTATAAAATGTTCCAAGTCCAATTTTGCAGCCCTTGGCAATACTACGAATAGTTACATTGTCATATCCATTTTCATTAATTTGTTTCTTTGCCTCATTGGTCAAAAGCCCCCTCGCATTGTCAATAATTTTAGGCATAAAAAGTCACTCCTTTATCTATATGAACTTGTTCATATCAATTATATCTCTTTGTTAATCATTTGTCAATAATAAAAACACATTTTCTGATAATTTTTGTTGACAAAATCAATAATATATATTATAATATAAGTATAGAAAAATATGAATTTTATTCATATTTGTATAAATTTGGAGGTACAAAATGGATTTTAAACAATGGGACGGCTTCCTTGGCGAAACTTGGAAGCGAGAAATCAATGTTCGCAACTTTATTAAGAAAAATTATACTCCTTTCCTCGACGAGCCCACTTTCCTTTGTGGCCCGACAGAAAGAACAAACAATTCAATGGCAAAGCTCAATGCCCTTCTTAAGCAAGAGATGGACAATGGTGGCGTTCTTGACATTGACACAACAAAAACAACAACACTTGTTTCACACGCACCCGGATATCTTGATATTGATACAGACGTAATCGTTGGTCTTCAAACAGACGCACCCTTAAAACGTGCCGTTAACCCCTTTGGTGGTATGAGAATGGCAAGAAGCGCATGCGAAGCATACGGTTATAAGGTATCTGACACAATTGAAGAGGAGTTCAGATACACAAAAACACACAACGACGGTGTTTTCAGCATCTACACAGATGAAATCAAGGCGCTTCGTCACTGCGCACTCCTCACAGGTCTTCCCGACGCTTATGGCAGAGGACGTATCATTGGCGACTATAGAAGAATCGCACTTTATGGTGTTGACGTTCTTATCGAAACCAAGAAGGCAGATAAAAAGTTCTATGGCAAAAAAGCAATGGACGTTGACAATATGAGAACTCTTGAAGAGCTTAACGATCAGATCAAGGCACTTGAAGATCTCAAGAAAATGGCTGCTTTGTATGGCTTTGACATTTCAAAGCCCGCATCCAATGCTCGTGAAGCAATTCAGTGGACATATTTTGGCTACCTTGGTGCAAACAAGGAGCAAAACGGCGCCGCAATGAGCTTTGGCCGTTGCTCAACATTCTTTGATATTTATATTGAAAAGGATATTAAGGCAGGCATTCTTACTGAAGAAGAGGCACAGGAGCTTATCGACGACCTTGTAATCAAGCTTCGTATGGCTCGACACCTCAGAACACCCGAATATAACGAGCTTTTCGGTGGCGACCCAATGTGGATTACAGAATGTGTTGGCGGTACAGGTGAAACACATAAAACACTTGTAACAAAAACTTCTTACAGAATTCTTAACACACTCTATAACCTCGGCCCTGCTCCCGAACCCAACCTTACAGTTCTTTGGAGCGAGGCACTCCCCACACCATTTAAGAAATTCTGCGCAAAGGTTTCTATTGATACTGCTTCAATTCAGTATGAAAACGACGATCTTATGCGCCCCATATTTGGTGACGACTATGCAATCGCTTGCTGCGTTTCTGCAATGCAGGTTGGCAAGCAGATGCAGTTCTTTGGCGCAAGAACAAACCTTGCAAAACTCTTGCTTCTTGCAATCAACGGTGGTGTTGACAATATGTTCGGCACTCGTGTTGGTCCTCAAATGGAGGTTATGGACGATTATTACCTTAGCTACGATAAGGTTTATGACCGTTTCAAATTGTATCTTGCTTGGCTCTGTGAAGCGTATGTAAAGACAATGAACATCATTCACTATAGCCACGACAGATATTCATATGAAAAGCTTCAGCTTGCTCTTCATGATACAGAGGTTGAACGTCTTATGGCGTTTGGTATTGCGGGCTTCTCCGTAATCGTTGACTCCCTCTCCGCTATCAGATATGCAAAGGTTAAGCCAATTAAGAATGAAGAAGGTCTTATCGTTGACTTCGAGGTTGAAGGTGACTTCCCCAAATATGGTAATGATGATGACCGTGTTGACGAAATTGGTCAAAGAGTAATTCGCAGAATGATGAGAGAGCTTCGTAAAACTCCTACTTATAGAAATGCAATTCACACTCTTTCCGTTCTCACCATTACATCCAACGTTGTTTACGGTAAAAAGACAGGTGCTACTCCCGACGGTAGAAAGAAGGGCGAAGCATTCGCTCCCGGCGCTAACCCCATGCATAATAGAGAGCAGAATGGCGCACTTGCATCCCTCAACTCCGTTTCCAAAATGCCCTATAACGATGCTATGGATGGTATTTCCAATACCTTCTCCATCGTTCCCGACGCACTTGGTAAGGACGAGCAGACAAGAATTGATAACCTTGCTCGCATTCTTGACGGCTACTTCGGACGTAACGCTCATCACCTCAACGTAAACGTTCTTAATCGTGAAACTCTTATGGATGCTTACGAAAATCCCGATAAATATCCCAACCTCACAATCCGTGTTTCCGGCTATGCAGTAAACTTCACACGTCTTAGCAAGGAACAACAAAGAGAGGTTATCTCAAGAACATTCCATGAATCCATGTAATAAAACAACGGGGCAAATCCACTCGTTCCAAAGTCTTGGAACAGTGGACGGGCCGTCCGTTCGTTCAGTAATATTTATGCAGGGTTGCCCCCTTCGTTGCGTGTGTTGTCACAATCCTGACACTTGGAGCTTTACCGGTGGCACGGAATATACCGTTGACGAAATGGTTCAAAAGGTGCTTCGCTTTAAATCCTATTATGGAATTGATGGTGGAGTTACCGTTTCAGGTGGCGAACCCCTTGTTCAAACGGAATTTTTGATTGAACTTTTTAAGGAACTTAAAAGACACGGAATTCATACCGCAATCGACACAAGTGGTTGCGTTCTTAACGAAAACGTTAAGAATTTGCTTGAATATACCGATATGGTGCTTCTTGATTTCAAATATACAAACGCAGATGACTATTTGAAACACACAGGAATGGAAATGAGCAAAGCAGAAGAATTTCTTGCATACCTTCAAGCAATAAACAAACGAACATGGCTTCGCTATGTTGTAATTCCAAATCTTAACGATAGTAAAGAAAGCATTGCAAAGCTCTATGATTTAAAAAAGCAATATTCTTGCGTTGAAAAAATCGAGCTTCTTCCCTTTCGCAAGCTCTGCCTTGAAAAGTATGACGAATTGGGACTCGACTTCCCCCTCAAAAATACCCCCGAAGCAAAGCAAACTTATATTAACGAACTTTATAATGAATTTGAAAAAGCACTCGGCTAAGCCGAGTGCTTTTCTTATATTTAGTTATTCTGCGCTTGGATCAACAGGAATCATAATACTTGCACCGTCACCTGACATAACAGTGGGGAGCTTGCCGTCCCATTTAGCAAGATATTCCATGTACTTAAGATAATCAGTGATAAGCGCAATTTCATCGGCACTCTTGCCCTCGAAATCAATTATGTATTCAATAACGGGATTGCCTTCCTCGTCAACTGAATCCTTTTCGGTAACAGTAAAGCCAAGTGCTCTTGCAATTTCAACGGATTTAAGCTGAATTGAAAGTGCCTCTGCACGAGAAAGCTCAACCTGAGCATCACGTTCTGCCTCTGCGGCAATGAGCTTCGCCTTTGCTTCACCCTCTGCCTTTTGAATAGCCGCCTGAGCTTCTGCCTCAGCCGCCGCAACCTTCATTTCGTTCTCATATTCCGCCTGGAGCTTTTTCTGCTCTGCAATCATTTTTTCTTCAACCGCCTTTTCAAAAGCATCTGAGAAATCAATGTTTGTAAGAACAACAGTAGAAACAGTTACAAAATATTCATTTGTAATTGCGTTGATAATCGCTTCTTCAACTCTTGGAGACATAGAAGCACGGTCAGAAATAATATCCATCGCCTTATAAGAGGACAAAACGGACTTTGTCTTTTCAACCGCAATTGCTTCAATTCTGCTTTCCAAAGCGTCAAGATTACCATATTGCTCTGCAATATCAATAGCATTTTCAACTGAAATTTGGAACTGAAGTGTCATTGAAATATCCATTGTCTGTGCGTCAGAGGAGTATGCAGACGTTTTGATTTCAACGTTTTGAACCTTGGAATCATAATAATCATATTGGGTAACAAACCAAAGACCAAAGTGCATACCTGCAGTTTTAACCTCTTTCGCCTCACCCATTTCCTTAACAACTGCAACTTCACCTGTGTTAACAACGTGAATGCTCATTGGCACAATTGCCAAAGCTACTGCAAAAATAAGCGCAATCACTATCAAAGCAACGGGAGATTTTCCTGTTGAAGAGTGTTTTTTGATGGCAAGAGCCGCAAAAAGAATGCAGAACAATCCAAGTGCGCCCGCCACGATAATTGTCATCATGTTCATAATAATAACCTTTCTTTAATTAAATTTTGTAGTTTAAATGAGTTATAACTGTTCCAAAACGGTAGCCAAAGCAATTGATAAAAGCATACCAACCATAATTGTCAAAAAACCGATTGTACAGATAATAAATGTTGTTATTTTAATTCACCTTTCCTTTCTTGATGTAATAATTATACACCATAAAGAAAGGATAATAAAGGGCAAAAAGTGCAAAATCAAGCACCCTATTTTAACTACAAACGCAAAATATATGCCCCAAAATTCTATTTTGCATCAATATAATTCCAAAAATCTTCCCAAGAACCGTTGGGATATTGAGAAATATCCTTGTTTTCAATATTGAGCAAGCAATCCGTAATCAAAAATACGTCCATGCCAAGCTCTGCGGCAACCATGTCCTCTCGCACGTCGTTGCCCACCATCATGCAATCCTCGGGCTTTACGTCAAGATGCTCTAAAATGGAGCGATAATATTCAAGCTTGGGTTTGCAAAAAGAGGAATTTTCATAGCAGGTGCAATATTCAAAATCACTCAAATCAAGCCCCGCCCACTTAAGACGAGATTCGTTGGCACGCAATGGGAACAGAGGATTTGTAGCAATCGCCACCCTAATTCCCTTTTCCTTGATTAAGGAAATAATCTCCGCAACTCTTGGATTTTTGCCGCACACCGCAGAAACCTTGTTAAATTCGTTTTGATAAAATAAATCAAGCGCATCCTCTTTATCAGACAAATCCTGACCCACCATATTTTCAAACACTGAAAAAAGTCTTTCTCTGTTGGTGCAAGAGCCATCATTTTGCATCATAGCTTTTGTACCCGTCCAAACTGCAGAGGCAAGTGCCATCTGCTCGTCGTTTGTTGCACTGGGAAAACCAAGCTCTGCAAGCTTATTTAACAAAACGTAAAAATAAGCTTTTGTAAATTCTTCTTGATTCATTGGCAAAAGAGTTCCATCGAGGTCAAATAATATAAGCTTTTTCATATTTTACTCCCGAAAAATAAATTTTAAACTATTTCAATTCCACCAAAAATAGCACATTTGGGACCGTTATAGTCTTCGTATGTAACCGTCTCATTTGAAAGACGCATGTTTGCAAGGGCGCTACTAAGCTTACCGCTGATTGAAATTCCGGTGAGGGGAATTTCCTTTTCACCGTCGAAATAGTAGCCAAGACGAACCTCGCCGCCAATGTAATCGTTATAAATGTCAACCTGAAGGCCCGACATGGATGCGCAACGGAAATATGGTGTGCTTGTCTTTTGCTCGTCGGTAAGTGTTCCGCATTCAACAGAAATGCAACCAAGATTACCGGTTGGAGCTTCTCCAAGATATTGAGCAAATCTTGTTCCACCCCAAAGAGCAGTTGCCTTGCCGTCCTCAATAATTTTTCTATCAACAAGTGTCACACCATCAGAGTCAAAGGCAGATGAACGCACACTTCCCTTCATCTGAGCGCACATTGTAACAGTAAGTCTGTCGCCACTTGCATCCTTTTGAATATCGTCACCAACATTAAATGCATTTGAATGTTGATAAACTGAAGAGAAATTAAGACTACCAATAAAATTGCCAATAAGCTGTTCAAGCTCAGGGGCATCAAGCACAACGGGACAAGAGAGCTTGCCTTCGGGCGCTTTCGCCTCATATCTATCCCTAACCTCGTGCATTTTCTTGGAAATTTCCTCAACAACAAGTGCGTGATCAAACTCAGTGAAATTATACTGCTCATAAAGCTCAACACTTTCTGCACCGTTGAACGTGGGAATCGCCTCTACCATTGCACGATATTTAACCTGACTTTTGTTAATTCCGCAACTGTTGATAACCGAAACAACGTCCTTGTAAACAAAAATTTCAAGTGCGTTTATCGAGCCACCCTCAATATTATCCGCCTCAAAGCAAGCTTTAGAAATCAAAGAGGCAAGTTCGTGGGGCTTGTACTCTGCAAAATTGGATTTAGAAACGTATTCACCAACTTCATTTTGAGGAATTGAATAAGCTTGGTTTCCAATAATGTTCGCCTTTTTCTTTGCCTTTTCAATTTCTTCAACAATCGTCGCCTCGTCATAGGACGAATAAACCGAGAAAGTTGCCTCACCCAATTTTTCATCATGTGCAACGTAAACAGTAACCTTAAGCTCGTTTGTGTCGGTGCTTCTAACTGTTTCAAGATTTTTGTGAACGAAGAAAAGCTCCGTCGACTCCGTTCTAACGGCATTCACCTTCCAATCGGAGATGCCGCTTGTATTTTTAAGTATATCAATAACCTTATTAATCATGCCAATTTAACCCTCACTTTCAAAGCAGGTCCGCCGTCAGAAACACGCACCCATTCTTTATAGCCCTTTCCACAAGAGCCGGCACCGATTATTTTAAAATCGTCCGAAACCATTGAAATGGATTTGAGCAATTCAGGAACACTACCACTCATAACAACAGGAGAAACATAGTTGTCGGTGAGCTTACCGTCAACAATTTCAATTCCATATTCTGCGGTACATTGGATTTGCCAGTTTTTAGGGTCTTCCATACCGTTATTAGTTTCAAAAAGCATATATCCGTGCTTAATTGAAGCAATCATATCATCAAGCTTGTCGTTTCCGGGGCAGAAGAAGGTGTTTGTCATTCTTGAATATGCCTTTCTCTTGTATGACTGACGTCTGCCGTTGCCGGTTGGCTCAGTACCAAGCTCGGTTGCAGAAACGAGGTCAGAAATACCTGCAACAAGAATTCCATCTTTGATAATTTGTGTATCGTGAGCCAAAACTCCATCGTCATCAAAGAAATATGATGCGGTTGAAAAAGTTGATGCAGCACCGTCACGCATATTGCAAATGGGGGATGCTACATAGTCGCCAACAAAATACTTTGCCAAAGCTCTGTCCTTAACAAACTGGTCCATTTCAACCCCGTGACCAAATGCTTCGTGCGCGATAAGTCCCGAAATTGAGGGGTCTGTAATAACGTCATATACCCCCGGTACAATTGGCTTTGCCTTTGCAAGCTTTTCGCACTTTGTAACAAGCTTATCAAGATGAGAAGGCATCTCTTCAAGGGCTTCCTTCATAAGATTGGAATATGTTCCCTCTCTTGCCATAACCATTTTTTCACCATCACGATAAACTCCAACCGCCATAACGTTAACCCAAGAATAGAACTGGTCAAGCTCACGGTTTTTAGAAATAAAGAGCTTTGAAACAGTAAAGGGCATAACCGCAACCATAGCATTTAAAAGCTTGTCGCTCTTTGAAAGAATTTCATCTCTAATCTCAATGCATTTTGAAAGCAGCTCCTCGTCCGAGAAATTGTCAAAATCGCACTCACGGGCAAAAGACTTAACCATTGGCTCGTCCTTGGGAACAGAAACGTTAATTTCGCTATCCATAAGGGACTCTTCAACCTTAACCGAGTCGATAATTTTGTTTGCAAGTGCAGGAATGTCACCCGCAATGTCATCAATTGAATATTCAAAGAATGCTCTGCCATTGTGCATTTTAATAACGAATCCGCACTCGGCAGCGCCACCCTCTCCAATATCGGACGTGTTGCGATTAACTCTTATTGCGCTTGATTTAACGTCAGAACCAAGAATTCCAACGTACGCAAAGCTTTTGCCAAGCTCAGCAACAAGCTGCTTGCAATTTTCACGTCTTGAATTTAAAAACGAAGAAAAATTCATTTTTCATACCTCCTAATTTGTGTCTATAAAATTATATTATCACTTTTTTATTTTTCTTTCAAGTAAGTTAAAAAAATAATATTAAAAATTTACATTTTTTTGTTTTTTCTATTGTAAAATTTTTTATTTAATGGTACAATATAGTTTGCAAAATACTTAATCAAAGGACAATACAATGAAAACAAACTATACCAAAGAACAAAAAGAAACTCTTAAACTTGTTGGAATCCTTTCTGCATGTGTGTTTGTACTTTTGGTGCTTTCAATCGTGTTTATGAATAGCTTAAGCGTACCAACATCCACACCAACCCCAAAATATATCGACATAGATAATATTGAGGGAATGAACTTAAAAGATGCAAAAGCTCTTCTTGAAAATGCGGATATTTCATACGAAATAATTCCCACCGAAAGCAAAATCGCAAACAAGGTTGAAAAAATCGAATTTGTTGGCGTTACGCTTTCAGACACAGGCAGACTTAGAATAAAAATCGGCACAACTGTAAAGATTTATGGAAACGACGTTTCAAAAGATAAGGTAATTTACCTCACCTTTGACGACGGACCAACTCGTGACAACACCAATGAAATAGTTATGAAGCTCGAAGAATATGGCATTAAAGCAAGCTTCTTCTGCGAGGGTCGAGATATTGAACGCTATCCTGACAGAATGGAAACTATTTTCAACAGAGGCCACGTTATAGCGTGTCACTCACACACACATGAGCTTCAAAGCGTGTATTTCTCAATTGATGCGTTTATTAACGAAGTTAAGCAATATGAAAATGCTTTGATTGAAGCTCTTGGCGAAGAAAAATTCGCCCAAATAAAGAAAATAATTCGCTTCCCAGGTGGCACTAACAATGCTCTTTTAGAAACCGACGCAGAAGCCCTTGAATACATAAATGCCGTAAGAGGAATCGGATACGCAGTTTATGACTGGACCGCCCTCACAGGTGATGCCGAAGGCAACGATAATGCTCAAAGCTTTATTGCCACACTCAAGTCAGGACTTGCAAAGGCAAAGAGTAATGACCTCGACCTTATCGTTTTGATGCACGATAAATGGTCAACAAACGAAGCGCTTGGTGAAATCCTTGACTTCCTCATTTCCGAGGGTTATTACTTCGATACAATCGACAATTGTCCCGAATACACATTTATTGAAAACTAAAAACCATAAAAAGACCTTTTCAATTTGAAAAGGTCTTTTTTGTATAAGCTATTAAGCCAACATAGTTCTGTCGTTTGAGAATTCTTTTCCACTTGCCTTGTTAAACAATTCAAGAAGATCTTCAACGGTGAGATTTTTCTTTTCTTCACCGCAAACGTCAACAATTACCTTGCCCTCGTTCATCATAATAAGGCGGTTGCCGTGTTTAATGGCATCACGCATATTGTGAGTGATCATAAGGGTTGTAAGGCGGTTTTTATTTACAATATTCTCTGTTATTTCAAGTACCTTTTCTGCAGTTTTTGGGTCAAGCGCCGCCGTATGCTCGTCAAGAAGCAAGAGCTTTGGCTCTGCCATTGCCGCCATAAGAAGCGTCACCGCCTGTCTCTGCCCTCCCGAAAGAAGACCAACCTTGCTTGTCATTCTATCCTCAAGACCAAGTCCCAAGGTGGAAAGAAGCTCTTTGTATTCTTCCCTTTCCTTTTTAGAAATTCCCCAACCAAGTCCACGCATTTTGCCACGTCTTTTGGCAAGAGCAAGATTTTCCTGAATTTCCATATCTGCGGCAGTGCCCATCATTGGGTCTTGGAAAACTCTGCCAAGATATTTCGCTCTTTTATGCTCAGGGGTGCTTGTTACGTCCCTTCCGTCAATAATTATGTGACCGCAGTCAACCTGCCATGTTCCGCATATTGCGTTAAGAAGTGTCGATTTACCCGCGCCGTTACCACCAATAACCGTTACAAAATCACCGTCATTAAGTGTAAGAGAAACGTCACGAAGTGCCTTTTTCTCATTTATCGTTCCAGTATTAAAGGTTTTGGAAACATTTTTAATTTCAAGCATTTTCCTCAACCTCCTTCGATTTCTTTTTCATGTGAATTTTCGCCATAACCTTGTCCTTAAGGTTTGGAACACCAAGGAAGAGTGCAACCACAATTGCAGAAAGCATCTTAAGAAGATCGGTATCAATGCCAAGGAATACAATAACCTGATATACAAGATAGTAAATCACGCCACCGATAAGAACTCCCAAAAGGCGAACCGCAAAATTTCTTGCAATTTTTGAGAAAAGCACTTCACTGATTACTATGGCTGCAAGGCCAATAACAATCGCACCACGTCCCATATTAATATTATAAAAGCCCTGATATTGAGCCAAAATTGCACCTGCAAGCGCAACAAGAGCATTGGATATAATAAGTCCCAAAACCTTGTTAAGCTCGGTATTAATGCCTTGCGCACGGCTCATATTGATATTGCAACCCGTTGCACGAATTGAACAACCAAGAGATGTGCCAAAGAACCAATAAAGAAACCCAATAATTGCAGCCGCAACTATAAGAAGAGTAACAATCGCCTCTTTGTTATTGCTTGAGCTAAGAATAACGTCATATTTTCTCCAAGAAACTGAAACCTGTGAACTACCGTCCGCCAATTTCAAATTCACGCTCCATAAAGAAAGCTGAGTTAAAATACCTGAAAGTATTGCAGGAATGCCCAAAACGGTGTGCAAAAAGCCGGTTATAAGTCCGCAAAGACCACCTGCAACCACTGCACCAAGCATTGCCACCCAGGGATCAACTCCCTTTGTTATAAGCATTGCACACACCAACGCACCGGTACAAATAGAACCGTCAACCGTCAAATCGGATATTGCAAGTATTTTATATGTTATATACAATCCGATAGCCATCAACCCCCAAACGAGACCAAGGGCAACGGCACCCGGAAGTGCGTTAATTAATTGTTCCATAACTAATTCCTTTAAAATTTATTGTTTTTATTAGTATTTCTTATTCGATTGCTTCATATCCCTCAGGAACAACAACACCAAGAAGCTCGCAAAGTTCTTTGTTAAATTTCTTTGTAGCGGGTGCGTATTCAATCTTCATATCAGAAATGTCTGCTTCACCCTTAAGAATCTTTGCAGCCATCTTACCTGTTGTAACACCAAGGTCATAGTAGCTGATTGAAAGAGATGCGATACCGCAAATTTTTGCAAGGTTTTCTTCGCCTGCAAATACTACTGTGTTGTTTTCAATAACAACATTTCTAATAATTTCTGCAGATTCTGCAGCTGTGTTATCTGTGGGAATGTAAAGAACGTTTGAGAAAGCACAAGCAGCTGTAACTACTGCAAGAATATCATTGGAGTCTGCAAAAGGAAATACTTCAACATCCACGCCCTTTGCTTCAAGATGTGCCTTAACCTGTTCAACCTGGTATTTGGAGTTCGCTTCTGCAGAGCAGTAAACGATACCAACCTTTTCAACGTCGGGATAGAAATCAAAAATCATCTGTGCCTGCTGATCAAGGGGAGCAAGGTCACTTGTACCTGATACGTTGCCGCCAACAACACCGTTTACAAGTGTTGTATCAAGTGCTACACCGTATTCTGTAATGGATGTACCAAGAATCGGAATACTATCTGTTGCGTTGTATGCCGCACTAAGTGCAGGTGTTGCGTTAGCCATAATAAGGTCAACGTTTTTGCTTACGAATTTGTTTACGATTGTGTTACAAACGTTTGTATCACCGGATGCGTTCTGAACGTCGATTTCAACACTATCGCCAAGCTCTGCCTTAAGAGCATCAACAAATCCGCGAGTAGCCAAGTCAAGAGCAGGGTGCTGAACAAGCTGGCAAACACCAACCTTAAATGTTTTGGAACCGTTGACGCCATCTTTATCACCACAGCTTGTAACCAACAAGCAAGATGTCAACAACATAACGAGTGTGAGAACGAGTGCTAATGTTTTTTTCATAAAAGTTTCCTCCTGTCGCTTAGCGACCATGTAATATTTTGTCCAGAGCAACAAAAAAGCCCCGCATCCATTTGGATGCAGGGACGAAAAGACCGTGTTACCACTCTGCTTCAGTTAAACCTCACGATTTAACCCTTACCGACTTCTATCAAAGTCTACGCTCGTAACGGGAGCCACCGTTGTACCTACTCTCAAAAAAGATTTCAACACACAACTCGCAAAATGTACGCCACAAAACTACTTATCATTGGCTCACACCAACCGCCAACTCTCTGAAGACACTTCATTTTGCACTCTTTTTGCTCAAACGTCTTTTTCTTATTGACTGTATTATAGCACCAAAATTTTCACTTGTCAATAGGTTTTTGAATTTTTTTAAAAAAATTATTATTGTTAATTTTTTTATTAATTGGATAAAACTTGTATTATTTCAAATTGATATTTCTCTTTTTAAGTACCAAAAGCAATAACATACCAAGCACGCAAGCGGAGACAAATTCGCCCGCACCAACTGTTAAAGCAATAATGGGCAGTGCCATATCGGTCACACCAAAGCCATAAACAAGAACTAATGGAATGATTATCACGTTTGAAACAAGGGTTGGCAAGGTAACAAGCCACTTTCTTTTGCGAAGACAATATCCGCCCCACGCGCCAAGAAATGTTGCAAGCGTGCCAAACACCACGTCAAGCAAGTTTGCCCCGGTTACAAGATTTGAAACAAGGCAACCGATTGTAAGTCCGGGAACTGCAGCAGGTGTAAAGAATGTCAGGGCGCAAAGTGCCTCTGAAATTCTGACCTGAATTACTCCCGAAGAAAGCCCAAACATTGCCGAAATCAAAGTTAAGACAATATAGAGCGATGCGATTGTTGCAGAAAGCGTTATAAAACGCACCCTGCTTTGATTGTTTCTTTTCATTTTTTTGTACTTACATTCAAAAATTGAATGTCCTTTCTATAGTTTTGTTTTAAGTGAGGATAGTTGCGAACTCACTATGAAACATTATACAACTTTTGCCGCTTAAAGTCAAGTTTTTCTAAAAAAACTATTGAAATTCTTGCGCTTTTGTGGTAAAATATTCAGGAAAAACAGAGTAGAATCTTGCGCGTAAAGTGCCATGGGGACGGGGAGTTGCCCCGTGGACGAAAGAATTTTCTGCGGTACAAGATTCGCATCCCGCTGTGAAAATAGGATAACTATGCAATCCTCTTTTCTTTTGTGGGAAAGGAGGATTATTTTCATGCAAAAAAATACAGAAAGCAAAAAATTTGCAAGCATTTTTACGTTAAAATATTGGCAAGAAGCCACGCTTCAATTCAAGGACGTCAAAATTTTGACCATAGCCGCACTCATAGTTGCGCTTCGAATTGCAGTTAAATTTGCTAAAATCAGATTGGCGCCGGGGCTTAATATGTCCCTTGACGGTTATGTAAATTCTCTCGGTTCGGTAATTTACGGTCCCGTTGTGGGTCTTGCAGTCGGACTCATCAGCGACACACTCGGTGTTATCGTAACAGGTGAGATGGGCGAATATTTTCCACCCTTTGCGCTCGTTGAAATGTCAAGCTCCTTCTTGTTTGGTTTGTTTTTCTGGCGAAGAAAAATCAACTTCACCCGTGCCCTCACCGCAAAGTTTTCTATCAATTTCATTTCAAATATAGTCCTCACATCAATTTTTATGAAGTGGATGTACTACATTTATTACGGAATTGAAAAAGCGCAAACATATAATCTTATCAATGGTGTAAGAATTGCCAAAAACTTGATTATGTTCCCTCTTGAAGCAACCCTAATTGTGTTTGTGTTATCAATGGCACTCCCAATTCTTGCAAAATTAAAGCTTGTTGATAAAAACTATTCCGTTATCGATAAGCCCTCAAACAAAGCACTTGTTTTGCATCTCATCCTGTTCACACTCCTTTCGGTTGGACTTGTGTTGCTCTATGTATTCGTGCTTAAGGATGTCGTTAGCGCATGGAACATCAAAATTTGGTAAAATAAATTAAAAATCCCACTCATTTGAGTGGGATTTTCTTATTTTCCTATTGATTCAATTACTTCAAGTATCTTAAAACGCAAATAATATTTCGACTCCTTGCTCTCGGTTATTATTTTATACTGGTCGGAATTCAAGCCAACCGCAATAAAAGCATCCTCATTTTCTGATTTTTCACTTGCGGCAGAAAGACATAACGGTGGAAATAAAACGCACCACCAATTTTGTCCCTCCGCTTCGCCAATCAAAACTCTCAAGCTCATATATTCGCCACTCGGAAAGCTCATACTCTCATAATTTCTCGTGGGATAGTCCTCAAAAGTCAAGGTCACATCAACCTCATAATCAAATCCCTCTTGCAAAATCACTTCTTTAGCCAAATTCTTTATTGCCCCAAGCTCGCCCTGTAAAAGTTGTGCCGCCTCTTGCCTTGTTTGACTGTCAATCACCCTTGGCGAAACGTAGGCGAGAATGGCATCTCTAACCTTCAATTTAAGCACTTGATCCTCATCAGAATCGGAGTTTGCAAGAACGTGCAATCTAACAACACTGTCATATATCTCCCCCTCGCCATGTATGGGCAAAATATTGCAAAGTGCAAAGCAAAGCACCAAAACGCACCCCAAAACCATTATTTTTTGTAATTTCATATCATTTCTCCTTCTTTTTGATAATTTAGTATTCCCCCTTTTAGGCGCATTATTCACAAAATTTCATATAATGATAAAAAAAGTTATGGAGCGAATATGAACTACTGTATTGCCGCAATTTCATCAATAAATATATGTATAAAAGGACAAAAAGCCCTTTCCCAAAACGGAATTTTTTCAAAAATTGTCAGTCTTGAGCCATCACTAACCAAGCACGGATGCGCCTATGGAATAGAATTTAATTGCACCGAAAAAGGCAGAGTGAGGTCAATTTTACAACGATATGGCATAAGGCCCACACAATATATCACTTCAAATGGCGAAAATTTGGTATGAAAAACTCAATCATTTATCTCGATAATGCCGCAACAAGCTTTCCCAAACCCAAGCTTGTAATAAAAGAGGTAACAAAATGCCTCACTTCTTACTGTGGCAACGCAGGGCGTGGCTCTCATAAACTGTCCCTGCTCGCTGCCGAAAAAATTTATGAATGTCGCGAGCAAATTTGCTCACTGATTAATGCCCCCTCGCCTGAATTCGTGGTTTTTATGCCATCCTGCACATACGGTTTGAACTTAATTATAAAGGGCATACTTGAAGCAGGCGACCACGTTTTAATCAGCGATATGGAACACAATTCCGTGCTTCGTCCCATCAAAAAACTTGCGCAAGAGGGCAAAATCACATACGACGTCTTCCCCGCCCTCGCCCTTGCCGACAAGAGCGACGAAGCGATAATTTCGAATATAAAAAATAAGCTTTGTAAAAACACAAAGCTTTTGATATGCAATCATCAATCAAATATCTGTTCATTTTCCCTGCCCGTTGAAAAAATCGGAGCACTTTGCAAGCAAATGGGAATCATTTTTGCACTCGACGTAGCCCAATCCATTGGTCATCTTCCCATAGATATGCAAAAAATGAATATAAATTACCTCTCCGCACCCGCCCATAAGGGCTTGTATGGAATACAAGGCGCAGGCTTTGTCGCCATAAATTCGCCAAACCCACTAAAAACCTTGACCGAAGGTGGAAGCGGTGTGCTTTCTCTTGATAGCGAAATGCCAAGCTTTCTGCCCGAAAGACACGAGGCAGGCACACTCCCACTTCCTGCAATCGCAGGACTTTGTGAGGGTATAAAAGAAATAAAAAAGCGCAATATCACCTCAATTTTAAAGCACGAAAAGGAATTGTTTCTCCACCTAAAAGAAGGACTGCTCAACATTAGCAAAGCCACCGTCTATGAGCCCAATTTTGCAGGCAGTACGCTTTCTTTTAATATCGAAGGCATTTCCGCCGAGCGAATTTGCACACTTCTTAGCGACGAAAATATATGCGTCAGAAGTGGCTTTCATTGTTCCCCCCTTGCCCACACATCTCTTGGCACAATCAACTCAGGCACCGTACGTGTTTCCTTTGGCATCTTCAATACCAAAACCGACGTCGATAAATTATTATTCACCACAAATAATATTTGCAAATATTAATAAAAACACCCAAGGCAAACGCCTTGGGTGTTTTTATATAAGTTTTAGCTTCTTAGGTATCAAATTAGTCAACCAATTTGATGATTGCCATCTCAGCTCCGTCACCACGGCGGGGACCAAGCTTATAAATCTGAGTGTAACCACCGTTACGACCTTCATATTTAGGAGCAATCTCATTGAACACTTTGGTAACTACATCTTCCTTTGTGATGTATGCAAGAGCAGCACGACGGCTAGCAAGAGTATTCTTCTTACCAAGTGTGATCATCTTTTCTGCAACAGAACGAACTTCTTTAGCTCTTGTGAGAGTTGTTTCTACAGAGCCATTTTCAAGAAGGTATGTTACAAGACCGCGAAGCATTGCATTTCTATGAGCAGTTGTTCTGCCAAGCTTTCTGTTAAGCATCGCTTAATTTCCTCCGTTTATTAATAAATATAACTTTTAATAATAGTTTGGGTGCTTAAGAATTAATCTTCTTCCTTCTTAAGTGTAAGTCCCAAGGAAGCAAGCTTTTGGATAACTTCCTCAAGCGACTTCTTACCAAGATTTCTAACCTTAATCATATCCTCTTCGGTACGATTGGTCAGATCTTCAACTGTATCAATGCCTGCACGCTTCAAGCAGTTGAAGCTACGAACAGACATGTCAAGTTCCTCAATGGTCATCTCAAGAACCTTTTCCTTGATGGTTTCTTCTCTCTCAACCATAATGCTTTCATTTCTTGCTTCTTCAGACAAATCTACAAACAAGTTGAGATGCTCGTTGAGAATCTTGGCTCCGAGGGAAACCGCCTCTTTTGCGGAGATAGTACCGTTTGTTTCAATCTCGATAGTGAGCTTGTCAAAATCGGCAACTGTTCCGACACGTGTGTTATCAACGGTGTAACGAACGTTGTAAACGGGAGTGTAAATTGAATCGGTGTAAATTGTTCCGATGGGAGCAGATACGTTAGGACCAAGAAGAGAGGTGTGAACCTGCTTATTGCGTTCCTGTGAAACGTAACCACGACCGTTATCGAATGTAAGCTCCATGTAGAATCTTTCACCCTGAGCAACTGTTGCGATGTGATGGTTAGGATTAAGAATTTCAATATCTGTATCCTGCTTGATGTCGCCGGCAGTAACTACCTGATCACCAATTACATCAATAACAACTGTCTTGGGGGAGTTTGTATGAAGCTTTGCAGTGATGCCCTTAACGTTAAGAACAATCTCTGTAACATCTTCTTTAACACCGGGAATTGTTGAAAACTCGTGCAAAACGCCATCAATTTTGATGTTTGTTACTGCAACACCGGGAAGAGAGCTAAGAAGCACTCTGCGAAGTGAGTTTCCAAGTGTTGTGCCGTATCCTCTTTCAAGGGGCTCAACAACGAAAGTACCAAATCTTCCGTCTTCACTCAAGTCAACCGTTGTAATATTAGGTTTCTCTATTTCAATCATTCCAAATATTCCTCCATTAATAAAATTTTCACTGTGTTTTACAGGGGACAAATTTTGACCGTATATATGTCTGCCTCAAATTGCCAAGCAACACGGGCAGTATTTGAAATACGGTGCCCGGGTTATTACTTGGAATAAAGTTCGACGATAAGCTGTTCCTCGAAGGGGAAGTCAATGTCTTCACGAGCAGGCATAGTAAGAACCTTTGCGCTCATTGTTTCCTTATTAACTTCAAGCCATTTGGGAGCAACCTTTGTCTGTGCGCTCTCAATAAGTGCCTTGCACTTTTCAGAATCACGGAAGTTTGCGCGAACAGTGATAACGTCACCAGGTCTAACAAGGATAGAAGGAACGTTTACCTTCTTACCGTTAAGCTCGATGTGTTCATGAAGAACGATCTGACGAGCTTCCTTGTGGCTTTCTGCAAAGCCCATTCTGTAAACAACGTTGTCAAGTCTTCTTTCAAGCAAGCAAAGAAGGTTTTCACCTGTGATACCGGGCTTTCTTGCTGCCTCTACATAGTAGTTCTTGAACTGCTTTTCAAGAACACCATAGTATCTCTTTGCAGTCTGCTTCTCACGAAGCTGACGTCCGTATTCTCTGAGTTTCTTATTGTTTGCACCGTGCTGACCGGGAGCAGTGTGTCTACGGTCAAGTGCGCATTTACCTGATGTGCAGCGTTCGCCCTTGAGATAAAGCTTTTTGCCTTCTCTACGGCAGAGCTTACATGCAGGACCTGTATATCTTGCCATTTTGTAAATCCTCCAATATTAAACTTTTCTACGTTTAGGGGGTCTGCAACCGTTGTGAGGAATAGGAGTTACGTCCTTGATCATAGTGATCTGAAGACCAACTGTTTCCAATGCACGAATTGCGGATTCACGTCCTGAACCGGGACCTTTTACAAACACTTCAACAGTCTTAAGTCCGTGTTCCATAGCAGCCTTACCTGCTGTCTCTGCTGCAGACTGAGCTGCAAAGGGAGTTGATTTTCTGGAACCCTTGAAACCAAGTTCACCAGCGGAAGCCCAAGAAATTGTGTTTCCGTTAACGTCGGTGATGGTTACAATAGTATTGTTGAAAGTTGCACTGATATGAGCCGCGCCTTTTTCAATATTTTTACGTTCGCGGCGTTTTCTGACTACTTTTTTAACAGCCATCTTATGCTACTCCTTTATTTCTTCTTGTTAGCGATTGTCTTAGCAGGACCCTTACGAGTTCTTGCATTTGTTTTTGTTCTCTGTCCTCTAACGGGGAGACCTTTTCTATGTCTGATACCGCAGAAGCAGTTAATTTCGATCTTTCTCTTGATGTTCATAGCAACATCACGGCGAAGATCACCCTCAACTGTGTAGAAGTTTTCGATCTCGTCACGAAGCTTTGCGATTTCTGCTTCTGTAAGATCCTTTGCACGAGTGTCGGGATTGATGCCTGTTTTTGCAAGAATGTCATTTGAACTCTTGCGGCCTATACCGTAAATGTAGGTAAGAGCGATTTCAATGCGTTTTGCATTTGGAATATCAACACCAGCTATACGAGCCATTTTATTTCACCTCTTTAATTCGGTTATTTTTAGTGTGTGGTTTGTGATTAACCCTGTCTTTGTTTGTGCTTAGGGTTCTCACAGATTACCATGATTTTACCTTTTCTCTTGATGATCTTGCACTTTTCGCAGATCTTCTTTACGGATGGTTTAACTTTCATTGTACTACCATTCCTTTCTCTATATGGTTTTTTTTGGTTTATTTATGAGTCACCCAACGGCATATGCCGTCAGCGTATAATTATTTTGCACGCCATGTGATACGGCCTTTGTTAAGGTCGTAAACGGAAACCTCAATGGTCACCTTATCACCGGGCAAAATTCTGATATAATTCATTCTAAGCTTTCCTGAAATGTGAGCATTAACAATATGTCCATTAGGAAGCTGTACCTTGAAGGTTGCGTTAGGAAGTGCCTCAACGACCGTACCTTCAAATTCAATTACGTCATCTTTAGCCAAGATACTATCCTCCTGAAATATTTGCTTTAAAATTCATTATCAATAAGTGTTAAAATTTCGACCCCATCGGGAGTGATTGCAATTGTATTTTCATAATGAGCAGAAATTTTTCCGTCCGCAGTCTTCACCGTCCAGCCGTCTGGCAACATAATAACCTTCGCAGTACCCAAGTTAATCATGGGTTCAATAGCAAGAGTCATACCGTTGCAAAGGCGAACACCACGACCTGCGGTTCCGTAGTTTGGAACGTCGGGCTCTTCGTGAACGTTACGTCCGATTCCGTGTCCGATAAATTCTCTAACCACGCCGTAGGAATACGGTTTTACCGATTCGGAAATTGCAGAGCCAATATCGCCAATGCGATTGCCCGCAACTGCCATTTGCGCACCTGCAAAGAAGCTATCTCTTGTAGCTCTAATGAGCTGCATTGCCTCGTCGCTAACCTTTCCAACAGGAATGGTGCGTGCGCTATCTCCGTGGTAGCCGTTTATACAAGCTCCAACGTCGATTTTCACGATATCTCCCTCCTGCAAAAATCTTTTTGCAGATGGAATTCCGTGAATTACTTCATCATTAATACTTATGCAAGCTGACCCGGGAAATCCGTGATATCCAAGGAACGAGGGCTTTGCGCCGCACTTTTCAATGTACGCTCTAATTGCGTCATCAAGCTCCTTGGTGCTAATGCCTGGGCGAACGAGCTCACGGGCGACGAGCAAAGTCTCGCCCGTGATACGTCCTGCCTCTTTCATTGCATTAAGCTGCATTGAATTTTTGACTTGTATCATCTTCAAGCTCCAATTTCTTCAAGTGTCTTGAAGACCAAAGCAGTGGTGTCATCAACCCCCGCTTCACCATTTACACATTTAAGCAATCCCTTTGCTTCATAAAAGACTTTAAGGGGTTCTGTTCGTGCATGGAAGGTTTCAAGTCTATTTATAACAGTTTCTGCAGCATCATCACTTCTGATATAGAGAGATGAACCACATTTGTCGCAAATATTTTCTTTCACAGGTTTTTTGTGTTCAATGTGATATGAAATACCACATCCGGAGCACAATCTGCGGCCTGTCATTCTCTTAATAATAACCTCGTCTGCAATCTCAAGTGAGAGAACGCAATCAACTTTTATGCCCATTTCCTCAAGAGCTTCTGCCTGAGGAATGGAACGAGGAAATCCGTCAAGAATGAAACCGTTTTTAAAAGCACCTGCAGAAAGATATTCCTTAACAATACCAATTGCTATTTCATCAGGAACAAGCTGTCCCTTATCAATGTAGATTTTCGCCTGAGCACCAAGCTCAGTACCTGCCTTGATTGCGGAACGGAAGACGTCGCCTGTAGAAATTGCCGGAATATTCCATTTTTCTGATATTCTTTCGGATTGTGTGCCCTTACCCGCACCGGGAGCGCCCAACAAAATTAAATTCATACGAATTCCTCCGTAAATTTCAGCAAAATATTACTTAGTCAAGGAAACCTTTGTAGTGGCGCAATGTAATCTGAGCTTCGATATCTCTGAATGTTTCGATTGCAACACCGATAACGATGAGCAATGAAGATCCACCGAATGCAAGGCCCTGGAATGTTACACCCTTAATAACGTGAACGTTGATAAGGTTGATAATCATAGGAAGACCTGCAACAACGATAAGGAAGAATGCGCCGATCAAAGTGATACGGTTAAGAATTTTTGTAATATAATCAGCAGTGGGCTTACCTGTACGAATACCAGGAACTGAACCACCGTTGTTCTTGATGTTATTTGCAACTTCAACAGGATTGAAAGAAATCAAGATGTAGAAGTAAGCAAAAGCAACGATCAAAATTACGTAGATTACGAAGTAGAGAACGGAATCCTGACCAAGCCATCTTGTTACCCAAGTTCTGAAGCCGCTGTCTGTTGCAAAGAATGTTGCAATAGTTGCAGGAACAGAAACGATTGAGCTTGCAAAGATGATGGGCATAACGCCTGTCATGTTAAGCTTGATGGGAAGGTGTGTTCCCTGACCGCCGTACATCTTACGGCCAACAACTCTCTTAGCATACTGAATGGGAATTCTTCTTTCTGAGTGTGTTACCCAAACTACAAGAATTACCATACCCATTGTAATTGCAATGGAGAGTATTCCAAGAAGGATACCAACGATAATGTTGTTGGATGTAACCA
This sequence comes from Eubacteriales bacterium, assembly GCA_045635885.1. Lineage (GTDB taxonomy): Bacteria > Bacillota > Clostridia > Oscillospirales > CAG-272 > RGIG4608. The sequence continues at coordinate 31,099 of JAZTWO010000065.1, read as the reverse complement.
TTCTCCAAAGGCTTTCAACAAGAGCAGGACCACGAGAAATGATGTTGAAGAACAAGATCATTGAAATACCGTTGCCGATACCCTTAGCGTCGATAAGCTCAGCGAGCCACATGATGATAGCTGCGCCTGCTACGTATGAAGAAATGATAACGAGAGTGTTGAGTGTACCCTCAAATCCATTAGTTGCCCACATACCGGACCACTTAATGTGTTCGGGGTTAAGCCAGCTGGAAGAGCCTGTACCGTTACCAAGAAGTGCGGTATAACCGTAAGCAGTAACGAGAGCGATACCAACTGTAATATAACGAGTATATTTTTTGATTTTCTTCTGTCCCTCTTCTCCGTCCTTTGCAAGCTTACCGAGACTGTCGGGGAATGCAACTGTGAGAAGCTGGATTACGATAGATGATGTAATATAGGGGGATACAGAAAGTGCAAAAAGTGTTGCCTGTGCCATAGCGCCACCGGAAAGGAGGCTCATATAGCTAAAGATTGTTCCACCGTATGCCTGGTTAAACTGTGAAAGAATATCGGGCTGTACATAGGGAACGGGAATCGCAGAACCAACACGATATAAGAGGATAATAAGCAATGTGAAGAGAATCTTGTTCTGAATCTCCTGGACCTTCCAAGCGTTCTTCAGCGTCTTAAACATCTTATACCACCTCTGTCTTTCCGCCTGCTGCTTCTATCTTTTCTTTAGCTGTTGCGGAAAAGATGTTTGCTTTTACAGTTAATGATTTTGTAAGCTCACCGTTGCCAAGAACCTTAACTCCGTCAAGTGTCTTGCGGATAATTCTCTTGTCAAGGAGTGCCTGTGTGTCAACTACTGCGCCGTTTTCAAAAACGTTAAGTGCGCTTACGTTAACGATAACGTAGTTAGTAGCGAATTTGTTGTTAAAGCCTCTCTTGGGAAGCTTTCTGTAAAGCGGGATCTGACCGCCTTCAAATCCGGGTCTTACACCGCCGCCTGAACGAGCGTTCTGACCCTTGTGTCCCTTACCTGCAGTCTTACCGTTACCAGATGCAGGGCCACGGCCCTTTCTGTATACGTTTCTTGTAGAACCTGCAGCGGGTGAAAGTTCATGAAGTTTCATTGTCTTTTTCCTCCTTATACGTTTTCAACTTTAACAAGGTGGGAAATCACTTTGATTTTACCAGCCAAAACAGCGTTGTCTTCGTGAACGATAAAGTTACCGATCTTCTTAAGACCAAGAGATTCTGCTGTAGCTTTCTGATTCGGAAGTGTTCCGATAAGGCTCTTGACGAGTGTTACTTTTTTCATTGTTATACTCCTCCTTAACCTTCAACCTGTTCAACGCTGAGTTCACGAAGCTTCGCTACTTCTTCAGCTGTACGGAGTTCCTTAAGGCCCTCCATAGTTGCTTTTACAACGTTTGTGGGATTATTTGAGCGCAAGCACTTAGCACGAATGTTCTTAATACCTGCAAGCTCAAGCACCATTCTTACTTTGCCACCGGCGATAATACCTGTACCGGGAGCAGCGGGCTTAAGAAGCACCTTACCTGCACCGAATACGCCGGTAACTTCGTGGGGGATTGTAGAACCCTTAAGGGAAACTTCAATCATATTTTTCTTAGCATCTTCAATACCCTTGCGGATTGCTTCAGGTACTTCAGCTGCCTTACCAAGTCCAACACCTACGTGTCCGTTTTCGTCACCTACAACCATAAGTGCTGCAAAACGAGCAATACGTCCACCTTTAACGGTCTTGGAAACACGGTTCAATGCAACGAGCTGTTCTTTAAGATCAAGCTCTGCGGGATTGATTTTGTTAGCCATGTTATTTTCCTCTTTCAAATGTTCAAATAATATTAATTGTTTTGAACAGTGTACAAACCGGACTAATCCAATTTGGATTAGAACTTCAAGCCGCCTTCTCTAGCGCCTTCAGCCAATTCCGATACACGTCCGTGATAAAGATAGCCGCCTCTGTCGAATACAACTTCGGTGATACCCTTAGCGGTTGCTCTTTCAGCAATTGTCTTACCAACTGCTCTTGCTGCAACCTTGTTGCCGCCGTTACCCTCGAAATCCTTTTCGAGTGTGGAAGCGGATACTAATGTTACGCCTGCAACGTCGTCAATGATCTGTGCAACGATGTTAGCATTGGAACGGTAAACTGCCAAACGAGGACGAGCTGCTGTTCCGGAGATTTTTGCTCTAACTCTTCTATGTCTCTTAAGACGAGCTTGGTTTCTATCTTTTCTTGATACCATTGTTCTCCACTCCTTTCATTATTTACCGGTCTTACCGGCCTTACGGCGAATATATTCATCAGAGTATTTAACACCCTTGCCATGATAGGGTTCGGGAGGTCTCTTACTTCTGATAACTGCTGCGAGCTGACCTACAGCCTGCTTATCAGCGCCACTTACGATGATTGTGTTTGCATCAGGTGTTTCGATCTTAAGATCAGCGGGCTGTTCGATGTGAATGGGGTGAGAGTAACCAAGGTTAAGAACAAGCTTTGTTCCCTGCATAGCTACCTTATAACCTACACCAACAACCTCAAGCTTCTTGGAGTAACCGTTAGATACACCAACAACCATGTTATTAAGAAGAGCTCTTGTGAGGCCGTGAAGGCTTCTGTCTTCCTTTTCGTCTGTAGGACGAGTTACAACAATCTCATTGCCGTTCTGAGCGATTGTCATGCGGCTGCTGAGCTGCTGTTCAAGTGTTCCCTTAGGACCCTTAACTGTTACAACGTTGTTTTCGCCAACAGTTACTGTAACACCAGCGGGAACTGTAATAGGCATTCTTCCAATTCTTGACATTTTCAGTTACCTCCTATTACCATACGAAGGCGATAATTTCGCCACCAATTTTTTCGGCTCTTGCCTTCTTATCTGTCATAAGACCCTTAGAAGTTGAAACGATAACTGTTCCAAGGCCGTTCATTACCTTAGGCATATCTTCGTAACCTGCGTAGATTCTAAGACCGGGCTTAGAAACACGGCGAATGCCACGAATAACCTTCTGTTTTGCAGGAGTATACTTAAGAGTAACTCTGATGATACCCTGCTTGCCATCCTCGATTACCTGATAGCCCTTAACATAGCCCTCTTCAACGAGAATGTCTGCGATTGACTTTTTCATGTTAGAAGCAGGAATGTCAACTGTTGCGTGCTTCGCATCATTTGCATTTCTGATTCTAGTCAGCATGTCTGCAATAACGTCTGACATTTGCATAATTTTTATCCTCCTTATATGCAAGTAAAATTTTCTTGCTGCCAAACTGAGTTAGATCGGCGGCGTATCGGTGGTAAATGCGCAAAAATTGCTTTGCATTCCTTCCGATATGTTGGAGTTTATCCAATAACCCCCACTCAAGCAAAAATGCTTGAGTGAAAGTGTTTAACGAATGTTTGCTGTATTACCAGCTTGCCTTTCTTACGCCGGGAATTTCGCCCTTGTAAGCGAGTTCACGGAAGCAGATACGGCAGATACCGAACTTACGAAGGTAAGCGTGGGGACGACCGCAGATCTTGCAACGGTTGTACTCACGAGTGGAGTACTTCTGTGTCTTCTGCTGCTTAAGAATCATAGCTTTCTTTGCCATTTTGTGCTACCTCCTTAGTTCTTTGCAAAGGGAGCGCCCATAAGCTTAAGGAGCTCTCTTGCTTCTTCGTCTGTGTTAGCGGTTGTTACAAAGCAGATGTCCATACCGCGAATTTTTTCAACCTTATCGTATTCGATTTCGGGGAAGATAAGCTGCTCTTTAAGACCGAGCGCATAGTTACCTCTACCGTCGAAAGCATTGGGATTGATACCCTTAAAGTCACGAACTCTGGGAAGAGAGAAGTTGAAGAGTCTATCAAGGAACTCATACATCTTGTCGCCTCTAAGTGTAACCTTAACACCGATCTTCATTCCCTGACGAAGCTTGAAGTTCGCAACGGACTTCTTAGCGTATGTGGGAACTGCCTTCTGACCGGAAATCTTTGTAATATCATTGATTACGTTTTCAATAGCCTTGGAATTGTCCTTAGCGTCGCCTACACCAACGTTGATAACGATCTTATCAAGCTTGGGGATCTGCATTACGCTAGAGTACTCAAATTTCTGCATAAGAGCGGGAGCAACCTCGGCTTTGTACATTTCTCTAAGTCTTGCCATTTCTTGCTACCTCCTTATCAAAGCTGTGCGCCGCATTTAGCGCAAACGCGAACCTTTTTGCCATCTACGATCTGGTGTTTAACTCTAACACCCTTATCGCACTTGGGGCAATAGAGAGCAACCTTGGACGCATAGATTGCGCCTTCAGTATCAACGATACCGCCTGTTTCTCCCTGTTTTCTGGGCTTAACGTGCTTGTGAACGATATTAGCGCCCTCTACCAATACCTTGCCTTCCTTAATGGATACGTCGATAACCTTACCCTTAACGCCCTTGGAGTCACCGGAAAGTACTACTACTGTATCGTCTGTTTTAACGTGCAACTTTGCCATTTCGCAATACCTCCAAATTAAAGTACTTCAGGAGCGAGAGAGAGAATCTTAAGGTAATCCTTTTCACGAAGCTCTCTTGCTACTGGGCCAAAGATACGAGTACCCTTGGGGTTTTTGTCTTCTTTGATGATAACTGCAGAGTTTTCATCAAACTTAATGTAAGAACCATCAGCTCTCTTAAGACCTTTTTTGCTTCTTACTACTACTGCTTTAACTACTTCGCCTTTTTTAACAACGCCGCCGGGAGCTGCCTTCTTAACGCACGCAACGATAACGTCACCGATATTTGCATATCTGCGAGCTGTACCGCCAAGTACTCGAATGCACATGATCTCTTTAGCGCCTGTGTTATCGGCTACTTTCAACACTGTTTGTTGCTGAATCATTTTGCGTTCCTCCTGTTTTCAATACGATCAAGTCGTACCTACTATAATTTCGCGATTATGATTAAAATTAACTAATGAATAAAGGGCTAAATTATTTAGCTCTTTCAATAATTTCAACAAGTCTCCATCTCTTTGTCTTGGAAAGAGGTCTTGTTTCCATTACTTCAACCTTGTCGCCAATGTTACATGTGTTTTCTTCATCATGTGCATGGAGCTTCAAAGTTCTCTTAATGATCTTACCGTAGATGGGGTGCTTAACGTTATCCTGCACTGCAACTACGATTGTCTTGTCCATCTTGTTGCTAACAACAATACCAACTCTAGTTTTTCTAAGGTTTCTTTCTGTCATGACTCATTCCTCCTTAAGCATTCTTCTCTTGAAGAACTGTCATTACACGAGCGATGTCCTTCTTAACGTCAGAGATTCTGTGGGGGTTGTCAAGCTGACGGATCGCATTCTGGAAGCGGAGTCTGAAAAGCTCGTCCTTAAGCTCTTTAAGCTTAGCTTCAAGCTGTTCTGTTGTCATATTTCTGATTTCTGAAGCTTTCACGGCTTATACCTCCTCTTCTCTAACTACGAACTTACATTTGATGGGGAGCTTGTGAGATGCAAGACGCATAGCTTCTTTAGCAACGTCTTCAGCAACTCCGTCCATTTCAAACATAACTCTACCGGGCTTAACTACTGCTACCCAATACTCAGGTGAACCCTTACCGGAACCCATTCGAGTTTCAGCAGGCTTTTCTGTGATGGGCTTATCAGGGAAAATCTTAATCCAAACCTGACCACCACGCTTGATGTAACGTGTCATAGCGATACGGGCAGCTTCAATCTGGTTGCTTGTAATCCAAGCGGGCTCAAGGGCCTGAAGACCATACTGACCGTTAGTAACTGTGTTACCGCGGCTAGCCTTACCCTTAAGTCTTCCGCGCTGTACGCGACGGAATTTCACTCTTTTAGGCATTAACATTTTTGCGTCCTCCTTCTCTGGGAGTTCTTTCGCCTCTGTTGTTGTTTCTGGGCTTGCGATCACCGTTTCTGTTGTCTCTGCGAGCAGGACGGTCACCACGAGTGTTCTTTACAGCAGGGCGGTTAACTTCGGAAAGAACTTCGCCTCTGTAAATCCATACTTTAACGCCGATCTTACCGTAAGTTGTGTTTGCTTCCCAGAAGCCGTAGTCGATGTCAGCTCTGAGAGTCTGAAGCGGAATAGTACCTTCATGGTAGTGTTCTGCTCTTGCGATTTCTGCGCCACCAAGACGGCCTGAGCAAGTGATCTTAATACCCTTTGCACCAAGACGCATTGTGTTACGAATCGCCATTTTCATTGCGCGGCGGAATGCCACACGGTTTTCAAGCTGAGCTGAAATGTTCTCAGCAACAAGCTGAGCGTTGAGGTCGGGCTGCTTAACTTCAACAACGTTGAGAGCAACGGGCATACCTACCATTTTTTCAAGCTGAGCTTTATATTTTTCGATCTGTTCGCCACCGCGGCCAATTACAAGACCGGGCTTAGCACAGTGGATGAATACTCTAACTCTGTGGCTGTCACGTTCGATTTCAATCTTAGGAACGCCTGCCTTCTGGAGTTCATTCTTGAGATATTCTCTGATGTTATAGTCGGAAACAAGAGTGTCGCCAAAAACTTCGTCTTTTGCGAACCATCTTGAATCCCAGTTCTTAATTACGCCCACACGCAAACCGTGGGGATTAACCTTTTGACCCATTTTAGCTACCTCCTATTTAGACTCTTTCTTTAACCACGATAGTAACGTGGCTAGTTCTCTTCAAAATTCTGTCTGCGCTTCCCTTTGCTCTGGGCATAATTCTCTTAAGAGTAGGACCGGGGCAAACGAAGCATTCAGCAACGTAGAGTTTTGAAGGATCCATATGATTGTTGTGCTCTGCATTTGCAATAGCGCTTCCCAACAACTTTACAAGGTATTCAGACGCGCTCTTGTTAGTATTCTTAAGAATACCCATTGCAACACCTGCATCCTTGCCTCTGATGAGGTCAAGAACGATCTTTACCTTACGAGGGGAAATTCTTGCATATTTAAGATGAGCTTTTGCTACATTATTTTCCATTGAAACTTCCTCCTCTATTATTTACCATTGTTAGATGTCTTTGATCCTGCATGACCCTTAAAGGTTCTTGTGGGAGCAAATTCACCAAGCTTATGTCCAACCATATCTTCAGTTACGTATACGGGAACGTGCTTACGACCGTCGTGAACTGCGATTGTGTGTCCAACAAATTCAGGGAATATTGTTGAAGCACGAGACCATGTCTTAAGAACTTTCTTTTCGTTCTTTTCGTTCATTGCACAAATTCTTGCGTAGAGCTTTTCTTCTACGAAAGGTGCTTTCTTCAAACTTCTGCTCATATTATATTCCCTCCTTATCTATCGTTTCTGCGTTTTACGATGAATTTGTTTGTTCTTGCCTTCTTGTTTCTTGTCTTATAACCAAGAGCAGGTTTACCCCAAGGAGTAACAGGAGAAGGACGACCGATGGGAGAACGACCTTCACCACCACCGTGAGGGTGATCACAGGGGTTCATTACAGAACCACGAACTGTGGGACGGATACCCATATGTCTTGTCTTACCTGCCTTACCGATCTTAACAGTATCGTGCTCAATGTTACCAACCTGACCGATAGTTGCCTTGCAGTCAAGACGGATAAGACGAACTTCACCGGAAGGAAGTCTTACCTGTGCCATGTTGCCGTTGTCCTTAGAAACAAGCTGAGCAGCAGCACCGGCTGAACGAACGAGCTGAGCGCCCTTACCGGGGTAAAGCTCGATATTGTGAATGAATGTACCAACCGGAATGTTGGCAATGGGGAGTGTGTTACCGGGCTTGATATCTGCATCTGCGCCGGAGTAAACAACGTCGCCATCTGTAAGACCAACAGGAGCAATGATGTAGCTCTTGTCGCCTGCTTCGTTCTGAAGAAGAGCGATGTAAGCGCTTCTGTTGGGGTCGTACTCAACACCGATTACTGTGTTAGCAGTAGCGTCTGTACGCTTAAAGTCGATGATTCTGTACTTAACTTTGTTACCGCCGCCGTGGTGACGAACAGTAATTCTACCGAGGTTATTTCTACCTGCGTGTTTTTTCTTTGTAACTATGAGACTCTTTTCAGGAGAAAACTTTGTGATCTCGTCGAAAGACGGAACAGTCATATTTCTTCTGGCAGGAGTCGTAGGCTTATATTTAATTGTAGGCATTTTTCTCTATCCTCCTGCTATTAGTTCATACCTTCGAAGAATTCAATGGTCTTGGAATCAGCCTTAAGTGTAACGATAGCTTTCTTCCATGCTGCTGTGTAGCCGCTTGTGTAACCCTGTCTCTTCGCTTTTCTCTTAACGTTGATGGTGTTAACCTTATCAACCTTTACACCGAACATAACTTCAACAGCGTGAGCAATCTCAGGCTTTGTTGCGTTTTTAGCAACCTTGAAAGTGTATGTCTTGTTTGCAATACGGTCCATGCTCGCTTCTGTGATAACGGGAGCAACGATAATATCCTGAATCATTTTCATTATGCGAACACCTCCTCAAGTTTTGCAACCGCTGCTTTTGAAACAACGAATTTGTTTGCATTAAGAATGTCATAAACATTTACTGTGTTAGCAAGTGTTGTCTTAACACCGGGAATGTTAGCTGCACTCTTAATTACGCAGTTATCAACTGCATCAAGAACGATGAGTGCCTTTCTGTCAGCACCGATAGCGTTAAGCATGTTAACGATAGTCTTTGTCTTGTAGCCTTCAACCTTGATGTCGTCAACTACGATGAGGTCACCAGCAGCAACCTTAGCAGACAATGCGCTGTAAAGAGCAACTCTCTTTGTCTTCTTGTTCATGTCGATGTGATAATCTCTGGGCTTAGGACCAAGAGCGATACCACCGTGTGTCCACTGAGGAGAACGAGTTGAACCCTGACGAGCTCTACCTGTACCCTTCTGTCTCCAAGGCTTTCTACCGCCACCGGAAACTTCGCTTCTTGTAAGAGTGGACTGTGTTCCCTGTCTCTGATTCATAAGGAACGCTCTTACTGCAGCGTGGAGAACTGCTTCATTAACTTCAGCTCCGAAAATAACGTCAGACAATGTGATTTCGCCAACCTCTTTGCCTGCCATATTAACAACTTTTACGTTTGGCATTATTCAGTTCCTCCTTCCGCTTATGCTTTGCAAGATGTGCGAACGAATACGATACCGCCCTTAGGACCGGGAATAGCACCCTTAACAGCGATAAGATTCTTTTCAGCATCAATCTTAACAACGTTCAAATTCAAAACAGTTACCTGTTCATTACCGTATTGACCAGCCATCTTCTTGTTCTTGAAAATTCTGGCAGGGTCGATAACACCCATAGAACCGGACTGACGGTGGATGGGACCGATACCGTGAGTCTGACCAAGCAAATGAAGATTCCATCTCTTGATAGCACCTGTGTAACCATGACCCTTTGTTATACCTGTAACGTCGACTTTTTCACCAGCGGCGAAGGTTTCGACAGTGATAACGTCACCAAGGTTAAGAGATGCGCAATCGTCAAGGCGGAATTCCTTAAGATGCTTCTTTGCAGGAACGCCTGCTTTTTCAAAATGACCTTTTTCTGCTTTTGTCATGTGTTTTTCCTTAACATCCATGAAACCGAGCTGAACGGCGTCATAACCGTCATTTTCGACAGTCTTCTTCTGCGCAACTACGCAGGGACCTGCCTCGATTACCGTAACCGGAATAACGTTTCCGATTTCGTCGAAGATCTGTGTCATACCGATCTTCTTACCGATAATACCACTTTTCATTTTGTGTTCCTCCTGTAGGTTATTGGTTGACGCTTTGTATTTCACTTTCGTGCTACGCCAACTTGACCGACAAAAGTGTCGCCGTGCGACAATTTTGTACTAGAAATGTGTTTGCATTTTATGAAACGAAGTGCTTGATTAAACCTGAACTTCGATTTCAACGCCTGCGGGCAATTCAATATTCATAAGAGCTTCTGCAACCTTTGCAGAGGGCTTGAGAATATCAATGAGTCTTTTGTGTGTTCTGAGCTCGAACTGTTCACGGCTATCCTTATATTTGTGAACCGCACGGAGAATTGTGATAATTTCTCTCTCTGTGGGGAGCGGGATAGGACCGGAAACTGTAGCGCCATTTCTCTTAGCAACTTCAACGATCTTTTCAGCCGCTGTGTCGATAAGCTTGTGGTCGTAGCTCTTAAGTCTAACACGGATTCTTTCCTTTACTGCCATTTTCTTGTGCCTCCTTTTAAGATTTCGCTTTTGGCGATTTCAACCAGTTCACTATATATTGTGTTCGCACACGCATATATATAATAAATGTAGTGTTTTTCGCCACCTGCGATATTGAGTGGGGCATTTTCCTTGAACACGGTGTCGGGTGTTTTGCGTTTTTCCTTACAAAAACGGACTTTGAGGCATTTTTGTGCCAACAAACTCCGGAAATCCACAAAGCTCCCTAACCTTTTAAGGAATTTTTGCGCCCGTTTAACGGACATACTCCACGAAAATTACCTGCTTTCGCAGCAACCTCTCGCTTCATCGCATATCAAGCAGAGCAATTATACCATATATCAGCCCCAAAATCAAGACCTTTTATATAGTGATTTCGTAGAATTTTCACACATTTTTACCGCCAAAAATATACAACATACACAAAAACAGGTGATTTTTATCATTTTTACAAGGTTTTTGCCCCAAAATTTAACTCAAAAACACAGTTTTTTATCACATTTTAATAAAAAATCACCAAAATCACTCTGTTTTAACAATTTATTAACAATTATGGTCTATAATTATGTAAAATCACTAATGGAGCAAAATATGGACATCAAGAAAAAAATCAAAATATTCACATATGCCTCGGTGGGATTAACCACCCTTTCAACCCTTTTCTTAACTGTGGCATTCATTCGTTGCTTTGAATTTACAGAGGGGTATTTCACACAAGGCACTTCCCCCATTCTCTTTTCAATACTCTACTTTTTGGGAATTGCCACCTCGTTTGCCACAGCCTTGATTATCAATAAAAAGACAATAATATACACAACAAATGACGTGGGCGCAATCCAAATCCCGCAAATGCTTGCGGCAATCGCCATTTTTGTGGCAGTTCTCGTGGGATTTCTTAAATTCACAAGCATAATCCTCATCTGGAGCTTTTACGGTGCGTTCGCTTTCGCAATTTACGTTTTGATTTGTAATGCCAAAAACGGATATAAATCAAGCAGCACAAAAATCATTCTCACCTACGCATCCGCACTCTTCCCCATAATAACAATGCTTTTAAATAATTCAAATTATATGCGTCACGTCAATTCGGTGGAAAATATACTTTTTTCAGTATTTTCAATGGCATTTATGACGTATATATTATATGAAGCAAAAAGACTTTATGAGGGAACGCATTCAAGATGGCATTTCTTTTCAATGCTCATCACACTCCACACAGGCATTTCTCTTTCAGTGGCATACATTATCGCCCACCACAAAAATAATTTTGGGGACAATACAAGATTTTATCAAATGATAATCGTTTTGATAATATCCATTATCGTCGCCCTTGAGCTTGTTCGATTTGCGAATAACGCAAGCTTCTATTCAAAGAAAGAATGGGACGAACTCAACTCCCCAATTCAAGAAATAGAAGAAATCGAAGAAATTTCAGAAACAGAAACTGAAAAATAAACAAAAGACGGACTTTTCAAGTCCGTCTTTGTTATTTAACTTCTTTGACCTGCAGTCAATTTTATAAGCAACATTCTGTTGTCGGGCTGCACACTCGCCTCATGTGCCGAGCGATTGCGCTTAATCTCGCCACATTTTGTGCACTTATGCACAATAACAAAGCCTTTTTTGGAATCAACCTCCGCAAAAATCGGCTCCATCGGTGCACGGCAGGTGTTTTCACGGTCACCGGGGTTGTTGTCAACGTGGAGAGACCACAAGCAAAAAGGACAGTGATTTCTTGATGAATATCCAAGGGGCTTAACCTCTTTTCCACAGTGAGCACAAATAAACGAGGCATCATTTTTGGTAAAAAGCTTTTTTTCTAACTGCTCCATATCCCGTCCCCCTAAAATTCAAAATAAATATTCGGTCTGTATTCCGAAGATGAAATATACACAATGCAAAGAGCAAAAATTGCAACAATCAAAATATCAAACACAACGGTAAAAATAAACCTTTTACCCTCTCCGTTCATCTTTGCCTTCACGCTTGCAAAAAGCTCCTTTGGATAGGGCGTGCAAGCAAAGCAAAGAACAAAGATAAGGAACAAATTTCTAACAAAAACGTAGGTGAATTCCCCATTTGCCAAGGGCAAGCCCGAAAGACCAAGCATAGCGCAAAGATATGATGAAAATTCCTTAAGCCCACCAAGATCACTCTTGAAATAGAAAATGAGCCAACCAATCAAAATGAAAAACAAAGCATAGATATGACCAAGTGCCGCAGGAATTTTCTCAAGCCACTTCGACAAAAATAGTTTTTCTATCACCAGCAAAGCAAAATAATATAAGCCCCACAAAACAAAGTTCCAAGAAGCACCGTGCCAAAGCCCCGTCAATGCCCAAACTATGAGCAAATTCAAAACAAGACGCTTTGTTCCCTTGCGGTTGCCACCAAGGGGAATGTAAACGTACTCCTTAAACCAAGTCGAAAGAGTGATGTGCCATCTTCTCCAAAATTCTGTAATACTCTTTGAAATATAGGGATAATTGAAGTTTTCGGGGAAATGGAAGCCAAGAATTTTACCAAGCCCAATAGCCATATCAGAATATCCCGAAAAATCAAAATAAATTTGGAATGCATAAAGAATAATTCCAAGCCACAAGATCAGCACACTCGCTTCACCTCTCGGAATATCCCTAATCTGCTCCCACATAGCGCCGGCAGTGTCGGCAAGAAGCACCTTTTTGGCAAGGCCGACAACAAATCGACGTGCGCCATCCGCACTCTCATCAAGCGTGTGCTTTCTTTCGTTAAGCTCCCTATCCACGTCCGAATAGCGAACAATCGGGCCCGCAATCAATTGGGGGAACATAGAAACGTACGCGCCGAAGTTACTAAACTTCTTTTGAACAGTTGACGTACCCCTGTAAACGTCGATTATATATGACATTGATTGGAAGGTATAAAACGAAATTCCAATCGGGAGCGCAATTCCAATCGGCTCAAGTGAAGAGAGAAACGGAATTCGTGCAAGAGTTGTAATCAAAAAGTCAGTGTATTTAAAAAATCCAAGCGTCGCAATATTTATCGCAACACCGATAATCAACATCTTCTTTTTCTTTGAAGCATCCTCGCCTGCGCTGTCAATCAGATAGCCAAAAACATAGTTTACCACAATGATAAAAAGCATTATCAAAAGGTAAATTGGCTTTTCCCAACCATAGAACACCAAGCTAACAATAAAAAGTGCAAGGTTTCTGAATTTTATGGGAGTAATAAAATACAAAATAAAAGAAAGGGGCAAATATAAAAACAAAAACTCGTTTGATGAAAATACCATATCCAATCCCTTTCTTTAAAATAATAATTCAATCTCTATACAAAATTTTATTAAGCTCGCCACGACTCTCAATCATTCTGCCAATACCAACGCAAACACTTTCAAGAGGTTTTGGAGCAACACTTACCTTGATTCTAAGTTCAGAGCTAATGTATTCCGCAAGTCCAGGAATCAAAGCGCCACCACCCGTAAGCACAATTCCATTTTCACAAACGTCACTTGTCAGTTCAGGAGGAGTTGCCTCAAGCGTAAGTTTAATTTGATGAACAATCGAAGCCAATGCGGGCTTAATCGCATAATAAATTTCCTTGCTTGTCGCAGTTGAAGAAATAACCATACCGTTGTTAAGATTTCTTCCAATAACCTGCGCCTCTCCCCTGTCAATTTTAGGATGTGCAGTTGCAAGCTTAATTTTAAGTCTTTCTGCAGTGAGCTCGCCAATTTCAATTCTACGTTCATTGTGGAAATAGTTGATAATCGCTTTGTCAAGATTTGCGCCTGCAATCTTTTGTGAGCGAGAAACCACAATATCGCCACGGCTAATAACTGCACTCTCAGTTGTTCCCTCTCCAATGTCGACAATCATGCAACCCTTTGCGCTAAGAACCTTGAGTCCTGCACCAATGGCTGCAGCCAATGGCTCTTGAACAAGACTGACATTTCTTGTTCCTGCCTCATAAATGGCAGTTTGCACCGCACGTCGCTCAACCTCGGTACATTTGCTTGGAACACAAACGTACGCATCTGGCCTTGAAAGGAAAGAAACAAGCTCCGCCTTTTCAAGCAACCTGGAGATAAGCAAGGTTGTATCATCCATATCGGCAATAACACCTTCTCTTACAGGACGCGACACCTTTATATTTTTCGGGGTTTTGCCAAGCATCTTTTTGGCGTTTACACCAACGCAAAGATCCTTGCCGCTATTTTTGTCTATAGAAATAACCGTGGGAACAGAAAGAATTATTCCCGCTTCCTCAAGATAAATCAAAGTGTTTGCCGATCCAAGATCAATGCCAATACGTCTTGCCATATTTTACCCCCTTTCGAAAATTTTTATGTATCAAACTCTGTCAACGTTAATAACGACAAAATAAGTTTTGTCGATTTTCTTAATCTCCGCCTCTACAAGCGCAAGAATTTCCTTGTTCCCCCTCTTTTCTTCAAAGGGGATTTCAATGTCAAAAATAAGATTTGTGTGTGTTGGACCTTCAACACATCTGAAATCGTGAAAACGAAGGTTTTCACCAACCGACTTCACTGCGCCATCAACCTTTAATTTCAATGCGTTAATTTTTTCATCATCCGTCACCACAGGGTCCATGTGTATTGTGCAGGTGATGTTGTATTCGGAATAAAGCTGCTTTTCAATATTGTCAATCAAGTCATGCACCTCAAAAAAGTTGCTTTTTCCGTCAACCTCGGCATGAAAAGAAGCAATAGTCGCCCCTGCGCCGTATGAATGCACCATAAGATCGTGAATACCAATAATTCTATGGTCCTCAAGCGCCTTTTCTTTAATCAATCCAATAATTTCTTCGTCGGGCGCAGAGCCAAGTATGATATTTTTGTTCTCATTAAGAATTTTAAGTCCTGCAATAATAATGAAAATCGAAACCACAAGACCAACGTATGCGTCGATATTCAAATCCAAAGTCATCCAAATAACCGCAGAAATAAGCGTAGCACCTGTTGAAAGCACGTCAGAAAAACTGTCAGCACTTGCCGCCTTTAAAATCTCGGAATTGATTTTCTTTGCAATACTGCGATAAAAAATCCCAAGCCAAAGCTTTGCCAAAATTGAAACACCAAGCACCACAAGAACAATAAAGCTCTTGGTCATGGGACTCGGAGTCAAAATTTTAAAGAACGATTCCTTCAATAAATCAAAGCCGATAAAAATAACAATAACCCCAACCGCCATCGAGGCAATGTATTCGATTCGTGCATGTCCAAAAGGATGCTCACGGTCGGCAGGCTTTGATGAAATTTTAAAGCTGATTAGCGAGATAAAGGATGAGCCCGCATCAGAAAGATTGTTAATAGCATCCGCAGAAATCGCCACCGAACCAAAAAGCGTACCCACGGCAAACTTGCCAACAAAGAGCAAAAAGTTGATAATAATTCCAACAATGCTCGTCATTGTGCCATAATTTTGGCGCACGGATCTGCTTTTGACGTCGTCAAAATCCTTAACGAATAGCTTAATAAGTAAATTTGTCAAGAAAAAGACCTCATTTTTTATGTTTTTTTAATTTTTTTTGAAAAATTTTAGCATAAACCCTTTTCAAAATCGATTTTATGTATTATAATTAATACAGTTATATTTATTATACTACTTTTTACTCTTTTTTTCAAGAGCAAAAACAGTTTTTTAAAAAAATGATTTGGAGGTTTTCCATTATGAAACAGAGATACACTCTTACAGTTGCAAATTCCGAGATTAATATTATCACAGACGAGCCTCGTGAAAACATTGATGCCATAGTTGGTATCGTTGACAGAAAGATTCGTGAAATCTATTTACATAGCAAAGGCGAATGTTCACGAGCAAATGCGGCAATTCTTGTTTGCCTTGATTATTGTGCGGCAAAAATCGAGCTTCAGAAAACAATTAAAAATCTTAATTGTGAGGTTGAACGCCTTAACATTCTTAACGAATCCGCCGCAAGAGAAATTGCAGCCCTTGAAAGAGAGCTTGAAACACTTCGTTCAACGTTAAGCGCAACAACAAGCAAAGCAACAAAAAAAGCATCTGCCGATCAAATTCGCCTCGACGAAATCAACGCAGAAGAAGTAGTTGAAGAAGTAGTTGAAGAGGTAGTTGAAGAAGTTGTTGAAGAGGTTGTGGAAGAGGTTGTTGAAGAGGTTGTTGAAGAAACAATCGAAGAAACTCCCTCTGAAGAAGCAACCGAAGAAACTCCCATTGAAGAAACCGTCGAAGAGGTTGTTGAAGAAGACCCTACCGAAGAAGCTCCCGTTGAAGAAGCAGTTGAAGAAGCAGTTGAAGAAACTCCCTCTGAAGAAGCACCCGCCCCCGAAGCTCCTGCAGCAGAAAAGCCCAAGGTAATGCTCAAAAAGAAAAAGGTTCGTGCAATGTTCGACATGATTTCTTTTGACGACATCTAATTTAGAATGAAAAACAAACGAAACAAATTTCAACAAAATAACTCAAAGCCCCAACGAAACGGTGGGGCTTTAAAATTAAATAAAGATAAGCCGATTACCAAAACCGACATCGCAACCATAATCGCACGAACCGATAAAAAAACGGACAAAAAGCTCCCCGAATTGCTCGCCCCTGCCGGCTCTTTCGAGGCACTTAAGGCGGCAATTGCAGGTGGTGCAGATGCGGTCTATTTTGGTGGTGGCGATTTTAACGCAAGAATTAATGCCAAAAACTTCTCTAACGAAGAGTTAAAACAGGCAATTGATATGCTGCACTCCTGTGGCAGAAAGGCGTATATCACGCTAAACACCCTTGTTCACAACCGTGAGCTTGAGGATTATCTTCGCTTTGCAGAATTTGTGTATAAAGCAGGTGCAGACGCACTCATTGTTGCAGACATTGGTGGAGCTGCAGCCATTCATAAGCATTTGCCAAACCTTGAGCTTCACGCATCAACGCAGATGTCGGGACATAATCTTGCACAGGCGCAGTTACTTGCAAATCACGGCTTTTCAAGAATGGTTTGCGCAAGAGAATTGCCCAAGGACGATATAGAATACCTTGTTAAAAATTCTCCCATCGAAATTGAAATGTTCACCCACGGTGCGCTCTGCGTATGCCATTCAGGACAATGTCTTTTCTCATCAATCGTTGGTGGACGAAGTGGAAACCGTGGCGAATGTGCCCAACCCTGCCGCCTCCCCTACACCGACGAAAACGGAAAGCAGAGCTACCCCCTCTCCTTAAAGGATTTGTCATTGGCGGGACACATCACCGACCTTATCGACTGCGGAGTTCAGTCACTTAAAATCGAGGGCAGAATGAAATCCCCCGAATACGTTTACGGTGTAGTTCGTGCCTTTCGCACCCTTCTTGACGAGGGCAAAAACGCCACCGTCGAAGAATTATCCGCCCTTGCAAGAGTGTTCTCCCGTGGTGGATTCACACAGGGCTACTATAACAGAAAAATAAATTCATCAATGCTCGGCATCAGAAGTGACGAAGAAAAGAGCATTTCCAAAACCACCCTCTATTCAAGCGAGAAAATTGATGAAATAACCCCCAAAAAGACAAAAATCAATGCCTTTGCACGCATTTATCTCGACAGGCCAATCGAATTAACCCTCACGTGCGAAGAAGTTGAGATTACCGCCTATGGTCAAATCCCCGAAAAAGCAGTAAATGCCCCCCTCTCTCCCGAAAATATCAAAAAAAATCTCACCAAATTCGGTGCTACGCGTTTTGAACTTGCAGATTTTTCCCTTGCGTATGACGATACGGTTATGCTCCCCATCTCCGCCCTCAACGAATTGCGCAGAAATGCGTGCCAAATGCTTGAAGAAGCACTCAAGGGCGAGCAGAAAGAGCGAGTTGGCTTCGACAAATACCTTCCAACCACTCCCCAAAGCGAGAAAAAGACAATGCGCTCGGCAAGATTTTATCACCCCAACCAAATCACAAGTATCGCACAAGATTATTTTGATATAATCTATCTCCCGCTCCAAAATTATAACGGTGAGTGCGAGGGAATTATTCTCCCACCCGTGATTTTGGATAGCGAAATTGCAAAGGTTAAATCAATGCTCCAAAAAGCAAAGCAAAACGGAGCAAAATATGCCCTTGTCGGCAACCTCGGTGCGCTTGAGCTCGCAAAAGAACTCGGATTTACCGTTCACGGTGACTTCCGTTTCAACGTTTATAATAACGAAACCGTCACAAAACTTGAAAATCTCGGCATTGAAAACATAATTCTCTCCCCCGAGCTCACAATCCCACAAATTCGTGATGTCAAGGGCGACACTTCTGCAATAATTTATGGCAGAATTCCCCTTATGCTCCTTGAAAAATGCGTTTCAAAGGAAGTAACAAGCTGCGAAAATTGTGAAAAGGGTCAAGCAATCATTATAGATAGAAGAGGAATTTCCTTCCCCATTTTGCGTGAATTCGAACACCGCAATGTGATATATAATAGCGCCCCCACCTATATGGCTGATAGAGAAGACGAGCTTTCCCGTGCCAAAATCACAAATTGCCACTTCATTTTCTCAACCGAAAGCGCAAAAGATGTCGATTGCGTGATAAACGCATACAAAAATCACACCCCCGCCCAAGAAAATCAAAAAATCAGAAGAATTTGATATATTTATTCTTGACAAAGCACCATTTATTTGCTATAATAGATGGTGCTTTGACGTAATGTAATTTCGATTACAAATCAAAAAAATAACGAGATGTGGCGCAGCTGGTAGCGCGCGTGCTTTGGGAGCACGATGCCGCAGGTTCGAGTCCTGTCATCTCGACCACACCCCCACTTTATTGTGGGGGTTTTTCTTTATTAACATCATTTTCAACTTGACAAACCCCAAATAATATGCTATAATAAAATTGTAAATAATGATTTAGGAGCCGGCTGTCTGTAGAGGAACGTCGGTTTTTTATTTTTGCTTGCGAAAAAGGAGATAAAAGCTATGATTATGCCGATTTTTTTGTTTATTGTTGGTTTAGTTTTATTAATAAAAGGTGGCGACTGGTTCGTTGACGGCTCAACCGTAATCGCCAAAAAATTGAATATCCCCGACATACTTATTGGTGCAACTATTGTTTCAATCGGAACAACACTCCCGGAGGTAATGGTTTCCGCAACCTCTGCTTTTAGCGGACACGGTGAAATCGCCTATGGCAACTCTTTGGGGTCAATCATTTGCAATGCCGCACTAATTGCCGCACTCACAATTGCAATTCGCCCCTCCAAAATTGACAAAAAATCTTTCATTTTGCCCACAGTAATTTTCTTTGTAAGTGCCGCAATCTATGTGGTTGCCGCATATTGCTTTGGAGGATTTTCAAGATGGTTGGGACTCATCCTCTTGTCCGTATTTGTTGTATATATCGCACTTTCCGTGCGCGCCGCACTCAAATCTGTAAAAGATGATGCCGACAAGAGCGATAATTTCGACTCCAAAATGATAAAGAACATAATGCTCTTGGTTGTTGGCGCAGCATTTATCGCAGTCGGAGCAAGACTTTTGGTCGATAACGGAACACTCATTGCCGAATCCATGGGCGTCCCCGAATCCGTTGTTGCGCTCACCTTCGTTGCCATCGGAACTTCCCTTCCTGAGCTTGTAACCGCCATCACATCCTTGATTAAAGGCCACGGCGCACTCTCACTTGGAAATATCATTGGTGCAAACATATTAAACCTCGTGCTTGTAAGTGGTGTCGCATCCGTTGTTTCACCCTTCGCAGTACCAAGCGGCAAGCAAATTGCAGGAATCAACTCCTCATTCTTGATTGATATTCCCGTAATGATGCTCGTCATGGCACTTTTGACCTTGCCCGCACTCATTCGTGGCAAGCTCTCAAGATTTCAGGGCATCTCGCTTATCGTAATTTATATTGCTTTCTGCACCGTACAATTCGTTATCTAAATCAATAAAAAACAAAAGGGACAACCTCACGGTTGTCCCTTCAGACTATCGAAAAAGCTGCTCTACCGCAAGTGTGAAAAATAAAAAGGTAAAAAGCAGAAACCAATAATATGAAATATACAAAAAAAAGAAGCACAAGGCAGCCATCGAGAATGCCTTGTGCTTACTTGCTTTTTCCGTTCTTGCACTCTGCCGTACCTTTGTACGTCGACGATTGCAAAAACGAAAAATATAACTACCTTTTTCAAAGTCTAACATCGTGTCGAAAGTTTTTCGACACGATGAAGGGACAACCTCACGGTTGTCCCTTAATTTTTATTTATGCGTTTTCTTTTTCTGTTTTTTCCTTTTTGCGAACACTGAGCTTAATAATAAAGCCATCAAGCGCATACAAAACAGAAGGAAGAACGAATGTTACCATAAGCGAGGATACAAGCGCACCCTTGCCAAGAAGGTAACCAACTGTAGAAATTGAAAGCTGACTTGCAACAAAACCAACTATAAATCCACAAACTGTAAGGATAATTCCTGATGTAAAGATTGTGGGAATAGCAGTCTTAACCGCCAAATTAAGTGCCTCTTTCTTATCAAGTGTAGCACGAGCATTAACGTAAGTGTTGGACATAAGAATTCCATAGTCAATTGTTGCGCCCATCAAGATACAAGTTGTAATAATGTAACTCATAAAGAACATCGGGCCTGTAATAAGAGAAGCGGACATTGAAATCCAAATCGCGCCCTGAATAATAAGCACAAGAAGAATGGGCAACGAGAGGGACTTGAATATAAGCATAATAATAACAAAAATTGAAATAATTGTTACAATTGTGATAATTCTGTTGTCAGTTTCAAATGAGTTTTGAAGGTCTACAGTAGAAACCATGTGACCTGTAATGTGACCGTTCTCACCAAAAATTTCCTTAACTGTAGAAAGGAGATAGCCAACAAACGCAGTTGACTCTTCGCTTTCGCTGGGAAGGTCAATTGAAAGAATCAATCTTGCATAATCCTTATCGCTAACGAAAAGCTTTCTTGCGCTTTCAACTGCAGCAAGTCTTTCTTCAATCTTTGCTCTATGCTCTTCAGTGATCTTGCTCGCCAACTGCTCGTTGGAATCCATCTGTTCAACAACGAAATAAAGAAGCTCTTCTGCAACAATGGGCTTAAGAGCATTGCTGCCATCGTTAATGGTATATTTAGCATAGATGTTCAAAATCATGCTTGGAGTGATTGAACCGGTTGCATCCAAGCTCTTAATTGAGTTTTGAAGACCAATAAGCTTGTCACTCATTTCGTTATAAAGGTATCTTTCGTCATCGCAAAGGAAGTTATCAACAGTAACAAGGTCAAGGAGCTTGAGTCTGCTATCTTCAGAAATTCTTCCTCTAACAACGTGGTTAGTTTCAATTTTATCGTTTACAAATTTAATGAATTCACGTCCGTTAAGCTTTGCGTCGGGAATTGTTCCCTTGTCTGTGTAGTACATAATATACGCCTGCTGAACCGCCTCAACAGTGGTGTCGATTTCACGAGTTTCACCCGTCAAAGCAAGAACCGCACTACCAATCAAAGGAATAAATTCGTCATAAGCGCAAGTTTCGTGAATGCCGTGGTAAACGTAAGCATAGTTAGCAACGGTATCCTTAAGTTCACCGGGGAGCGCACTACCAACGGGGTTTTCATTAACTGTATATTCAAGCAAGCTAAGAATCTGAACGGGCTCATTCACTCCGTTATTGTGCTTTTTAATATAGCTGTCAAAGATCTTGCCTGCAAGGGGCTTGATAACCAAGCTACCAAGTATTCCACCAAACTGGCTTGTTGCAAATTCCTGGAATTCAGACTTAGAAACCATTGTTTCCATGTTCTTCTTAAAGTCATAAATACTTCCTGAGAATTCTGTAAGGTCTTCAACGGTGTTTTCATTCATAAGGTCTGCAGCATCGGGACGATCAACAATGGAAAGGATATAGTCAAGCATATCCAAGAAAATAATATCGTCAGCAACAAAACCATCATTTTCCATCAAATACAAGCCGTACATCTGCTTAATCTGGAATTCTGAAAGCTCAGTTCCCTCAAGCACTCCGGTTGTGGAGATTGTGTGAAGCTCTTTTGCTGTGTAATCATAGTTCATAATATCCTGAACTACAGACATTGTTTGAAGTGTCTTAAGTGTGGATTCACTTGCAAACTGCTTTGCTTCAGGGTCATTTTCAAGGAAATCCAATGTGTAGATAACAAACTCTATGGGAGTCATCTTGTGAGAATCGTGTTCGTGATAAAGCGCAAACAAGAATTCCGCATCAGATTTTGAAAGATTGAACTTCTTCATTGCATCTTGAACACTGTATTCTTCTCTTACAGTATTTGAATATGCTGTGTAGCTAAGAAGAACAGGCTTTCCGCTTGCAGTACTGTAACCGCCAAGCGCCTTAGCAAGCTCTGCTTCCTTTGCCCACATTTCATCTTCTTCCTCAAGCTTGGGATAAACAACAACAAGCGTACTGTTAGTACCGAATGTATCAATAATAGCCTGGTTGGGATCAGAAGAATCTGTGAACAAATATGTATTGCCTGTTTGCAAAACTCCACAAAGAACAATAACAACCAAAACCAAAGCAACAATGGGCTTGCTTGCCTTAAATGCAACCTTGCAAATACCCTCGCTCTTAATTTCAATGCTGCGTT
Source organism: Eubacteriales bacterium (assembly GCA_045635885.1). Lineage (GTDB taxonomy): Bacteria > Bacillota > Clostridia > Oscillospirales > CAG-272 > RGIG4608. The sequence continues at coordinate 8,400 of JAZTWO010000065.1, read as the reverse complement.
TCTTAATCTTTGTCATCACTTTGTCAAGGCAAAGAAGGATTGCAGGAAGAAGTGTGATTGCAGTAATTGCAGAAATTGCAATACCCTTTGTCAAAACTCGACCAATGTCAATACCAATTTCCATTGTCATAAAGTAGAGGGCAATAAGACCTGCCATTGTTGTAAACGCACTTGCTACAATGGGGCTAAAGGACTTTTTAACAGCCTGCGCCATTGCCTGCTCTTTAGTTTCGCAAAGTGATTTTTGATTGCGATATTCGTGCAAAAGAATAATGCTATAGTCAACTGACAAAGCAAGCTGCAAAATAGCCGCAACCGCATTTGTGATATAGGAAATATCCTTAAAGATAAAGTTAGTTCCCATATTCAAAACAACCGCAATGCATGATGAGAAAAGAAGCACCAAAGGTTCAATCCAAGATTTTGCCATAAGGAGCATAATAGCAACGGCAAAAACAAGTGCAATTGCAAGAATAACTACAATTTCAGTTTGAATTGATTTGCGCATATTTGCCTTTTCAACAACTGCGCCACCATAGTTTGTTCTGCCCTCAAAACGAGCATCAAGAGCCGCCTTAATATCGGCAAGAACCTCGTTTGCAGTATCAGAATACTCATCACCCTTTACCACAACTGCAAAAAGTGCAGTTGAAGTTTCTGTATTATAATAAGCAGGATCTTCATCGTCAAAATTAACAAGCAAAACGTTGTCTCCAAGACCGTTAATCAAAGTGCTGATTTCATTAGCTTCTTTAACACTAACGCCTTCAACCATAACTTGAATATTGCCGGTCATGTCAAAGTTTGTGCCCATAATATCCAAAGAAATTTTGGTTTCTGTGGAATCGTCAAGATAATCTGAAATGTTATAATTGATCTTAACCTGACCAATTGCCAAAACACTAAGAATCGTTGCCACTAAAAATAGCACAAGAACGATACATCTACTCGTTTTCTTATAGTTCATATTCCCTCCGAATAATATTGTCATACGAAATTGACAAAGGATAAAATGATAAAAAAGCGATACTTTCCTACCATACACTATAATTGTATCATAAACCGTCAAAAAAATCAATAACAAATTTTATTTTTACATAAATATATTAATTTATATATTTGTACATCAAATTTTGTTGAAAATAGCAAAATAACCTTGACAGAAGTAAAAAATATAGTATAATATAATATGAATAGGTATTTTTATAGCTATGCAAAGATATATCTTGGGGGTTTTTTATGAATTTTTCTTTTCGTAAAGCGTTCGCTGGGTCTAACGAACGAATTTTCACTATTCCAAATATACTTTCTATAGTACGCATTTTATTAGTACCCGTCATTATATACTTATATTGCTTCAAGCAAGATAATCTGTGGTCGCTAATCGTGGTATTGCTCTCCACGTTCACTGACATAGCAGACGGTTTTATTGCAAGAAAATTCAATATGATTACCGATTTTGGCAAATTTATTGATCCCGTTGCAGATAAAGCCACTCAGCTCACAATTTTCGCCTGCTTAATAACCAGATTTCCTGTTATGATCGTTCCCTTTTTGGTTCTTTTGGTAAAGGAACTTGGTTCCCTTGCTCTAAGAGCTTACGTATATAAAAAAACAGGACTCATCAGGGGCGCAAAATGGCACGGAAAGGCGTCCACGGGCTTTGTTATCATTGTAATCATGTCCCATCTTGTTTGGCCCAATATCAATAGCACATTGTCACTCGTGATGGTATGCTTTATCACGTTGTTTATGTTAGTTTCCGGTACACTTTATACCTTTGAAGCATTTGAAATGATGAAAGATGGAAAAAAATAAGATTAATGTTTATCAAATGATCACGCACGCAATTCAGGGCGCAATAATCGGTGTCGGAGCAATCCTGCCCGGTGTTAGCGGCGGTGTTTTATGTGTTGCGTTCGGGCTTTATGAGCCGCTTATGGAGCTTTTAACAAGCCCCAAAAAATCAATAAAGAATAATTTTCAATTCTTTGCTCCATTCATTGTGGGCTGGATGCTTGGATTTATTCTTCTCGCCAAGGTGTGTGAAACACTTTTCTCAATAGCTCCCGATATTGCAATTTTCCTTTTCTTCGGTCTTGTTTGCGGAACCATTCCCGATATGTTCAAGAAAAGTGAAGAAGCAAACAAAGGTGCAAGCTGGACACCGTTTGTAATTTCGCTGTCAATATCCTACATTCTCTTCCACTTGATTGAATCAGGAGAAGCGATTGTAATCCCCGCAAACTTTTTAAGCTTTGTATTTTGTGGATTTATGTGGGGCATTAGCTTGATTGTTCCGGGCTTAAGTTCATCAACGGTGCTAATTTACCTCGGCATTTACGTTCCACTAACCGACGGTATCGGTGGTTTTGATATGAACGTGCTAATTCCTTTTGGAGTTGGCATTGTGGCAACGGTTTTGCTTTTTGCAAAGCTTGTAAATATGCTTTTCAAAAAGCATTATGCAATAATTTCTCGTATAATTTTGGGATTTGTAATCTCATCATCACTAAAAACTCTTCCCCACGATTTTATTAACGTGTGGACAATGATAATTTCAATAATTTGTTTTATAATCGGCTTTGCGGTTGCACATTTTATGGAAAAAAGCGAAAAAAAGAAAAAAAGTATTTAGGAGGCATTCGGTTTTGCATTTCATAGGATTTTATGACTATACAGTTATTTTAACTTACATAAGCTTGGCTTCAGCACTTGTAGGAATGGTTCAGGCAACCCGAGGAAACGTTGGTATTGCAGTATTTTGCATAATGTTTTCGGGATTTTGCGACATGTTTGACGGCATTGTTGCTCGAACAAAAAAGAACAGAACACAGGACCAAAAGAACTTTGGAATTCAGATTGATTCGTTGACGGATGTGATTGCGTTTGGAATTGCGCCGGCGGTTGCGTTTTATTGCAGCGGGGTTAGATCGGCGATTGGAGTTGCGGTGCTTGTGGTTTACGTTCTTTGCGGACTTATCAGACTTGCGTTTTTTAACGTGCTTGAAACAAGTAGACAGGCAAATCCCAGTGAAAGCGCATGTTTAAAGGCTTTTCGAGGAATGCCAATAACATTTTCTGCCATTATTACTCCCATAATTTTCTTTATTGGATGGAATATTCCGGGGGAAATTAGCATTTGGTTGTATCATTTGGCGCCTGCTATTATGGCATTTTTCTTCGTTTTTGACATAAAAATTCCCAAGCTTGACGTTGGTTCATTGCTTTTTGGCAAGAAGAAATAGTATACAAATCGAATAAAAATTCCTCCCTTTTTATAAAGGGAGGCTTTTTTACGTGAATATTTAGTTAACAACAATTAACAAATTGTAAACACCCCAAACGACAAAAAAACAGGGCGCGATTTCTCGCTCCCTGCAATTTTTTTATAAATTATTCTGTTATTGTGATTACAACAGTTGTTGTTTTGCCACCGTAATTAACAACAAAGTTTGTTGTTCCGGGTGCAGTCATTACTTCAGTGGGATCAACATAATTCCACTTCATAGGAATTTCCTCTGTTGTGCCATTGTCATAAACCAACTTCAATGTTACGTTCTTAATACTGATACCATCTTGCCAGTCAGCAAGTGTATATGTAGTAGTCAAACCAACAACTTCGATTGATTCAAGCTTTGGCGCAGCGGTGGGATATTCTTTAATTGTAACTGTAAATTTTGTGCTAACACCTTCATAAGTTACGGTAATAACCTGATTTTCGCAGGCTACAGAACTATCAAATCCTGTAATTTCGAGTTTGGGATCGTCCGCTTCAACAAAGAATGTTGTCGCCTGCTTATCGGTATTAACCTGAACTCGCAATCCCGTAATGTCAAACTGTTGACCTATATAATAGATTGTTCTTGGGGAACTTGCAATTGTCAAGCTCAAAATTACATATTCTGCAAATGATGGATCTTTAACTGCAACTGTATAGGTTGTGGTAAAGCCCTTATAGGAAACCTTAATTGAAAGTTCGTCATTTACAACGGAACTATCAAATCCACTAAATTCAACGCCGGAATGGTCACCGTTAATATAATATACGGTATCATTTTCTGCAATAGTTACTGCAAGTTTAACTCCAGAGGGGTCAAAAGAATCACCAAGATAATAAATTGACTTAGAAACGTAAGCCACGGAAATGCCTGTTGCGGTTCCTTCAACAACTGTGGGAACCAACTCAACGCTTACTGTAAAGGATGCTTTGTATCCTTTATAATTAGCATAAACCGTTAATGATTCATTTACAGATGAACTATCAAATCCTGTAAAGGTCAATTCGGCATCAGTTGCATCAATATAATAATCTGTAGATGCTTTTGTTGTAACAACTTTAATTTTAATTCCTGTTGGATCAAATTCTTCGCCCACATAATATGTGGTTTTGGAAGGAAGAGATTCAACAACAAGTTCTTTGATTTTTGCAGTTCCCTGCGTTGTTGTTGTTGTAACCTTTGGCACATCATTTTTGCCATTGCCCTTTTTATCCCTTGAGGGAATAAGAACAATAATCAAAACAATTGCCAGTACCACAGCGATTGCCGCAACGGCAATCGCTATGATATTTTTGTTATTGTTATTTTTTTGTTTAGCTATTTTCATACTATCAATTATTTAGAATAGTTTACAATATGACCGTTAACAAACTGGTAAGTACCGGGAGCATAGAAGTTGCCCATAGTGATATACTGTTCAAGTACATGCTGATATGTTGTTTTACCGTATGCAATAGCATCAGGATCGGGTGTATTAACACCGGCACACATCTTACCGTAGTGAACGCCCTTATCGTGCATTGAAATTACCGCAGATACAAGTGATGAACCCATTGTGCTACTCATATCCTTATCAAAGTTATATGTGAGATTATTGTATGCGCCACCCAATACATTGATTGTCAAGTAATCATCACTTTGAATCTGGAACAAGTAAGGAGTGGGGTCAGAAAGGCCAGCAACACCCGCAGAAATTTCTGTGTTAACTTCAAACTGAACACCCGCTTTAAGCTGTGCTCCTGTTACTTTTACGTATCCTGCAGAAATAACAGTTCCTACCTTGGGAGTAAATCTTGTATCGTATGCGATTGTAAATTCTTCATCATCACCAACTGCTGTTTCAACAGTAACAGTCTTTATATCTCCCACCTTATATTTAGAACCCCAACTTCCGGTAGCTTTACCTTCAACCTTATAATCCAAGCTATATTTATCTGTTGAAATAATACCGGAGTTAGCATACAAGTTACCATTATTAGCGGTAAACATGTAGCTCTTGTATGTAGCGCTACCAAACATTGCTTCGAAGGGTTCTTTCATATCCATAATTGAAACGCCACTTACAACATCCAATGTAGGAAGATGATCTTTAATAGATTGGTCAATAAAGTTATACTGAACCAAGTTTGCACCGTCTTCGATAAGAACAGTCTTCTTGCTATCGTTAAACCAAGCGGAAATACCAAGACCGATTACCTTTGTTTTGTTTTTATCATTAGCTTCAACAACCTGCTGAACAGTTGTAACTGTACCTCTAATTGTCAATGTACCGCCAACGGCATCGACGTTAGCATATCTACCACCGAACAATACGGAGTCTTCGATAACAATAGTACCGCTATTTACCATCAAGGGAGCACGAGTATTAGAAATATAGGAGTTATAGATATAAGCACCGTTATTAGCCACAACAGCGGATGAACCGTATTCATCGCCTCTACTAAATACAAAGTCGGGGTAAACTTCACCGATGATCTTAATGTCACGGAGTGTACCTGCAAGAGTGATAATACCATCTTCTCTTCTACCCGCGGTTACATCAAGAGTATAACCGTTACCGTAGAGAGCCAAGTTTTTACCAATTGTCATATAGCCATCACTAGGCATTGCAATATCAGAAAGGAGAACAATGCTCTTAGTAAATGCTTTGCTATCATTGAGTGCAAAGTCATCGTATTTTGTAACGTTCAAGGCATCAACAATAAGAACTTCAACGTCAACGGAAATACGAACACCGTCTTTATCAACTACAAGGATGTATACTGTATCTTCAGCAGATGCATCTACCTTAGTCCAGTCGATAGAAACTTCAGAAAGCGTCTTGCCACCGATGTCTTCTGTATAAACAACACCACGTTTGGGATTCATATATGTATTGTCAGCCATTGTCTGTCCATTATGAATAAGAAGCTTTGCGCCTTCAGGAAGTGTTGTTACACCGTTAAGTGTGAACAAGCTTGCAAGAGAAACTGCATTCTGATTACCGAGAGCAGTAAAGTTGTTCTCGTGAACGGGTTGAACTGCAAAATCCTTTGCGTTTGCAATTGTAAGGTTTGCTTTGTATGTAAGGTATGCGTAATTTTCAGTACCTACAGTTACTGTAAGAACACCTGAACCTGTGCCGGATGTAGTAAGCTTTCCATCTGCATAATTTACAGTAGCAGAGCCAGACTTGGATTCATAATTGCAGTAGATGTTTTGAGCACAGATGCCACTATTACCCAAAAGAGTTACAACACTGGACAATTCAAGTGCGCTTTCAACAGGATTGCCATCCATGCTTACAAGTTCAACATTGATGGGCGCATAGACATCCAATGTATCAGCATCACCAAGTTTAACTGTTGCAGAAGTTATAGTTTCAACCTGAACAAAAAGTATAACCTGAAGACCAGCATCAGTTGTTGCAACAATGTCAATCTTTGTAGGTCTTTCGTTGCCCTTGAATACTACATTAATATATTCACCATCAACAACATATTCAGCAGTTTCGAAAATGGAACCCTTATCAACAGGATTTTCACCAACATAAGGAGTAATAGCAAGATCTACGATATTTCTGCCCAAAACAGGTTTGGAATCATCGCCACCTGTAAAGCTAAGCAAGATTTTGAAGTTTGAAACTTCAGCAGGAACAACAATAGTGTCCTTAGACAAGCTTGCATTACCGTTCAACAAAACACCAACAGGGTTCTTCAAATCTGCTTCTGCAGATTCGCCACGAACTACATCAACTTTATCAATCTTGTTGTCGTAATTAAACTGTTTTTCAGTAGATTCATTCTTAATTACTGTGCCATCTGTTTTGAATTCGCCATCTGTAAGATTAAGTGTAGCATTTGTTATGCCTGCAATTGCCTTTAAAGCCAATTCGTCAGATGTCATATCTGAATATACAGTTGCATCAGAATTAACAAAATTCAAAGAATCTGCATCATATGCTGTTACAGTATTGGGAACAGTAACATGGAGTGTGTCCGCAATAACATCTTTAGTTGACAAGTTACCCCATGAGCCATCAACCTTAGTATCAGTCTTAACAGTGAGGTGATTTACACCGTTTGTGAAGAAAACGGTAGTGGGAACTGTTTCGTTAGATCTATAGTTCATACCATCTGTAACAATAACAGCCGAATTAATAAAATCTTTCAAAACTGTGTCTTGGAGATCGTCAATCAACTGCTGAACTGCAGCACTACCTGATACAGTTCTTCCGTAAATCTCTGTAATAAGTTCAGCAACTTCACTTGTTGTACTTACGAGGAAGTATTTGTTATCTGTTGTGAAGGAGTTTTCAAGTCTAACTTCGTAATCGCTATCAGCATAATCTCCTACACCTGCAGCTTTTCCGTAGTAACCAAGAAGGCCTTCCAAAGCTTTGTCAGAACGACCTGCAGTTACAGGGTCAACTGATTCATAAACACCTGTTTCCAAGTTAAAATAGAAGTCATATCCGTATTTTTCTGCCTTGGGTTCGAGTTTTGCCATGCCAGCATCGTCAAGGATATATCTTGTGATTTCTCTAATGTTTCCGGCGTGGATTTCTTGTCCGTAATAGGGGCTTGAAACATCCGCCTTCATTGCTTCCAAACGTCTGTTCAACTGTTCTGCTACAGTTTGGTCATTGGAAATGTCCGCCTTCTTGATGAAGGAAGTGTAACCAACAACGGCAACAGTTGAAAGAATTGCCAAAATCGCGATTACAACGAGCAATTCAACAAGTGTAAACGCCTTTTTTTGTTGTTTTTTCATTACTTTTACCTCCGTAATTATGAAAAAATATTTTTTTAAAAAAATCTATATAAACGCACCAAAAAGGGTCGCAATTTATTGATTTTTTGACGAATTTCAACAAGAAACACTTCTGAAAATATGCATAGTATTTCATTATTGATGTGTAATTATATCATATTTGAAGAATTTTGTCAATATTTTTAGAAAAATTTATTAATATGTAGAATTTGGAAGGGGTGGCGGAGGTTGGTTTGGTTGAGTGGGGACAATCCCTCCGGCTCGTTCCTCGCCACCTCCCTTTACACAAGGGAGGCAGAGGGAGGGGGGGCGACCCCTACGGGTGTGAGGTGGGAGGTGGCGGGTCGTCGGGGACGTCGACCCCTAC
>JAZTWO010000064.1:0-13869 GCA_045635885.1 Eubacteriales bacterium | reverse complement strand
CCTACGGGTGTGAGGTGGGGGGGCGGAGGTTGGGGTTCGAGGCGGGCGATTCGTGAATCGCCCCTACGGAGTTGGTGGAGAAAGCCGATTGTTTGCTTAAACCGTGTTCTCCTCATCCACCACAAGTGGTCCCCCTTCTCCGCTGGAGAAGGCTAAGGGTTAGCGAGGATAAAAAACCCGACGCGGATGCGTCGGGTTAAGGATTATTCTTTTCTTTTGAAAATTTGTTTTCTGAAGAGTGCCATGTTGAGCGCTATGAACATTATCACGAAGATTACAAGCGTCAAAACAGGGTTCACGGGGGCGAGCTTTGCAAGAAGCATCAAGGGGAAGCCCAAAATTATTGCCGGGAAGTTCTGATATACGAGGTTATCAGATACCGGTGTTTTAAATTCGGGGTCGATTTCTCTAAGAAGGATAATGCCCGTTGATGCTGTTCCTGTGAGCATACCGTACATCGCCATAAACTGCTCTTCGTAGTATTCGGAGAAGAGTTTTTTCGCAATAAAACGGTTATATACAAACGTTACAACAAGGCCTGCAACGCCAAGAATTGTCAAAATCAACCAATACTGCTTAAGAGCTTCGATTCGAATCGCCGCTACACCTGCCACTACCATTAAATCAAAGAACAGGTTGGAAAGACGTGTCATGAGGAAGTTATTGGTGTATTTTCTTGTGATGAGCTTTTTGATGTACATGTAATTTACCACGTTTTTAACAAGCGTGGCTGTGAGGACACCAAACAGGAAGTTGAAGCCGTATATCGTTTCTTCCATGCCGATAAGCGCTGTCAGGCCAACCATGATCGCATAGGAAAGACCGTATGCAAGCATGATGAAGGCGAGCTGGACGGTCAATTTGTCAACACTCTCTTGCATGGGGATTTCGTTGTAGCTTTCTACTCTTTCAACGTGGGTGCTGCCGTCAGTTCTTTCGGAAAGCTTGAGCTTGCCCGATTTTCTTTGAATGTTGAGGTGGATTACACCGCCAAGTGCCGCAGAAAGAAATCCGAGCGCCGCAATTGTGAGACCAAAGCTTCGTCCGTTAACAAAACCGTATTCGTTTTGATACACGCTGCCCCAGTTGAGCGCTTGGCCCGTTCCCTGTCCGTAACCAAAGGGCAAAAGTATGCCCGCGCCTGCAAGGAAGCCCGAAATGTATCTTGCTACAATGATTGTGATTACAATGCCCACTATGCCCTGAAGCAAATATGTGGAAACTGTGGTGATGCCTGTGTTTATAACCTCGCCCATGCGCTTTTTGCCAAGTCTGCCACCGTTTGTTTTGAGTGAAGATGCAATAAAACCAAGCGCTAAGCAATGATATGTGATGACTTCAAGTGTGTTATGGCCGCTAAAACCAAACATGCCTGAATCGAAAAACGCTTTGCCTGAAATGAATTTGTAAATCCATTCAACTAAAAGAATAATTATACCGCCAAGTACAGAGTTGGGAATAAGAGAATTTCTGAGAAAAGGAATTCTTCTTTTAAATATATTAGCTACCATCAAGCTGCCAAGAAGCAACGTTAACAGGAGTATAAAACCCCATACATTAGAGTCCGAGAAACTGTTCATATTCTTCTCCTTTTTCTGCTTTTTTTATGTTGCGATAGCGGAACGTGAAATTCATATACTTAAGCGCATTGAATCGCTCGCCACCAGTTATTTGATAGAGCTTGTCGCCAAAATAAATGTTGAGTTTATTTTTGCCACAAACGGTGATTGTTTTGATTTCATCAAATGGAAATTCCATGCTGAAATTTTCATCTTTTACCTTGATTTTGTCGGCAAAAAGAAAAATTTCTATATTTTTTGAAATTTGGTACTTATTCTTATACACAATTACCTCATAAAATTCACCCTTTTCGCAACAAATGGGGTTATTTTCAAAGGTTGAAAGGTCAAGAGAATTGACAAAGTCCAATTGCGCTTGATACCAATCTGCAACAAAGTGATAAGGAAGGTCATAGTTTAAACCAACGATTTCTTTTGTGGGCAAATATTTTGCCTTGAGTCCACATTTCTTGCACTCAATTTCGTCACCGTGGCTTTCAAACATTGAAAGTGCATTACACTTTGGACAATAGTAAATTGCACGTTCAAGATATTCCGCCAAGCGATCACTATGAAACTCGGCATCTGCCCTTGCTTCGTCAACGTAAAGCTCTTTATTGATAAGCTCTGCCATTTCTTCGTCGGAAAGTGATTTATATTCCTCCGGCTCGAGTACCCTTGAAACATAACCATGCATCTTTCCCTTTCGTGCTGAATCCGCCCAACGAGGAGATACCCCATAACCGCCCTCAATTCTGAAAAATGCGATTGGCAAGGAGAGTTTTTTTGCAAGCATTACGATTGCGGGGTTGATGTGCACCGTTTTACCGTCGTAGGTTCTGTTTCCCTCAGGAAAAATGGCTATTGTTGCACCCTCTTTGGCAACTCGCAAGCAATTGAGCACCGCAGAAATATCGGTGGTCTGCTTTTTGATGGGAATGGGGTTAACCGCAAAGCGAAGAAGCTTTGAAATAAAGCCCATTGAGAAAATATCTTCACTTGCTACATAATATATTGGGCCCTTGAATGCATAGGAAACAAAGAATTGGTCAAAGCCGGTTTGATGATTTGCAAGTATGAGATATTGTCTATCACCCTGTTCCTTGAATTTATCAATTTTGATGCCATATTTTTTCTTAACATAGGGCTTCAAAATCATTTTAGCAACTGCAGTTATAAGTGCATGTCGCTTTTTCATCCAAGGTTCTTTTTTCTTCTTTTTCTTTTTATTTACTTCCATATATAATTTTCCTTGTTAATTATATAAATTTCAAAATACACAATAATTATATCACAAAGTAGATATAAAATCAACAAAAGGCTAAATTTTATTTAAATTTTATACACTTTATACACATTTTTATGAATATATTCACAAATAAGCGAATATTTTTTCTTTTTTAGCACCTTGTTTGACAAAAATGACAAATTATGTTATAATATTTTCACCACAAATTCACTTTTTTCGGAGGTACAAATGCTTCAATATCATATAAGTGAAAGTAACATTACAATAGAAGATGAGGTTTTTAGCGGCTCACATTTTGCAAAGGAAATGCACGAGGACGGAAAGCTTTACGGCACATTTCGCACCTATACCGTACTTATTGACGGCGACAACGTGACCATTAAAAACTGTATTTTTGAAAACCTTGCAGGCAAGGGAAGGGACGTTGGGCAAGCCCTTGCGCTCTATCTTGACGGCGACAACATCACACTTGAAAATTGTGTTTTGAGGGGACACCAGGACACACTTTTTCTTGCTCCTCTACCTGAAAAAGAGATGATTCCGGGTGGATTTTTAGGTCCAAAACAGTTTACGGAAAGAAAAAATCGCACTTTTTTCTTTAAAAATTGCAGGATTGAGGGCGGTGTTGACTTCATTTTTGGTGGCGCAACCGCATATTTTGACAATTGTGAATTTGTTTGCGTTGAAGAAGGGTTTGTATTTGCTCCCTCAACACCAAAGGACGTTGAGGTTGGATTTGTTGCAAAAAATTGCAAATTTGTGGCTAATCAAGGTGTGGCAAGGCACTCTTGTTATATTGCAAGACCTTGGCGAGATTATGCTGCAGTTGAGCTTATAGATTGCTATATCGGTGAACACATTCACCCCGACGGTTTTGACGATTGGGGTAAGACGCACGCACATTCAACCGTCCGCTTTATTGAAAGTGGTTCGTTTGGAGAAGGCGCAAGTGACAAAAGAGCTTCATTTGTGACACTCAAAATCGCCAAAGACAAATAAAATCGGTTTTTCTATTGAAAAATGTCGAGTAATGTGATATAATACATTGTTAATCACAAATATTTTAGAGAAATGGAGATGTAAATTTGAGCACAGCTATCAAAGAAAACAAGATGGGTTATATGCCCGAAAACAAGCTACTTTTGTCAATGTCAGTTCCAATGATGCTCTCAATGCTCATTCAGGCACTTTACAATATTATCGACGGTTTGTTCGTTTCAGGCATTAGCCCTGAACAGTATGAATTGACGGCGGTAAACCTTGCCTTCCCTGCCCAAAACCTGATGATTGCAGTTTCGGTTGGTGCAGGCGTTGGTATTAACGCACTGATCTCAAGAAACTTGGGCATTGGAAACCGTGAAAAAGCCAACAAAATTGCAGGTCAGGGGCTTTTCCTTGCAATTGTTAGTTACCTTTTATTTGCAACTGTTGGCGTTATCCTTGCTCGTCCTTATTTTGAGCTTATGACTTCTGACGAAGCAGGCAGGGCGGAAATTATTGCTATGGGCACAAAATACCTTAGAATTTGCTTTATTTTCTCGTTTGGTCTGTTTGCACAGGTTGTTCACGAAAAATATATGCAATCAACGGGAAAAACAATGCTCTCGATGACCATTCAAACCGTTGGCGCAATTATTAACATCATTCTTGACCCCATTTTGATTTATGGTTGGTTTGGCTTGCCCGCACTTGGAATTGCAGGCGCTGCTTATGCCACTGTAATTGGTCAAATTTCATCTGCAATTGTTGGAATTGTGCTTCAAAAATACAAAAACAAAGAAATTGTTCTTCAAAGAAGCAACGTTAAGCCCGACAAGAAAACAATTAGCGAAATTCTTAAAATCGGGTTCCCATCAATCCTTATGAACTCATTGGGCTCTTTTATGACCGCTTCGTTCAACAAGATAATTATGGGGCTTTCGGTTTATGCCGTTAACGTATTCGGCATTTATTTCAAGCTTCAAAGCTTTGTTTTTATGCCCATTTTCGGTTTCAACAACGGTATTATCTCTATTGTTTCATACAACTATGGCGCAAGAAAGAAAAAAAGATTGTTGCGCACGATAAAACTTGGATTATTCTATGCCGTTTCAATGATGCTTTGTGGCTTCGCTTTGTTCCAGGTTTTCCCCGAAGCATTCCTTTCAATGTTCAATCTTAGCGAAGAAGCAATCAACACGGTGGGTATCCCCGCACTTAGAACAATTTCAATTAGCTTTATTTTTGCAGGATTTTCAATCATCTGCTCGGCTGTATTCCAAGCATTTGGATATTCACTTTTCTCAATGTTTGTATCAATTGGCCGTCAGCTTGTAACTCTTCTTCCCGTAGCATACCTCCTCTCACTCACAGGAAACGTCAACTACGTTTGGTGGTCATATCCAATTGCTGAGGTTGTGTGTGTTGCTCTTAGCGTAATTTTCTTTGTTTACGTTTACAAAAAGAAAATTGCTCCAATTCCCGATCAAACAAATTAATAAAGGAGATTATTTATGTATAAAATTGTTTTTTTGGTACTTCTTCTTGTGAATTTCTTTTATCATCTTTTCCTTCACATTCTTTCAAACAAGCAGGTTGGCAAGCCCCTTCCCAAAAGTGTTCAGGGTATTTACAACGACGAGGAATATGACAAATGGAGAAGATACAACAACAAGAAAGACAAGCTTTCAATCGTTAGCAGCGTAATCTCTTTGGCTGTTAATATCGTGCTTTTCTGCACAAATATCCTTTCAGTTGTTTACACCGCAATGCCCGGCGGCACATTTATTAAGGCGGTTCTTGTTTTCCTTTTAATCGGACTTGTGGAAACAATTATTTCCCTTCCCCTTGAATATATTTTTAACTTCAAAATTGAAGAAGAATTCGGATTTAACAAGATTACTCCCAAAACATTTATTGCAGACACAATTAAGAACTTCCTTTTAGGCAACATCCTTAACATAATCATTTTCGCACTTATTTTTGTTGCTTATTTGATTTTCAATAATTATTTTGCAATTGTTGCATTCATTGGAATTGCGCTACTTTTGATACTTATCAGCACATTCTCTTCTGCTATTTCAAAGATTTTCAACAAGTTTACTTCTCTTGAAGAAGGTAATCTTCGTTCAACTCTTGCTAAAATGTTTGAAGATGCAGGTTATAAGCTCAAGGACATCTATGTTATGGATGCTTCTAAGAGAACAACAAAGGCAAACGCTTATTGCGGCGGTCTTGGCAAGATGAAGCAGATTGTTCTTTTTGACAATCTTGTAAACAACTACTCCGACGGTGAAATTACTGCGGTTTTCGCTCACGAATTGGCTCACTTTAAAAATAAAGATACAACAAAAATGACATTCTTTAATATGCTCAACTTCCTTCCTATGATGGCTATGATGAGCATTATGATGTTCGTTCCCTCGATTGCGCAGAGCTTTGGTTTTGAAGATGCTAATATCTTCTTTGCGTTCTACGTTTCTTTCGGAAGCTTGCTTTCAATTGTATCAGCACTTATTATGATTCCCTTCAATGCTCTTTCCTGCCGCTATGAACGTCGTGCAGACGCATTGGCTTATGAGCTTGGCTATGGTGACGATTTAATTAGTTCACTTCGTAAGCTCCACAAGGATTCACTTGCTGATATGAATCCACACCCAACAGTTGTTAAGCTCACTTATAATCATCCACCTCTTCACGAGAGAATTGAGCTTATTGAAGCTAAAAAAGCAGGTAAATAAACATAAAAACACCCAACACTTATGTGTTGGGTGTTTAATTTTATTTATGTTTTTTAAGCTATTGTACATACAACATCATATTTTTCTTACGCAAACTTTTTATTTCTGTTTTTTGCAAGATACTCAATAAGCTCTTTTCTCTTTATTATAAATCTGTATGAGATGAAAACCAAAATAACATATCCCACCGCTCTTAAAAGTGTTCCCTTTTGGAAATAGTAGGTTGATGTGCAAGCAAGATACACGTCAAATGCAATTGACGTAACAAAATTAATTATGTAATAGTATGTAAGCAATTTTGGTGAATTTGCGTCATATCTAACCAAAGCACGTCTTGTGTATATAGCAAAAACAAATATTCCAATCAAAATAATGGCATAAGCCCAGCTCACTATTTTTAAATTGGGATATTGCTCAAAAACGATTTTGGAATCGCCACCATAAACCAAACCAGTTGCATTCGTAACGGCAGTTAACAAGTTTCTAAAGGGCATAAAAATGAACTGAATATAAATAAGGAAATAATAAAACACAAATGGAGTTTTAATAACGGTTTCGTCACAACCCATTTTAAATTTGATTTTTCCCATCTCAATAATATACAAAATATCTCACTCCCTGTTGGAAAATACTGTCAATATTTATATTTTATCACAATTAACCCCACAAGTCAACAATTTTCAACACAAAGCCATCATATTAATATAATAAGCCCCCTCTTTTTGAGGGGGCTTGTTTTTTATACTAATGCATAAAATACTATAGAAATTAAAATCATCGCAAGTCCTATCCAAAGCATTTCTGCCGGAACAAAGGATTCTTTTCTTCTTTCTTGCTTTTTAACTTTATATTCGTAGTAGTCGCCTGTATTCTCGGTATATCTTCTGGGCAAGAAGAAATTCAATGCCGCTTTGAAGCTATATCCGAAAATATCAAAGAAACCTGTTGCGCTGATCCAAAACAACACACCAAATCCAAAGTTGAAGAAACCAATTACAAAGAATGCGTCGGTAAGCGCATGAAATACAGGAATTGACTCTCCAGCAGGAGGATTGTTGAATCTTGAAAAGGCAAGAAGAGCTGTAAGAATGGCATCAACTCCAAGCAAAATGCCTCGTTTTATCCATTTTTTCTTGTTTTCGTTCATTTTATTTTAATTCCTTTAAATACTGATCAAATTCTGCACTGTTACAATATACAAAGTGGCCGGGCTTGATTTCTCTAAGTGTTGGTCCTTCAACTGTATAATCGTGTGAAGCGAGAGGATTATATACAATTCTCTTTCTCTGCTTTTCGTATGCAGGGTCAGGAAGAGGAATTGCTGAAAGCAAAGACTTTGTGTATGGATGCAAAGGATTGAGGAACAACTCGTCTGCATCTGCAAGCTCAACAAGCTTTCCGTAATACATTACACCGATTCTATCAGAGAAGTATTTTACAACGGAAAGGTCGTGCGCTACGAACAAAATTGTAAGTCCAAGCTCTTCACGAAGGTCATTAAGAAGGTTAATAACCTGCGCCTGAATTGATACGTCAAGAGCAGATACGGGCTCGTCTGCAATGATGAGCTCGGGCTCCATAATTACCGCACGGGCAACGCCAATTCTCTGCTTCTGTCCGCCTGAGAATTCGTGAGGATAACGAGATGCGTGCTCTTTTACAAGACCAACGAGTTCAAGCATTTTGTATACCTTTTCGTCAATCTCTTTCTTGTTCTTCATACCGTTAATGATAAGTCCTTCTGCGATAATATCACGAACTGTCATACGGGGGTCAAGTGAAGCAATGGGGTCCTGGAAGATCATCTGAATCTTTGTAATAAGATCCTTATCGCAATGCTTATGATCATTAACTGCGGACTTGATTTCTGCCTTCTGTTCTTTTATAAATTCTTTCTTTGCCTTAATCTGAGCTTCGATTTCGCCGGCGGTCTGTCCGTCGGTCGCTTCCTTAAGCTTGAGTTTAAGAGCTTTAATCTCTGCTTCTGCTTCTTTTATTGCCTTTTTATATGACAATGTACCTGCGGCAACTCTTTGACCCTTGAAATATACGCTTCCTGAAGTGGGGTTGTAAAGACGGATGATGGAGCGTCCTGTTGTGGTTTTACCACAACCGGACTCACCAACAAGACCGAATACTTCGCCCTTGTGTACCTCAAAGCTTACGTCATCAACGGCTTTATTGAAGCCAAAGTACTGACAGAGGTGGTCAACCTTAAGCAAAACTTCTTTATTATTGTTTTCCATTATTGTTCACCTCCGCGTTTTTTCATTCTTTCAATTCTATCTGCTACGGATTTGGGCATGTCAACCTTGGGTGCGTTTTCGTGGAGCAACCAAGTAGCCGCCTCATGTGTGTCAGAAATCTTGAACATAGGGGGCTGCATTTCAAAGTCGATTTCAAGCGCATACTTATTTCTGTCTGCAAACGCATCACCAACAGGAGGATAAATCATGTTGGGCGGTGTTCCGGGAATCGCTTCAAGACGAGCGTCTGTTGTATCAAGGTCGGGCATTGATGAAAGCAAAGCCCATGTGTAAGGATGTGCAGGTGAATAGAAAATGTCTTCTGCAGTACCGCATTCAACGATTTTACCTGCATACATTACTGCAATTCTATCCGCCATATTAGCAACGACACCAAGGTCGTGAGTGATAAAGATAATCGAAAGCTGACGTTCTTCTTTAATCTTATTGATAAGCTCAAGAATCTGCGCCTGAATTGTTACGTCAAGAGCAGTTGTGGGCTCGTCACAAATAAGAATGTCAGGGTTAGCCGCAAGCGCAACCGCAATAACCATTCTCTGTCTCATACCGCCGGAGAATTCGAAGGGGTACTGTCTAAATCTTCTTGCGGGTTCAGAAATACCTACTTCTTCCATAAGCTTGATTGCCTTATGCTTAGCCATGCTCTTTGTTACCTTATAAACTGATTCGGAAGCATTGAGCTTGAAGAAGTCGATAATGTCGATTGTTTCCTTGCTAAAGTCACGCTCGCTTGCCTTTGCAAGACGTTTTTCATAGTGAGCTACAAATCTTTCAACTACACTAATAATATCCTTCTTTGCATCCTCAAGATCGATAAGCGCTGCAGGAATAACCTTCCAGTCAGGAGTCTTTCCTCTTGCAACAAGTCTATCATACTTTTTCTGCTGCTTATCGTGTGCCTTTTGAGCTGCTTTATTCTTAGGTACTGCTTCAAAATAGTTATCAATTGCATATATCAAGCTGGTCTTGAATGTATATGCAATAGAGTCCTTGTGAATTTCAAGGGGGTCGATAGATTCTTCAACTTCCTTGATAACAGACTTAGCACAATCGTATGCTGTCTTTTTATCCAACATACCGGGTGTTGAGAATGTGGGAATCGCATTGCGTGCGAATTCAAGAGCTTCTTTCTTTTCCTTATCATACTTAAGCGCACTATAGTGAAGTGCAATTTCAACTTCACGAAGGAAGTTAAGCATGAAGTGCTCGTCAAGATACTTAAGCAAGTATTCATTAAGCTCATTTACGGGCATATTGGGAAGCGCCTGACCTGAGAATGTAAGGTAGTAGCCCATACGGAAGAAGTCGGGAGCGGGTTTATTGGATGCTTCTTCAAGGATTGCCTTAACTTCCTTAAGCAAAGCTTCAGTAGCTGTGTAATCCTTGGACTTATCGTCCTGCTTATATGTTGCAGGAAGCTCCTTAACCAACACCTGAATTCTGTCAGATTTATCGCTTACAACGTATTCGTGTGAAACCTTTTTAAGAAGGTCAACGATTTCTTTTACTACATTCTTAGAATCTGCAAAAGCTTTCTTTTCAATGTGGAAGAGTGCATCATCAACAATGGGAAGCGCCTCTACCACGGACTGATAAGCATCATTATATGCTCTTTCAAGTTCTGTGTGCTTGAATTCGAATTTATCGAAGTCCTTGCACATTTTTCCAAGAACTTCTGCAGTCTTTTCTTCAACAGCAATGCCTGAAAGCTTTGTATATCCGCCCTCAGTAATCGCTTCTACCATAGACTCCTGAAGGAGTTTAAGTGTTGAATTGAAAGCTTCTTTTGAAGCTTTTTGTCTTGCTTTACCCTTAAGAATCATAGCTTCGGTAAGCTGCTTACCTATTCTCATAATGGGGTTAAGAGAAGACATGGGATCCTGGAAAATCATTGCGATTTTGTCACCTCTGATTCGGTAGAAGTCCGCTTCTGTAATCTTGAGAAGGTCCTTACCGTCATAGATGATCTCACCGGATTCGATAATTGCGTTTCCGGCAAGGATACCAAGGATTGATTTTGAGGTTACGGATTTACCGGAACCTGATTCACCAACGATAGCGAGTGTTTCGCCCTTATGAAGGTCAAAGTTGATGTTTCTAACCGCCTGAACTTTACCGTTTGCGGTTTTAAATGATATTCTTAAATTTTTAACTTCTAATTTCTTTTCCATAATTAGTCCTCAACTCCCTTCAATGATGGGTTGAACGCATCACGGAGACCGTTACCAAAGAGGTTGAACGAAATCTCAAGCAATGAAACAAACAACGCTGGGAACAAAATGATATGTGGATGTGTTCTAAGCATACCACTACCGTTTGAAAGCAATGTACCAACGGATGTTGTTGTTGATCCCTCAAGGTTAACGATACCAAGGTATGTCAAACTGGATTCAGAGAAAATAACACCGGGAATCATAAGGATTGAACCTGTGATAAGTGTACCCATTGCGTTGGGGAAGATGTGCTTAAAGATAAGTCTTGCATCGCTTGCACCAAGTGTTCTTGCAGAAAGAACGTATTCTTGACGCTTAAAGCGATAGAACTGCATTCTTGTTCTTGCAGCCATGCCCAGCCATCCCGTTAAAATAAACGCAAACACCATTGACCAAATCGGTCCGACCTTGGATGCCAGATGCAGCTGGAACAGCGACATTACTACCATTGACGGCATACCACCAAGCACGTCAGAAATTCTTTCCATTACCAAGTCAGTAACTCCGCCATAGAAACCTTCAATAGCACCATAGATAGCACCGATAAAGAGGTTTACTGCGGAAATACAGATGGCGAGGATAAGTGAGAAACGTGCACCCTGTGCAAGACGTGTGAAAATATCCTGTCCCAAATCATCTGTACCAAAGAGGAAGCTTGGTTCTGTTCCGTAACGGAATTGGAAATATGTGTAAAGTGATACACGCACACGATAAGATATTGCCAAAGGTTCACCGTTAGGATCGCTAGGGTTAATCATTGGTGATACAAGTGCATAGATATATGCGCCTTCTGTTGTCTGATCACCTGTTTCCTTAGCGGGGTCGCCATCTATACGAAGGCTGTTATATACATAGTAAGGAGCTGAATATCTCTTTGATGTTGATTTATAGTTATAGTCCTTACCTGACTGCAAGTTGGTTGCATAGCAAGAGGTAAATTCGCCTGTTTCGGGGTCAACCTTGGGGTTACCTGAAGAATCAGTTGCATACCAAATGTTTGGCTTATCCTTAACACTTGCCGCAATAAGGGGAGTTTCTTTACCGAATGCACCCTTTATTGAAAGAGAGGAGTTTACCCAAGGATAAATAACCTGAGTATCATTATCAATCTGCCACTGCTGAAGTCTTGCAAATTCCTCTTCATCAAGGTCAACGTATGTCATACCCTTTGCATAGTATGAGTCATATCGAATTTTATATTTTATTGTGATTTCTTCTTTATTACCAACAATATTAACCTCTTCGTAAGGTCCTTCAATCACCTTATGAATGATTGTTTCGCCTGTTTCAATTTCCATTGCACGAAGTGTGTTATATGTGTTCTCATTTACAACTTCTGTTGTACTACCATCCCAGAAGCCAGTTCCAAGAAAGAGTTCATTTCTTGGGGACATTTTGATATACTGCATAGTCATGTTGTCTGTAAGCGCCCTTGAAAAGTCGTTTTCAAAGAACATGGGTACGAGAATTGCAAATGCTACAAGAAAGAAAATAATAAATGCAGCAACAACGGAGCTTTTGTTCTTGCAGAAACGACGGAATACGTCCTTTGCATAGCTCATCTGCTTTGTATCAAATTTTTTATCACCGGTTTTGCGACTCGAATCAGCAAAACGGAATTTTTCTTTAGGTATGTTATTGTATTCCATTATTTTTCTCCCATTCTAATACGAGGATCTACAAATCCATAGCTCAAGTCAACTACGATACCTGATGCAAGACCGATCAAGGTATAGAATGTGTTCAAAAGCATATAGAAGTTATAGTCACGAGAGTTGATAGACTTTAGATACAGCTGACCAACACCGGGAATACCGAATGTCTGTTCTACGATAAGAGAACCACCGATAATACCAATAAATTCACCAAGAATCATGGGGAAAATAGGTACCATTGAGTTTCTTAATGCGTGGCGAACTGTAGCTTGTCCACGAGTAAGACCTTTTGTTCTTGCCAAAAGCATATATTCCTGAGTAAGAACCTCACAAAGCTCGGCTCTGGTATATCGCGCAAGACCCGCAATTGTACCAAGTCCCAGCGCAAGTATCGCAGGAATTATCGAGAAGAACATTTTTAGCGAGAAGTAATCCGTACTTGCACTCATGCCCAGGTCGAACTTGATAGCACCACCCGTCCATTCTATCAATTTGAAACAAAGTATATACTGAATCAAGAAACAATAAACGTAACCCGGCACAGAAATGAATACCATTACACCGGTTGAAATCAAGTGGTCTTGCCATTTGTTCTTTTTAAGTGCGGCATATATACCCAAGAGCAAACCAATTGGCACTGCAATTATCATTGTATAGATATTTACAAGCATTGTTGCGGGAAGCTTCTGAATAAATACTTCCCATACGTCACGGTTAGGATACATCTTTTCAGAAAGACCCCAGTCACCACCAAGAAGTGTTCTGGTTATGAATCTCCAATACTGTTCAATAAGTGGCTTATTATATCCTAATTTTTCTCTACGCATCATTACAATCTTATATGCGTCGGAGCCAGGTGTTACCTGTGGTGCCTCATTAGGAAGAAGCTTTACTAAGAAAAAGCACATTGTTGTGATAATGAGGAATACGCACATCATCAAAATAAGTCTTTTTATTACATATTTTAACATATTTACCCCCAATTCCGCTTTGTAGCGGATAAATTAATTTATTTTAGGCATTCGCCAAAAAAGCAATTTGACTCCTTTAAAAAAGCAAATTGCACTTTAGTACGGCATTCGCATTCGCAAAAACTGTACCAAAATGCAATTTTTTGAGAAAAATCACATTTTTTTGTTAGTTTATGCGGTTTTTTGCCGAAAAAGCAAAACCCACAAAATGCATAATCTCCCCCGAGAGCCGAGTG
>JAZTWO010000063.1:0-19812 GCA_045635885.1 Eubacteriales bacterium | reverse complement strand
CCACTTTTGCGCGAGCGTTTGCACTTGTCTTTAGTTCCCTGACGCAAAAGGGTGTTTGCAAGCAAACACCAAGGATTCAATCGTTAATTTGTCATAAAATAAACAAAACCAAACCACAAGGGTTTGGTTTTGTTTATTTGGTGCAGATGAAGGGACTTGAACCCATATGAAATTGCTTTCACTGGAACCTGAATCCAGCGCGTCTGCCAATTCCGCCACATCTGCATATTTAATTTGATTTTTGGGGCAGCCGCGCCCCCGCGAGACGGTTTAAAACATAGTCGCCTTGCTCTTCTTCACTCGCAATGCTCCTTGTTTCTGCACCTTCTCAAACTCGCTTCTTCACCCACAGGGTGCGCTCGTTTTCGAAGCTGCCAATTCCGCCACATCTGCATTTGCACGAATAATATTATATCATTATTTTGCAAAATGTCAAGGAAAAATTTGTCTTTTTAGCATCAAAAAAATCAGGCGCAAGTTTGCACCTGATTTGTTTTTTCAGTTTACCAATTGTTCAAGCTCCTTTTTTCTCAATCTTGAAATGAAAATCGCAAGAAAAAGAAGTGATGCCATAGCTATACAAATATTACTAATTCCCATTGAAATTCCTGCCGCCTCTGCTCCAATTTCTTTATGGAACGTTTGCAAATACCACAAAACAGGAATGCGAAATACAAAAACTCTACTGATATTAAGCACCATTGTGAGCTTTGTTTGTCCAAATCCATAAAGCACACCAAGAACCGCAGAATTGACCGCAAGCGCCAAAATGGAGAGTGAATCATATCTGTTTATGCTCTTAATCAATGCCAAAAATTGCGCAGTATCCGTTGCAAGCTCGTTTTGGTTATAGAGATTAATTATTGCATCCTGACAAACAAAGCGAACAAGAATATATCCAACAATGCCAAGCGAGGTTGCCAAAACAAAAGAATATTTAAACGTTTTTATCGCTCTTTTCACATTCCCTGCACCAATATTTTGGCTAATAATTGTTGATGTTCCCTCTTCAAACGAATTTATTGGGGTGGTTACAAGTCCGCACATATTGTTGGAAACTCCAAGCGCACCAACGACAAGCGGACCATATGCCTTGCACATAGCATTTATACTCACCTTGCCAAACGAGAAAATAAATTTTCCAAGGAAAATCGGAAGCGATATTGTCAAAATCTTTTTGCACGATTCCTTGGCAAGTCTAAATTCATCAAGCTTGATAATAAAAACATTATCCTTTTTAAGCATCATCGAAAGCAAAATTGCAAACATCACCGCCTGACCGATAAGTGTTGCAACCGCCACCCAAACAATGTCACGCTTGCCCATTCCCCAAATGAAAAGCAAGGAAAGTGAAAGCTTGACAATCATTGTTAAAATATTTAGCCAAAGCATAATTTTGGTGTTTCCCTTTGCCTTTTGCATTGCCATAAATACGCTATTATAAAACACGAACGCAAGGGTAATTACCTGCACAATGAAATATCCCGTGCCTATGCTTATAAGTTCATCGGGCACGCCCGACAATTTCATTATTGGGAGCGCAAAAGGAACGCAAATGCACAGCAAAAGCGCAATAACTATAGTGGAAATTGATATGGTTTGATTAGAATTAAATCTCGCCTTTTCCATATCCCCCGCACCAAAATATCTCGCCACCAAAATTCCGCCACCGGCAGAAAGTCCCGAGCCGAGCGAGGAAAGAAGGTGTTGTATCTGCGAAATTGATGACACCGCACTAACACTTGTGGGATTGATTTTAGACACAACAACTGCGTCGATTATTGCATAGAATGAATTGAAAAGATTATAAAGAAATATCGGTGCGCAAATACTGATAATAACAGTCAAAAGACTGCCATTAAGTATTCTCTCCCTACGTTGTAAATCTTTTTCACTTATCATTTTGTGCCTCCGCCAAAGTAAACAAAAGATTTTTCATTTCTTCGTGATTAGCCGCTACATAATCGGGAGAAACACACAAATCGGGATATTTTCCCGACTGCTCGGTTTCAATATAAACAGTTTTAAGTCCTGCACCACTCGCACCAAGCACGTCGTCGTGAAGGTCGTTTCCAACATAGAAGCAATCCTCTGCTTTAAGCGAAAATTTATTGAACGCAACGCTGAAAATGTCGGGAGAGGGCTTTTTAACACCCGCATCACTTGAAATAAGAATCCCATCAAAAAGTGGAGTAATTCCAAGCTCGTCGAGCTCATCCTTAGTAAAGCACGCCTGTGCATTCGACACAAGATAAACGCCTGCCCCTCTTTCTTTAAGCCCTTTAAGAATTTCCGTAATGCAGGGGAAAAGACGAAGCTTTTGTCTTGACAAAATGCGAAATTCCCTTGCAAGCTCGGGTGCTTTCACTTTGTTTGCACCACGGTTTTCAAGCATTTCTTCAAAAACAAGCAAAAGGTCAAATTCCACAAACTTGTGCGCCCTTGCATCTGCGTGCTTCTGGCAAATTGCGTGGTATTCATCCTTAACCTTTTTAACGTCGCTTTCACCTAAAAGCCAAGCGAATCCAAACCAAAGGGACTCCAGTTCCTCATCGGTCTTTATATCCGCCAAAGTACCGTACAAATCAAACAAAAAATTCATATATGTAAAACTCCTTTTTACCAAATAAATGGCAACATTCTGTATTTAACCTTTTCTTTGTATTTCCCATATCCCTCAAGCTCACGCATAAGTACTTCTTCCTCGTTTTTAATACGAGCCGCTATGATAAAGGGATAAGCCAAAAACACAACAAATGAAACAATTGAGCCAAGCACCAAGGGCATTGACATAAAAAGCAAAATAGTTGCAAAATACATGGGGTGGCGAACTATGCCGTAAAGCCCCGTTGATATAACCTTTTGCCCCTCAACAACCTTAATTGTTCTTGAAAGATATGTGTTCTCTCGCAAAACCTCGGCATAAATAACATAAGCCAAAATGAAAACTACCGCCGCAACAACGTTCACTGCAAATGGCAATCTTACCCAGCCGAATCTATAATCAAGACCTGCAAGAACAAAGCCCACAACGAACATAAGTCCGCTTAATTTCACCACTAAGCTCTGCTCTTTCTCTTTTTCCTTGGCTTCAAGTCTGCTTGCAAGCAACGATGGATTTTTCACCATCATAACAATTCCCGCAATAAACATCGGAACAAAAAGAATTCCCATTAATAACCATCCGCCGACAAAAGCCAACGTGCCCGCAGGAAGAAAGATGAGTGCACCGATAAGCACAATTCCAAGCGCAAATTTCAATATTGCTTCAATGAATAATTTAAGTGTCATAATATCTTCTCCAATTCTGAAATTTTAACTATTCGATAATGTGGATTTTCATTTTCACGGTAAAAATCGCTATGGTGGACGGGTGGCATTCCTGCCTTTTTGTGATTTTCAAGGAATGTTACCCACGCAATTCGGTCAAATTCTGGCATTTTTTCGCTCAACACACCCTCCGCTATATCGAGAAAATCAACGAATTTTTCGTTTGAATTTTCAATCACAAAAGCAGAGCTTTTGAACAAATCGAATAGAGTTTCTGCCAAGTGTCCTTCCCTTTTCCACGCACCAAGATTTACCCTTGCAACGCAAGGCGAAATCTGCTCATAAATCGGCTCATCAGTAGGTGAAACCGCATCAAATTCCGCAACAAGATAAGTGTATGCACATTCAAGATTTGACAAAATATGCTCTGCACCAAATGCCGCTTGATAACACAATTTCACCGCATCTTGATATTGCATTGAGGGGTGACGATTTATTTGCTTTAAAAAATAATATTCAAAGTTCATTTTTCCCCCTTCAACGTGCTTTTATTTATTTTAACACCTAAATATACTATTGTCAATATGAAAATTTTTTATTTAAAATGAACATTTAAATATAACAAAACAATATTCTTATGTCAAAATACAACAATTTTTTCAAAAAAACAAATTTATTATTGATTTTTTAACATATTAATAATAAAATAGTATTGTACTTTAAGTACAAATTATTTTATTAAAGGAGTTAGCAAATGAAGTTTACACAAATCATTTCTATCTTGCTTGTGTTTGTAACAATTGCTCTCACAATCACAAGCTGCTCTCTTGATTTTGATGACACAGTTGAATCAACTACACAGTCCACTCAAGAGTCAACTACCACTACCACTACCACTACAACCACAACAACCTCTGCCACTACCCCCGACATCAATGATGATCCCACTCCCGATCCCGATCCCGACGAGGACGAATGGGACAGACTTTATGACATCATCACAATTGCAGAAGCAATTGAAATTGCAATGGCAGAGACAAGCAACACCCCCAGCGATAGATATTACATTCGTGCAACTATCGTAAAGGTTAGCAATCCCGCTTACGGTGAAATGACAATTGCCGACGAAACCGGCGAAATCTACGTTTACGGTACTTATAGTGAAGATGGTGACGTTGGATATGCTGACTTCCCCACAAAGCCCGTTAAGGGAGATGAGGTTCTTCTTTATTGTACTCTTAATACATTTAACGGTACTCCTCAGGTTAAGAACGCTCGCCTTATTGACTACAAAAAGGCAAACAAAGAAGATATTGATGCATCCGAATATACAGCAATGACAATTGCAGACGCACGTGAGACTGCTCTTGGCACAAAAATTTCTGTTACCGGCATTGTTGCAAGAATTACATACGCTAACGGTATGAAGCCAAGCGGTGTTTACCTCGTTGACGGAACAAACTCCATTTACGTTTACGATGCGGACATTGCAGGTCAGGTTGCAATCGGCAACAAGATTACAGTTCTTGGTTCAAAGGACTATTGGATTCTTGCTGACGAAACAAATAATGCAAACAAATTCGGTTACAAGGGTTGCTGCCAGATTTCTGATGCTACTCTTTATGAAAACGATAATGCTACAAACGAAATCGACTTCTCTTGGTGCGAAGAAATGACAGTTAAGGAAATTCTTGAAATTCCCGTAACTGAAAACGTTACAACAACTGTTTACAAAACAACTGCCCTTGTTAAAAAGGTTCCCGGAAGCGGCTTTGTTAACTACTACTTCTTCGACCTTGACGGTGACACAGGCGCATATACATACACACAGTGCAATGGTTCCGACTTTGCTTGGCTTGACAAATTCGACGGTAAGATTTGCACAGTTTATCTCTCTCCCATGAACGCAAAATCAACCGCTACAGATTGCTATTTCAGATTCCTTCCCATTGCGGTTTATGACGAAGGATTTGTATTCGACGTTTCAAATGCTCCTGAGCATATCGTTGAATATTACGGTGTTGGTCAGTTCCTTTCAACATACACAGGCAATCCCCTTCTTGAGCTTGTAACAAGCGTTTCAAGTGAGCTTCTCGGCTTTGAAAACGCTACACTTTCTTACTCTTCAAGCAATGAAAACGTAGTTTATTTTGCAGAAGAAGACGGAAAAACAATTCTTAATTGCAAGAACAACGGTACTGCCACAATTACTATCACAGGTACTTACGGTGAATATACATATTCAACAACAGTTGAAATCACAGTGGATGCTCCCGTTACAAGCGAAGGCCTTACAGTAAAAGAAGCAATTGACTCTCCCGTTGGTGAAGTCATTAAGGTTGAAGGCATCATCGGTCCTTCCCTTGCTAACCAAAGCGGTTTCTATCTTATCGACGAAACAGGCGCTATCCCCGTAAGAGTGGATGCAGACGTGTTCGAAGGACTTGCTATTGGTCAAAAGGTAGTTATCGAAGGCACAAGATCCGTAACCAAGGACGGCGCAGGTCAGATTTGTATCGATAGTGCAACTATCGTTGCAAACTATTACGGCAAGCACGAATATTCAACCGAATCCTTTATTAAGGATGCTACTATGGCTGATATCAAGGCTGTTTCCGATAGCGCAGAGGCAACTACTCTCGTTTACGTAATCACAGCAAAGGTTACAAGAAAAGTTACTGCTTATTCCACCACATACAGTGTTGGCGACGTGCTTCTCTACTCAGGTAATGCAGGTCAGTATTCTTGGCTCGGTGCCCTTTTCGCAGAGGGTGAAAACGAGGTGACTCTTACAGTTGAACTCGCTCTTTGCGACTGGAATGCAAAGGGTCTTAAGGGCTGCGCTCTTGCTGTTATCACTGATGACGGTAAAATCTATAACGATTATAACTTTACTACAGGTAAATAATCCCATAAAAACTAAAGGCACTCAGTTTTGAGTGCCTTTGGTTTTTTGTATGGTTACAAAGAAAAAATGCAGGCGAAGAGTATTCTTCGCCTGCTGTGATTGCAAGGAGGAAATCTTGCAATCGTTGCCGTTTAAATTAATTATTCCTCTGCTACAGCGTTTTCTTCCTTAATCTTCATAGCGATATTCATAGGAACCTGTTCATAACCTGTTTCTACAAATGTAAAGCTACCTCTACCCTGTGTCATAGCACGAAGAGTAATTGTATAATCAAGGATTTCTGCCTTAGGAATTGTTGCGTTGATTGTTGTATAACCACGCTTTTCAGCGGGATCCATACCCATAACGCTACCACGTCTCTTGTTAAGGTTGGACATAACGTCACCAACGTAAGATTCGGGAACTGTAACTGCAAGGTCGCCAACGGGTTCAAGAAGAACGGGGTTAGCAAGCTTCATGCACTCTTTATAAGCAAGAGATGCAGCCATCTTAAATGACATTTCGTTAGAGTCAACGTCGTGGTAAGAACCATCAAAGAGGTTAGCTGCAAGCTTGATTACGGGATAACCGTAAACACCACGTTTCATAGAATCTTCAAGACCCTTCTGAACTGCGGGATGGAAGTTCTTAGGAACTGAACCACCAACAGTGGACTCTGTAAATGTAAGACCTTCTTCTTCACCGGGGAAGAATTCAATCTTAACGTCACCGTACTGACCGTGACCACCGGACTGCTTCTTATGTTTACCCTGAACCTGAACTCTCTTTGTAATCATTTCACGGTATGCAATCTTAGGAACGTCAAGCTTAACGGATACGCCAAATCTTGATTTAAGCTTCGCTTCGATAACGGAAATGTGCATATCACCCATACCGTAAAGAACGAGCTGATGTGTTTCGGGATTGTTTTCAAACTTAATTGTCTTATCCTCTTCACAAAGCTTTGTTACACCAAGAGAAATCTTATCTTCATCACCCTTGGAAAGAGGAGAAATTGACTGAGCCATAAAGGGCTCGGGATATGTTGTTCTTGCATAGTGAATATCGCTATTCCAAGCAAGTGTATCACCTGTATTTGTATTAGCAAGCTTAGCTGTCATACCAATATCACCACAGCAAAGTGTGTCAACCTCTGTCTGTGTCTTACCCTTAATGATATAGATATGGGACATCTTTTCGTTTGTATCAGTTGTTGTGTTCTTAAGGAGCATATCCTTACGAAGTGTACCGTTCATAACCTTGAAGAAGGACATCTTACCAACGAATGGGTCAGATACTGTCTTGAATACGAAGAGAGCTGTTTCGCCTTCTGTTTCAATTTCCTTTGAACCACCGTTTTCAAGAGCTTCGCTTCCCTTTGCAGTGTGTCTTGGGAAGGATTCGTCGATAACGTCAAGGAGTGACCAAACACCCCAAAGCTTTGTTGCAGCGCCACAAAGAACAGGAACGATATCACCGTGGATAACGCCCTCGTGAACTGCGTTAAGTGCTTCCATAGGTGTGATTTCTTCACCCTCGAAATACTTCATCATCAAATCTTCATCAGTTGTAGCAACCGCTTCCATAAGCATGTCACGGTATTTTTCCATTGCCTCAACGCTTTCTGCGGGAACGGGCTGAATGGAGTGCTGACCCTTGTTATTAAACACGTGAGCTTCCTGCTTAATAAGGTCGATAGCACCAACAACTACACCGTCCTGAACCATGGGAATGGTCAAAGGACAAATGTTTTTACCGAATTTTTCATGAAGGGAGTCAAGAACTCTACCAAATCTTGCTTCGTTGTCATCAAATTTATTAATAAAGAACGCTGTGGGAAGTCCTGTTTCTTGTGCATAGTCCCAAGCAAGCTCTGTACCAACTTCGATACCTGCCTTACCGTCAACAAGAATGAGAGCTGCGTCTGCAACTCTGAGTGCCTGCTTAACTTCACCAACGAAATCAAGGAAGCCGGGTGTGTCAAGAACGTTAATTTTTGTGTTCTTCCACATAAAAGGAGCTACCTTTGATGCAAGTGAAAAGCCACGCTTAATTTCTTCAGGATCATAGTCACAAACGGTTGTACCGTCAGTAACGTTACCGAATCTGTCAGATGCGCCTGCTATGTGAAGCATCGCCTCTGCGAGAGAAGTCTTACCGCTGCCGCTATGGCCAAGGAGCGCTAAGTTTCTGATTCTTTTTGTTTCAATGTTTTGCATAGGAATTTACCTTGCTCGACTTTTGCCGAGCCCTTTCAAATTAGTATGTAAAATGCTAAATTATTAACCAAAATTAATATTTCGGGCAATTATTTTCCATCTTGTCATCTATTATACACATTTTTTCTTTATTTTTCAAGAGTTTTTTTGATATTTGTCAACACCGAATGTAGAAATTCGGACGCGATTTTTGTATATTTTTCACAATGCTTATTCGTTTTGATGATTTTAAGTGCAAAAATTGGGATTTATGGGGGGTAGTTGAAGCAAAATGGCAAAAATTCTTCGTTCACCTGCCGCGCAAGATCCTTCGCTTACGCTCGAGGATGACGCGCGGAACCCTTGCAAACATTGAACCCACGCGTCATTCTTGAGGGAGCTTGCGACCGAAGAATCTTGCGTGGACCACAAACAATGGGTTATATCAATCTCCCCGACAAATCAAAATTTGAAGGCGAGGCGGAAAAATTGCAGAAAATATTCAAAAATAATTACATATTTAATTAATCGCTATTGATAATTCGATTTTTTTGTGTTATAATATTATGATTATTCTAATTTGGAGGGCTTTATGGAGATAATTTCCCTGCCTACGATTGGATTTACCTCGAATTGCTACATTGTTCATAACGGAAAAGAGGCATTTGTGGTTGATCCGTCGATTTCAGAAAAGAAAATACTTAAGGCTCTTGAGGAACGCAAGCTATCCCTTAAAGGCATTCTTTTAACTCACGGTCATTTCGACCACATTTGGAGGGCGAACGAATTAAGAGAGGCAACCGGTGCTCCGCTTTACGTTCACGAGCTTGACGACGAGATGCTCACCGATTCCGACAAAAATGCCTATCGCACTTTTACCGGAAACGATTTTGCCATTGAAAAGGCGGGCGTTTTACTTAAGGATGGCGACGTTATTGCTTTGGGCGACGAAAAAATCACGGTTTTGCACACCCCCGGTCACACAAAGGGTTCCGTGTGCTACGATACGGGTGACTCCCTTATTAGCGGTGACACAATTTTTGCACAAGGTTTTGGCAGATACGACCTCTACGGTGGCGATGTGAATGCGCTTAAAACCTCACTTCAAATGCTTATCAAAATGGCAGAGAGTGAAAACCGTTGGATCTATTGCGGTCACGGAGAAAGCTCCACCTTGCGACAAGCAACCGAAAAATTGAAATATTATTTTGATATATAACCGAAAGGATTTAATAAAATTATGGATTACAAGCTTTTAGCAGATTTACTTTTTCCCAACGTAACAAAAACTCCCGAGGAAGTTGAAGCAATGTACCCTGCACGTCAGTTGCCTGAAGGTGCAAAGGTAACTCGTTTTGCTCCCAGCCCCACAGGTTTTGTTCACTTTGGCGGACTTTTCCCCACACTCGTTGGCGAGCGTCTTGCTCACCAGAGCGGTGGCGTTTTCTACCTCAGAATTGAAGACACCGACGCAAAGCGTGAGGTTGCAGGTGCGGCAGAAAGTCTTATTAAAACGTTTAACTATTACGGAATCACTTTCGACGAGGGTGCAATCCTTGACGAAAACGGAAACCTCACCGACTGTGGTAACTACGGTCCTTATAAGCAATCAAACAGAGTTGACATCTATCACGTTTTTGCTAAAAAACTCGTTGAAGAAGGCAAGGCATATCCTGTTTTCACAACAAAAGAAGAGCTTGAAGCACTCAACTCAGTTGACAAAAAGGCAGAGGTTAAGTCAAAGGACTGGCACGAGGACAATGGCGAGCAGAGAGAAGAAATGCTTAAAAACCGTAACTTCACAATTGACGAGGTTAAGGCACATCTTGAAGCAGGCGACCCCTTCGTTCTTCGTATGCTCTCTGACGGTGACCCCGACAAGAAGATTAAATTCACAGACCTTATAAAAGGCGACCGTGAATTGCCCGAAAACGACCGCGACGAAGTTCTTCTTAAGAGTGATGGAGTTCCCTCTTACCACTTTGCACACGCAGTTGACGATCACTTGATGGGCACAACACACGTTATTCGTGGTGACGAATGGTATGCAAGCTTGTCCCGTCATATCATGCTTTTCCGTTTCCTTGGATTTAAGCTTCCCAAATATGCGCACATCTCCCCCATTATGCAGATGGGTGAAAACGGCTCAAAGAAGAAATTCTCAAAGCGTGACCTTGGTTCTAATATGGAATATTATCGTGAGCTTGGTTATGACAAGGACTGCGTTGTTGAATACGTTATGACACTCCTTAACTCCAACTATGAGGACTGGCACGCGCAAAACCCCGACAAAAAATACACCGACTTCCCCTTCTCTTTAAAGAAGATGTCAAGCTCCGGTTGTCTTTACGATATTAATAAGCTCACAGACGTTTCAAAGAACGTAATCTCCCGAATGGATGCCGACACAGTTTATGAGCGTCTTGTGGACTGGGCAAATGAATTCGACGTTGAATTTGCAACCCTCCTTCGTGAAAACGAAGAAATGTCAAAGCAGATTCTTGCAATCGGTCGTGGTGGCAAAAAGCCAAGAAAAGACCTTGCAAAATGGTCCGACGCAAAAGATTATATGGGCTTCTTCTTTGCTCCTCTCTTTGAGATTAAAGAGGAATATCCCGAAAACTTTAAGTGCGAGGACATTAAGAAATCCCTTGAGCTCTTCAAGACAAACTATGACTACTCTGACGATATGAACACTTGGTTTGAAAAGATTAAAACCATCGCAACCGAAATCGGCTTTGCTGCAGATATGAAGGAATTTAAGGCAAATCCCGAAAACTTTGGCGGCAACGTTGCAGACGTTTCAATGTTCATTCGTGTTGCGGTAACAGGCAAAACAAATGCCCCCGACCTCTACACAGTAATGCAAATCATCGGCTATGATGAAACCATTGCAAGAATTGACTCTATGCTCAATAAATTTTAATTAAAGGAGAACTGTTATGGAAGAAATAAGCTCCAACTTTATACACGATATAATTGATGCGGATTTGGCTGAAAATCCCGATATAAAAATCATAACTCGCTTCCCTCCCGAGCCCAACGGATACCTCCACATCGGCTCTGCAAAGGCGATTATGATTAACTATGAAACCGCTAAAAAGTACGGTGGAAAGTTTAACCTCCGTTATGATGACACAAATCCTGCCAAAGAGGATAACGAATACGTTGAATCCATTTATGA
This sequence comes from Eubacteriales bacterium, assembly GCA_045635885.1. Taxonomy (GTDB): domain Bacteria; phylum Bacillota; class Clostridia; order Oscillospirales; family CAG-272; genus RGIG4608. The sequence continues at coordinate 8,273 of JAZTWO010000063.1, read as the reverse complement.
GGACCTTCATTGGCTCGGTGCAATCCCCAACGGTGGAATTTATTACGGCTCCGACTATTTTGAAAAGTGCTATGAATTTGCAATCAAGCTCATCAAGGACGGAAAGGCGTATGTTTGCGACCTTTCTGCCGACGAAATGAGAGAATACCGTGGCACACTTACACAGCCCGGTAAAGAAAGCCCCTACCGTAACCGCAGTGTTGAAGAAAACCTTGATTTGTTTGAAAGAATGAAGAACGGTGAATTTGCAGACGGAACACGCACGCTCCGTGCAAAAATCGATATGGCATCCCCCAACTTCAATATGCGTGACCCCGCAATCTATAGAATTGTTCACACAAGCCATCACCGTCAGGGCGATAAGTGGTGCATCTATCCCCTTTATGACTATGCGCATCCCATTCAGGACGCACTTGAGGGCATCACATATTCACTTTGCTCACTTGAATTTGAAAACCACCGTCCCCTTTACGAGTGGGTAATCAACAATATTGGCATTGACAACAAACCCAATCCCAAGCAGAGAGAATTTGCTCGTCTTAACGTTACTCACACAGTAATGAGCAAGAGATACCTTCGTTACCTTGTTGAAAACAATATGGTTGACGGTTGGGATGACCCCCGTCTTCCCACAATCTGCGCACTTCGCAGACGTGGTTACACTCCCTCTTCAATCTTCAATTTTGTAAGAAGCGCAGGCGTTGCAAAGGCAAACTCCCTTGTTGACATTGAAATGCTTGAGCATTGCATTCGTGAAGAGCTCAACGCAACCGCAAGCAGAAGAATTTGCGTTAAAAATCCCATAAAGGTGGTTGTAACCAACTATCCCGAGGATAAGGTTGAATATTTCGAAGTTCCCAATAATCCTTCAGTTGAAGGCGCAGGAACAAGAGAGGTTGCCTTCACTCGTGAACTCTACATCGACGAAAGCGACTTTGCAGAAGTTCCACCTCCAAAATTCTTCCGCATGAAGCCCGAGGGCGAGGTTCGTTTGATGGGTGCTTACATCGTTAAATGCAACGAAATCATCAAAAACGAGGACGGAACAGTCAAGGAAATCCACTGCACTGCCGACCTTGAAACAAGAAACGGTATGCCCGTTGACGGCAGAAAGATTAAGGGTACAATCCACTGGCTCTCTGCAACATATTGTGAAGAGGCAACATTGATGCTTTACGATAATCTCTTTACAATCGAGAACACAAACGATATTCCCGAGGATAAGACATACAACGATTATCTCAACCCCAATTCTCTTATCAAGGTTGAGCATTGTAAGGTTGAACCCTGCCTTCTTGAAGCGGCTGCAGGTGACAAGTTCCAGTTTGTTCGTGACGGTTACTATTGCAAGGACTCTAAATACGAAAACACTTTCAATCGTGTTGTTGGTCTTAAGGACTCTTTCCCCAAAAAATAAAATTTTAAAGGAGTATTTATTATGATGGATATATTAACAAAATACCCCGTTTTAGTAGCAATTGTATTATATGTTTTGGTTGTTTCACTCATTTCTATAATCGTTACTATGTACGATAAAAAGATTGCAGGCACAGGCAAACGCAGAATTCCCGAGGCAACTCTTCTTATCTGGTCCGCAATCGGTGGCTCTGTTGCAATGTACACAACAATGCATGTAATCAGACACAAAACTCAACATAAGAAATTTATGATTGGTATTCCCTTAATCATGATTCTTCAGGCGGCTCTTATTGCGCTCGCTTGCTATTTCTTGATTTGATATTTTCACAAACAGAGCAAGTTAATTCTTGCTCTGTTTTTTTATTTATATGCCAAAATTTAAACATTTTTTCAAAAACCCCTTTAATTTTTATTAAATATATGATATACTAATATAATTAAGAGTAAAAATAAAGGAAATTAAACAAATGGCAGTAAATAAAAAGAAAAAGGGTGAATTATTATCAAGATTTTTGCCCTATTATAAAAAATACAAGTGGATATTAGTGTTCGACCTTCTTTGTGCTTCGCTCACAACGGTGGTTGAAATTGTACTCCCCCTTATTGCCCGTGAAATCACAGGCAGAGCCGAAACTGACGTAGCTTCGCTCACGCCCAAGTTCATTTTAACTTGCGGTATGATATACCTTGTGCTTCGACTTATCGATACTGCGGCATATTACTATATGGCATCTACAGGTCACGTTATGGGCACAAAAATTGAAACTGATATGAGAAGAGATTTCTTCTCTCATCTTCAAAAGCTCTCTTTTTCATACTACGACAACACAAAAATCGGCACTTTGATGTCAAGAATTACAAGCGACCTTTTTGACGTGACGGAATTTGCTCACCACTGCCCTGAAGAATTCTTTATTGCAGGCATCAAAATTATCGCATCCTTTGCAATTCTTTGCACAATCAACGTTCCCTTAACGCTCCTCATCTTTGCAATTGTTCCCTTTATGATTATTTGCATGACTCGTTTCAGAACAAAGATGAAAGAGGGCTTTAAAGAAAGCCGCAAAATCGTTGGCGAACTTAACTCACAGGTTGAGGACAGTTTGCTCGGTATTCACGAGGTTAAATCCTTTGCTAACGAGGATACTGAAATCAAAAAGTTTGAAAAGAGCAATTCAAGCTTTCTCTCTGTTAAGAAAAAGGTTTACAAATATATGGGTGCATTCCAAAGCTCAACAAGATTCTTTGACGGTGCACTTTACATAATCGTTGTGGTTGCAGGGGCATTTTTCCTTGCAGATGGTAAAATCAGCAGTGCGGACTTTATCGCATTTATGCTTTTTGCAAGCATGCTTCTCAACTCAATTCGTCGCCTTGTTGAATTTACAGAACAGTTCCAACGTGGAATGACGGGTATCGAGCGCTTTTGCGAGATTATGGACATTGACCCCGATATCGAGGACTCTGAGGGTGCCCAAACAATTGAAAAGGTTAGGGGTGACATCACTTTTGAAAACCTTACATTCCGTTATAGCGGAACAGAAAGAAACGTTCTTTGCAAGCTCGATCTTCACGTTAAAGCAGGAGAAAACATTGCTCTTGTTGGTCCAAGTGGCGGTGGTAAAACAACCATTTGTGCCCTCATTCCCCGTTTCTATGAGGCAACAAATGGTAGAATATTGATTGACGGAAAAGATATAAAAGAAATCACACAAAAATCACTTCGTGAGCATATCGGTATCGTTCAGCAGGACGTTTACCTTTTCTCAGGCAGTGTTAAAGAAAATATCGCATACGGAAAACCCGATTGCACCGAAGAGGAAATTATCGAGGCGGCAAAGCTTGCCGGTGCGCACGAGTTTATTCTCACTCTTCCCGATGGATATGACACATACGTTGGTGAACGTGGTGTTAAGCTTTCCGGTGGTCAAAAGCAGAGAATTTCAATCGCCCGTGTATTCCTTAAAAACCCACCAATCCTCATTCTTGACGAGGCAACAAGTGCACTTGATAACGAAAGCGAATATCTCATTCAACAGTCCCTTGAAAAACTCGCTAAGGGCAGAACAACGTTTACAGTTGCTCACCGATTAACAACTATTAAGAATGCCGATAGAATTCTTGTTCTCACCAAAAAAGGAATTGAGGAAAGTGGAACTCACAAGGAACTTATGGAAAAAGGCGGACTTTATTCCGACCTTTACAAAATGTACTCATTTACTGATTAATTAGGAGTTAAAATGGAAAAAGCAAAGCTTGATAAAATAAAATATTACGCTCACGAGCAAAAGGTTCGTGAACTCAGCGAAGAAGAAAAGGCAGAACAACACGCACTTAGAATGGAATACGTTGCTGAAATTCGTGCTTCATTTGGCGCTCAGCTTGAAAGCACAGTTGTTCAGTATCCCGACGGAACAAAAAAGAAATTCACCGAGGTTGCAAAAAAGAAATAATGGCAATTTTGAAAGAAATTATTACCAATTCACCAGAGGAAACTGAAAACGTTGGCTTTGAACTTGCCAAGCTTCTTCAAAACGCCCCCACACTTCCCTCTTTTGTGGCTCTTTACGGTGATTTGGGCGTTGGAAAAACAGCCTTTGTGCGTGGTTTTACTAAGGTATTTTCACCCAACGCACTTGTTCGCTCACCAACCTTCGCCCTTGTAAATGAATATCCCACAAAGGGCGGCAGAAGGGTGTTTCACTTTGATATGTATCGAATAACTGACGAAGATGACCTATATTCAATCGGTTACTATGATTACCTTGATGACGGTTCAATCTGCCTTGTCGAGTGGAGCGAAAATATCCCCTATGCCATTCCTGATGAGCATATTAATGTTGAGATTTCAAAAATCGACCTTGAAAAACCCGACACAAGACTGATAAAAATAGAAATTAAATAAAAAACGGAGATTTTTATGAAAATTTTATCTCTTGATTCAACTGCAATTGTATCAACAGTTGCTATTTGTGAGGAAGAAAAGCTCCTTGCACAGTTTACAATAAACAACGGTAACACTCACAGTGAGACCTTGCTCCCTATGATTGAGGCATCGCTCAAGGTATTAAAGCTCACTGTTGACGATATTGACCTTTTCGCTTGCTCTGCAGGTCCCGGCTCTTTTACCGGAGTAAGAATCGGAGCTGCGACAATAAAAGGACTTGCATTCAATAAAAACAAGCCCTGCGCCCCCGTATCCTCTCTTGATGCGCTTGCACACAATCTTGTTTATGCAAACGGGATAATTTGCCCCGTTATGAACGCAAGAAGAAATCAACTTTACAATACGCTTTTCCTTTGTGAAAACGGCAATCTCACTCGTCTTTGTGAGGATAGATTGATTTCAGTTTTTGACCTTGAAGAAGAACTTAAAAACTATGCAGACAAAAAGATTTATCTTTGTGGCGACGGATATGATATTGCCAAAAAAGCATTCACAAAGGTAAAAACAGAAAATACGCCTTTGATTCATCAATATCAAAGCGCATATTCGGTTGCACTTTGCGCACTTGAATCTGCTCGACAAGAGCTTTTGACAACTGACATTGAATTGTCCCCCATCTACCTTCGTGCCTCACAAGCAGAACGTGAAAGACTTGAAAAACTTGAAGCGGAAAAGAAAGGTTAATTAATTATGAAAACTATTGTACTTGGAGCTGACCACGGCGGATTTGAACTTAAAAATACAATCAAAGCGCATCTTGAAGCAAAGGGGTTTGACGTTATCGACGTTGGAACAAACAGTGCCGATAGTTGTGATTACCCCATTTTTGCAAGTCGCCTTTGCGCAAAAATTCAAAATGGTGAGGCAGAACTCGGCATTCTTGTGTGTGGCACGGGAATTGGAATGAGTATGGCTGCAAACAAGCACAAGGGCATTCGTGCCGCTTGCTGCTCAGATACCTTCTCTGCTCGTCTCACACGTCTTCACAACAATGCAAACGTTCTTTGTCTTGGCGCTCGTGTTGTTGGCGCAGGACTTGCCATCGACCTTGTTGAAAATTTTGTCAATTCTGAATTCGAGGGCGATAGACATATTAAAAGATTATCCCTTATCGAAGATATAGAGAACGGAAATTTACCCAAGTAAAATTTCATTCTTATTTCTATCAATTCATTTAGAAAGGAGTCCCGTATGGGCAATATTATTCACAAAATAACGGACGTTGTTCGTGCGATTACGGGCAAAAAGGATAGAATTCAGCCCACAAGCGCAATAATAGTTGCTTCGGGCAACTCCACAAGAATGGGCGACGGAGTTTCAAAGCAGATGATACTTCTTGACAACATTCCCGTTGTCGCACGCACAATAATGGCATTTGATCAGTGCGAGCACATCAATGAAATTGTTGTGGTTGCCAAAAAAGAGGAATTTCATCTTTATAAGGAATTCAACGAAAAATACAGATTCAAAACTTCAATCAAGCTTGTCAGTGGCGGAGCAACTCGTCAAGAGTCCGTTAAAAACGGATTTAGTGTGGTTAGCAAGAATGCGAAATTCGTTGCAATTCACGATGGCGCTCGTTGTCTTATCACTCCCGAACAAATTGAAAGTGTTTGTAGTGCGGCATATAAGGTCGGCGGTGCAACCGCTGCCACCCGAGCAATTGACTCGATTAAAATCACAAACGGAAAGAATCTTTATATCGATTCTTCTGCAAACCGCAATCACGTTTGGCTTGCCCAAACTCCGCAGGTGTTTAAGCGTGACGTTTACGAACTTGCTTTACTTAAAGCAGAGGCAGACGGTCTTGAAGTTACCGACGATAACTCGCTTGTTGAAAACTTAGGCGCAAAAATCAAGCTTATTGAATGCGGTAGAAACAATCTTAAAATAACAACAAAAGAGGACATTCCTTTAGCGCTTGCAATTCTTAAATCAAGGGAGGAAGCCAAATGAATATGAGAATTGGTCACGGATATGACGTTCACCGCCTTGTTGAAGGCAGAGAGCTTATTATTGGCGGTGTGAATATTCCCCATCATTTAGGACTTTTGGGACATTCTGATGCAGACGTTCTTTTGCATGCGATAAGCGATTCCCTACTTGGCGCACTCGCTCTTGGCGATATTGGAAAGCACTTTCCCGACACCGACGAGCAGTATAAGGGGGCTGATAGCTTGGAGCTTTTGGCATGCGTTTATGAGCTTGTAAAACGTGAGGGATATGAGGTCGGCAACATTGACGCAACCGTCCTTGCCCAAGCCCCAAAGCTTGCACCATTCATTCCCCAAATGCGACTTAACATTGCCCGTGCGCTCGAGGTTGAGCTTGACAAAATAAGCGTTAAAGCCACCACCGAGGAAAAGCTCGGATTCACAGGCGAAGAAAAAGGCATAGCCGCACATGCAGTATGCCTTGTATATAAAAAATAAGCACCAAAATTCACGAAATTATAAAAAGTACACATCCAAGAAAATACACGTCTTATTCGCAAATTTTGATGCCAAATTTCACTAATATATTATGCAAAATAAATACCATTCGACATAAAATTTCACAAACAAAAGGAGATTGATTATGATTTACATAGCACCATCACTTCTTGCGGCAGACTTTGCCAATCTTGAAAAGGAAATAGAAAAGGTACGCCAAGCGGGTGCAAACTATTTACATCTTGACGTTATGGACGGCGTGTTTGTTCCAAATATCAGCTTTGGACCACCCGTTATTGAGTCTATAAGAAAAAAGACAAAGCTCTGTTTTGACGTGCATCTTATGATAAAAAATCCCCAAAGATATATAAAGAATTTTGTTAATGCAGGCGCAGACTGCATCACAATTCACTATGAAAGCACATCACGTCCTAAGGATGCTATTATGAAAATTAAAGACCATGATATGAGGGTTGGTCTTGCAATATCTCCCGACACTCCCTATGAGGTGGTAATTCCCTATCTCAATTTGGTTGACATGGTGCTTGTTATGACCGTTGAGCCCGGCTTTGGCGGTCAGAAAATGATTCCCGAAACACTCACAAAGGTGCGCAAAATCAGAGAGTATGCCAAGGCAAATAATATTAATATTGACATCGAGGTCGACGGTGGCATTAACGAGCATAACGCTCACCTTGCCGTTGAAGCAGGCGCAAACGTAATTGTTGCCGGCTCTGCAATTTTCAATTCAAAAACACCTGCGCAGGTAATTAAAAAAATGCGTGAAGAGCCCGTCGCTCCCGAAGACGAAAACACCGTTATTACAAAAACATCAAAATCAACCAAAATAGTAAAAAAGCGATAATACTTGACTTATCAACAAATTTGTGATATACTTAATTGATAAATATTTAGGAGGAAACTTATATGGAACTTGTACAAGGAAAATATTTGGAATATAAAGATAAACCCTTGGTTCGTGAGGGTAACACAATCTGCTATGGCGATAAGACCGAAAAATGCTTCTTGCTTCTTGAAATCATGTCCTATCAAAAGGATGAAGCAACAGGCGAAGATCTTCCCGAAAAGATTTTTATTCAGATAATCGATTCAAACGATCCCAATAAAATTCTTAAGCAGGGCGAAAAAACAGGCCTTTACGACGCATTCTCATTGGGTCTTGTGTGGCTTGAACGTGAACTTAACGCAAAATAATAAAACAAATCCCCCGACACTGTCGGGGGATATTTTTATTCACAACAAGTATAATCTTCGTAAACAAAACCATCAATATCATTAATAATATTGATATATTTCTTAATATTTTATTTCTTCTATTTAATTACAACCAAATTTTTTAAAAGAATATCGCAAATTTTCTGATAGTATTCGTCGTAGTATTCATCTTCGTAACATTCGTCTTCGTAATTGATTTTTTCTTCAGACTGATTTTCATATTCGTGTGAAATCACTTC
>JAZTWO010000062.1:0-1848 GCA_045635885.1 Eubacteriales bacterium | reverse complement strand
CACCGCTTCGTATTCGCGAAGCGAATGCTTCATTAAAATATGAGAGTTTGGAAACGAAGCGCACAAAAGTGCATGAAGCGAGTTGCGAAGCAACTCATGAAGCAGGGCTTCGCCCTATGAAGCGAGCCTTCGGCTCACGGATTGCAAATAATTAAATATCGTTTAGTTTTTTTGCTTCAAATAAATTTTTCGTGCATTGCTAATGATTGCATAAGAGAGTATTGTAACCAATCCCGCAATTGTGACATCGGTAAGATAATGCGCCCCGATAGTCATGTGGGAGAGAGCGGTTGCCTCCCACCAAACAAATCCAAAAACAAAAAGAAGAGACTTGTATTTTTTAAGTTTGCTAACGTAGTCCGCAAGGGCAGGGAATATAAATATTGCAAACATTGAGTATGCGGAATGTCCCGAGGGCAATGACGAAAACTCGTCGGTTACGGAGTTTGCGGCAAGATTTTCTTTAATCGATCTGCCACTTTGCCACCAATTTCTAAAGTAGTCGGCATTGTTGGTTGAAAGAACAAATCTAAATCGAGGCCTGCACATAATTTCCTTTGTGGCGCTGATAATAATCAGGGTGACAAGGCTCACTATCGCCAAGAAAAGCACCTTTTTCAAAAGCTCACCATTCTCGCTTTTTTGGGATAGCTTGTATCCAAGATACCATGCCGCTGTAATAGTAGCAATTCCGATAGAGTAAGCAACGAAAAAATTAACCTTGAAAGCATTCGAATTAGCCATGTAAAGCGTGTTACAGAAATAGAAGAAGGAAAGCACGAAAAGAAGAATGCCGAAGCCCTTTAACCAACGTCTTTTTTTAGTATCCTCTATCTGCTTTTTTGAAAGATGAAAAATACTTGCGCCAAGAAAACTCCAGCCGACAAAGGTCGGAATTACCCCAATATATGAAAATATTATTCCAAAAATATTTTCCGAAGGTGTTTGTCCTGTAAAGATTGCGTTTGCAATTTCAAAATCCCAAATAGAGCCACAAACCGTGAGGGCAACTAATATTGCTATGGCAATGTAAATTGAAAAATAACTTCGTTTTTGCATATATCTAACCTCTTTTGCTTCTGCGAATGAATTATATTGGTATTATATCACAACGTTGAAACAAAATCAAGGTGTGGGGGATATTCCGATTCAAAATGCCGGGAAATGAAGATTACGGTATAATCTTATCGCACTTCGCAAGTCGGTGCAATAAAAAAGCACCACTATTGTGGCGCTATAAAAAACGGTATGCTCTAACTTTTATGTTGCTAAAGCAACATAAAGCTAAGTTTGTTTGATGGCTTATGCCATCACTTTGCAAGCAAAGGCACAAACTTGCCCTTTGCAAACCTACGGTTTGCGCGGGTTATTCGCACATTTCCCACCATATTGATTGTGCTAACAACTCGGGCTCGACATAGTTTGCCACAAGTGGCAAACAAGCGAATTTTCTTGATGGCTTATGCCATCACTTTTGCGAGCAAAAGACGAAAAGTTCGCCCGCTACTCGCTTCGATATATTTCTTACGGGGCTCGAGATAGTTTGTTGCAAGCAACAAACAACCAAGATTTTCTTGTCGGCTCACGCCTCCACCTCGCAAGCGAGGACGAAAACTTGCCCGTTGCAAACCTTTGGTTTGCGCGGGCTCTTCGCACACATAGTCGGTGCGATAAAAATAAAGGACATCCAAAAGGATGTCCTTTATTTTTATGGAGCGGATTACGGGGCTCGAACCCGCCACCTTCGCCTTGGCAAGGCGACGCTCTACCAAATGAGCTAAATCCGCATATTTATGGTGCCTCCGGTCGGAATCGAACCAACGACACGGGGATTTTCAGTCCCCTGCT